>CAWFCM010000029.1:0-409842 GCA_963814215.1 uncultured Alphaproteobacteria bacterium | reverse complement strand
TGGACAGCGCGCCCTGGCGGCCGAGCTCGAGCATCCCGGCGATCGCCGAAGGCAGCTCGGCGACGATGCCCGCCATGATGATGAGCGAAATGCCGTTGCCGATGCCGCGGGCGGTGATCTGCTCGCCGAGCCACATCAGGAACATGGTGCCGCCGGTCAGCGTGATGACCGTGGCGATACGGAAGAAATAGCCGGGCTCGCTCACCACGTTGCCGGCGCCTTCCAGCCCCAGCGAAATTCCATAGGCCTGGAACACCGCCAGCAGCACGGTGAGATAGCGGGTGTATTGGTTGATGACCTTGCGGCCCTGCTCACCCTCTTTCTTAAGTTGCTCAAGTGTCGGTGAAACAGTCGTCATCAACTGAATGATGATCGAGGCCGAAATGTACGGCATGATGTTCAGCGCAAAGATCGCCATGCGGTGGATGCCGCCGCCGGCAAACATGTTGAACATGCCGAGGATGCCGCCGGCCTGCGACTTGAAGATCTGATCCCAGGCGGTGGGATCGATGCCGGGCAGCGGGATGTAGGTGCCGAAGCGGTAGACCAGCAGCGCGCCCAGCGTGAACCAGATGCGCTTCTTGAGCTCCTCGGCTTTGGCGAGCGCGGAGAAGTTGAGATTGGCCGCCAGTTGTTCCGCTGCAGAAACCATTGAGAGCTCCCGTTACCGCCCGACCCGCTCAGATATAGGGATCAGGCGGCCTTTTCGCCCTCGTCCGATTTCGGCGCCAGAATCTTGACCGAGCCGCCGGCCTTCTCGACCGCGGCCTGGGCGGATTTCGACGCTCCATAAACAGCGAAATCGACCTTGGACTTGAGCTCGCCATTGCCGAGCAGGCGCACGCCATCCTTGGCGCGGCGCATCAGGCCGGCTTTGATCAGCGCCGTCGCATCGACCAGAGCGCCGGCGTCGAGCAGCTTGGCGTCGATCGCCGTCTGCACCTTGCCGAGGTTGACCTCGTTGAGGCGGAGCTGGAACTTGGTGTTGCGGAAGCCGCGCTTGGGCAGCCGCCGGTGCAGCGGCATCTGACCGCCTTCGAAGCCCTTGATGCGCACGCCCGAGCGCGCGGTCTGGCCCTTGCCGCCGCGTCCGCCGGTCTTGCCCTTGCCGGAGCCGATACCGCGGCCGATGCGCATGCGCTTCTTGGTCGAGCCCGCCTTAGGGGCGATTTCGTTGAGCTTCATGGCCTTGTCCTTACTTGCCCTCGACCACGCGGATCAGGTGCTTCACCTTAGTGATCATGCCGCGGGTCATCGGCGTATCCGGCAAGTCGCGGGTACGGCCGATCTTGTTGAGCCCAAGACCGATCAGCGTCTCGCGCTGCGTGTGCTCACGCCGCATCGGGCTGCCGGTCTGCTGAACCTTGATCGTCTTGCCACTTGCCATGGCGGTTACTCCGTGGCCTCGGCGTCGGCGCCCTCGCGGCGGCGCGACTGCAGGGCGGAAACCTTGATGTTGCGACGCGCCGCGACCGAGCGCGGGGAATCGACGCTCTTCAGCGCGTCGAAGGTGGCGCGAACCATGTTGTAAGGGTTCGACGAGCCGATCGACTTCGCCACCACGTCCTGCATGCCGAGCGACTCGAACACCGCGCGCATCGGGCCGCCCGCGATGATGCCGGTTCCGGGAGGCGCCGCGCGCAGGAACACCTTGCCGGCGCCGTGGCGGCCGCGCACGTCGTGATGCAGCGTGCGGCCTTCCCGCAGCGGCACACGCGTCACGTTGCGGCGTGCGGCGTCAGTCGCCTTGCGGATGGCCTCCGGCACCTCGCGCGCCTTGCCGTGGCCGAACCCGACCCGGCCCTTCTGGTCGCCGACGATCACCAGCGCGGCGAAGCCGAACCGGCGGCCGCCCTTCACAACCTTGGCGACGCGGTTGATGTGAACGAGCTTGTCGATGAACTCGCTCTCTTCGCGGTCTCGTCTCGGTTCACGTGCCATAGCGATCTCTTTCCTTGTCGGGCGTTCGCCCGTCAAAACCCGTTCAGAACTTCAGTCCGCCCTCGCGGGCGGCATCGCCCAGCGCCTTGATGCGCCCGTGATACAGATAGCTGCCGCGGTCGAACACCACGTCGGTGACGCCCTTCTGCTTGGCGCGCTCGGCGACCAGCTTCCCGACCGCCTTGGCGGCCTCGATGTTGGCGCCGGTCTTGAGGTTGCCGCGCATGTCCTTCTCGACAGAAGACGCAGCGGCGACCGTCGAACCCTTCACGTCGTCGATCACCTGGGCATAGATATGCTTCGAGGACCGGAACACGGTCAGCCGTGCGCGCCCGGAGGCCGCTGCCTTGATCCGGCGCCGCGTGACGCCCTTGCGCCGTTCCGTTCTGACTTTGACCGTCGCCATAGCGCGCTCCGTTACTTCTTCTTGCCTTCCTTGCGGAAGATGTATTCGCCGGCGTACTTGACGCCCTTGCCCT
Organism: uncultured Alphaproteobacteria bacterium; assembly: GCA_963814215.1. Lineage (GTDB taxonomy): Bacteria > Pseudomonadota > Alphaproteobacteria > Rhizobiales > Xanthobacteraceae > Z2-YC6860. Next base: position 407,422 of record CAWFCM010000029.1, on the reverse strand, counting down.
TGTAGGGCTCCGGCGGCCGGAACCCGCGGATCTCCGCGGCCACCTGGCCGACCTTCTGCTTGTCCGAGCCGGTGATCTTGATCTCGGTCGGCTTCGCCGCCGCGATCGTGATGCCTTCCGGGATCGGATAGACGACGTCGTGGCTGTAGCCGAGCTGGAGCTGCAGGTTCTTGCCCTGCACCGCGGCGCGGAAGCCGACACCGGTGATCTCCAGGTTTTCCTCGAAGCCCTTGGTCACGCCAACCATCAGGTTGTTGACCAGCGTGCGCGCGGTGCCCCACTGCGAGCGGGCGCGCTTGGTCTCCGAGCGCGGATCGATCTTGATCGCGCCGCTCTCAAGCTTGGCGGTGACTTCGCCATGCAGCACGAGCTGCAAAGCGCCCTTCGGGCCCTTCACCTTGACGGTCTGGCCTTCGACGTTTGCCGTAACGCCGGAGGGGACCGGAACCGCCTTTTTTCCGATACGAGACATGGTTTCTCTCGACTGTTTCTCTCGTGCCCTTAGAACACCGTGCAGAGCACTTCGCCGCCGACGTTCGCGTCGCGCGCGTCGTGGTCGGCCATCACGCCCTTCGGCGTCGACAGGATCGCGACGCCCAGGCCGTTGTTGATGCGAGGAAGGTTGCGCACCGCGACATAGACGCGGCGGCCCGGCTTCGAGACCCGCGACATCTCGCGGATCACCGGCTGACCTTCGGAATACTTGAGCTCGATCTCCAGCTCGTTGCGCCCGTCCTTGTGCTCGACGGTCGCGTAGCCGCGGATGTAACCCTCGTTCTTGAGAACGTCGAGCACGCTGACGCGCAGCCGCGAGCCGGGCGTGGTGATCTTCGGCTTCTTGCGCATCTGCGCGTTGTTGATGCGCGCGATCAGATCGCTGAGCGGATCGTTGATTGACATGCGATCCCCCTCTACCAGCTCGACTTCACAAGGCCCGGGATCAGGCCCTTGGAGCCAAGCTCGCGCAGCGCGATACGGCTGAGCTTGTGCTTGCGATAGTACGCGCGCGGCCGGCCGGTCAGCTCGCAGCGATTGCGGATCCGCGTCGCCGACGAATTGCGCGGCATCTCGGCAAGCTTGAGGCTCGCCGCGAAGCGCTCTTCCACCGGCTTGGTCTTGTCCATGATGATTGCCTTCAGGCGCGCGCGGCGGCCGGCGGCCTGCTTCGTCATCTTGCGACGACGATTGTTCTTCTCGATCGAACTCTTCTTGGCCATTCGTGTCTCCTGGCTTTCCGCGTTTGAGGATTTGCCCTTACGGACCGATCCTCACTGCCGGAACGGGAAGTTGAATGCAGTCAGCAGCGCGCGGGCCTCGTCGTCGGATTTCGCGCTCGTGCAGACCGTGATGTCCATGCCCCAGACTTCCTGCGCTTTGTCGTAGTCGATCTCGGGGAAAATGATGTGTTCCTTGATGCCCAGCGAATAGTTGCCGCGGCCGTCAAAGCTTTTGGGATTGAGGCCGCGGAAGTCGCGCACGCGCGGCAGCGCGATGTTCACGAGCCGGTCGAGGAATTCGTACATCCGCGACTTGCGCAGCGTGACCTTGCAGCCGATCGCCTGGCCGTCGCGCAGCTTGTAGGTCGCGATCGACTTGCGCGACTTGGTGATGACCGGCTTCTGGCCGGCGATCGCCGCCATCGCCTCGGCGGCCTGCTCGACCTTCTTGCGGTCGTTCACGGCCTCGCCGATGCCCATGTTGAGCACGATCTTCTGCAGGGTCGGAACCTGCATCTTGTTCTTGTAGCCGAATTGCTCGATCAGCTTTTGGCGCACATCCGCGTCGAACTGCGTGCGAAGCCGCGGCGTGACGCGCTCTTCCGGCTCCCGCGGCTTCTTCTCCGCGGTCGCAGCGGCTTTCGCGGCCGCGGCCTTTTCCTTGGCCCCGCGAGCCTTCTCGGCGCGAGCCAAAGCCTCGGGCGATTGATCAGCCCTGGGCTGCTTCTCGGGCTTGGCGCCCTTGTCCTGCTTGTCAGCCATCGATCTCAACTCCGGAACGCTTGGCGACCCGCACCCTGCGGCGGTCATCGCCTCCGCCAACGAATTTGAATCCAATCCGTGTGGGCTTGCCGTCCTTCGGGTCGGCCAGCGCCAGATTGGACAGGTGGATGGTCGACTCCTTGGAAATGATGCCGCCCTCCTGCTGCGCCGTCTGCTTCTGGTGCCGCTTGACCATGTTGATGCCGCGCACCAGGGCGCGGCCGGCCGTCGGACGCACCTCGATCACCTCGCCGGAGCGACCCTTGTCGCGGCCGGTGAGCACGACCACCTTGTCGCCCTTCTTGATCTTCGCTGCCATCACAGCACCTCCGGTGCGAGCGAGATGATCTTCATGTGATTCTTGGCGCGCAGCTCTCTGGGCACTGGGCCGAAGATGCGCGTGCCGACCGGCTCCATCTGCGGATTGATCAGCACCGCGGCGTTGCGGTCGAAGCGGATGACCGAGCCGTCGGGGCGATGGATGTCCTTGCGGACCCGCACCACCACGGCCTTCATCACCTCGCCCTTCTTGACGCGGCCGCGCGGGATCGCCTCCTTGACCGAGACGACGATGACGTCGCCGATCGTGGCGTATTTGCGCTTCGAGCCGCCCAGCACCTTGATGCACATGACGCGGCGTGCGCCGGAATTGTCCGCCACATCAAGGTTGGTTTGCATCTGAATCATGAGGCGCCTCGTATTCTATTCCACGCGCGCAATTACTGCGCTTTGGCCTTGGATCTGGATTTCGGTTTCTTCTCGAACTCCGACTCGATCGGAGCTTCCGTCCTGGCCCGCTTCTCGCCGGAGATCACCAGCCAGCGCTTGAGCTTCGAGATCGGCTTGTGCTCCTCGATCTGGACCAGATCTCCCACCTTGTATTCGTTCGTCTCGTCATGGGCGTGGAAGGTCTTCGACCGACGGATCGTCTTCTTCATGACGGGATGCGTGAAGCGACGCTCGACGCGCACGACAACCGTCTTGTCCTGCTTGTCGCTGACCACTTCGCCTTGCAGCGTACGCTTCGGCATCTCGACCTCTTACTTCTTGGCCTTGGACTTCGTTTTCGACTCGGACTTCGCCTTGGTCTGCGGTTTCGCCGGCGGCTTGGACCGCGACGTACGCTTCGGCTTCCGCGGCGCCGGAGCGGCTTTCGCTTCCGGCATCGGCTCGCCGGCCCGCTTCTGGCGCGCGATGGTCATCAACCGCGCAACGTCGCGACGAACCACGCGCACCCGCGAAGTATTCTCGAGCTGCCCGGTGGCGCGCTGGAATCGCAGGTTGAACTGTTCCTTCTTGAGCTTGAGAACCTCGTCGTCGATTAGATCGACGGTCATGGCTCGCGCGTCTGATGCTTTCATCGGATCACCCTGGAATACGCGAGACGAAACGGGTCTTGATCGGCAGCTTGGCGGCGGCAAGCGTAAGCGCCTCCTTGGCAAGCTCCATCGGTATGCCGTCCACCTCGAACAGGATGCGGCCCGGCTTGATCCGCGTCACCCACAATTCGACCGAGCCCTTGCCGGAGCCCATGCGGACTTCGAGCGGCTTCTTGGAAACCGGAACGTCCGGATAGACGCGGATCCACACTTGACCGGCGCGTTTCATATGGCGCGTCAACGCCCGGCGGGCGGCTTCGATCTGCCGCGCGGTGACGCGATCCGGCTCCATCGCCTTGAGGCCGAACTGGCCGAACGCCAGGTCGATGCCGCTGGTGGCGAGGCCGTGGATACGGCCCTTGTGCGCCTTGCGGAACTTGGTGCGCGACGGTTGCAGCATGACAAATGACCTTTGTTATTCCTTTGCTCGCGCCTAGCTCTGTTCGCGCCGCGGACGGCCGGCCTCGGCTTCGGCGAGGCGCTTATCCTGCGCCATGGAGTCGTGCTCCATGATCTCGCCCTTGAAGATCCAGACCTTGACGCCGCAGGTGCCGTAGGTGGTGAACGCGGTGGAGACGCCATAGTCGACGTCAGCGCGCAGCGTATGCAGGGGCACGCGGCCTTCGCGGTACCATTCCATGCGCGCGATCTCGGCACCGCCAAGACGGCCCGAGCAGTTGATGCGGATGCCGCCAGCGCCAAGGCGCATCGCCGATTGCACGGCGCGCTTCATCGCGCGGCGGAACGCGACGCGGCGCTCGAGCTGCTGGCTGATCGACTCGGAGACGAGCTGGGCATCGAGCTCCGGCTTGCGGATTTCGACGATGTTGATGACCACGTCGCTGTCGGTGAGCTTGGCGACCTGCTTGCGCAGCTTCTCGATATCGGCGCCCTTCTTGCCGATCACCACGCCGGGACGCGCCGAATGGATCGTTACCCGGCACTTCTTGTGGGGGCGCTCGATCACGATCTTCGACACCGCCGCCTGCTTCAGCTCCTTCATCAGGGCTGCGCGGATCTTGATGTCCTCGTGCAGCAGCGTGCCGTACTCGTTTTTGCCCGAGTACCAGCGCGAATCCCAGGTGCGGTTGATACCGAGCCGCAGACCGATGGGATTGACCTTTTGACCCATTGCCGTCTCCTTAAGCCGCGGCCTCGACCTGACGAACGATGATCGTCAGGTTCGCGAACGGCTTCATGATTCTTCCCATGCGGCCACGGCCGCGCGGAGTGAAACGCTTCATCACCAGCGCCTTGCCGACATGCGCCTCGGCAACGACCAGATCGTCGACGTCGAGGTCGTGGTTGTTCTCGGCATTGGCGATTGCCGATTCCAGGCACTTCTTCACGTCCCTGGCGATGCGCTTGCTGGAGAACTGCAGATCCGCAAGCGCAATATCGACCTTCTTGCCGCGGATGAGCTGCGCCACGAGATTGAGCTTCTGCGGCGACACCCGCAGCATGCGGGCCACCGCCTTGGCTTCGTTCTCGGGGAGCGTCCGTTCGCGCTTCGCCTTACCCATGATCGTATCCTCTTGGCCCCTTAGCTCGCGGCGGCCGGTGCCGGCGAGTTAGACCGCTTCGCCTTGCGATCGGAGCTGTGGCCATAGAACGTGCGGGTCGGAGCGAACTCGCCGAACTTGTGGCCGACCATCTCCTCGGTGACCATCACCGGAATGTGCTTCTGGCCGTTGTAGACGCCGAACGTGATGCCGACGAACTGCGGCAGGATCGTCGAACGCCGGCTCCAGATCTTGATCATCTCGTGCCGGCCCGACCCCCGTGCCTTCTCTGCCTTCTTGAGCAGAAAGCCGTCGATAAACGGGCCCTTCCAAACTGAACGCGCCATGATGCGTGATCCTTAGCTCTGCTTCTTCCGCTTGTGGCGGCTCAACATGATGAACTTGGTGGTGGACTTGTTCTTGCGGGTCTTCTTGCCCTTGGTCGGGAAGCCCCATGGCGTCACCGGATGGCGGCCACCCGAGGAGCGGCCTTCGCCGCCGCCGAGCGGATGATCGACCGGATTCATCGAGACGCCGCGGTTGTGCGGCATGCGGCCCATCCAGCGCTTGCGGCCGGCCTTGCCGATCGAGATGTTCATGTTGTCGGGGTTCGAAACCGCGCCGACCGTCGCCATGCAGCGGCCATGCACCAGGCGCTGCTCGGCCGAGGAGAGGCGCAGGATGACGTAATCCTGGTCGCGGCCGACGATCTGCGCGTAGGTGCCGGCCGAGCGGGCGAGCTGGCCGCCCTTGCCGATCTTGAGCTCGATGTTGTGCACGATGGTGCCGACCGGCATGCCGCCGAGCGGCATGGCGTTGCCCGGCTTGATGTCGACGGACTCGCCGGCAACGATGGTGTCGCCAACCGACAGACGCTGCGGCGCGAGGATGTAGGACAGCTCGCCGTCGGAATACTTGATCAGCGCGATGAAGGCGGTGCGGTTCGGATCGTATTCGATGCGCTCGACCGTCGCGGCCTCGGTCTTGGCGCGCTTGAAATCGACCTTGCGATAGGCCTGCTTGTGGCCGCCGCCGCGGAACCGCGTCGTGATGCGTCCGAGGTTGTTGCGGCCGCCGCTCGAGTTCTGGCCCTCGACCAGCGCCTTCACCGGCTTGCCGCTGTAGAGCGACGGAGCGATCGACGATGACCAGCTGACGCTGGCTCGGCGTGGTCGGTTTGAATGTCTTGAGTGCCATGCGACGACCCTTACAGACCCGTTGTCACGTCGATGCGGTGACCTTCTTCGAGCGTGACGATGGCGCGCTTGGTCGCTTGCTGCTCGCCCATCATGCCCTTGAAGACCTTGAACTTGCCCTTGCGGATGAGCGTGTTGACGCTCTTCACCTTGACGTCGAACAGCTTCTCCACCGCCTCCTTGATCTGCGGCTTGGTGGCGTTGCGCGCGACCTTGAAGACGACCTTGTTGTGCTCGGATGCCGTCGTCGCCTTCTCGGTGATGATCGGGGCGACCAGGACGTCGTAATGGCGCGGATCGGTGGTGCTCATTTGAAGCGCGCCTCCAACGCATCGACCGCGGCCTTGGTCAGCACCAGCTTGCCGCGGCGCAGGATGTCGTAGACGTTGATGCCCTGAACCGGCAGCACGTCGATGTTCGGAATGTTGCGCGCGGCATTGCGGAAGCCCGCGTCGACCTCCGCGCCGTCGATGATCAGCGCATTGTTCGAAGCCGAGCTTCTCGAAATGCGCGGCCAGCGCCTTGGTCTTCGGATCCTTCATCGTCGCGGCTTCGATCACGATCAGGCCGCCGTCCTTGGCCTTGGACGACAGGGCGTGCTTGAGCGCCAGCGCGCGGACCTTCTTCGGCAGGCCGTGCTCATGTGAGCGCACCACCGGGCCGAACGAGCGGCCGCCGCCGCGGAACAGGTTGACGCGGGCCGAGCCGTGACGGGCCTGGCCGGTGCCCTTCTGCGCGTACATCTTCTTGCCGGTGCGCCAGATGTCCGCGCGGTTCTTGACCGCATGGGTGCCGGCGCGGCGCTTGGCGAGCTGCCAGCGCACGCAACGCTGAATCAGATCGGCGCGCGGCTCGAGACCGAAAATCTCGTCCGAGAGCTGCACGGAGCCGGCCGACTTGCCGTCGAGGCTGGTGACCTTCATTTCCATGTCACGCACCCTCCTTGGCGGGCGCCGCTTCCGCGGCAGGAGCCTCGGCCGCAGGCTTCTCGGCGGCAGCCGGAGCCTTGAACTTGCCCGGCTTCGGAGCGTCCTTCGGCAGCGCCTTCTTCACCGCGTCGCGCATGGTGATCCAGCCGCCCTTGACGCCCGGCACCGCGCCTTCGACCAGGATCAGGCCGCGCTCGACGTCGGTCTGCACGACCTTGAGATTGAGCGTGGTGACGCGCTCGACGCCCATCTGGCCCGGCATCTTCTTGTTCTTGAAGGTCTTGCCGGGGTCCTGACGGCCGCCGGTCGAACCGATCGAGCGGTGCGAGACCGACACGCCGTGCGAGGCGCGAAGCCCGCCGAAATTCCAGCGCTTCATGCCGCCGGCGAAGCCCTTGCCGGTCGAAGTGCCGGTCACGTCGACGAACTGGCCGACCACGAAATGATCCGCGGTGATCTCGGCGCCGACCGGGATGAGCTCCTTTTCGTCGACGCGGAACTCGACCATCTTGCGCTTGGGCTCGACCTTGGCGACGGCGAAGCGGCCGCGCTCGGCCTTGCTCACGTTCTTCACCTTGCGGGTGCCGGAGCCGAGCTGCAGCGCGACGTAGCCGTCCTTGTCCTTGTTGCGGTGCGCGATGACCTGGCACTGCGCCAGACGGAGAACCGTCACGGGCACATGCTCGCCGGCCTCGGTGAAGAGGCGGGTCATTCCGACCTTCTGTGCGATCACTCCGGTGCGCATTGTTCCTGAACCTCGTTTATTCCCGCCCGGATCAGAGCTTGATTTCGACGTCCACGCCGGCGGCGAGGTCGAGCTTCATCAGCGCGTCCACCGTCTGCGGCGTCGGATCGACGATGTCGAGCAGGCGCTTGTGCGTGCGCATCTCGAACTGCTCGCGGCTCTTCTTGTCGACGTGCGGCGAACGGTTGACCGTGAACTTCTCGATCTTGGTCGGCAGCGGGATCGGGCCGCGAACCTGCGCGCCGGTCCGCTTGGCCGTGTTCACGATCTCGCGCGTCGACGCATCGAGGATGCGGTGATCGAACGCCTTGAGCCTGATCCGGATATTCTGGCCGTTCATGAATTGCTCCTAAGGCTTGGGGCGCGGCGTGCCGCGCCCCAAAACCTCGATCCCTTTACTCGATGATGCTTGCGACGACGCCTGCGCCGACGGTGCGGCCGCCCTCGCGGATGGCGAAGCGCAGCTTCTCCTCCATGGCGATCGGCACGATCAGCGTCACGTCCATCGAGATGTTGTCGCCCGGCATCACCATCTCGGTGCCCTCCGGAAGCGTCACCACGCCCGTCACGTCGGTGGTGCGGAAGTAGAACTGCGGGCGGTAGTTGGTGAAGAACGGCGTGTGACGGCCACCCTCCTCCTTGGTCAGGATGTACGCCTCGGCCTTGAACTTGGTGTGCGGCTTCACCGAGCCCGGCTTGCACAGCACCTGGCCGCGCTCCACCTCCTCGCGCTTGGTGCCGCGCAGCAGCGCCCCGATGTTGTCGCCGGCCTGGCCCTGGTCGAGCAGCTTGCGGAACATCTCGACGCCGGTCACAACCGTCTTCTGCGTCGCCTTGATGCCGACGATCTCGACCTCCTCGCCGACCTTGACGATGCCGCGCTCGACGCGGCCCGTGCACACCGTGCCGCGGCCCGAGATCGAGAACACGTCCTCAACCGGCATCAGGAACGGCAGGTCGATCGGACGCTCCGGCTGCGGGATGTACTCGTCCACCGCCTTCATCAGCTCGAGGATCGCATCCTGGCCGAGCTTCTTGTCCTTGTCCTCCAGCGCCATCAGCGCCGAGCCCCGGATCACCGGGATCTTGTCGCCCGGGAACTGGTACTTCGACAGAAGCTCGCGCACCTCGAGCTCGACCAGGTCGAGCAGCTCCGGGTCGTCCACCATGTCGCACTTGTTCATGAACACCACCAGCGCAGGCACGCCGACCTGGCGCGCCAGCAGGATGTGCTCTCGCGTCTGCGGCATCGGGCCGTCGGCCGCCGACACCACCAGGATCGCGCCGTCCATCTGCGCGGCGCCCGTGATCATGTTCTTCACGTAGTCGGCATGGCCCGGGCAGTCGACGTGCGCGTAGTGGCGCTTCTCGGTCTGGTACTCGACGTGCGCCGTCGCGATCGTGATGCCGCGCGCCTTCTCCTCCGGCGCCTTGTCGATCTGGTCGTACGCCGTGTAGGTCGCCCCACCGGTCTCCGCCAGAATCTTGGTGATCGCAGCCGTCAGCGACGTCTTGCCGTGGTCGACGTGACCGATCGTCCCGACGTTGCAGTGCGGCTTGTTGCGGTTGAATTTCTCTTTGGCCATGGATGTCTCCCGGTATCTTCAGCGATCGGATCAGGCGTACTTCGCCTGAACCTCCTGCGCGACGTTCTGCGGAACTTGCTCGTAGTGATCGAACTGCATGGTGAAGGTGGCGCGTCCCTGGCTCATCGAGCGCAGGTTGTTGACGTACGAGAACATGTTGGCGAGCGGCACCATCGCCGTGATGACGTTGGCGTTGCCACGCATGTCCTGGCCCTGGATCTGGCCGCGGCGTGAATTCAGGTCGCCGATGACGGAGCCGGTGTAGTCCTCCGGCGTCACCACCTCGACCTTCATGATCGGCTCGAGCAGCACCGAGCCGCCCTTCTGCAAGGCTTCGCGAAGCGCCATGCGCGACGCGATCTCGAAGGCGAGCGCCGAGGAGTCGACGTCGTGATAGCGGCCGTCGATCAGCGAAACCTTGAGGTCCACCACCGGGAACCCGGCCAGCACGCCGGAGCCGAGCACCGACTCCAGGCCCTTCTCGACGCCGGGGATGTATTCCTTCGGCACGGCGCCGCCGACGATCTCGTTCTCGAACACGAAGCCGCTCGCCGGCGGCAGCGGCTCGGCGACGATCTTGACCTGCGCGAACTGGCCGGTGCCGCCGGTCTGCTTCTTGTGCTGGTAATCGACCGTGACCTTCTTGGTGATCTTCTCGCGATAGGCGACCTGCGGCGCGCCGATGTTGGCGTCGACCTTGTAGGTGCGCCTGAGGATGTCGACCTTGATGTCGAGATGGAGTTCGCCCATGCCCTTGATGATGGTCTGGCCGGACTCCTGGTCGGTCATGACACGGAACGACGGATCCTCGGCAACGAGCTTCGCCAGCGCGACGCCGAGCTTCTCCTGGTCGGCCTTCGACTTCGGCTCGATCGCGATCTCGATGACCGGATCGGGGAATTCCATCTTTTCCAGGATCACCTCGTGCTGCGGATCGCAGAGCGTGTCGCCGGTCCGCGTGTCCTTGAGGCCCGCCAGCGCGACGATGTCGCCGGCATAGGCTTCCTTGATGTCCTCGCGGTTGTTGGCATGCATCAACAGCATGCGACCGATCCGCTCCTTGCGCTCCTTGGTCGAATTGATGACGCCGGTGCCGCTCGACAGCGTGCCGGAATAGATGCGGCAGAACGTGATGGTGCCGACGAACGGATCGTCCATGATCTTGAACGCCAGCAGCGACATCGGCGCCTTGTCGTCCGGCGTGCGCTCGATCTCGTTGCCCTTCGGGTCGACGCCCTTGATCGCCGGCACGTCGACCGGCGACGGCAGGTAATCGACGACGGCGTCGAGCAACGGCTGCACGCCCTTGTTCTTGAACGCGGAGCCGCACAGCACCGGATAGAAGGCGCCCGTGATGACGGCCTTGCGGATCAGCTTCTTGAGCGTCGCCTCGTCGGGCATCTTGCCTTCGAGGTAGGCGGTCATGGCGTCGTCATCGAGCTCGACGGCGGCCTCGACCAGCTTCTCGCGGTATTCATTGGCCTGGTCGATCATGTCCGCGGGAATGTCGATGTCGTCGTACTTGGCGCCGAGCGACTCGTCGTTCCAGACCACGCCCTTCATGCGGACGAGATCGATCAGCCCCTTGAATTGCGACTCCGCGCCGATCGGCAGCTGAATGGCGACGGGCTTGGCGCCGAGACGGTCGACGATGTCCTTCAGGCACTGGAAGAAGTCCGCGCCGATCTTGTCCATCTTGTTGGCGAACACGATGCGCGGAACCTTGTACTTGTCGCCCTGACGCCAGACCGTCTCGGTCTGCGGCTCAACGCCCTGGTTGGAATCGAGAACGACCACCGCGCCGTCGAGCACGCGCAGCGAGCGCTCTACCTCGATCGTGAAGTCGACGTGGCCGGGCGTGTCGATGATGTTGAGGCGCTTGCCGTTCCAGAAAGCGGTCGTCGCGGCGGACGTGATGGTGATGCCGCGCTCCTGCTCCTGCTCCATCCAGTCCATCGTCGCGGCGCCTTCATGCACCTCGCCGATCTTATGGTTCTTGCCGGTGTAGTAGAGGATCCGCTCGGTCGTGGTCGTCTTGCCGGCATCGATGTGCGCCATGATGCCGAAGTTGCGGTATTCCTCGATGGGATGGGCGCGTGGCATGGGGGTCCGGTGTCCTTGCGTTCTGCTCGAGCTGTGCCGTTACCAGCGGTAGTGCGAGAAGGCACGGTTGGCTTCCGCCATCTTGTGCACGTCCTCGCGTTTCTTGACGGCATTCCCCCTGTTATTGGACGCGTCGAGCAGCTCCGCCGAGAGCCGCTCCGTCATCGTCTTTTCGTTACGGTCACGCGCCGCAGAAATGATCCAGCGGATGCCGAGCGCCTGACGGCGCACGTTGCGCACCTCGACCGGCACCTGATAGGTGGCGCCGCCGACGCGGCGCGAGCGCACTTCGATCGACGGCATGACGTTGTCGAGCGCCTGCTCGAACACACCGATCGGATTCTGCTTGGTCTTGCTCTCGATCGTCTCGAGCGCGCCGTAAACGATCGCCTCGGCGACCGACTTCTTGCCGGCATACATGACGGCATTCATGAACTTGGAAACGACCAGATTCCCGAACTTCGGGTCCGGATTGATCTCGCGCTTCTCGGCACTGTGACGGCGGGACATCGTTCGCTCCGGCTATTTCGGACGTTTCGCGCCGTACTTCGACCGGCGCTGCTTGCGGTTCTTGACGCCCTGGGTGTCCAGCACGCCGCGCAGGATGTGATAGCGCACGCCCGGCAAGATCCTTCACGCGGCCACCGCGAATCATCACCACCGAGTGTTCCTGCAGGTTGTGGCCTTCACCCGGGATGTAGCCGATCACCTCGAAGCCGTTGGTGAGACGAACCTTGGCCACCTTGCGCAGCGCCGAGTTCGGCTTCTTCGGCGTGGTGGTGTAGACGCGCGTGCAAACGCCGCGCTTCTGGGGCGACTGCTGCAGGGCCGGAACCTTCTTCTTGGCCTTCTGCACCACCCGCGGCTTGCGGATCAGCTGATTGATCGTCGGCATGCTTTGTCTTCACCTGACGCCAGCGTCCTGGCGTATCGATGCGGTCCGGATCCGCGCAAAACGAAAGCGCGCCAACCCCGCCCCGGCGGCAGGATGACGCTTGTGGCCCAGAGGACCACGACGGCAAGCCGCCGCGGTCGTGTACCAATGGCTCTGACAATCGTTCGACGTCAGCGACAGCGTTTGAGCATCATTCGTCGAGGCTCGGAGCGCCCCATCCGCAGCCAATAAAGATCAGCGATCTCAATGGTTTAGCGAAATTTCCGGAGCAGCCGTTCCGACTGGCGAAGCTCACCGCCTGCCGTAAGTGCGCGTATTTATCGGCGCTGTCCCAGGGTGTCAAGGCAGAAAGCGCCGATTTTATTGGGGTTTTGGCAATTCGGCCTACCGTTCGGATGCTTCGTTAACGCCCGCGTCTTGCGCGAGTATGGAGCGTCTTAAAGGGAAGCTACTCCCGCCTGCGGGCCGGCCGGAAGTTAGCAAAGTCCTGAGAAAAGCGAAGGTAAACGTGTTACGTTGATTCGACCGTCGGAATGAGGATGAGGCGTATGTGGCGTTCGCGAGCGAACCATCGCTCGGACTTGATGCACTTCGTGATGATCAAGCCGAGCCACTACGATGACGACGGCTATCCGATCCAATGGGTCCGGTCCGCCATCCCTTCCAACACGCTTGCCTGCCTGAACGCACTGGCGGAGGACGCCAAACGCCGCGAGGTTCTGGGGTCCGGCGTCGAAATCCGTCTGCACACCTATGACGAGACCAACCGGCGGGTTCACCCCAACCGGATCATCCGGATGCTCCGCAAGGAAGGCGGCCGCGTCCTGATCGGCATGGTCGGCGTGCAGTCCAACCAATTTCCCCGCGCGGTCGACCTGGCGAGGCCCTTCCTGGCCGCCGGCCTGCCGGTGTGCGTCGGCGGCTTCCATGTCTCGGGCTGCCTGGCGATGCTCCCGGAGCTGCCGCAGGACATCAAGGATGCGCAGGCGCTCGGCATTTCGTTCTTCGCCGGCGAAGCCGAGGAAGGCCGGTTCGACGAGGTGCTGCAGGACGCCTGGAACGGCAAGCTCGCGCCGCTCTACAACTACATGGACAAGCTGCCGAACCTGACGGGCGAGCCGCCGCCCTTCCTGCCGCGCCAGCACGTGCGGCGCACTTCGGGATCGCTCTCCAGCGTCGATCTCGGCCGCGGCTGCCCGTACCAGTGCTCGTTCTGCACCATCATCAACGTGCAGGGCCGCAAGAGCCGGTTCCGCTCGCCCGACGATCTGGAGCGGATCGTGCGCGAGAACCATGCGCAGGGCATCAAGCGCTTCTTCATCACTGACGACAATTTTGCGCGCAACAAGGATTGGGAAATCCTGTTCGACCGGCTGATCCACCTGCGCGCCAACGGCTTCCCCAACCTCGGCTTCACCATCCAGGTCGACACGCTGTGCCACAAGATCCCGAACTTCATCGAGAAGGCGGGGCAAGCCGGCGTGCGGCGCGTCTTCATCGGGCTTGAGAACATCAACCCCGACAACCTGATCGCCGCCAAGAAACGGCAGAACAAGATCACCGAATACCGGCTGATGCTGCAGAAGTGGCGCGACCATGGCGCGATCACCTACGCGGGCTACATTCTCGGATTCCCAGGCGACACCAAGGAATCCATCATCCGCGACATCGGCATCATCAAGCGCGAGTTGCCGCTCGACATTCTGGAGTTCTTCTTCCTGACCCCACTGCCCGGTTCCGAGGACCATAAGGTCCTCTCGAAGAAAGGGGTCTGGATGGACCCCGACATGAACAAATACGACCTCAACCACCGCGTCTCGAACCACTCCAAGATGTCGGACGCGGAATGGGAGGAAGCCTATCGCGCCGCCTGGCTTACCTTCTACACGCCGGATCACGTCCGCACGATCCTGCGGCGCTCCGCCGCCTGCAAGATCGGCCGGCCGAACACCACGCTGAGCACGATCCTGTGGTTCTACGTGATGATCATTTTCGAGAACGTGCACCCGCTCGAGGGCGGCGCGTTCCGCCTCAAGTTCCGGCGAGACCGGCGGCACGGCCTCAAGCGCGAAAGCCCGTTGGTGTTCTATCCGCGCTACGGCCTTGAGAGCGTCCGAAAGCTGTGGGGCTATTGGCGGGTCTACAGGCAGTTCAAGCGAATGCTTGACGAAGCGCTGACGGCGCCCGACCGCTGGACCTACACCGACCTCGCGATCACGGCACCGAAGCAGGACGAGTTCGAGGCACTCTCGCTCTATCACGAAACCAGCGGCGGCGAGGCCGCGCTGGCCCGCAAGCGCCGCGAGGACGCGATCCGCGAGCACACGCACGAGGTGCCGGAGATCGTCGATGGCATCACGCCCAAGCGCGATGCCCGCGAGCCGGCGACGACGCACTGACGTCCGTCAGTCCGAAGAAACAAAAAGGCCGCCCTGAAGGGCGGCCTTTTCGCATTTGTAGAGCTGCGGTCCGCTATTCGGCGGCAGGCAACGCGGCCGGAGCTTCCGCTGCGGCAGCAGCCTTGGCGGCTTCCGCCGCCTCGGCGGCCTTCGCGGCCTCCTTCTCGCGCTCGTCGAGAATGAGCTTGTCGCGCTTGCTGGCGACTTCGCGCAGCGAGTTCATCATGGCGCCGGTGCCCGCCGGGATCAGGCGGCCGACGATGACGTTCTCCTTGAGGCCGTCGAGCGTGTCCGCCTTGCCGTTGACGGCGGCCTCGGTGAGCACGCGCGTGGTCTCCTGGAACGACGCCGCCGAGATGAACGAGCGGGTCTGCAGCGAGGCCTTGGTGATGCCGAGCAGCACCGGGTGCGCAACCGCGGGCTTCTTGCCCTCGGCGACGAACTTGGCGTTGTTCTCGTCGAACTCGATCTTGTCGAGCTGCTCGCCCTGGATCATGTCGGTCTCGCCGACGTCGGAGATCTCGACCTTCTGCAGCATCTGGCGAACGATCACCTCGATGTGCTTGTCGTTGATCGCCACGCCCTGCAGCCGGTAGACGTCCTGGATTTCATTGACCAGGTAGGCAGCGAGCTCCTCGATGCCCTTGATCGCCAGGATGTCGTGCGGCGCCGGGTTGCCGTCGACGATGTAGTCGCCCTTCTCGATGACGTCGCCATCCTGCAGATGGATGTGCTTGCCCTTCGGGACGAGATACTCCACCGGCTCGGCGTCCTTCTCGTTCGGAACGATCGCAATCCGCCGCTTGTTCTTGTAGTCGCGGCCGAACTGCACCGTGCCCGAGATTTCGGCGATGACGGCGGCCTCCTTCGGCCGGCGCGCTTCGAACAGCTCCGCCACCCGCGGCAGACCGCCGGTGATGTCGCGCGTCTTGGCGCTTTCCGTCGGAATACGGGCGATGACGTCGCCCGGCTTCACCTTGGTGCCGGGATCGGCCGAGATGATGGCGTCGACCGCGAGCATGTAGCGGGCGTCGCCGCCACGGCTGAGCTTCACGACCTTGCCGTCCTTGCCCTTGACCACCATGGCCGGACGCAGGTCGGCCGCGCGGGTCGACGTGCGCCAGTCGGTGACCACGCGCTTGGCAATACCGGTCAACTCGTCGACCGCTTCCGACATCGACTGGCCTTCGACCAGGTCCTCGAACGCGACCGTGCCTTCGGCCTCGGTGAGGATCGGGCGGGTGTACGGATCCCATTCGGCGATACGCTGACCACGCTTGATCTTCTCGCCGTCCTCGACGCGCATGCGCGCGCCGTTCTGGATGCGATGCACGGCCAGCTCGTTGTCGTCGGCGTCGAGCACCGCGACCACGATGCTGCGGCCCATGGCAATCCAGTCGCCGTCGGTGTTCTTGACGACGGCGTTCTTGCCCTTGGCGCGGAAGTTGACCGTGCCGTCGAAGTTCGACTCGATGAACGACTGCTCCGAAATCTGAGCGGCGCCACCGATGTGGAACGTGCGCATGGTGAGCTGGGTGCCCGGCTCGCCGATCGACTGCGCGGCGATCACGCCCACCGCCTCGCCCATGTTGACGGGCGTGCCGCGGGCCAGATCGCGCCCGTAGCAGGCGCCGCAGATGCCGTTGGTCAGCTCGCAGGTCAGGGCCGAGCGGATGCGCAGCTCCTGCACACCCAGGTTGACGATCGTTTCGACCTCGGGCTCGCCGAGCAGCGTGCCGCGCTTGAGCGCGACCTTGCCGGTCGACGGATCCTTGATGTCGTCCGCGATGGTGCGGCCGAGGATGCGGCTTGCCAGCGACGCCACCACGGTGCCCGCGTCGATGATGGCGCGAACCTTGATGCCGGCCTTGGTGCCGCAGTCGTGCTGCGTGATGATGCAGTCCTGCGCCACGTCGACCAGACGCCGCGTCAGATAGCCTGAGTTGGCGGTCTTGAGCGCGGTGTCGGCGAGGCCCTTGCGGGCGCCGTGCGTCGAGTTGAAGTACTCGAGCACCGAGAGGCCCTCCTTGAAGTTGGAGATGATCGGCGTCTCGATGATCTCGCCCGACGGCTTCGCCATCAGGCCGCGCATGCCGGCGAGCTGGCGCATCTGCGCGGGCGAGCCGCGCGCGCCGGAGTGGGCCATCATGTAGATCGAGTTGACCTGAGCGGCGCGGCCGGTCTTCTCGTCCTTCTTTACGGACGATATCTCCTTCATCATCGCGTCGGCGATCTCGTCAGTGGTCTTCGACCAGGCGTCGACGACCTTGTTGTACTTCTCGCCCTGCGTAATCAGGCCGTCGTTGTACTGCTGCTCGAATTCCTTGGCAGCGTCCTTGGTCCGGTCGATGATCTTCCACTTCGTCGCCGGCACCACCATGTCGTCCTTGCCGAACGAGATACCGGCCTTGAACGCGTGATAGAAGCCGAGCGCCATGATGCGGTCGCAGAAGATCACGGTCTCCTTCTGACCGCAGTGCCGGTAGACCGTATCGATCATCCCGGAGATCTCGCGCTTGGTCATCAGCTTGTTGACGGTATCGAAGCTGACCTTCGACGAACGCGGCAGCACCTGGGCGAGCAGAGCGCGGCCCGGCGTGGTGTCGTAACGTTTGACGTACGGCTTGCCGTCCTCACCGATGCCTTCCCAGCGGAACTGAATCTTGGTGTGAACGTCGACCACGCGATCCTGCAGCGCGTGCTCGATCTCGGCGATGTCGCCGAACACCTTCGGCTTCACATCGCTACCGCCTCGCGAATGATCGTGAGATAGTAGAGACCGAGCACGATGTCCTGCGACGGCACGATGATCGGCGAGCCGTTGGCGGGGTGCAGGATGTTGTTGGTCGACATCATGAGCACGCGCGCTTCGAGCTGCGCCTCAAGCGACAGCGGAACGTGCACAGCCATCTGGTCGCCGTCGAAGTCGGCATTGAACGCCGCGCAAACCAGCGGGTGAAGCTGGATCGCCTTGCCTTCGATCAGCACCGGCTCGAACGCCTGGATGCCGAGGCGGTGTAGCGTCGGCGCGCGATTGAGCAACACCGGATGCTCGCGGATCACCTCGTCGAGGATGTCCCAAACCTCCGGCTTCTCCTTCTCGACCAGCTTCTTGGCCTGCTTCACCGTGGTGGAGAGGCCCTTGGCGTCGAGCCGCGAATAGATGAACGGCTTGAACAGTTCGAGCGCCATCTTCTTCGGCAGGCCGCACTGGTGCAGCTTGAGCTCGGGACCGACCACGATCACCGAGCGGCCGGAATAGTCGACGCGCTTGCCGAGCAGGTTCTGCCGGAACCGGCCCTGCTTGCCCTTGAGCATGTCGGCGAGCGACTTCAGCGGGCGCTTGTTGGCGCCCGTGATGACGCGGCCGCGGCGGCCGTTGTCGAACAGCGCATCGACCGCTTCCTGAAGCATGCGCTTCTCGTTGCGGATGATGATGTCCGGCGCGCGCAGCTCGATCAGCCGCTTCAGGCGGTTGTTGCGGTTGATGACGCGGCGATAGAGATCGTTGAGGTCCGAGGTGGCGAACCGGCCACCGTCGAGCGGCACCAGCGGGCGCAGATCCGGCGGGATCACCGGCACCTGCGTGAGGATCATCCACTCCGGCTTGTTGCCGGACTGGGTGAACGCCTCGATCAGCTTGAGCCGCTTGGCCAGCTTCTTCGGCTTGAGTTCGGACTTGGACTCGGCGATCTCGACGCGCAGGTCGGCCGCCAGCTTTTCCAGATCGAGCGCCTTGAGCATCTCGCGGATCGCTTCCGCGCCGATCTGCGCGGTGAAGCTGTCGGCGCCGTACTCGTCCTGCGCCTTGAGGTACTCTTCCTCGGACAGCAACTGACGGTCCTGCAGCGGTGTCAGGCCCGGCTCCAGCACCACGTAGTACTCGAAGTACAGAATCCGCTCGAGATCCTTGAGCGTCATATCCATCAGCAAGCCGATGCGGCTCGGCAGCGACTTCAAGAACCAGATGTGCGCGACGGGGGCGGCCAACTCGATGTGGCCCATACGCTCGCGCCGGACGCGCGTCAGCGTCACCTCGACCGAGCACTTCTCGCAGATGATGCCCTTGTACTTCATGCGCTTGTACTTGCCGCACAAGCACTCGTAATCCTTGATCGGCCCGAAGATGCGCGCGCAGAACAGGCCGTCGCGCTCGGGCTTGAAGGTGCGATAGTTGATCGTCTCCGGCTTCTTGATCTCGCCGTACGACCAGGAAAGAATCTTTTCCGGGCTCGCGATCGAAATCCGGATCTGGTCGAAGACCTGCGCCGGAACCTGCGGGCTGAAAAGATTCATGATTTCTTGATTCATCGTCTTCTCCTCGACCTGTTGCGGGCTTCAGTCCCGCTGGTCGTCAAACTGTCCACGGGACGGCGCCCTCGCCGCCCCGCAACTGTTGAAACTACTCGGCCGCCTCGGCGGCTGGGCCGCCGCCCTGACCTTGCTGCGAATTGTGCAGGTCGACGTTGAGGCCGAGCGAACGCATCTCCTTGACCAGCACGTTGAAGCTTTCCGGAATGCCGGCTTCGAACGTGTCGTCGCCGCGCACGATGGCCTCGTAGACCTTTGTGCGGCCTGCCACATCGTCCGACTTCACCGTCAGCATCTCCTGCAGCGTGTAGGCGGCGCCGTACGCTTCCAGCGCCCAGACCTCCATTTCGCCGAACCGCTGGCCGCCGAACTGCGCCTTGCCGCCCAGCGGCTGCTGGGTGACGAGCGAGTACGGACCGATCGAGCGGGCGTGGATCTTGTCGTCCACCAGGTGGTGCAGCTTGAGCATGTAGATGTAGCCCACCGTCACCTTGCGATCGAACTGCTCGCCGGTGCGGCCGTCGAACACGTTGACCTGACCGGAGTGATCGAGGCCGGCGAGATCGAGCATGTTTTCGATGTCGGCTTCCTTGGCGCCGTCGAACACCGGCGTCGCGATTGGCACGCCGTGGCGGAGATTCTCGCCAAGCTCGATCAGCGCATCCTCGCCGAGCGACTTGATCGTCTCGTCCTCGCCATAGACCTTTTTGAGCGTGTCCTTGAGCTGCTTGGTGTCGTGGCCCTTGGCGTAATAGGCATCGACCGCCTGACCGATGCGCTTGCCGAGACCGGCGCACGCCCAGCCGAGATGCGTTTCGAGAATCTGGCCGACGTTCATGCGGCTCGGCACGCCGAGCGGATTCAGCACGATGTCGACCTGCGTGCCGTCCTCCAGGAATGGCATGTCCTCGAGCGGCACGATCTTCGACACCACGCCCTTGTTGCCGTGTCGTCCGGCCATCTTGTCGCCGGGTTGGATCTTGCGCTTCACCGCGACGAAGACCTTGACCATCTTCATCACGCCGGGCGGCAACTCGTCGCCGCGCTGCAGTTTCTCGACCTTGTCGAGGAAGCGCTGCTCCAGCCCCTTCTTGCTCTCGTCGTACTGCTTACGCATGGCCTCGATTTCAGCCATGAGCTTGTCGTTCGGCGAGGCGAACTGCCACCACTGCGCGCGCGGGTATTCTTCCAGCACCGCCTTGGTGATCTTCGAGTCCTTCTTGAAGCCCTTCGGGCCGGCAATGCCCTGACGGCCCTCGAGCATCTCGGAGAGACGGCCGAACACGTTGCGATCGAGGATCGCCTGCTCGTCGTCGCGGTCCTTGGCGAGCCGCTCGATCTCCTCGCGCTCGATCGCCAGCGCGCGCTCGTCCTTGTCGACGCCGTGGCGATTGAACACGCGCACTTCGACGACGGTGCCTTGCACGCCCGGCGGCACGCGCAGCGAGGTGTCGCGAACGTCCGAGGCCTTCTCGCCGAAAATCGCGCGAAGCAGCTTCTCCTCAGGCGTCATCGGGCTTTCGCCCTTTGGCGTGATCTTGCCGCACAGGATGTCGCCGGCGCGGACCTCCGCGCCAATATAGACGATGCCCGCTTCGTCCAGGCTCTTGAGCGCCTCTTCCGAGACGTTCGGGATGTCGCGAGTGATTTCCTCGGGACCCAGCTTGGTGTCGCGGGCCATCACTTCGAATTCTTCGATATGGATCGAGGTGAAGACGTCGTCCTTGACGATGCGCTCCGAGAGCAGGATCGAGTCTTCGAAGTTGTAGCCATTCCACGGCATGAACGCGACCAGCACGTTGCGCCCGAGCGCGAGCTCGCCGAGCTCGGTCGACGGACCGTCGGCGATAATGTCGCCCCTACGCACGTGATCGCCTACCTTCACCAGCGGACGCTGGTTGATGCAGGTGTTCTGGTTCGAGCGCTGGAATTTCATCAACCGATAGATGTCGACGCCCGACTTGGACGGATCGGTTTCCTGGGTGGCGCGGATAACGATACGGGTCGCGTCAACCTGGTCGATTACGCCGGTGCGGCGGGCGGCGATCGCCGCGCCCGAGTCACGGGCGACCACGCCTTCCATGCCGGTGCCGACGAACGGCGCCTCGGCGCGAACCAGCGGCACCGCTTGGCGCTGCATGTTCGAGCCCATCAGCGCGCGGTTGGCGTCGTCGTTCTCAAGGAACGGGATCAGCGCCGCAGCCACCGAAACAAGCTGCTTCGGTGAGACGTCCATGTAGTCGACCTTCTCGCGCGGCACCATCAGTACGTCGCCGGCGTGACGGCAAACGATCATGTCTTCGGCGAACTTGCCGCGCGCATCGATGGTCGCGTTGGCCTGCGCCACCGTGTAGCGGCCTTCCTCCATGGCGGAGAGATAGGCCACCTCGTCGGTGACCTTGCCGTCCTTGACCTTGCGGTAAGGCGTTTCGACAAAGCCGTACTTGTTCACGCGCGCGTAAGTCGCGAGCGAATTGATCAGGCCGATGTTCGGACCTTCCGGCGTTTCGATCGGGCAGATGCGGCCGTAGTGGGTCGGGTGCACGTCGCGCACCTCGAAGCCAGCGCGTTCGCGCGTCAGACCGCCCGGACCCAGCGCCGAGAGACGGCGCTTGTGGGTGATCTCGGACAGCGGGTTGGTCTGGTCCATGAACTGCGAGAGCTGCGAGGAACCGAAGAACTCGCGCACCGCGGCGGCCGCGGGCTTCGCGTTGATCAAGTCCTGCGGCATGACAGTGTCGATATCGACCGACGACATGCGTTCCTTGATGGCGCGCTCCATGCGCAGCAGGCCAATGCGGTACTGGTTCTCCATCAACTCGCCGACCGAGCGCACCCGGCGGTTGCCGAGATGGTCGATGTCGTCGATCTCGCCCTTGCCGTCGCGCAGGTCGAGCAACGTGCGGATCACCGCGATGATGTCGTCCTTGCGCAGCACCCGCATGGTGTCGGGCGCGTCGAGGTCGAGCCGCATGTTCATCTTGACGCGGCCGACCGCCGAAAGGTCGTAGCGCTCGCTGTCGAAGAACAGCGAATTGAACATCAACTGCGCGGTATCGAGCGTCGGCGGCTCGCCCGGGCGCATCACGCGATAGATGTCGAACAGCGCGTCCTCGCGCGCCATGTTCTTGTCGACCGTGAGCGTATTGCGGATGTAGGCGCCGACGTTGACGTGGTCGATGTCGAGGATCGGGATTTCCTTGTAGCCCGCCTCGTTGAGCACCTTGAGCGATTTCTCGGTGATCTCCTCGCCTGCTTCGGCGTAGATCTCACCGGTCTTGGTGTTGACGAGGTCCTCGGCGATGTAGTGGCCGATCAGTTCCTCGTCGCTCATGCGCAGCGCCTTGAGCCCCTTCTCCTGAAGCTGGCGGGCCTGGCGCACGGTGATCTTGTGGCCAGCCTCCACCACGGTGCGACCGCTGTCGGCGTCGACCAGGTTGTTGACCGCCTTGTAGCCACGGAAGCGGTTGGCGTCGAACGGTACGCGCCAGCCGTCCTTCTGCCGCTTGTACGGCACCTGCTTGTAGAAGGTATTGAGGATGGTTTCGCCATCCAGACCCAGCGCGAACAAGAGCGACGTCACCGGGATCTTGCGGCGGCGGTCGATGCGCGCGTGCACGATGTCCTTGGCGTCGAACTCGATGTCGAGCCAGGAGCCGCGATACGGGATGATGCGGGCCGCGAACAGCAGCTTGCCAGACGAATGGGTCTTGCCCTTGTCGTGATCGAAGAACACGCCGGGCGAACGGTGCATCTGCGAGACGATGACGCGCTCGGTGCCGTTGACGACGAACGTGCCGTTGTTGGTCATGAGCGGAATATCGCCCATGTAGACATCCTGCTCCTTGATGTCCTTGACCGAACGCGCGCCGGTTTCCTCGTCGACATCGAACACGATCAGCCGCAGCTTGACCTTGAGCGGAGCCGCGTAGGTCATGCCGCGCTGACGGCACTCGTCGACGTCGTACTTCGGCGGGTCGAATTCGTAGCCGACGAAGTCGAGCTGCGAGGTGTTGGAAAAATCCTTGATCGGGAACACCGACTTGAACACGGCCTGCAGACCCTCGTCGGGCCGACCGCCAGCAGGCTCCTTCACCAGCAGGAATTGATCGTAGGACGCCTTCTGAACCTCGATGAGGTTCGGCATCTCTGCGACTTCCTGAATTTTCCCGAAAAACTTCCTAACGCGCTTGCGACCTGTGAACGTCTGCGCCATCGATCTCTCTTTCGCTGTCTACCGGTCGGGCACCGGGACGACTCTCCGGAAGGCCGCCATCATCGCGACCGTCTGGACAGGCGTTCGAGCGCCTCGATTTTAAACGATTCGGCCTATGCCGAACCGTCGCCTACCACTGTCAACACGCGGGAAGTGGCTCTATCCGTGCCATCCCCGCCTTTTTCTTAGATTCCCGGGCGCGGGTGCCGCGCCCGGGATATTCCTTAAGTGAGTAAGCAGGGCTTACTTGAGCTCAACCTTGGCGCCGACCTTTTCAAGGGTGGCCTTGATCTTATCGGCCTCTTCCTTGTTCACGCCTTCCTTGACCGCCTTCGGCGCACCTTCGACCAGGTCCTTGGCTTCCTTCAGCCCGAGGCCCGTGAGCGCACGGACCTCCTTGATGACCTCGATCTTCTTGTCGCCAACCGCAGTCAGCATCGCGGTGAACTCAGTCTTTTCCTCGGCGGCAGCCCCGCCACCGGCGGCGCCGGGCGCAGCAGCGACCGCGACGGCGGCAGCAGCGGTGACGCCCCACTTCTCTTCGAGCAGCTTGGCAAGCTCTGCGGCCTCGAGGACCGTCAGCTTCGACAGATCTTCGACGATTTTCGACAACTCAGCCATTGATAGTGTTCCTCTTTACGGTTCGAACCAGTCGAGTTGGAGCCTCACTCAGCTCTTGTTGGCATAGGCCTGAACCACCCGGGCGAGCTTCGTCGCAGGGGCGTTGATCACCTGAGCGATCTTGGTCGCCGGCGCTTGAATCAAGCCGACGATCTTGGCCCGAAGCTCGTCGAGCGACGGCAAGGACGCGAGCGCCTTGACGCCGTTCGGATCGAGCGCGGTCTTGCCCATCACGCCGCCGAGGATCACGAACTTCTCGTTCGCCTTGGCGAAATCGATGGAGACCTTGGACGCCGCCACCGGATCGCTGGAATACGCGATCACGGTCGGTCCCTTCAGAAGGGAACCGATGGGAGCAGCATCCGTGCCTTCAAGAGCAATCTTGGCGAGGCGGTTTTTCGCCACCTTCACGCTGGCGCCAGCCTGCCGGGCCTGCTTTCGCAGGTGCTGCATCTGGGCCACCGAAAGGCCGGCGTAGTGAGCGACGACGACGGTATTCGCGGTCTTGAAGACCCCGTTCAGCTCCGTCACCATCTCTGCTTTTTCCGCTCGGTCCACTGCGAGCTCTCTCCGGTTTGGCGAAAACATGACCTTCGGTCATGAGCCGCCGGTTGCGACCTGCCGTCCTCGATCGCGCGACATGCGGGAACAGGGACGACGCTGGGAGTGCCCTGCCCCCTGACGCGGCGGAACCGCTTCAGGTCCAAAGGTTCGAACCGGTCCTGGGCTCGATCGCTCGAGCCAAAATCGGTCTTACCCGTCTGTGCAGGCTTTGCGGATTAAGCCGGGAGATCCCGGCGCCTGCAGTCTTGGACAGGACGCGCGTACTCAAAATTGCGACCGTTCTCTCTGTCCTTTCAAAACCCCGGAGGATGTTCAAAAGGAAAAGGTTCCTGGTCACCTATGATTTTGAGAAGCGCGCAAAGGCGCGCCGACAATTGGGCCGGCACGCCCGTACCGCACTATCTAGCGCATTTGCCGGCTTTTGCAAGTGCCGAGAAATGCAGCCGGAATAGCCGGATATTCCGCAGACGTCCGGCCGGAATTCGGGCGGTCCACCGGGCGTCCTCGGCGTCTGTTCCGCCTTGTTCGGAGACCTCTGTCAGTTCCGCCATAGCTGCTCGCTGGCGAGCCGTGAGCCTTCCACCAGAGACTTGAATTTGGCCCACACGATCGACGGGTGCACCTCGTTCGAGCCGGCAAACGAGGCGAAGCCGCAGTCGGCGCCGGCAATCACACGTTCTCGGCCGACCACGTCGGCGAACCGGCAAAGCCGCTGTGCGACCAACTCGGGATGCTCGACCAACACAGTCGATTGCGTGATGAGACCCGGGATCAGCACCTTGTCGTCGGCAATCTTGGCGCGCTTCCACTCCTCCCACTCGTGCTCGTGGCGCGGGTTCGACGCCTCGAACGAATAGGCGCCCGCGTTCACCTTGAGAATGACGTCGACGATGTCCTTGAGCTGCATGTCATGGACCCGCGGCCCCATGTTGATGCTGTAGCAGGTGTGGAAGCGAATGCGGTCCGCCGGAATGCCCTTCAGCGCCGCGTTGAGCGCCTCGACGCGCACCTCGGCCCACTTGCGGCATTCGGCGATGCTCAACTCCGGCCGCATGATGTAATAGGTGACCAGGAACGGATCGTCGATCTGCAGCAGGAACCCGGCGTCGACGATCGCTTTGTATTCCTCGCGCATCGCATCGGCGATCGCGAACACATACTCTTCCGCGCTTTTGTAATGCTCGTTGGGCGTCGTCGTCTCGATGTTGGACGGCGCGATGGCGGGAACGAAGGCCTCCGCGGCGCCCGATCCCTGAAGCGCCGACTTGAGCGCGTCGAGCTCGGCCTTGAGCGCATCCTGCCCCTTGTACTCGATCGGCCCTGCACAAACCATCAAGGCGCGGCGGCGGCGCGAACTGACCTGCTCCGCCACGGCCGACTGGTAGTATTCCGGGAAGTCCCGCGTCTCGCGGGTGTTGGCGAACGGACTCGGCCGATTGCCCTCGCGCTTCTCCAGGCCGCTCAAACGCGATGCCGCGTAGGTAATGAAGCTCGGCTTGCCCATCTCGCCGTCGTTGACGATATCGATGCCGGCGGCGACCTGCTCGCGCACGGTGTCGCGCACCGCTTGCCGCACGCGCTCGGCGTAGGCCTCCTCGTCGACCGGCTTGCCGTCCATCCGCGCCAGCATCAGCTCAAACAGGTCCTCCGGGCGCGGCAGACTGCCGACGTGCGTGGTCAGGATGCGATCGGTGCTCCGTTTCATATCTTCATTTCCATTTCAGTTTTTTGAACTTTCGGCACCGGCACGCTCTCCGATACCTCCCCCTGAAAGGGGGAGGTCGACGCGCTGCAAGCGCGTCGGGTGGGGGTCAACAATTCGCGCTTGAACAACGACCCCCTCCCCCCTTCTCTAATCGGCCGTCTGGGGTCAAGCGCTTTCAGGCTATCCACCACTGCAGTGTCGATGTCGCTCACGACGCGAATGACCCATCTCGGCCTTCATGCGGACCATTCGCCGCGTGCTCGGTCGCGGCCCAAAGCCCGGACCAGGCTACCGCTGGCGCCCGCGAAACTCAGGCTAAACTGTCGACGACTTGATGGCCGCCCGGGGGCGGCGCCGATATGTGGACCGGGAAAGAAACCGGGAAGCCGGAAGGCTTGCAAAGCCACGACATCGCGATGGCCGCGAAGCCCATCGGCATCCAGCGTAACCGGCACGCCCGCCTGATGGGCGCGCTCGCCGGCAGCGTCTTGCGCGGCCTTGCGCCGGCTGCCGGAATTGCGACGGTGTTCGGCTCTCCAGCAGCCGGAGAGAATTGCGTATCCACCGCCACCGGGTTTGCAGGAAATTGCGCAGCCAATTCGACTGCTCAAGCGGAGCACGGGTTGGCAGCTGGTCGCGGCGCTGAAGCAACCGCTTCAAGCGCCACCGCTTACCCGGCGGCAACGCGACCGTGGCCAGCCGGAAAACCAACGCGAACGGCACCAACGCAACGGCGACGGGCGCGGACAACATCGCGAACCGCGACAACACCACCGCGACTGGCGCGACAGCGACGCCGCGCCGGCTAGGAGGCATTCCCACAACATCGGCAACATCATCAAACGGGAGGGAGACATGAGGACCGGAAAGCGCAGCTTCGACACGAAAGTTTCGCACGTCCGCAAGATGGCGATGGCCGATCAGCCGCGCGGCACTCCGGGTCGAGGGCGCGCGCACCTGATGGCTACGAGCGCCCTTGCCGGCGGGACCTTGCGCGGCCTTGTGGTCGCAGCGGGGATGGTGACGGTCTTCAGCACGCCGGCTTCGGCGGGTTGTAGTTCCTTCAATTTCAGTTTCCCAGGCGTCAACATTCCCATTGGCGTCCTAGTGAACGACATCACCGACAGCGGCTGCGCAGCCTTGCTCAGCTCAGGGAACAATTCGTTGGCGATCGGTCCCCTAGCTATAGCGCACGGTGACTTGGCCACCGCCTACGGCTCGCGAGCCAGGGCGATTCAATTGTCCGGGACGACCTTCTTTGTCGCCCCCCAAGCGACCGCTCTCGGCGCCGACGCCTGGGCGAACGGCGGCTTCGCGACCGCCACCGGCCAAGCCAGTCAGGCTACCGGATTGAACGCGAGCGCCTATGGTCAGGGCAGCAACGCGAACGGCGACTTCGCGACCGCCACCGGCAGCCTCAGCAACGCGAACGGCTTAGACGCGACCGCCACCGGCCATGCCAGCACCGCCAACGGCGACTTCGCGACCGCGACCGGCCACTTCAGCCAGGCGGTCGGCGCCAACGCGACCGCCACCGGCCAGGGCAGCAACGCCAACGGCGCCAACGCGACTGCCACCGGCCAAGCCAGTCAGGCCATCGGCAACTTCGCGACCGCCACCGGCGGGGGCAGCAACGCCAACGGCGCCAACGCGACCGCCACCGGCCAAGCCAGTCAGGCTACCGGATTGAACGCGAGCGCCTATGGTCAGGGCAGCAACGCGAACGGCGCCAACGCGACCGCCACCGGCCAAGCCAGTCAGGCTACCGGATTGAACGCGAGCGCCTATGGTCAGGGCAGCAACGCGAACGGCGACTTCGCGACCGCCACCGGCCACCTCAGCCTCGCGGTCGGCAACTTCGCAACCGCCACTGGCCAGGGCAGCAACGCGAACGGCACCGCCGCGACCGCCACTGGCCAGGGCAGCAACGCCATCGGCGCCAACGCGACCGCGACGGGCCAGGCCAGCAACGCCGTCGGCGCCAACGCGACCGCGACGGGCCAGGGCAGCGTCGCGAACGGCGCATTGGCGACCGCCACCGGCCAGGGCAGCGTCGCGAACGGCGACCGTGCGACCGCCACTGGCCAGGGCAGCAGTGCGATCGGCACCAGGGTGACCGCGACGGGCCACCTCAGCCTCGCGAACGGCGATGGAGCGACCGCGACCGGCCAGAACAGTCAGGCCCAAGGCGCAGCGGCAACCGCGATAGGCGTGGACAGCCGCGCGTCTGGCAGCCTCGCGATCGCGGTGGGCGCGGCAAGCGCGGCGTTGCATGACAACGCAACCGCGACGGGCGGGTTCAGCCAGGCGGGCGGCGTCAACTCAACCGCGATGGGCGCGTTCAGCCAGGCGCTCGGCGAGAGCGCGACTACGATGGGCCATAACAGTACTGCCGTCTTCGCCGCGACCGCCATCGGTCAGGGCAGCAACGCGCTCGGCGACTTTGCGACCGCGCTCGGCTTCCAGAGCTCCGCGAACGGCGACTTCGCGACCGCCATCGGCCGGGGCAGCACCGCCAACGCGACCGGGGCGACCGCCATCGGCCAGGGCACGACCGCGAGCGGCGCGCGCGCGTTTGCCGGCGGCATCGCCGCCAGCGCAAGCGGTGCCTCCTCGGTCGCGATCGGCGACAGCAGCAGTGCAAACGGCATCGTTGCCGCGGCCTTCGGCGCGTTTAGCACCGCGGGCGGTACGAATAGCGCGGCGTACGGCGCCTTCAGTCTGGCCAGCGGGGCGGGCAGTACAGCGGTCGGCACTGGCAGCGTTGCAAGCGCGGACAACAGCGCGGCGTACGGCGCCTTCAGTCTGGCCAGCGCGGCGGGCAGTACGGCGGTCGGCGTCGGCAGCGTTGCAAGCGCGGACAACAGCGCGGCTTACGGAGCCCTCAGCACCGCGAGCGGTACGAACAGCGCGGCATACGGCGTCGGCAGTCAGGCGATCGGCACCTCATCGGTCGCCGTCGGCGACCGCAGCACCGCCAATGGCACCGTTGCCGCGGCCTTCGGCGCGCTCAGCAACGCGAGCGGCGCGAACAGCTCGGCCTATGGCGCGCTGAGCACCGCGAGCGGTGCCAACAGCGCGGCTCTCGGTTTCCTCAGCAATGCCATCGGTGCCTCGTCCGTTGCCATCGGCGATACCGCGCAGGCCACGCAAGCCGGGGCGATCGCCATCGGTCTGAGCAGCCAGGGCACCGGGATCAACGCCATCGCCATCGGCACCGGCGCGGTCGCGACCGGGTCGGTTGCGGTAGGCTCGAATGCTTCCGCCGCCAATGGCGGCGCTGCCTTCGGCGACAACAGCGTTGCGACAGGCGCGAACAGCGCCGCGCTCGGGCTCGGAGCATCGGCCACGCAGGCCAACGCGTCTGCGCTCGGCAACGGGGCTACGACCACCAGAGCCAATCAGGTCGCGATCGGAACCGCCGGCAACACCTACACGACGCCCGGCGTCACCACCAACGCCAGCATCGCAGCCCAGAGCGGGCCGCTCGGCATCGTGACCACCGACGCCAACGGCAACCTCGCGCAAATCCTGATCAGCAACATCGATCCTTTACTCGGACAGGTGTGCCAGGAGTTTGTTGCCGGAGCCTTCCAGTGCGGCACCAACGCCAGGGCCACGGGCGACCAGTCGACCGCGGTGGGCCAGGCTTCGACCGCGTCCGGAATGGGCTCGAGCGCGGTCGGCTTCCTGTCGGCCGCATTGGCCAACAACGGCTCGGCGTTCGGTGCCCAGAGCCTCGCCCAGGGCGTCGGCAGCTCGGCCTTCGGCGTATCGAGTCAGGCGCTGGGCGACAATAGCTCCGCCTACGGCAGCAGCAGCGTGGCGAGCGGCATCGGCAGCTCGGCCTTTGGTGTTCAGAGCACGGCAAGCGCTGCCAACAGCTCCGCCTTCGGGTTCAATGCG
Source organism: uncultured Alphaproteobacteria bacterium (assembly GCA_963814215.1). Classification (GTDB taxonomy): domain Bacteria; phylum Pseudomonadota; class Alphaproteobacteria; order Rhizobiales; family Xanthobacteraceae; genus Z2-YC6860. The sequence continues at coordinate 377,386 of CAWFCM010000029.1, read as the reverse complement.
GCGGCGAGCGGTGCTTCTTCGGTCGCCATCGGCAGCAGCGCGCAGGCGACGCAAACCGGCGCCATCGCCGTCGGCGCGAACAGCCAGAGCACCGGGGCCAACGCCATCGCCATCGGCACCGGCGCGGTCGCGACCGGGTCGGTCGCGGTGGGCGCGGGCGCCGTCGCCAGCAACGGCGGCGCGGCGTTCGGCGACGGCGCACGGGCGACCGGATCCACATCGACGGCGGTCGGTCCCAATGCCACGGCCACGGCGCCGAACGCCGTCGCGCTCGGCAGCGGCTCGACCGCGAGCCTGGCAAACACCGTCTCGGTCGGGGCGCCCGGAGCCGAACGGCGCATCACCAATGTCGCCGCCGGCGTCAATGCGACCGATGCCGTGAACGTCGGTCAACTGCAAAACCTTAACGCCGGTGTCCAGTCGCAGGTCGGCGCTTTGCAGTCGCAGATCACCGTCAACAACCGCGAGGCGCGCACCGGCACCGCCGTCGCTCTCGCCCTCGGCGGCGCCGCAAACCTGCAACCCGGCCGCCGCTTTGCCCTCTCCGCCGGATACGGCAATTTCCAGGGCAGCAACGCCTTCGGCGTCGCGGCAACCGGGCTCCTTCATGCGACCGCCAACTATGCGGTGGTTGCTAATGCCGGAGTAGGGTTTGGCATGGAGACGAATGTGGTCGGCACTCGCGGGGCCGTCTCGCTGCAATGGTGAGCCGGAGCCGCTGCGTCGATCGTGTGGTTTACGGACGTGCAATCGACAGTGATTGATCTCATTCGGGAGCCAGAGAATAGCCAAGACCTGTTGGAATTGATCTGTAGGAGTATCGTGAGCGCCGCGATGTCGGCTCCTGGCACGTAGTGGACATCCGACGATGTCCACTTCTTTGGGACTGCATCCTAATATTGTTTGCCGTCAAACTCGCTGAACTCGATGACGTTGCGGTCGGGATCGTGAATGTAGAACTGTCGGCCGGGAAACACACCGGTCTTGCGATCCTCTTCATCGAAGATCACGACGCCATTCTTTTGCAAGAACGCCTTGGCGTTGTCGTAAGCGGCGCCGGGGTGGACCGCGAAGGCGTAATGCACGCGCCGCTGGCCCTCCGGATTGGGATTGATGGGCGTCTCGCTCTTGGCGAGGATCAGGTAGTCCTTGCCGGCCGTCAAAAAGATCAACTGGTACGCCGGCGAGAAATTCACAAAGTTCAACCCGAGCAACTCGGTATAGAACTTCCTGCTCGCCTCCAGATCGCTCACCGGGATGCAGGCGTGCACCATGCCGCGCGGCTTGATCTCAGACATGTCGTCACCTCGATCGCTGGCCGCTAGACTATCACGCCATCCGCCCATTCCGCGAAGGCATCGAGCATCTCGCTCATCACCTCCGCGTCCGTGCGGCCGCTCTTCGCCGGCACATGGAAGGAGTGGTCGGCGTGCTCGAACAGCTTGAGCGTGGCGCGCGGTTTCAGCGCCGCGCACACCGGCTCGATCTGGTCGAGCATCGCCAACGCATCGCGGGTGCCTTGCACGAACAGCATCGGCACATTCACGTCGGCAAGATGCTTGGCGCGCTCGCGTGACGGCTGCTTGGCCGGATGCAGCGGAAAGCCGAGGAACGCGAGCCCGCGCACGCCCGACAGCGGCGTGAGCGCCTGGGCCTGCGACGTCATCCGACCGCCGAATGACTTGCCACCGGCGATCAACGGCAGCTTCGGCAGACGCTTCGCCGCCTCGGCGACGGCAGCGCGCACGGCCGCATGGGCGAGCTTCGGCGGGTCGGGCCGCTTGCCGCCGCGTTCCATGTAAAGGAACTGATAGCGCAGCGTGGCGATGCCGCGCTCGGCCAGCCCCGCCGCGACCGCCGCCATGAAGGGATGCGCCATGCCCGCACCGGCGCCATGTGCCAGCACGAAGCACGCGCGCGGCCGGGCCGGCCCATCGAGCAGGCCGGAGATGCGGCCGCCATCAACCGTGATTGTGACAGTTTCCCTGCTCAGCGCTGACATTGTTGTGTTTCACAAAGGAATTTCGTCTCACCGCCCGATACCGGAACCCCGCCGGGCCTCACCGAGTTTCCTTAAGAGAAAGGAGAACCGCATGAACCGGCAAAAGAAAGAGGAAATGAAGCGCGCTCAACAGCAGCAACAGGGTGGCGCCTCCCAAGGCGGACAACAACAGCAAGGCGGACAGCATCCGCGACCGAGTCAGCAGACCCAGAAGCCCGGCCAGAGCGGGCAACAAGGCGGCCAACGAAGTGAGCGGCAAAGCGGCCGGCAATTCGAGCAGTACGAAACCGACTAGCGGATCCGTATTCCAACTTCCGTTCCCCGCTTCGGCGGGGACTTTTTTTGATTGCTACGGTTTGAGACGCCATTCGCTCCGCGAGCCCGGGTCGCTTTACGCCGCAACACGTCCTGCCTATATCTGCGGAAACCTGCGCGTCTGTATTCCCGTGGGAGCGAAACGATGTGCCGCAATATCCGCACGCTCTTCAACTTCGAGCCGCCCGCGACCGAGGGTGAAATCCGCGCCGCGACGACGCAGTTCGTGCGCAAGCTGAGCGGCTTCACCAACCCGTCCAAGGTGAACGAGCGGGCGTTCAACCGCGCGGTCGGCGATATATCGAAGGCGGCCAAGAAATTGCTGGTATCGCTTGAAACCGCCCGCCCGCCGCGTGACCGCGAGGAAGAGGCCCGCAAGGCAAAGGAACGCGCCAAGGAGCGTTACGCCCTGTTCTAGGCGTGACAAGGCGGCGCCGTGGTTCCACACTCCCTGCAAAGGGGAGGATTGCCATGCGCACATTTATACTCGCGCTGTTGCTGATGCTCGCGCCCGCCGCCGTCGAGGCACAAGACTCCTATCCATCGCGGCCGATCACCATTGTGGTCCCGTTCCCGCCCGGCGGCTCGTCCGACGTGGTGACGCGCCTGATCGCGCAAAAGTTCGCCGACAATCTCAAGGCCAACGTGGTGATCCAGAACAGCGGCGGCGGTGGCGGCGTGCCGGCGGCGCTTGCCTTCAAGCAGGCGGCGGCTGACGGCTACACCCTGTTCCTCGCCAACAACGGCCTGTTCGCCATCATGCCGGCGATGACCGCGGACATCCGCTTCGACCCGGTCAAGGACTTTCGGCCGGTCACGCCGCTGTTCGCGTTTCCTAGCGTGCTGGTGGTGCCGGCCGGATCGCCGGCACGCAACGCCAAGGAACTGGTGGCACTCGCCAAGTCCAAACCCACCGGCCTGAACTTCGGCTCGCAGGGGGTCGGCTCCGGCGGCCACATCCTGGGCGAGATGTTCCGCCTGCGCTCCGGTGCGCCGCTGGTGCATGTACCCTATCGCGGCGCTGGACCCGCGGTGGTCGATCTCGCGGCCGGCAACATCGATCTGCTGTTCAGCTCCTACGTGTCGGCGATCGGCCAGGTGCAGGGCGCCAAGCTCAAGGTGCTGGGCTGGACTTCGACCAAGCGCACGCCGGCGCTGCCCGACGTGCCGACCATGGCGGAGGCGGGCTACCCCGGCACCGAGCTTGAAATCTGGCAGGGCATCGTGGCGCCGCTCGGCACCCCCCGGCAATCGTGAAGAAGCTCAACGAGGAATTCATCAAGGCGGCGCATGCGCCGGAGATCGTGCGCAAGGTCGCGGAGCAGGCCGTGGAGATGTACACCACCACGCCCGAGCAAATGGGCAAGCTGATCGCCTCCGACGTCGACCGGCTCGGCAAGGTCGTGCGCGAAGCAGGGATCAAGCCGCAATGACGGCTGGTGTCGCGATCGTGTGCGAACTTCGGGTTCGGGACACTAGCGGGAGGATGTCATGAGATACCGCAAGGCGTTCGCGATCGGCGGCGCTGCGCTGCTGGCGCTCGCCGGTTTTGTCGGCGGGGCTCGCGCGCAGGCCGACAGCTATCCGTCTCGGCCCATCACGCTGCTGGTGCCCTTCCCGCCCGGCGGCAGCGCCGACACCGTGATCCGGCCGATCGCGCAGAAGGTCGCCGACGCCCTCAAGCAGCCGATCGTAATCGATAACCGGCCCGGCGGTGGCGGCAACGTCGCGGCGGTGGCAACCAAGCAGGCTGCGCCCGACGGCTATACCTTGTTCCTCACCAACATGGGTGTGATGTCGGTCAATCCGATCCTGACGCCGGATCTGCGCTTCGACCCGATGAAGGACTTCCAGCCGATCACGCCGATCATTTCATTTCCGCACATTCTGGTCGTGCCGGCCGACAGCCCGGCGAAGACGATCGGAGAACTCGCCGTTTGGGCCAAGAGCAAGCCGGGCGGCCTGAGCTTCGGCTCGCAGGGCGTCGGCTCCGGCGGGCAGATCATCGGCGAGATGTTCAAGGGCCGCGTCGGCGCGCCGATGGTGCATGTGCCATTCCGCGGCGCCGGCCCCGCCGCCACCGAGATCATGGCGGGCCGGATCGACTTCCTGTTCACCTCCTACATCTCGGTCGGCGAGCAGGCGAAGGGCGGCAAGCTGCGCATGATCGCGGTCGCCGGCAAGAAGCGCACCGACGCCGCGCCCGACCTCCCCACCGTCGCGGAGGCGGGTTTCGCCGGCCTCGACATGGACATGTGGCACGGCATGGTGGCGCCGGCCGGCACGCCGGCGGCGATCGTGCAGCGGCTCAACCAGGAATTCATCAAGGCGGCGCGCGGGCCGGACATCGTGCGCATGATCGCGCCGCAAGCCACTGAACTGATGCTCACCACGCCCGACGATTTCCGCAAGATGATTGCCGATGATACCGAGCGGCTCGGCAAGATCATCCGCGACGCCGGCATCAAGGGGCAGTAAGCCGCCAAAAGAAAAAGTCCCGGGCGCGAGCCCGGGACTTTGCGTTTCCGCTTTTTTGCGTCGCGTCTACTTTTCCGCCGCCGCGGTGGCGACCGTCGCCATGTCAACCTTCACGCCCGGCCCCATGGTCGAGGACAGCGAGATGCGGTTGATGTAGTGGCCCTTGGCGCCCGGCGGCTTGGCCTTGTTTACCGCATCGACGAAAGCGCGCACGTTCTCGGCGAGCTTCTCCGCCGGGAACGACGCCTTGCCGACGCCAGCCTGCACGATGCCCGCCTTCTCGACGCGGAATTCCACCGAGCCGCCCTTGGCGCCCTTCACCGCGTTGGCGATGTCCATGGTCACGGTGCCGACGCGCGGGTTCGGCATCATGCCGCGCGGCCCGAGCACCTTACCGAGCCGGCCGACCAGGCCCATCATGTCGGGCGTGGCGATACAGCGGTCGAAGTTGATCTCGCCGCCGTTGACCTTCTCGACCAGATCCTCCGCGCCGACCACGTCGGCGCCGGCGGCCTTGGCCTCGTCGGCCTTCGCGCCGCGTGCGAACACGCCGACACGCACGGAGCGGCCCGTGCCGTTCGGCAGCGTGACGACGCCGCGAACCATCTGGTCGGCATGCTTGGGATCAACGCCGAGGTTCATCGCGATCTCGATCGTCTCGTCGAACTTCGCCTTGGCGCGTTCCTTCACCATCTTCACCGCGTCATCGACCGAATAGGCCTTGGCGGGATCGACACCGTCGCGGATCTTGGCCGTACGTTTTCCGAGCTTTGCCATGACGATTACCCCTTCACCTCAAGACCCATCGAGCGGGCAGAGCCTTCGACCATCTTCATGGCCGCTTCGACGGTGCTGCAATTGAGGTCCTTCATCTTGGCCTCGGCGATCTCCTTGACTTGAGCCTTGGTCACGGAGCCAGCGACGTCGCGGCCCGGATTCTTCGAGCCGCTCTCCAGCTTCGCCGCCTTCTTGAGGAAGTACGACATCGGCGCGGTGCGCATCTCGAAGGTGAACGAGCGGTCCGCGTAGATGGTGATGGTGACGGGGACCGGCATGCCCTTCTCCATCTTCTGGGTCTGGGCGTTGAACGCCTTGCAGAACTCCATGATGTTGAGGCCGCGCTGACCCAGCGCCGGTCCGATCGGCGGCGCGGGATTCGCGCTGCCGGCCGGCACCTGCAATTTCAGGTAACCAGTGACTTTCTTTGCCATGTCTCACACTCCTAACGTTTGGCCACGGTCGGCCGGGTCAGAGTCCGTGGTGCGGATCCTGGCGGTTGGCAGCCGCCCTCACCTTCCACGACTTGTTGTCAGCGCCGGGACAGGTCCAGCACGACAAGCAATTAAAGTTTCTCGACCTGTCCGAATTCCAGTTCGACCGGCGTCGCGCGGCCGAAGATCGACACCGCGACCTTGACGCGCGAGCGGCCCTCGTCGACCTCTTCCACGGTGCCGTTGAACGATGCGAACGGGCCGTCCGAAACGCGCACCTGCTCGCCGACCTCGAAGGTAATCGAGGGCTTCGGCCGATCGACCCCCTCCTGCACCTGCTGAAGGATGCGCTGGGCTTCGGCTTCCGAGATCGGCATCGGCTTCTTGTCGGTGCCGAGGAAGCCGGTGACCTTCGGTGTGTTCTTGATAAGATGGTATGCCTCGTCGGTGAGGTCCATCTTCACCAGCACGTAGCCGGGAAAGAACTTGCGCTCGGCATCGATCTTGCGGCCGCGGCGCACCTCGGTGACCTTTTCCTTGGGCACCATGATCTCGTCGAACAGCTCAGCGAGGCCACGTTGCTTGGCCTGCTCGCGGATCGAATCCGCGACCTTGTTCTCGAAGTTCGAGTAGGCGTGAACGATGTACCAGCGCTTGGGCATGGGTCTTATCCGGCAATGCCGAGGACGAAGGTGATGGCCAGGCGGATGATCTGGTCCGCCACCAGGAAGAAAATCGAGGATGCGAAGACCATGATGCCCACCATGATGGTGGTGACGACGGTCTCGCGCCGCGTCGGCCAAGTGACCTTGTCGGTCTCGGCACGCACCTCTTGCAGGAATTTGAACGGACTAACCTTCGCCATCGGAGTTCCACATAGGTCTCCGCCGCCCCATCTTTAAGGATGAGACCGGCGCAGCCGATCCTTGTTCGGGATTAAGCTCGCTGCGGAAGTCCGTTGCCGGGCCGCAGGCGATGTGGGTTGTTACTGCCCCGCTGCGCCGCCGTCAAGACAAAGCCGGTTTCTCGTGAGTTTGCAGGTATTTGAAGCGGCGGCGTGGCAGTGGGGCACTTTCAAGACCCCATAAATACATGGGAAAACCGCAGTCGGTGACCCACTTTTGGATGCTGATGTTGAATCAGTTGACCGCTCCAATCCAAGCTGGCACAAATTTTGGGCGTCTACGCGTAGGGGAAGAACCCATGAAAAAGTTTGCACTCGCAATTGCACTGGTTGTGACGTCGCTGAGCCTGGCCGGATGCTTCGTCGGTAAGGGTAAGGCTCCGCCGCCGGTCGTCACAAAAGGCTGAGGATCACTGGCCTAATCGGCATAGGGGCGCGGAGGGATAAGCCCCTCCGCGTCCCCTGCCACACCACCCGGCATGCGGGTCCGCACCGGGCGGTTCGTTGGGTTGAGGTCAGCGGGCAAGTCGGGGACTCCCAACTTATCGAAGAGGCGGTTCGGCAGCGCCATATTGAGCGCCATCGCCGAGTTGTGCCACCAACGTCGGCTGTTGGCGGCGACCCGTCTGGCCGCGTCGGCAGGCATTCCGCGAGCCATCAGCTCCCGGTAGACGACCTTGCCGCGCTTCCAGTGTTTGAGCTGCACCGCCCGAAGGCGATGGTGGACCCAACCATCGATGTCGGCAAACACGCTCGGTGTCTGCGCCAGCCGGAAGTAGGCCTTCCAACCGGTGAGATAAGTTCCGAGCGGCTTGCACAGTTGCGGAAGGCTTCGTCCGGCACTGCGCCGGGTCAGCGCCCGCACACGCTCCTTCATGCGCTCGATGGCCTGCGGTGCTACGCGCCGCCGGATGACCCGTCCCTTGGCTATCCAGAACGAGAAGCCGAGGAACTTCGATGCCGTGGCGCGTCTCACCTTGCTCTTGGCTTCGTTGACGCGGAGCTTCAGCTTCCCGAACAGCTTGCGCAGCGAGGTCATCACCCGCTCGCCCGAGCGCTGGGTCCGAACATAGACGTTCAGATCGTCAGCGTAGCGGACGAAGGCATGCCCGCGCCGTTCCAGCTCCTTGTCGACTTCATCCAAGAGCACGTTGGCCAACAGCGGTGACAGTGGGCCGCCTTGCGGCGTGCCCTCGTCCCGCTCGATCACCACCCCATCCGCGAGCACGCCCGCGTTGAGGTAGCGGCGGATCAACCGCAGCACACGACGGTCCGCGATCCGTTTGGCCAGCCTTCCCATCAGGATGTCGTGGTTGACCCGGTCGAAGAACTTCTCCAGGTCGATGTCCACGACGAAGCTGCGGCCTTCCTGCACGTAGGCTTGCGCGCGAAGCACCGCCTCGTGCGCACTCCGTCCGGGCCGGAAGCCGTAGCTCGCATCCGAGAAGGTCGGGTCGAACAGCGGTTGCAGGACCTGCAGCAGGGCCTGCTGGATGAACCGGTCGAGCACGGTCGGGATGCCAAGCTCGCGCTCGCCCCCGCCAGGCTTCGGGATCGATTGAAAATCCTTACGAATTTGCGAAGCGCAGAAACCGCGCGGAGGTCTCGCAACAGTGCGCGCATCCGGGCATTCCTCGAACATGTCGTGACGGTCCCGTAAACTTGATAGGCTCCCCAGCGCATCCATTTCGGTTTGGGCGGCAAATCCCATTGGTCCGGATCATTGTCGCCGCTCAGGCGCGCTTTGATTTTTGCTTGCTCGTGATGACTCGCGATAGTTTCACATTTCTCGGCCATTCCGTGGCGCACTAACAAAGGCCGCCACCGAAAGGTGGCGGCCTTTTGATTTTGTCGCGCGTTCCCGCCTTTGAGTTCCCACGTTGCCACAATCGATGCGCCGCATCGCCATCGCGAGAGACGTGGGTGCGGGATCCCCGAAATCTACTCGCACTGGCGACGGAATTTCATTGCCTGCTGAACACTTGCAGATTGTGGGTCATTTTTGCACCCGAAAACCCATAGAATTGATCCGCCAAAAAACGCCAGCGATGTCAATAAATTGCGAAAGGGCTGGCAGGAGTGGAGGGCTCGAACTCCCAACCCCCGGTTTTGGAGACCGGTGCTCTACCAGTTGAGCTACACTCCTAAGCGCCAGCCGTCTCTATATAGGGATCGGGCCCGCCCGTCACGTCTGTCTTGTCATCAATAGGCGCTAGGCCCGCTCGACCACCACGGCGGTGCCATAGGCCAGAACCTCGGTGATGCCGTCGGCAATCTCATTGGCGTCGTAGCGCATGCCGATGATGGCGTTTGCGCCCGCGCTCGCGGCGTGTTCGACCATGAGGTCAAATGCCTCCGCCCGCGCCTTCTCGGCGAGTTCGGTGTAGATCGTGATGTTGCCGCCGAACAGCGACTGGATGCCGGCGCCGATGTTGCCGATAACGCTGCGCGAACGCACCGTGAGGCCGCGCACCACGCCGAGGTGGCTGTGGCCAGCGACCTCGTTGGTCGTAGCGACGATCATGATTGCCCCCTCGATAGCAGAGCGCCCCGCTTGCGCGGGGCGCTCCGTTTTACGCGATGATGCCCGCGTTATTCAATAATGCTCGCCACCACTCCGGCACCGACGGTACGGCCGCCCTCGCGGATGGCGAAGCGAAGCTTCTCCTCCATGGCGATCGGCACGATCAGCGTCACGTCCATCGAGATGTTGTCGCCCGGCATCACCATCTCGGTGCCCTCCGGAAGCGTCACCACGCCGGTCACGTCGGTGGTGCGGAAATAGAACTGCGGGCGGTAGTTGGTGAAGAACGGCGTGTGACGGCCACCCTCCTCCTTGGTCAGGATGTACGCCTCGGCCTTGAACTTGGTATGCGGCTTCACCGAGCCCGGCTTGCACAGAACCTGGCCGCGCTCCACCTCCTCGCGCTTGGTGCCGCGCAGCAGCGCCCCGATGTTATCGCCAGCCTGGCCCTGGTCCAGCAGCTTCCTGAACATCTCGACGCCGGTGACAACCGTCTTCTGCGTCGCCTTGATGCCGACGATCTCGACCTCCTCGCCCACCTTGACGATGCCGCGCTCGACCCGGCCCGTGCACACCGTGCCGCGGCCCGAGATCGAGAACACGTCCTCAACCGGCATCAGGAACGGCTGGTCGATCGGGCGCTCCGGCTGCGGGATGTTCTCGTCCACCGCCTTCATCAGCGCCAGGATCGCCTCCTTGCCCAGCTTGGGGTCCTTGTCCTCAAGCGCCATCAGCGCCGAGCCCCGGATCACCGGGATCTTGTCGCCCGGGAACTGGTACTTCGACAGAAGCTCGCGGACCTCAAGCTCGACCAGGTCAAGCAGCTCCGGGTCGTCCACCATGTCGCACTTGTTCATGAACACCACCAGAGCAGGCACGCCGACCTGGCGCGCCAGCAGGATGTGCTCTCGCGTCTGCGGCATCGGGCCGTCCGCCGCCGACACCACCAGGATCGCGCCGTCCATCTGAGCGGCGCCCGTGATCATATTCTTCACGTAGTCGGCATGCCCCGGGCAGTCGACGTGCGCGTAGTGGCGCTTCTCGGTCTGGTACTCGACGTGCGCCGTCGCAATCGTGATGCCGCGCGCCTTCTCCTCCGGAGCCTTGTCGATCTGGTCGTACGCCGTGTAGGTCGCCCCACCGGTCTCCGCCAGAATCTTCGTGATCGCGGCCGTCAAAGACGTCTTGCCGTGGTCGACGTGACCAATCGTCCCGACGTTGCAGTGCGGCTTGTTGCGGTTGAATTTCTCTTTGGCCATATGGCGTCTCTCAAAAGTTTCTTGGGGGTGAATTTCGCGAGTTATTCGCTCGTGCTCATATGCGCCGCGCGCAGCGATTTTTCAATCGGATTGGTGCTATACGGACAACGATGGACCAGAAAACAGACTCCCTCAAGAGACCCGTTTTCGACCCCGCCAAGGCGGGCTGGGAGCGCTATGGCACCGAGGACGACGGCTTCATCGGACTGATCGGCCCCTGGTGGATGCGAAAAAAGGGCGACAGCTACGACTACGCCTTCCTGGCCGAGCCGAAGCACCACAACCGCCGCGGCGTGGTCCAAGGCGGCATGCTGATGACCTTCGCCGACCGCTCAATGGGCATGACCTGCTGGTATGCCAACGAGCGCCAGCCGCAGGCCACCGTCCAGCTCGACGTGCATTTCATTGACGCAGTGCAGATCGGCGAGTTCGTCGAATGCAAGTGCCATGTCGTGCGCCGGACGCGCTCGCTGGTGTTCATGAGCGGCGAACTCGTGGTCGGCGACCGCGTGGTCGCGACAGCGAACGGGGTCTGGAAGACGCTGGGGAAGAGATAATCGCGGGCTGCCATAATGATCCGCGCAGCCGCCGCGCGGTAGAACTTGGGAATCAAGCCGGCCCGGCCGGGTTCATGCCACGCGAATCCGCCCGTTTCGGGGTATCAGCTCACCACCAGCCGGGCGTGCTCGCTCTGCCCTTCAGTCAGCCCGCGCGCCTTCATCCAGTCATAGGCGCGGCCGAACAGGGTGAGGTCGTAGTAATCGACGTGCTTGTACCGGATGAACGCGCGCAGCAGTTCGTTCGGCTTGAGCGCGCCCTTGGCGTGCGCGGTGACGTGGTGGGCGTATTTGTAGAAATCGGCGTTGATCAGATCGACCGCCTTGTTCTCGGCCTCGTAGAACGCCTTGCGCTGCTCGTCGTCGAGGCCGGGCGCGACCACCTCGCCGCCGCGATAGAACGAGGCCGCCACGATATGCGCGCCCTCCTTCAGGGCGAGGCTGATGAACGGCTCCATCACCGTGACGGCGCGGTAGGTGCCATCTTTCAGGCCGTTCCAGCGCATCTGCGGCAGCCGGCCGTTGATCAGCTTGATGTGCTCGGCGCCGATCGCGCTCTCGAGCATCTGCACGGTGGTGTAGTGCGAGCCGGTCAGCTCCTGCACCACCACCGGCACGTCCGCCATGTCGCGCGGGACCTGCAGCGTCTCATCGAAGGTGACGATCGCCTGCGCGGCGACGGCGGCGCGCAGCGCCGCGATGTTGCCGCCGCGCTTGCCACGCTCCAGGCGGTCGATGCTCGCCCATTCGCAGACGTTGTAGCTGTCGGCATTGCCGCAATCGAACTGCTGCTCCTTGAGCCGCGACATGATTGGCCGCTCGGCGGAATCCTTTTCTCGGTCGGCATGGGTCGCGGAGAAGCTGACGTCGAGGCCGGCTTTGGCGAACAGCCCCTCCTCGATGCCGACGATGACCGGCAGATCGAACACCTGGTTGTTCGGCGCGATACGGATGACGGGCTGTGCCATGCTGGCCTCCTGTGATTGCGTGCGCAATTTATCATGCGGGCGGGCCAGGCCGCCATCGCAATCCGGAATAGCCGCGTTGCGCCGCTTACTTGCTATGCGCGCGGACCTGGATCTTCAACTCGCCGAGCTGCGGCAGCGACTTCAGGCTGATCCAGTCGCCCGGCTTGACCGGCCCCACCCCCTCCGGCGTGCCGGTATAATAAACGTCGCCCGGATAGAGCGTGTAAAACGACGAGGCGAACTCGATCAGCCGCGGAATGTCGAAAATGAGGAAGCTTGTGTTGCTGTCCTGTCGCTTCTCGCCGTTGACGGTGAGCGTGAAGGGAACATCGGCGGGATTTGGGATTTCGTCCGGCGTCACCAGCCACGGCCCCAGCACGGTGTAGCCGTCGATCGACTTGCGGAAGCTGCGATCCTCTTGGCCGCGCGCGGTCATGTCGAGGCCGAGCCCGTAGCAGGCGATGTACTCGTAGGCCTTCTCCTTCGGGATGTCGCTGCCCTGCTTGCCGATCACGATCACGAGCTCCGCCTCGTGGTCGTTGCGCCGGTCGGGAAAGCGCATTGGAATGCCTTCCGACGGACCGACCAGCGACGTATTGGATTTCAGGAAGATGCCGGCCTTCTCGATGTCCGGCGAGAAGCGCGACAGCCCCGGCACGGTATCGCGCATCGGCTGCATCTCGGCGACGTGTTTGGCGTAGTTGGTCGGCGCCGCCAGAATTTTCGGCGGGCGCGCCACCGGCGACAGCAGCTTGACCTGCGACAAAGGCTTGCCGGGCGCGGTCTTCGCCACCGCTTCGAGCTTGCCTCGCCACTGCGGCAGCGCCGCGATCACCGGATCGACCTTCGCCGTGTAAGGCGTCGCCGCGCGAATTTCGGTCTGCGCGGCGGTGACGTCGTGCACGTTGTCGCCGATCACGATGCCGAGGCGGTCGTCGTCATAGCGGCAGATTTTCATTTCCAATCCTCAAGGCGGTTACAGCGAGAAATCTCTGGTCTCCTGGGCGCCGAACATCGCCGCGCCGGAATTGCGGCCGATCGTCTCGTACTGGTTCGAGACGTGCTGACGTGCGGCGGTGATGTCGGCCAGAATCCGGCCGAATGGCATGTCCGCATAGATGCCGGCGGCGCCCGCGGCGCGGAACAGCTTGGTCGCCAGCTCGGTGCAGCGCTCCGCCGCCGTCGCCGAATGAAACTTGAAGTGAATGCGCTCGGCGTAGGACGGCATTTCGCCGCGTTCGGCGTAGCCTTCCAGGATACGCAGGTTGCGGTGCAGGATCGTCTTCATCTCGTCGAGACCGACCGCAACCTCAGCGCAGGTCATCTGCACCAGCGGATCGTCGAATGCCTTGGTGCCGAACATCCGGTTCACGCGCGACTTGCCGTACTCAAGAAAGATGTCGAGCATGCCCTGCAGCGCGCCGATCGACGCAGTGGCGACGCCGCGGAAGAACACCTGCCCCCACGGCAAGCGGTAGAGCGGCGACGTGTTGACCGCGAGCCCCGGTGCGACGCCCTTGAAGTTGTCGGAGTAACGGATCATCCGGTGCGCGGGTACGAACACACCCTTCACCGCGATGTCGTGGCTGCCGGTGCCCTTGAGACCGGAGACGTGCCAGGTGTCGATGATCTCGTAGTCGCTGCGCGGGATCAGATAGAGACAGCGATCAGGGTAGCCGCCCGGCGCGCCCTCGATCGTCGCGCCGAGAAACGCCCAATCGCAATGTTCGCAGCCGCTCGAATATCGCCAGCGCCCCTCGACCTGATAGCCGCCGGGGACCGGTTTCGCGATTCCGGACGGCATCAGCGACGAAGAGATCAGCGTCGATGGATCCTTGCCCCAGACGTCGTTCGCGGCGCGGTCGTCGAACAGCGACAGCCCCCACGGATGGGTGCCGACCACGCCGTAAACCCAGGCGACCGACATGTCGCCTTCGGCCAGCGCCATCTCGATGTCGAAGTAGGTGGCGATCGGCAGCTCGCAGCCGTCCCACCGCTTGGGCTGCAGCACGCGGAACAGCCCCGCCTCCTGCATCTCGGCGATGGTCTCCTTGGCGATCCGCCGGTCCTTCTCGCCCTGCGCGGCGCGCTTGCGCAGCGCCGGGATCATCGCGCGGGCGCGTGCGACCATCTCGGCCGCGGCTGGCGTATCGGTCTTGGCGTCCATTAGAGCGGCTCGCCGGTGCGGCTTCTATTTCTTGAGCTCGACAGTCTTGAAGTTCGCCGGCATGACGATCTCCAGCACCTCGCAGTCGGACGAATAGTCGAGCACCTTGTGCTTGATGCTGTGCGGCTGCAGCCAGGCATCGCCGGCCTTCATGGTGTGCGTGCCGTGCCCCTCGAAGCTCGACACCATCGAGCCCTTGAGGACGTAGATCATCTGGAACTCGGCCTCGTGCAGATGCTCCTTGGACACAACCTTGGGGTCGCACGCGCCAACGAAACGGATGACGTGCGCCACCGCCATGCCGTTGGTGGCGTCCTTGATGCCAAGGTCGCGGTATTGCGCGTAGCTGCGCAGGCCGTCGGTCTTGAAATCCTCGGGCCGCAAGTGGCTGACCACGAACTTGTGCGGCCGGCGCTTCGGCTTGGCCTTTGTGGTGACTCTCGCGCTCCGGCGCACCATCGGCTTCTTGGCGCGGGCTTTGACGGTTGAACGGCGGGCGGCTTTGCGTCTGGCGGCCATGATCAGCGCTCCTCCGTGGGATTTATTGGGATCATGCTGCCTTGGCGGTGCCGCAACGGCAAGCGCCGCCGCCCTCTTTTTCGGGCGACGCACCCATGCCAACTTGAGGCCATGACAGGGACCATGAAAGCGATCCGCTTCCACCAGGCCGGCGGCCCCGAAGTGCTGCGCTTCGAGGATGTAGAACCGCCGCCGCCCGGGCCTGGCGAGGTGCGCATCCGGCACACCGCCGTGGCTCTCAACTTCCGCGACATACTGGTGCGCCGCGGCCAGCACGCCGCAAAACTGCCGTCAGGCCTCGGCTCCGAGAGCGCCGGCATGATCGAAGCGATCGGCCCCGGCGTCACCGACCTTGCGGTCGGCGACCGGGTGACGTGCGTCTGCCGCCCGGACTGCGCCTATGCCGAAGCGCGCAACGCGCCGGCCGTGCGCGTCCTCAAATTGCCGAACGGTATCGACGAGCGCACCGCCGCCTCGATGATGATCCGTGGCATGACGGCGCGTTACCTGCTGCGCGAAACCTATCGCGTGAAGCCGGGCGACGCGATCGTGATCCACGCCGCCGCGGGCGGTGTCGGGCTGATCGCGAGCCAATGGGCGAAGCACCTCGGTGCCACGGTGATCGGCACGGTCGGCAGCACGGACAAGATCGCAATCGCCAAGGCGCACGGCTGCGACCACGTGTTCTCCTACGACGATTTCTCTGAGAAGGCCCGTGAGCTGACAGGCGGCAAGGGCGTGCCGGTGGTTTACGACTCCGTCGGGCGTGTGACCTTCGAGGATTCCCTGCGCGCGCTGGCGCCGCGCGGCGTGCTCGCGTCGTTCGGCGAATCCTCCGGCGATCCCGAGCCGGTATCGGTGCGCGAGCTCGGCAATCTCGGTTCGCTGTTCGTTACTCATCCGAGTCTGATCCACTATACGGCAAGCCGCGCCGACCTGCTGGAGACCGCGAACGACCTGTTTGCTATGGTCGGCAGCGGTAAGATCAAGATCGAGATCAACCACACCTACCCGCTGCGCGAGGCGGCGCAGGCGCATCGCGACGTCGAGAGCCGCAAGACCACCGGATCGGTGGTGCTGATCCCTTGACGCGCCACCCTTGAGACGCCGGGCGCGATCCTGCACCATCCTTGAATGTCGCATTCCACCCGCCGCGAGTTCCGCGAACTGCTCAAGCCCGGTGCGGCCTTGCTGCTGCCCGGCGTCGCCAACGCGCTCGCCGCGCGCGTCGTCGCCGACACCGGATTTTCTGCCGCCTATGTGACCGGCGCCGGCATCGCCAACATGCATCTCGGCATTCCTGACAACGGCCTCGTCACGCTCACTGAGCTGACCGACCACGTCCATGCGATCCGCGACGTGTTCCCTCGCCCGCTGATGGTCGACGCTGACACCGGCTTCGGCAACGAGCTCAACATGGGACGCACCATCAAGGTGCTGGAGCGCGCCGGCGCCGACTCGATCCAGATCGAGGATCAGGTGTTCCCGAAACGCTGCGGCCATTTCGAGGGCAAGGACGTGATCCCGTCCGCCGACATGGTCAGCAAGATCAAGGCAGCGGTCGACGCGCGCACCGACGCCGACCTGTTGATCGTGGCGCGCACCGACGCCATCGCGGTCGAAGGCTTCAACGCCACAATGGACCGCGCCCATGCGTTCCGCGAGGCCGGTGCTGACGTCGGCTTTGTCGAGGCGCCGACCACGCCGGAGCAGATCGCGGCCATCGCAAAATTGCCCTGGCCGCAACTCGCCAACATCGTGATCGGCGGCAAGACCCCGGAATTGCCAAACGACAAGCTGCGCGAATTTGGCTTCGCCGGCGTGATCTATGCGAACACCGCATTGCAGGGCGCAGTACTCGGCATGCAGCGCGCGCTGGCGCATCTGAAGGCGACCGGCAGCATTGGCGGCAAGCACGACCTGCTCGCCACTTTCGCCGAGCGCCAGCGGCTCGTGGACATCGAGCGCTTTCAGGCACTGGAGCGCAAATACAAGCGCCAGTACAAATGAGAGAGCGCGTGCCGGTGCTGATCGTCGGCGGCGGGCCGGTCGGTCTGGCGCTCGCCGGCGACCTTGGCTGGCGCGGCGTGCCCTGCACATTAATCGAGAAGACCGACGGCTCGATCGAGCAGCCGAAGATGGACCTGGTCGGCGTGCGGACGATGGAATACTGCCGCCGCTGGGGCATCGCCGACTGGGTGCGGGACGCGCCCTACCCGCCCGACTACCGCCAAGACTACGTCTATCTCACCGCGCTCAACGGCTACGAGCTTGGCCGCGAGCCGTTTCCCGGCCGTGGCTTCGAGCCTTGCCCGCTGGAGAGCCCGCAGAAGCGCGAGCGCGTGCCGCAGGACATGTTCGACCCGATCCTGACGTGCTTCGCGCGGTCGCTCCCGCACGTGACGCTGCGCTACGAGACGGAACTCGTCGGACTTCAGGAAAGCAAGGACGAAGTGACTGCCACCGTGACGTCCGGTGGCAAGACCGAGACCATCTCCGCGCAATACGTGGTCGGCACAGACGGTGGCGCCAGCACGGTGCGCGAGGCGCTCGGCATCGGGATGAGCGGCAACCCCGCGCTGACCTACACCACCAACGTGCTGTTCCGCTGCCCGGACTTCCACGCGCTGCACGACAAGGGCAAAGGCTACCGCTTCATCTTCATCGGGCCGGAGGGCGTGTGGCTCACCATCGTCGCCGTCAACGGCGCCGACCGTTTCCGCATGTCGATCGTCGGCACGCCTGAGAAGGTCGAGCACGGCGAGGCCGACATCCGCGCCGCGCTCAAGCGCGCGATGGGACATGACTTCGACTACGAAATCCTCTCGGTGATGCGCTGGGTGCGCCGCGAGCTGGCGGCGGACAGTTATGGCACCGACCGCGTGTTCATCGCCGGCGACGCCGCGCACCTGATGTCGCCGACCGGCGGGTTCGGCATGAATACCGGAATCGGCGATGCGGTCGATCTGGGCTGGAAGCTCGAAGCTGCCTATAAAGGCTGGGGCGGCTGCGCATTGCTGCAATCCTACGACGCGGAGCGCCGTCCAGTCGGCTTGCGCAACGTTGCCGAGGCAAGCCGCAACCTGAAGCGCATGCTGTCGACGCGCGAACGCCTGCCCGGTCCGGAAATCTTCGTGCCCGGCGCGGCAAACGACGCGGCGCGCAAGGCCTATGGTGAGTGGTTCGCCGGCATCATGCGCAATGAATGGTTCGCGAACGGCGTCATGCTTGGCTACCGCTACGACAACTCACTCATCGTGGTGCCGGACGGCACGCTGGCGCCGCCCGACCCGTCGCATCCCTACGTACAAACCGCGCGGCCGGGCGCTCGGGCGCCGCACGTCTGGCTCGGCGGTGGACGTTCGACGCTCGACCTCTACGGTCGCGGTTTCACCCTGCTTCGTCTCGGCACTAATGCACCGTCCGGCCGATCCATCGAAGATGCGGCCAGACAGCGCGGCGTCCCGTTGCAAAGCGTCGCTCTTGCCGAACCGCAGGTGCTCGATACCTACGAACGCCGCCTCGTGCTGGTGCGCCCCGACGGCCATGTCGCCTGGCGCGGCGACCGCGAGCCTGATGATGCCGGCGCACTGATCGACACCGTGCGCGGTGAAAGAATTTCCATCAAACAGCAACAGGAAGGCGTGTCATGACCGACAAGCTGCGCGAGAAGCTGATTAACGCCGGGCGCGTTCTCGTCGACGAAGGCCAGGGCGACTACGTCTGGGGCCACATCTCGGCGCGGCTCCCAGACAATCCCAATCGCTTCCTGATGAAGCCCGGCTGCATCGGCGTCGAGGAGATGACGCCGGACAACATCATCACCGTGGACATCGAAGGCGAGCGGGTCGCCGGCGATTGGCCGCGCCACAACGAGGTGTTCATCCATTCCGAGGCGCTGCGGGCGCGGCCCGACATCAACTGTGTGATCCACACCCACCCGGAGAACGTCGTGGCGTTTTCCTCGCTCGGCAAGCCGCTCGCGCCGATCAGCAACGACGGCACCATGTTCTCGGCCGGCGTGCCGGTGTTCTCGGAGACCACCGACCTGATCACCGACCAGCCGCGCGGCAGGGCGGTAGCGAAGACGCTCGGCCAGGGCGGCATTCTGATCCTGCGCAACCACGGCCTGGTCGCCGCGGGCCGCACCATCGAGGAAGCGGTGTTCCTGGCGGTGAAGCTCGAGAAAGCCTGCCGCATCCAGATGCTCGCCGAGGCGGCCGGCGGACCCAGGCTGTTCGTCAAGGACGAGGAGCTTGCAGCGAAGCGCGCACGTACCAACCGCGGCGACTCGCAGGGCAACGCCTTCAGCTACATGGTGCGGCGCTGGCACCTGCGCTGCGGCTGCGAAGTGCCGCCGGAGTATCGCGCCGACCTCGCGAACTTCGACCGCTCGGGCTACAAGGGCGGCTGACCTCGGAAGAGCGCGGGAGCCGCACGTGGCCGATACTGGACGGGTCGAGCGGCTGCTCGCGTCGATGACGATCGAGGAGAAGCTCGGCCAGCTCAACATGATCGACGCCGGGGCGCCGTCGATGGGCGAGCCTGAGATGGAACGCCAGATCGCGGCGGGCCGGATCGGCAGCCTGCTCAACATCCACGGCGCCGAATGGCTGAACCGGCTGCAGAAGATGGCCGTCGAAAGCCGGCTCAAGATCCCGCTGATCTTCGGGCTCGACGTGCTGCACGGCCACCGCACCATCTTTCCGCTGCCGATCGCGGAGGCCTGCGCGTTCGATCCGGATTTGTGGGAGCGCACGGCGAAGGCCGCGGCGGAAGAAACGAGCCGCGCCGCGATCACGCTGACGTTTGCGCCGATGCTCGACGTCTGCCGCGATCCGCGCTGGGGCCGCATCGCGGAAGGTCCGGGCGAGGACACGCTGGTGACGAGCCGCTACGCGGAGGCGAAGGTGCGCGGCTTCCAGGGCACGGATCTGCGCGAAGGCGTCGCCGCGACCGCCAAGCACATGGGCGCCTATGGCGCGGTGGCGGCGGGCCGCGACTACGGCTCCGCCGACATTTCGGAGCGGCAACTGGCGGAGGTCTACCTGCCGCCGTTCGAAGCCGCAGTAAAAGCGGGCGTCGCCGCGATCATGCCGTCGTTCAACGACGTAGCCGGCATCCCGGCGACCGCGCATGGCGCGATGCTGAACGATCTCCTTCGCACGCGCTGGGGCTTTGACGGCATCGTGGTGAGCGATTACACGGCGGTGGTGGAACTGATCGCTCACGGCGTCGCGGGCGATGTGGCGGAGGCTTCGGCGCTGGCGCTGAAATCCGGCGTCGACATCGACATGCAGGACGAGGCCTACATGCGCGGCCTACCGGAGGCGCTCAAGCGCGGGCTTGTTGCGATGGAAAACATCGACCGCGCGGTGCGGCGCATGCTGACGCTGAAGGAGCGGCTCGGCCTGCTGGACGACCCTTACCGCCGCACTTCCACACCGCCCCTCCCCGCCAACCAATACGACGCGCTGGCGCGCGAGGCGGCGCGGCGTTCGGCGGTGCTATTAAAGAACGAGAACTCCGTGCTGCCGCTCAAGCCCGACGTGCGCCGCATCGCGGTGATCGGGCCGCTCGGCGACGATCCGCTGCAGATGTTCGGCTGCTGGTTCGCGGCCGCCGGCATGGATTCGGCGACCATCGTGCGCGGCCTGCGCGCGGCGCTGCCGCAGGCCGAGATCACGCATGAGAGCGGCGCGCATATCGAGGAACCCGGCGAGGCCGGCATCCCGGCGGCGGTCGCCGTCGCGCGCAGCGCCGATGTCGTTATTCTATGCGTCGGCGAGAAGAAGGAGATGACCGGCGAGGCGCAGGGCCGCGGCCGGCTCGAACTGCCGGGCAGCCAGCGCGCGCTGGCGGAAGCTGTGCTGGCACTCGGCAAGCCGACGGTGGCGATCCTGTGCGCGGGCCGCCCCCTCACCGTGCCGTGGCTGTTCGAGCGCGCCGATGCCGCGCTCGCGACCTGGTTTCTCGGCTCGGAGGCCGGCTACGGCATCGCCGACGTGCTGACCGGTGCATGGAATCCGAGCGGCAAGCTGTCGGTGACGTGGCCCCACGACGTCGGGCAGATCCCGATTTTCTATGCGCACCGCGCGACCGGGCGTCCGGCCGTGCCCGATGTCTATTATTGCAACCGCCACACCGACTTGCCGATCGAGCCGCAATTCCACTTCGGCCACGGCCTGTCCTACACACGCTTTGCGGTGACAAAGCTGATTGCGACACCGGAGGAAATTTCCGGCGATCAACCGGTCACGATCGAAGCCGAAGTCGCCAATGAGGGCGATATCGCAGGCGAGGAAACGCTGTTCCTGTTCCTGCGTGACCCGGTCGCGAGCATCGCGCGGCCGGTGCTGGAGTTGAAAGACTTCGCCAAGGCCGCGCTTGAGCCGGGCGAGCGCAAGACCGTCCGCTTCACGCTGTCGCGCAGCGACCTGGCATTCCTTGGCCGCGATTTGAATCCGCGCATCGAGCCGGGCGAGTTCCAGATTTTCGTCGGCGGAAGCGCCGAGCGCGGCAAGCTCGTTTCGATGACGATCCGCTGCAATATCAACAAGGCGCAGGGCGTTCTTAATTCATCTTCAGCTTGCAATGAGCTGGATTAGTTTTTTTGATCCGATAGCTCGGAGTTTAAGAGAGGGCGCTAACAAATTGATAGATCGAGCGATCTTAGCTATTCAATGCGCCCTATTGATTTCATTGGGGTTCATTCCCTTGGCTGTAGCCAACAACCGCTAACCCACTACTCGATCTTCACGCCGACGTCGCGCGCCACCTTGCCGTACTTCTCGTGGTCGCGGCGGATCAACTCGTTGAACTCGGCGGGCGGCAGCACCAGCGGTTCGAGCGCGCCGGTGACGTTGAGCTTCTTCATCAGCTCCGGATCGGTGAGCGCCTTCTGCACGTGGTCGCGCAGTAGCGTGACGATGGGCTCCGGCGTTCCGCCCGGCGCGAACAGGCCGAGCCAGATGGTGACGTCGTAGCCCGGATAGAAGTCGGCAAGCATCGGCATTTCGGGGAACAGCGGCGAGCGTTTGCGACCGGTGGTGGCCAGGCCGCGCAATTGCCCCCCTTTGAGAAGCCCCGCGCTGGAGGCGCCGGCGAGCACCACCGCCGTTTCGCCCGCCACCGTCGCCGTCCCGGCGGGTCCGCCGCCGCGATAGGGCACATGCACCAGGTTGATGCCGGCGCGCTGCTTGAACATCTCGATGCCGAGCTGATGTTGGCTGCCGTTGCCGCCGGACGCATAGAACAGCGGTGGGTTGGCCTTGCGCGCGTATTCGACAAACTCCGGCAATGTGTTCACCGGCAGCTTGGGATTGATCGACAGGAAGAACTGGTTCGACGCGATGCTCGACACCGGCACGATGTCCTTCAGCGTATCGAACGGCATCTTGGCGTAGATATGCGGGTTGATCACCACCATGCTGTCGCCGGCCAGCATCAGCGTGTAGCCGTCTGGCGCAGCGTTGGCCAAGGCTTCGCCAGCCAGGTTGCCGTTGGCGCCGGGGCGATTCTCCACATAGACCGCCTGCCCGATCGTCTCGGTCAGGCGCTGCGCCAGCAGACGCGCCGCCAGATCGGGCGCACCGCCCGGCGGGATCGACACCAGCACCTTGATCGGCCGGTTCGGAAATTGCTGCGCCGCCGCCTCGCCGCCCAGCAGCGCGGTCAATACGGCAACGAAGGCCCAATACCGCATCGCCTTATCTCCAGTGGCTCCCGCCAGCCTAGCACCGAATGCCGCACCCGGAAGCGCCGGGGCTTGCGACCAAATGTGCCTGCAAATAGCGTCACGCCACCACATTGGGAGGAACGACATGGCACTCAAGGTTCGCCGGGTCATCACCGGGCATGACGCCAACGGCAAGGCAATCGTGAAGATCGACGAGGTCGTCAGCGACCTCAAGGTTGGCCGGCCCGGCGCGATGGTCGCACCGATCTGGACGACCGAAGGGTTCCCGATCAGCAACGACGGCCCGGACGACGCCGCCAAGCGCCAGGTCGGCACCACGCTTCCCGGCGGCACCATCCTGCGCGTTGTCGAGTTCAGCCCCGGCGTGCAGTCGCGCAACCACCGCACCGACTCGATCGACTACGCGATCATCATGTCCGGTGAGATCGACATGGAGATGGACGGCGCCATGATCCATCTCAAGGCCGGCGACGTGCTGGTGCAGCGCGGCACCATCCACAACTGGATCAACACCGGCACCGCGCCATGCGTCGTCGCCTTCGCGCTGCTTGACGCCAAATCGGTCACGACGTCAGGCGGCAAGGTGCTGAAAGCGGAGGGGTAGCCCTACTTCGCCAGCATGGCGATTGCTTCGGCCTCGAACAGCGCGCCGTCGCGCGCCAGCGCCGGCACACCGATCGTCGTGCTGGCGGGCGGCTGCGCGGTGTTGACGTACTTGTCGCGGACCTCGCGGTAGATCCCGATATTGGCGGTGATGTCGACCAGGTAGTTGTTGAGCTTGACCACGTCGTTGAAGGTTGCGCCGACTGCCGCCAGCGCGGCCTTGAGGTTCTCGAACGCCTGGACCGTCTGGGCGCGGAAGTCGCCCGCGATCTTGCCATCGGGCTTCAGGCCGAGCTGGCCCGCAATGTAGACGATCCGCCCCGGACCGGTGACCTCGACCACGTGCGAATAGCCTCCCGGCTTCGCAATGGCCTCGGGATTCATGAAACGAAGGTTGGACGCCATGACAAATCACCAAATTGACGCGCATCGCCCAGTGCGATGCGTTGCAGCATGAGTATAACGGCCCTGCAAAGGTTCCCGGCAACCAATTATTAACCCTTGCAGGCTCAATTTTCGTCAATGTCCGCGGAAATCCAACCGGCGCGTGCCGACGCCGCGCCACCGGCCGCTACCGCCGAGGCCGGTCAGGAGCGCACGCCGCTCTGCTTCGTCATCGACGAAGAGAGCAGCATCCGCATTTCGTGTCTCTGATCCTGCAAGGCGTCGGGATCGATACGATGGAGTTCCCCGACGGCGAGGCGTTCCGCGCCGCGCGCTCTCCGCGCGCGCCCGATCTCATCTTTCTCAACATCAGCCTCGACGCCAGCGACGCGATCCAGTCGCTCGAGGCATTGGGCAAGCTCGGTTACGCCGGGGCGGTCCAGCTCATCAGCAACCGCGGATCCGCGGTGCTGGAAAACCTCAGGCATATCGGCGAGCAGCACAAGCTGCGCATGCACCCGGTGCTGAAGAAACCGTTCGAGACCTCGGCAATCCAGAACATCGCCTCCGCACAAAAGCTCGGCTTCTCTCCCAAGACCGAGGCGCGCATCAATCTGGCCGACGCCCTCGCGAACGATTGGGTCGAATTCTGCTACCAGCCCAAGGTGCGACCGACCGTTACGTCGATCAACCTGCCGGCACAGGGCGCCGCGGCGTCGTAGCAATCCAGTGGCAATGCTGCCGCAGTCATGGCCGGGCATAGCCGTCCGAAGGACGGCGTCGCTTCGCTCGCCTATGTCCCGGCCATCCACGCCTTACTTTGAAACAGCGAAGTAAAGGCGTGGATGCCCGGCACAAGGCCGGGCATGACGATGGATGGAATTCCAACTCCCGGACTATCAGTGGGTCCACGACCCACGGCGCGTAAACGCGAAATTGTCCGCGTACGACATGCCGCGCCGATCCGCCTTCTTTGCCTCGGCGACCTGGTACGGAATGCCGTGACGCTCGCAATAGGCCACCGCCTCTTCCTTGGTCGCAAAGCGCAGACGGACCTGACTCTTCATGTCGCCTGAACTGGTCCAGCCCATCAGCGATTCGACGACGCGCGGCTCCTCGGGCTCATAGTCGAGCACCCAGTCCTTGGTCTTGGCGTGGCCGGACTGCATCGCGGTCTTGGCTGGCTTGTAGATGCGCGCTGTCATGGTCGTTCGATCATATCGGTGATGGTCGGGGCAGCAGGATTTGAACCTTACGAGGTCCCCCACATGTTTGCCAGAAAGTCGCGTCCACGGCCTGGAAAAATTTGATCCCCGATGTAAAAAGACTTTTGCAACACAATCCGCCAGAAGCAGGCATTTTCGATGATTGGCGAGATGTCTGCTAAATGCCGCTTCACCAAAACGAAGCTATCCGATGGAGGTGTTGCCCTTAGTGGCGAGATCGTGAAGCGTTCTGCCACTCCCGCACACGGGCATGACGAGAAACCATCCATATAGCGAGATTGGAGAGAATACCGGGGACGCAGAATTGCGTCGGTATAAAGCTAACATACGAGAGCGCCCGGTGGCCAATGCACCATGCACCGAACTGAGGCGGAAGATCGTCCTCCGAAAGCTCCCAAGCGTTCAGCTCATTCACCAATTGTGCGGACTTCAAAT
Organism: uncultured Alphaproteobacteria bacterium; assembly: GCA_963814215.1. GTDB lineage: Bacteria > Pseudomonadota > Alphaproteobacteria > Rhizobiales > Xanthobacteraceae > Z2-YC6860. Next base: position 352,135 of record CAWFCM010000029.1, on the reverse strand, counting down.
CAGTGGGTGAGATTGGGAGTTCGAGCGTACTGCGGATGCCCTTTCCGTATAGCGGATGCTCTGCCATGAGGATCTGAAGCAAACTGGTTGCTCCGGCCCAACGGTCAAGCTGGTCGTCTGAAAGACCTTGCCCTTGCTTTGCGCGCAGGCTTTTCCGGAAGTGCTCGTGACGTAAGAGGCGCGTCATGGCACCGGCGTCCCACGGCAACTCGACGGTGAAGTGTCGATCACCGAGAGAACCAAGGAAGTGGCTTCGGTCGGTCAACCCTTTGACCGCAGCGAAGTCCGCATCGTCGAATGGCGGGTCTTGACTCGTCATGTGGAGCGGTGACTGCTCGGCAATCCCCTTGAAGGTGGCCCCGCACGATACAGGCGGCATGCCAGCCGCTGATGCCGGCCTCCGTGCATATTGAAAATCCCGACCTTCGTGACGAGCCGCGCTGGCCCCGAACGGTCAGCCGGAACGAGCGAACTAATCGTAGCGAATGAATTAAGGTGAGGGATTATCTCGGGTTGCAACTGGGCGAATGCGGGCGATGTGTGTGAGCGCCACCACTTCGCTCACAAATAATCCGTCCAATGTCCGCTGCTCAGGGACCGGTACTACAGACAGTTCGCTGATCCCGTCGTTGCAGGACCAGCGCAGGGTTCCGACGCTCCGCTCCAGGGTCGGAGTGAATGTCCGGAGATGGCGCTCCGCATTGTCTATCGGGAACAAGGATTGGCTCATGTTTCCCCTAGCCAAGCGAAGGACATTACAGAAGGCTCCGCGGCTTGTCATCGAAGGGCGTTGGCACAAGCCGCCAAGCAAGCCTACTTGCAATTAAGCGCGCTAACCCTGCGGCTTCGGTAGCCCGGCCTTCGAGCGCATCGCCTCATAAGTGCGGTTGAATTGCGTCTCGGCCTCATCAAGCGTCATCGCACTGCCGCTGATCGGCACACCTTCCACCTGCGGCACATGTTCGTTGATGGTGATCGACCAGACATAACGGCTGCCTTCGGGAAGCGTTTGCAGCCGTATCGAGCCTACGGTCATGCCCTCGTAGCGCATGAAGAAGTCTTGACGCTTGTCGACCCACATTGATTGACGTGTGCACGACATGACAGCGATATTCCTTTCACTCGCAGTCAGAACGCAGGTTCGCGTTAACGTAGTGGCGGCAGATCGAGGTTGTCCACCAACCTCGGACTTCCTACCAACTTGCTACCCAACTGCTCGGCACGGGCAGTTACGACGCGGCACTGATCGCCGTTCGCGCCCTACAATCGCCGCCCGGCTCACCACCGGACGGGTTCTCTAATTGCGACGATCGTGATCGGCCCGCGCCCTAAAACCCTGTCGCATGTACCCCGGGGCATTACCCAGAGAATTTAAGGGTCAAAGTTCTATGGCTAAATGTTGGTCGGGGCAGCAGGATTTGAACCTGCGACCCCCTGCTCCCAAAGCAGGTGCGCTACCAGGCTGCGCCATGCCCCGGCCGAGGCCGTGGATCGCATAGCGGCCGCGCCCGGTCAATGCGCGCGTCCGCGAAGCCGATCAGCGCAGCAAAGTCGCCACTTGCGGCACGATCGCCCCGCACAGTAACGCTTGTCCGGTGAGCGAGTCACAGGGCACGGCCCGGTCTGGCCAGGCGTTGCCGCGCGCGGTCGCGGCGTGGGCGCCCTTCTATTACGGCTGGATCGTCCTTGCCTGCCTGTGCTGCGCCGGTTTCGCGCGGCAGGGGCCCGCGGTCGCCACCCTGTCGATCTTTGTCGAGCCGCTGACGCGCGAGTTCGGCTGGTCGCGCACCGCCCTTTCTGGCGCGGTGTCGCTCGGCGGCCTGCTCGCCGCGCTGGTCTCGCCGCTGATCGGGCCGCTGCTCGACCGCCGCGGCTCGCGGCTGGTGCTGTGCCTCGCCGTGCTGATCAACGGCGTCGCGCTGCTGCTGCTGTCGCTGACACCGTCGCTCCTCGTCTTCTACCTGCTGTTCTGCGTCGCGCGGATGAACTGGGCCGGGCCGTTCGATCTCGGCATCTATGGCGCGCTGAACAACTGGTTCATTGCGCGGCGGACCTTCGCCGCCTCGATCGCCACCTTCGCGCAGGTACTCGGGCTCGTAGCACTGCCGCTGATCGCGCAGTTCGCCATCTCGCACGATGGCTGGCGCGCCGGTTGGGTTGCGCTCGGCGCGGTGACGCTGGTCGTGGGCTTTGTTCCGGTGTGGCTGTTCCTGGTGCGGCGCCCGGAGGACATGGGCCTGCAAGCCGACCCGATGGCCGCCGCCTCATTGTCGCGTGAGACCGCAACGTCGCCCGCCGAGCCTGCGTTCTCGCGCCGGCAGGCAATGCGCACCTCGGCCTTCTGGCTGCTGATGCTCTATACGGTGACGGTCTATCCGGTTCAGGCAGGGGTGAGTCTCCACCAGGCCTCGCATCTGGTGCAGCGCGGTCTCGACCCGGTCACCGCGGCGTTCATCGTCAGCAGCTTCTCGTTCATGTCGATGCTCGCGACAATCGCCTGCGGGTTCCTGCCGCGCCGGTGGCCGATCCGCTTTCCACTCGCGTTGACCGGAATGCTGGCCGCCGCCGGCACGTTGCTGATGCCGGGAATCGGCTCGGCGGCCGACGGCTACCTTGCCGCAGGACTATTCGGCTTCGGCATCGGCGGCGTGCTGACCTTGTTGCCGGTCGCGTGGGCCGATTATTTCGGGCGCGCGAACTACGGCGCGATCCGCGGCATCGCCCTGTCGGTGCAGGTGCTGGCGCAGGCGGCCGGGCCCCTGCTGTCCGGCATCCTGTACGACCTGACCGGTGCGTACACGGTCTCGCTGCGTTGCTTCACGGCGCTGGCGGTGCTCAGCATCTTCGCCGCGCTGGCGGCACGGCAGCCGCGTCTCTGAATTCAGTTGCGGGGCTGCCACTCCGCCGGCGCAAAGCGTACCACCGCACCCTCGAACGGCGGCCGCGCGTTCTGGAACGCACCGCCCGCATAGAGATTGCCGTCAGCGTCGAACGCCACCGTGTCGACGAACGGCATCGACACCTTCAGCGTATTGAGGTGCTTGCCCGCTCGGTCGAACAGGTGCACGCGGCCCTCGCCGTACTCGGCGGCCACCAGCAGGCCGGGACGCAGGACCAGGCCGTCCGGCCCGGCCTCCGAATAGGAAAATGTTTTGGTCGCGTCGTGCTGGGCGAAATCGGCGAACACCCGCGTCGCCGTCACGCGCTGCCGGGCGTCGAGGGTCAGCGCCAGGATGCGCCGCGCCAGATGCTCCGACACATAGAGCGTGCGCGTCTCACCATCGAAAGCGACGCCATTGGCGTATCTGATCCCGGCGACGACCTCGGTCATCACGCCCATCGCGGTGAGGTGATAGACCCGGCCGGTCGCCGGAGCGCGGGCGCTGAAGATGCCGGAGTCGGAGAAATACACCCCGCCCTGCCCGTCACTCGCCGAGGCATTCGGGTCGCCGATCTTGCGGCCGCCGGGCGCATCGCGAAACCGCCGCCCGGCGACGCCCGCGGCCGACACCTCGACGACATACTTGCCGAGATGGCAGTTGACCAGAAAGCCCGAGGGCCCGAACGGGCTGATCGCGGTCGGCCCACAGCCGGCATCGCGCCAGAATTCACGAGTGATGCCGCCCTCGATGATGCTAACGCGGTCGCCGCCCATCTCGGTGAAGTACATGCGGCCGCCGTGCCAAAGAAGCCCCTCGGGATAGGCGCCGGACGCGACCACGGTTTGCGCCTGTGCGCCTGATGCGACGGCGGCGAGCAGCAAGCCGAAGAGCCGCACGATCATGCCTTCTCGCCGCGCAGGAACCGCGCGCACAGGATCATCACCAGGCCGCAAGCGGCGGTGACGGCGGCGAACACCATGGTGAGCGCGCGCGAGCCGAACATCGGCACCAGCGTGAAGGTCGTAATCAGGGTGCCGAGCACGTTGCCGACCGTCGAGACGCCGTAGACATAGCCGACCAGCCGTCCGCCGAAGGTCACCGAAGTCAGCAGCAGCCGCACCGCAAATGGCGTGAACACGCTCATCAGGGTGAGCGGCAGCAGCAGCAGCGCGGTCGCTGCCAGGATGATGCCGGTCATGCCATCGCCGACGCTGCGCAGCATGAAGCCGAACAGCGGATCGACCCAGAGCGGAATGCTGAACAGGTAGAGCCCGGCGACGATCAGCAGCGCGCCGCACAGTTTCGGGCTCATGGTGCGGTCGACCAGCGCGCCGCCGATCAGGTAGCCGAGCATCAGCGCGATCAGCACGGTCGCGATCAGCGACGCCCAGGTGTTGATGCCGCCGCCGAAGTACGGATAGAGGTAGCGGCTCGCCAACATCTCAAAGCCCATCAGCGCGAAGCCGAGCACGATGGCGATGACGAACAGCAGCAGACCGCGCAGCAGGGCGTGCGGCATCAGCGGGGCGCTTCCGTTTGCTCTTTCCACTTTTCGTTGTTCTGCTCGATCGCGCGCATGGTCTCGACCGGCGCGAAGTCGTCAGTCAGGATCTTGCCGGTCGGCCGGTTCAGCACGCGGCGGCCGGCCACGATGGTGCGCAGATCGTAGCGCAAGTTGCGCTGCGTCTGCATCGCGCCGGCGCGCGCCATCAGGTCCGCTTGCCGCATCGACGGCCCGTCGTAGGCGACCGCGACCACGTTGCCTCCGCCGTCGTAGAGATCGACCGACGGGAACACGCTGTTGAGCGTCGCAGTTGCGGAATCGAACAGCATGGTCGAGGGCTCGATGTTCTGCACCACCACCCCGCCCGGCGCGAGCCGCGACTTCACCAGCGTGTAGAACTCCTTGGTGAGGAGATGAAACGGCACGAACGGCCCACGATAGGCGTCGATCAGGATGATGTCCCAGCGGTCGTTGTCGCGCATCAGGAACGAGCGGCCGTCGGCCACCACCGCGCGCATCCGGGCGGATTCCTTGAAGCCGAAGTATTTTTTCGCCAGATCGACCACGTCCTTGTCGATCTCAACCGCGAGGATCGCGCTGTCCGGAAGCGATGCGTTGAGATAGGTGACGGTGCGCCCGCCCCCGAGCCCGATCTCCAGGATGCGCTCGGCCTTGGCGGCGTAAGCGAGACCGACCGTCATCAGCTTGGTGTATTCGACGGTCAGCGCGCCGGGGTCCGAGAGCTTCATGCTGCTCTCGGTGTAATAGCGCTTGTTGTGGCCGAACGTCATGCTGACGCTGTCGGTGTCGCCAAAAATGAAGATGTTGTTGTAGATCGACTCGCGCTTCTCGAGCAGGCCGGACTGCGCCGCGGCCGGTCCGGAACAAGCGATCAGCAGCGCGGAAACTGCCGCGAATAAGGCTGAAGAATTCATTGGAAACTCGCCGGAGGTCGTGTTCTTGGCAAGGTCAACCAATAGGCAAGCCGGGCCCAAAAGACAACGAACCGCCGGATCAGGGCCGAAATATCGGGTGAACGACCTTGTCCCCGGGCCTTATTCCGAACTTCCGGGCCGTTCCTCCGATCACCTCCAGCACGCCCCGCACCGGAGGTCCGGACATGATGTTTTTGAGCGAGTGCGGCTTGGTTTTTTCCGCGATCTTCACGATCGTCCCGTCAGAGCGGATGAACAGCATGTCCAGCGGGATGTAAGTATTCTTCATCCACATGCCGACCGGCCGGTCCTCCTTGAAGTCGAACAGCATGCCGCGGCCCTCGGGCAGTTCGCGGCGATACATCAGGCCACGGTCGAGCTGTTCCGGCGTCGCAGCAAGTTCAACCCGGAAATTCCGTACGCCAGACCTGGTGACGATCTCCAGCGGCTGCAGCTCGGCGGCATGGAGCGGCCTGCCGCCCGGCGCACCGCCGAGCAGCATCAGGGCGGTGGCGAAGACGACGGCCCAGAAACGCATCGCGCCCCATTAGGGCGCGATGTCTGGAACTTCAAGAGGGTGTTAGTGGGAGGCCGGCCCGTGCGGCCCGGTATCCGGGTGCACCTCGGCCGCCATCATGCCCTTCGGTCCGGGTCCGAACCGGACCAGCACGGTCTGGCCGGGCCGAAGCTCGGCGATGCCGTAGCGCCGCAGCGTCTCCATATGGACGAAGATATCCGGCGTGCCCTCGCCGCGCGTCAGGAAGCCGAAGCCGCGCAGCCGGTTGAACCATTTAACGATCGCCCGCTCCAGCCCGCTGGTCGGCGTGATCGTGACATGGGTCCGCGCCGGCGGCAGTGTCGAAGGATGCACCGCGGTCGAACTCGTCCATGGAGAGGACGCGGAAGGCTTGCAGGCCCTTGGGCCGCTGCAGCACCTCGCAGACCACGCGGGCACCCTCGTAAGCGGTCTGGAAACCGTCGCGGCGCAAGCAGGTCACATGCAGCAGGACATCGGGCATGCCGTTGTCCGGCAGGATGAAGCCATATCCCTTGGCGACATCAAACCACTTGATGACGCCGGAGATTTCGATGACGCTGGTTGCCTCATCATCGGCAACTTCGCCACCTGTTGCGGGTCCAATCCCCAGCCCCTTTGGAATTCCGTCCGACGCCATGATGACGTGGTTTTCTTTGCTGTGGGCGCCGCTTGTTGGGCGCTTCGACGAATCTGCTAACCTCCGCGACTTTGCACCCGCGCCCCGGATTTGCGCAACGGAATGGTGGGAGTTGTGAACAACCCTTGGATATTGACGAATCAGTGCGCGATGAACGTCGCGAGCACGTCGCCGATGTCGTGCCGCACAACCAGATCGGCGACGTCATCGAACTCCGTCGGATCGCGATTGACAATGACAAGGCGCGCGCCATTGCGCTTGGCGACGAGCGGGAAGCCGGCGGCCGGCCAGACCACCAGCGACGAGCCGATCGCGATGAAAAGATCGCAAGATTCTGCAAGCTCTTGCGCCCGGCGCATCGGGTCCTCGGGCATCGACTGGCCGAACGACACGGTAGCGGTCTTGATGTAGCCGCCACACTCGCAATCGGGGGCGCAGCCGTTGGCGCGGTCCATCCGCGCCTTCACCCAAGGCAGTTCGTAGCGTTTGGCGCAATCGAGGCAGGTGGCATAGGTGGTGTTGCCGTGCAGTTCGACCACATCGGCGGCGGCAAAGCCGGAGGCCTGGTGCAGATTGTCGATATTCTGCGTCACGATGGCAGGAACCTTGCTGGCCCGGTAAAGGCTCGCCAGCGCCCGGTGGCCGCGGCCGGGTTTTGCGCCGCCGAACTGCTCCTCCATGGCGAAGCGCCGACGCCAGCTTTCGTTCCGCATCTCCTGGCTCGACAGGAACTCGCCGAACTCGATCGGCCGCATCCTGGTCCAGATGCCGCCGGGCGACCTGAAGTCCGGGATGCCGCACTCGGTCGAGATGCCTGCCCCGGTAAAAGGCACGATGACCTTGGCATCGGAAACCAGGCCGCGCAGGCGTTCGACCGCCGTCTCAAGGTCGGGCGCGGTCATATGGGCCGGACGGGAAAAATGCTAAGAAGCGGCATGACGCAATTCAAACAGGCGTGAAATGTCGAAGCAACAGGATCGCGAAGAGACCGAGCGGCTGATCAGGGAGGCGATGGAACGCAAGGCCGTCACCATCAAGCAGGGCGACACCCGGATCGAGGCCACTTGCGGAAAGTGCGGCGCCAAAAACCGCGTCAGCGCCCCGCCCGGCACGCTCCGCGCGCCGTTCACCTGCAAGGAATGTGGGCAGAAGCAGAAGACGCTGTGAGGCATGGGCAGGCCACCTCGCCTGCGTAACGGGCGATCATGACAGCCGCGCGTCAGAGGTAGCCGTAGAGGCAGACCACATTGGCCAGGCTGGCCAGGAACAATCCGAACACGATCGAAATGACGTACATGGCACGCTCCTCAGAATCGGCGCGAGGAAGAATCGGTTTGAGGAGCTTGAGCGGGAATCGGCCACGAGTCCCAGACTCTCTTTTTCGCCGGATTCACCTCTCGTTTACGCGCCGGAGTCCGTGCGCCGATTCTGCCAGGAATCCGCCAATGAAACCACCTGGCGGGAGCCACCGCTGAGCTTCACTCGCTCGGCTGGGACGCGATTACTTCTGCCTTGGCTTGTTCCCAATGCTGCCGATGGCGTCCTGACGGTTGACCCTCTTCCACCCAAATCCGAAAAGCCCGCTCGTTGATTTTGCGGGTCAGATCCTGTTCCTGATTTTTATCGTCTTGCATTGCACACCTCCCTAAGCAGAGATTCTCAGGCGACCCAACGGATCGAGGTTACGGATGATGCTGGCGCTAGCCGTTTTCATTATCCATCCGTTGGGGAGCCAGCAAAAACCTGCTTAGATTTTTAAGGCCCCACTCGGTTTTTGACGCCGAGTGAGGCCGTTACGACGATTGAGCCATCTCTGGTTCCTCGTCGCCTGCTACATCAGTTCTGACGTTGCTAATGGAAAATTCAGAACCCGCGCACGACGTTCCGCCAGATACGAATTTTTTTGACTCCTGGAACGTCGGCGAAGTGCGCCACGGCCGCCTTGGCTCGCGCGCTGGCGGATGCCCTCTCATGACTTTTCCTGCTATTTCATGCCCAAGAGGCCTTAAACAGTTTTGGGTTTCCCGAGCGTTCTCAAAGGGAGAGAAAAATGCGTTTCCTGCACACCATGCTGCGCGTGCGCGATCTCGATAAGGCACTGGCGTTCTATCAGGACCTGCTCGGCCTCGAGGAGGTCCGCCGCCGGGTCGACGACAAGAATCGCTACACCCTGGTGTTCCTGGCGGCACCCGAGGACGCGCCGGCGGCCAAGGAACTGCTCAAGGCCGGCAAGCGCGATAGCTCAGTGGTCGAACTGACCTACAACTGGGACACCGAGGACTACGGCGAGGCGCGCTACTTCGGCCACCTCGCCTACGAGGTCGAGGACATCTACGCGGTCTGCGACAAGATGATGAAGGCCGGCGTCACCATCAACCGGCCGCCGCGCGACGGCAACATGGCGTTCGTGCGCTCGCCCGACAAGCATTCGATCGAGCTGCTGCAGCGGGGCAAGCCGCTGCCGCCGCAGGAACCCTGGGCTTCGATGCCGAACACGGGGAAGTGGTAGTTCGCTTCCGTCATTCCGGACGCGCCGCAGGCGCGATCCGGAATCCAGAGCCACGCGAAGACGCCCGCCTTGTTCTGGATTCCGGGCTCGCTCGCTTTCGCTCGCGCCCCGAAATGGCGCCGAGTGCGCTTCTCTCGATTCAAATTTCAAACAGCCAACGCTCCGCCTGCCGGTTGTTTAGAGACGTTCGGCGCCCGTCTTTCCCTTTTTCCTTCTCCCCATGAGGGGATGGAGCGCCGGGAGGCGCCAGGGCGGAACGCCGCCCTTGAGCAGCAGGCTGACGAGGCCTGCCGGGCGGACCTTGCGGTCCGCCAAGCGCACCCACGGCGAATTCCCCGTTACCGGGGGCCGCCGCTTTCGGGGTGCGCGCGGCCAGTGACGCAGGCCGCTGCGCCTCCCGGCGCTCCATTCGGCATCCGATATGAGGGGATGCCGGCCCCGCTCCGTCATCAAACGCCGCTTAAGACGACGCCCTCGATTGAACGTGGCGCGATAAAGATAGAGTGGGTTTCAAGGGCGGGGATAAGTTTATTTTCAGCCGGAAATGCGCCGGTTCGCTCGTCCGAGCGCATTGCTTGCCCGGTCCGGCGAAGCTCTTTATAGGTGCGCCGCGCCGCGTCCCCTTCGTCTAGCGGTCCAGGACACCGCCCTTTCACGGCGGTAACACGGGTTCGAGTCCCGTAGGGGACGCCAGCTATCATACTCAAATTGGTGCAGTTTTTTCGATCTCCGATTTTTTGCTCGGATTTCCCACATTTGTTTCCCACACAACGATCCTCAACAACTGCGATTTATTCGCCACAGTTAAATTGCAATACATCGGGGGCAAAGATCTCCCCCGTGCCGACGATATGGATCGTTGAGGTTTCCGAGTTGCGCGCCGAGTCCAAGGTGCGCGGCGCGCTCGATGACGTGCATGCACGCACTATCGCCCACACGTCATCAGCGCGACGGTCAGACTGCCTCCTTGCACGCGCAGCACCGCAGCGGCCTTTTCACCTTCAGCCAAGATTTCACCTTGCTCGCTGTAGCGGATGCCGGGCTTGGCCTTGCGCAACAGTCTGCCGAGCGCCGGCTTGCGAGCGACCAGCGGCTCCTCACGCATGTCCTTGCCATCGAGCACCAGCAAATCGAAAGCATAGGCGTAGGCGCTGGCATCGTGGCGCGCCATCAGGCGCTCGAAATCGGTGATGCCCTTGTCGCCGTCGCAGCAGCCCTCGGCGTCGATGATGGCGTGCCGCACGTTGAGCCCGGCCACGTCCTCGACAATCCACGGATAGCGCGCCGTCCAATCAACGCCGGTCACGGTGTAGAGGCCGACGCGCTTGCCGCGCGCGTGTATCTGCAAGCGGATGCCATCGTGCTTGATTTCATGCACCCAACCGTCAGCGACCGGCGCGCGCTCGGTGCGGGTCGGCAGGCAGGGGTCGATGAAGGCGGCTGGTGCAAGCGCGGACCGCTTGCGGGGTACGCTGTTACACCACGGGACCATGCGGGGAATATAGGCGGCGTGGCTATTTCCGCCATGGCAACACGGCCGCGCCGCGCATAGGAAGGCCCCGGCCCGATGGTGAGAACCGAGGCCTCCGTCTAAGGGCCATGGGGGTATTTGGGGGCGGCCCTTGCGACATTGGATTAACGCCGTTCCCGGCGCTGAGTTTCCTCTGTGGCGATTTTGTTGCAGAAGTCCTTTTACACCGGGGAATGAAAATTTTCCGGGCCGTGGACGCGACTTTCTGATAGATATGTGAAGGGACCTCATCACACGGTGATGAACTTACCGGCGACTTCGGTAGCGAGTCTGACGCCATATCAATCAGCGATCTCGACTTGCTTCGCCTTCTGGCGAGAAAATTGTCACCTGACGTTTTCGGACTTTTGCAACAAAATCTGGCAATTGCCGACCCCGGAACGGCGCGGCTAGGCTGGTCGCATGGGGCACAGTAGCGGCGCACGACCGGAGCCCATGAAAGTCGCAGGTCTATCCGCCCGCGACGCCGCTGCCTTGCTCGGCGGTGCGCTGGAAGCCGCAGCACAACCCAGCACCTACACGAGTGGCTTCAACCCGTGCGGGACACCCACCCCGCATTTGCGATGCAATGTTTTCGGTGCCTGCTATTGCTCGGCTTATGACCGCGATGGCACCTACCGACCGTGCTTATCGTCCAAGCCATTTTTGTGGTGCGACACTTCCGGTCAGTGCTGGTGTTCAGCCGTTAGCCCCAACCCGCCGCGCCAGCCGCAGTACTTCCGCCGCCGCTAACGTCGCGCGTCATGCCTTGGTCGCGCAAGCTCGCCCATCCGGTTCGCCAAGCCGAACCGCGTACGCTCAACACGCTGACCGATGCCCGCCCCTACATGCTTTCGCTCAAGCATGGCCGCGAGCGCCGCGAGTATTGGCAGCACGCCGCCAAGCTGTTGCTGGAAGCCGCCGAGGGCGGCAGCGTCGAGGTCGCCACCAAACAGATTATGCTCGCGCTGCTGATCGACGGCACGCTCGACTTGAAGCGGACGCCAAGCAACTGACCGTCAGCCTCGCGCCCTGACGATTGCGCCGCGTCGATAAGATGGCCCGCTGCGGACGGGCACCGCCACGCGCGGTGGCAGAACGTGCATGGCGATTTCCGCTGGCGTCATACCGAACGGCCCGTAACGCACGATGGTGCAAGGGCCATAGGAACCGCACGGCGCGTAGCTGTAAGGCGGGTAAATCATGTAGGGGGAGTAGCAGCCGTAGGACGCATCGCACGCCAGCGCCGCGCTCGGCGCCGCCGCCGCAAGCCCGGCAATTGCCAGGGCCAATATCCAAGCCTTTCGCATAGTGGACCTCCTGGATGCCCTCCCGTCGCGTCATCTTAACATTGCCGCGCCCGTCACCAGCCCTCGCGCTCGATCCGTCGCATTATTGCCTCGTAGGAAAGTCTTATCACGGGTATGGGACCACCGCTCAGGGTCTTTGCCAATGCAGTAAGCTGCCGGGCTGTCGGGGTGTGCGTGCTTTGTGCGGAGGTTGGCATGAGTGCGGCGCGGGTTTTTGCCTTTCGCGAAAGGGCATTGCACGCCCATAAAATGGCGATGCGTGCTGGCATCCCCGAGACAACGCAGCGAGCTTGGCTGATCATTGAGCGGGACTGGACCAGGATGGCCGAGCGGGAAGAGTTAAACGACGGCGCGCTCCGGCAGGTGCAGGCGGCTCTGCGGAAACTGGTAGAACAAGAGTCTCACGCCCCCTCGCGCTCGATCCGGCGTAGCGTCGCCTCGTAGCCGATGCGATTAAGCAGCCGGGCCGTGTGCTTGCGGTCGCGGCCCAGCGTGCGGCGGATGAGTTTCTCCGACCAGCGCGGCTGGCGCTCGATGGCAAGCCGTTCGGGCTCGGGCGTCAGCGGCACGGCTTTGTGCAGGTGGCCGTCGATGCCCGGCACAAAGGCGAGCGTGACCGGCTGGCCCTGCACCTGATAAATCGTCCTGCGGATGGTGCTGCGCATGGTGAGCGCTCCTGCTAGGATGGAGGCGCTTGGTGGTCGCGCCCGGACGACAGATGCCTGTGCACCGCAGTCGAAACGGCTTTAAGGTTACTTGGTCAGGTTACTTGATGACGTTACCGGATGAATGATCGCCGAGGCTTTTTGCGGCCGGCTACTGTTCGGAATGCCCATTATGCGCATCTTTTTGGTCATCTACTTGGCGCAGGCGACCATCGGCTTCTTGGTCGGTTTCGTGCTCCCGTGGTTCTGGTGAGTGGGGTAGCCGTCAGCATCCTTCGCTGCCACGTCGGGGGCTGTTTTGAAGAACCTAATTGCCGCGATTGTCTGCATCGGTGTCCTGTACTTAGTGGACGTTAGTCTTTTTAGCGGCCAGTATTTCGGCGGGCTCCTCGATATGATGTCGCGTGCGTTGCGCCGTTTTTGATTGAGCCCGAGCGAAGCTGCTCGAAATTGCTCGCGCATGGATTGAGTTGGCAACGGCGGGATACCGTCTTTCGTGGATGATCCCCGGCCACGTTCCGTGGATCGCTGACCTGCCCACCAGCGGCCACGCGACCACGCTCGACGAGGCCGAAGCGGCGTTCAAGCGACCCCTAATGAGGCGATGCGGGAGTAAGGCGGGACGGCCGAAGCCGCAGCGGTGAGGCCTGACCACGACCGCCGAGACGTGACGCCTACAGCGAACCAGCCACGGCAACCGGCTTTTTCGGCTTCGGTTTCGGCTTGGTGTTGGCCTGCTGCTTTTTAGGCGGCGCGGGTTTCTTCTCCTGCTGCACCTTCGGCTGGTCCGGCCAAATAACCGGCTGAATAGCCAGTTTCGTAGCGATCAAGTCTTCAGGAGGGGCGTGCGGAACACCTTTAGGCGGGGAAAACAGATGCACCTTATCAACTGGCGCATCAGCCTTCGAACTCCACCTTTGCGAAGGGGCTACCGACAACCGCATAGAAACTGCTTCCCGCATGAGCGTAGCGACATGCGGGCCGCCTCGCGATGGTCGCACCGGATTTCACTTCGCTCATCGGGGCCATGCGCGGCCTCGCCGCGCGTTCAAGGCCGGTTGCGCCGCTTCCTCGATTTCCTTCCAAGATTTCTTGTTGTCCGTCTTGGTCACGCAAACCTTAATTCGGTGCGGTCCTGGTCCATGAGCGCAAGAATGACTGAGTTCACCCGCAATCATCGCATCGCACATGACGTAGGCGTGCAGGTATTGCCGATTTGCCCGTTTCTGGGTTCCTCCGCTTACGTCCGACCAATGCCAACCCGACATATCTGAAAAACGATAAGCAGCGTGCTTGTGGCTATCGAATTGACGCCGAACCCAAACGACGCAACCGGTAGCCTCTGCCGCTTCTACAGCAGCGGCTTCACGTGCCGCCCGTTCCTCCTGCATACGCTCTTCGTGGGTCTTGAATTGCCGGCGTTTCTCCTGAAACAACGGATGCTGTTGAACGTAAGGAACACAAATATTGCTGCCCTCGCCGGTGACAACTTTCATCAACTCAAAGGGGCACTCGCCGGTCGCGATAGCCCTTTCGATCGCATCACCGGCCGCCTTTCTTAGACGCGCTTTCCGATGATCGTTCGTCTCCATGTCTTCACCGTCGCAAAAGCAATTCTCCGACGATCCGTCCCGATGTCGATTCGCTCATCGGGCTAGGGATCTATCGAGAGAGCACGCCCCTCCCCAACCCTCCCCCGCAAGCGGGAGAGGGAGCCCGCCCGCCGATGCCGATCCGCTTCGGCTCAAAGCTATCGCTCCCTAAATATGCAAACTCTTCATCTGCCCTTCCGGGTAGCGCGTGCCCTTCGCCGCGCCGGGCGGCACCGCCGCCGAGAGTGACGCCACTTCGGCCGGCGTGAGCTTCACGTCGAGCGCGCCGAGGTTTTCGGCGAGACGCTTCGACTGCTTGGTGCCGGGGATTGGCACCAGGTCCGGGCCCTGCGCCAGCACCCAGGCGATCGCAAGCTGCGCCACCGTGCAGCCCTTCTGCTTCGCCATCTCCTCGACCTTCTGCACCAGAACTCTTGTTGTGCGCGAGGTTGTCGCCGGAATAGCGCGGCTGGCGCTTGCGGGTGTCGCCCTCGGTCAGCGTCGCCGGATCGGCGATCTCCGAGCTGAGCAGGCCGCGGCCGATTGGCGCGTAGGCGACGAACGAAATGCCGAATTCGCGGGTGGTCTTGAGCGCTTCTTCCGCGGCCTCGCGGTAAAGCAGCGAGTATTCGCTCTGCACGGCGGCGATCGGGTGCACCTTGTGGGCGCGGCGGATCGTCTCCGGCGCGGCTTCGCTGAGGCCGAGCGCCCTCACCTTGCCCTGCTCGACCAGCTTCTTCATCGCGCCGACGGTGTCCTCGATCGGCACCTCGGGATCGACGCGGTGCTGGTAGTAGAGATCGATCACATCGATGCCGAGCCGCTTCAGGCTCGCCTCGCAGGAGCTGATGACGAAGTCCGGCCGGCCGTCGGCGAACTTGCCGCCGGCGCCTCCGAGGTTGCCGAACTTGGTGGCGACCACCACGCCGGCGCGGCGGCCCTTCAGCGCGTTGCCGAGCAGCGTCTCGTTGTGGCCCTTGCCGTAGGCGTCGGATGAATCGAGGAACGTCACGCCGCGGCCGATCGCGTCGTGAATGAGCGCGACGCCAGCGGCATCGTCGGACGGGCCGTAGGTGCCCGACAGCGACATCAGGCCGAGCCCTTCGGCGGACACCTTGATGCCGCTCTTGCCGAGTTCGCGTTGCGGTAAAGCCATGACGTTCCTCCTTGATGAGGTTGATTGAATGCCCGTGAGGGCCTGGAATGGTGCGTCGTCTTATTCGCGTTGCCGCAGATATTCCGGCGTCGGCGGCGGACCCCAGACGTCGGTTGGCATCTGCCAGGTCTTCGGCTTCTGCGGACGGTCGCGGTGCCACGGCCGCGGATCGAAGTAGCCGAGCTTCTCATCGAGCATCTTGTCGAGCTCGCAGAACGTCTCGATGATCTGGTCGTCCGGATTGCGGTGATAGATGTAAACGTTGTGGCCCGGCCCGTGACGGCCCGGTCCCCAGATGATCGGGATGTTCTTGCTGCCGAGGAAGTCGCACGCCGCGATGAGCTGCGCGGTGTCGCGCAGCTCGAACGCGACGTGATGCATCTTGGTGGTCTTGCCGCGCACGAAATTCACGGTGTGATGATCCGGGCCGCAGCGCATGAACACGAACCAGTCGTCGATCCAGTCCGACACGCGGAAGCCGAGCACCTTGGTGTAGAACTCGGCGTACTTCTTCGGATCATCGACGACGAAGGCGAGATGGCCGAGCTTGAGCGGGCCGATGCCGGGTACCGATGCCTGCTTGCCGGTGATCAGGGTCTGCTCGGCGTAGACTTCGATGGCGGTGCCCTTCGGATCCTCGAACGCCACGGCTTTGGGGATGCCGGGGCTGGTGTCGTTGCGCGCCTCGCAGCGCACACACTCGGCCTCGACGCCCTTGCGGATGTCGTTGAGCTCGGTGCCGGGCGCGACCTGGAAGGCGAGCCGCGCGCAGCGCGACACGTCGCCCTTCTCGAGCTGGACCGCAAGGTCGCCCACCTTGGTCGCGAGGTAGGCGCGGCCGTTCTGCCGCTCGGCCAGCACCAGCCCGACGACCTGTGTGAAATAGTCGATCTGCCGGTCGATATCTGGCGTCTCGAAGGTCGCGTGGCCGATCCGCTTGACGTCGATCATTCCGGTCTCCAATTCCACAGTCTCAGGCTGTCATGCAAAGCTTGGCAGCGCGATGAATTGGCAGGATAAACTATGCGGCAGTCCAGGGTCCACGTGCCGTGCTGCCGCTAGTGTCCCGGGACCCGAAGTTCGCACGACTGCTCAGCAACCACTGTTGCGAACTTCGGGTCCAAAATTGACGCTAGAATCATAGAGTTGCTAGTGTCGCCTCGTAGCTCAACTGGATAGAGCACCGGACTTCGAATCCGGGGGTTAGGGGTTCGAATCCCTTCGAGGCGGCCAATCTTTTCAAGCACTTAACAGAGTTTGATGGGGCTTAATCTTCCCAGAATTGGCCACTGGGAAGACTATGGGAAGATCGGGTTGCTCCCATCTCTGGGGTTGGGGCGAACCTACGCAATGCAAAACCGCCCGGTGGTGAGCCGGGCGGCGTTGTCACAGTGATCTCTACTTACGCCGACGCCACCTGCCACGCCTCCACGATCATGCCGCCGCTGCCGATGCGCCCATCGGTGGTTGGCGTTTCGCAAGCAGCAGACTTCGGATCGCATCTTCGACTTGAATGAGGGTCTTCTCTGCGTCGATTGCGCGTGTTTCTGCATTTCTGGCGCGGTTTTCAGCAGTGGCTAGTCGACCTTCGATGGCAGCAATCTGCGCTGCAAACGCCTTAGCGGTTTGCTCCGCTTTCGCGACGCGAGCATTAGCCTCGTTAAGACTAGTTTCTGCTGCGCTTTGTGCCGACTCCAAGGAGCGTATCCGGCTATCCGCGGCATTCAGCGCCCCAGCAGCACGTTGCGCAAGATCGCGTGCGCGCGCTTCGGTTTCAGCTGCGTGGTCTTCAATACTTTCGATCATACTGACCGCTTCATTCACTAGGTCAATTGCTGTCACGCGCTGCGTATTTTTAGGCGAGATCGCGCGGCTGAAATTTACCACCCCATTGGCCGCATCTGCTGTTAAAGCGCGCCCAGCGCAATCAGGCTGTCGGTCTTGATCCCACTGCATATGTGGCTCCGGGAAGAGTTGTTTCCAAACGGTTACATCAACAACGACATATCAACTACATGGTGAATAAAGGCTTAAGGCGCCAAGCGCGGAGGGCTGGCTAACCTCCCGCGATCAAGAAGCTGCGGCCTATGACGCCGCGAACGTCCTCAAAAAGTGTTGGCCGGATACGGTGGTGACTATTCCAAAGCCGGATGGGACTGTCGTGACGAAGCTGGCGGACGGTCGGACGACCTAGGGCCCAACGATCTTGTGACCTACGACGGTGCCTGCTTCCACGGTGGCTCTACCAGCAACGCCTTGCTAGCGCCGCAACGCGAACATTCGTAGGTGCGGAGTTCGAGGCCAAGGTGTGCGGGTTTGATACTCAGCAACCACATTTCTCGGTCGCAGTCGTCGCACACGGGGCGTTCATTGCGGCCAAGTTTCTGAATGATTGTACCTGCTTCGGACATACTCCCCCCAACACAGACGCGATTGGACCTGCTCAACTTAGCCGTGATGCTTTGCAAATTCCGCGACCTCGCCGACCGCGAATCATGATAGTTTTCCAGTGCACAGCCTTCGCAGCCTCCCCTGGAGCGTTGGTTGTGTCGTACCTCCTTCCGAAAGGCGGCCTCGGGCCCGTTCTCCCGGGGCCGTTTTTTAGGAACCTGGGATGTGCTTTTGCGTTTCGCGTTCGGAGGGCAGCGGTTTCCCTCCCGGAGCCCTAGCAGCATACCCCCCGACAAACCGAGTGCTCGCCGGGGCTCCGCACCCTTTGGTTTTGCCAAAATCGCACTTTTCCTTCGAGGCGGCCATTTCCACGATTCAGGCTGTCCCGCGTTTTTTGTCGCAACAGCGCCGCAACCCCTCGCCCCGCCGCGCGTTTTTCCGCTAGTTTGGCGCCCGAAACTGACGCTATGGGGACCGACTTTGAGCACTGTGCCGTTACGACTTGCGCTGTTGGCGAGCGTTCTGACCGGTTTCGCCGTCTCCGCGGGTTCCGCTCAGGATACGCTTCCGCCGGATATGCACCTGCAGGCGCTGCAGGAGACACAGCCGGCGCCGCGCCACGATATGCGGCTGCCGCAGATCGCGTCGGCCAAAGTCGACTGGATGGCCGCGCTCGCCTCGCTATCGGAGGTGGCGGAACTGCGCTCCACGGCGCTCACCGTGCCACCCCGCCAGCCACGCAGCAGCTCAAGCCGGCCGGTGCCGCGCGCGCTCGCGAGACTCAACGCCGCGATGGCGCAGCGCTTCCCCGGCGTGACTCGCAGCCCGGTCCCGGTGCTGCTGCCGTTCGACACCGGAGCGCTGATGCGCGACCTCGCTGCAGGCAATGCTTCCGAGGGCAACGAGCGCTATCTCTCCGGCTTCCAGGCCTCGAAGTTCTTCTATCCGGGTCCGTCCGGCTACGACGCGGTGTTCTCGCTGCGCACCGCCGACGTACCGGACCTCGCCGACATCAGTTACTCCGAGCCGATCGACGTGCTGATCTCCGGCTCGGCGCTGCTCTACGAGCTCGACGACCCGACGCCGCCCTCCGGTGCGCGGTCGTCGGCGCTCGAAACGGAATATCCCGGCATCCAGCGGCTGATCCACGAACATCACCTGCGCTACACGTTCGTTCGCTTCGGCGTGCCTTATGTCGTTTCCGCGGCGTGCTTCGATTCCAGCGTGTCGCGCTACAAGATGCCGACCTGCCGCGCGGCTGACCGCGTGCTGCAGCGTTTCCTGCGGGCGTTGCGCGTTGCCGGCGGCACGCCTGCGGCGCCGCGCATGGTACAACCGCTCACGGTCGAGCGGCCCGCGCAAATGTCGCCGAACTTCAGCTATCACGCGCCGGGCCGGCTCCTGCCCAGCACCGGCTTCCGTGGCCAGAGCGGACGCGCCGACACCACGGTCTATGCGCAGATCCGCTTCCCGCTCGCCGACACGCCGGCCTACGTGAACTCCCAGATGTTCCAGCGCCGCAACCGCGGCCAGGAACCGTCGGCGAACTACTCCTATCCGTGGCGCGACAATTTCTGCGAGCGGCGCGGCTTCCCGGTCGGCCAGTGCCCGGGCGGTCACGGCCACCAGGGGCAGGACATCCGCACCCAACCCTGCGCGGGGGTGATGGGCGAGCGCTGCTACGGCGACCGCAACCTCGTCGCGGTGCGCGACGGCGCCATCCTGCGCCGGCCGAAGCAGGAGGCGGTGTATCTTTTCGTCAACACGGCGAACGAGCACATCCGGTTCCGCTACCTGCACATGCTGCCGCGCAAGATGGACGAGGACAGCCTGCTCAGCGGTCGCCGCGTGCATGAGGGCGAAGTGATCGGCCAGGTCGGCAACTTCAACAAGCGCGAAGGCGGCACCAGCTATCACCTGCATTTCGATGTGCAGGTTCCGACCCGCGACGGCTGGGTGTTCGTGAACCCCTACATGACGCTGGTCGCCGCCTATGAGCGGCTGATTGGCGGCCGCGGCGAAGAGGTGGTGCCGCCGGTCGCCGTTGCCGCCGCCGATCTGTCCAGCACCGGCACGGCTGCCTCCGCGAGCATCGCCATCGAGCCGGAACAGGCCAAGCCCCGCCGCGGCGAGCGCGTCAGCAAGAAGCGCAAGGCGAGCAAGCACGCCAAACATCACAAGCACAAGAAATACCGCGTGGCCCGCCGTTAGCTCCACGTCCCCAAAGGTCCGCGCCCAAGCCGCGAGATTTTCTTTGTTTTCGCCACCGCCCTCGCGCATACAGAGCCAATGCCTACCGATGTGAACCGCCGGGCCTGGTTACAGGGTGCGCTGGCCGCCCTCCTCCCAGTGAGTGGCGCGCTGGCCCAGCAATCGAGCGCATCGTTCGAGCAATGGGTCGAGACGTTCCGCGCCAAGGCACGCGCCAGGCGCATCTCCGACGCCACCTACGACCGCGTCATGAAGGGCCTCAAGCCGGACAAGCAGGTCTTCGAGCTACAGGCCGCACAGCCGGAATTCCGCGAACAGGCCTGGCAATACCTCAACCGCCGCGTCTCCGACTGGCGGATGATCACCGGCCGGCAAAAGGTCAAAGAACACGAGGTATTGCTCGCGCGCATCGAGAAGGACTACGGCGTCGACCGCTATCTCCTGCTCGCGCTGTGGGGCATCGAGTCCGCATACGGCGACCCGCTGGTGCAGCGGAACCACATGCGGCCGGTGTTCCCGGCCCTTGCTGCGCTGGCCTGGGGCGAACCGCGCCGCCGCGCGTACTGGGAGAAGGAACTGCTCAACGCGCTGACCATCGTCGAGCGCGGCTGGAGCACGCCCGCCGAGATGCGCGGCTCCTGGGCCGGCGCCATGGGCCACACGCAATGGATGCCGGAGGTCTGGCTCAACGTCGGCGTCGATTACGACGACGACAAACGTGTTTCCCCGTTCGGCAAGCCGGACGACGCGCTGGCATCCACCGCGAAGTACCTGGTGTCGCGCGGCAAATATCGCCGCGGCGAACGCTGGGGCTACGAGGTGACCGGCGTCACCGTGCCGTTCAACGCGGAGCGGACCTATCAGGCCTGGCTTGCAGCCGGCGTGAAGCGCGCCAACGGCCAGCCCTACTTGCAGCCCAAGGCTTCCGCACGGCTGTTCGTTCCGGTGCCGGGCGGCCCCACGTTCCTGCTGGGCCCGAATTTCTATTCGGTGCGCAGCTACAACCCGTCGACGAACTACGCGCTGGCGATCGCGCACCTGAGCGACCGGTTGCGCGGCGAAGGACCGTTCGTGAAAGATTTTCCAAACAGCGAGCGCACGCCGACGCTCGCCGAGATCACCGAAATCCAGGACCGCCTCACCAAGGCCGGTTTCAGCACCGGCGGCGTCGACGGCCGGGTCGGCAACGACACCATGAAGGCCGTGCGCGACTACCAGCGCAAGGTCGGGCTTGAGCCGGATGGCTACGCCGGCCTCAAGGTGCTGACGCGCTTGCGGCAAGGCGGCTGAAAACGGAGACATCGATGTCGCAAGACCGGCGCAAGCACGTTCGGCATGAGGTGAATTATTCCTGCTGGTTCGGCACGGCCGGCGCATCCGAATTGGTCGAGGCACGCGTTCGCAACATTTCGGAAGGCGGCATGAAGGTGGTTTGTCCGACTCACGATGAAGTGCCGGATACCATCGATCTCTACATGACGCGAGACAGGAAAGTCGCCCGTCGCTGCAAGGTTGTCTGGCGATCCGAAGACGCGCTTGGCCTCATGTTCGTCACCAAGGCCCCGTTGCGGCAACGCAATGGAACGGTAGAGCTCGTTTGATGCGGACGTCCTAGATTTTGAAGCTCTCCAGCGTCGAGGGATGGAACAGTTCTTCGACCTTCACGAGCCGCGACGACAAGCCCTGCGAATGATGGTGGCGCAGGAACGTTTCCAGCGTCTTGCGGTTCGCCTCCACGCCGTAGCCCCAGTAATCGTCGCCCATCAGCTCGCGCGCCTCGGCGACGCGCTCCTCGACGAACGGCATGGTCGGCTTGGTCGCCGACGTGTCCCACAGGTGCGCCATCGCCGCCGCTTTCGACTGCTCGAACGCCTTGAGCACCGCGGCCGGCAGCCAGGGATGCTTCTCCGCGAGCGTCCGGCGCACGCCGATCAGGTGCATGATCGGGAATATCTTTGTGCGCTTGTAATAGTCCTTCGCCGCGGCGACCGGATCGCGGAACAGCCAGCCGATGTTCTTTGACTGCACCGCGGGCGGCCGCGGCGCGATGAAGCCGTCGATATCCCCTTTGGCGAGCAGTTCGGAAATGGTCTTGCCGTCCGGCGCGCTGTCCATCCGCACACCCTTCGGCAGCTTGATGGTGATTTTCTCCGGCCGCCCGGCGTGCTCGATGCCGCCGCGGATCCAATGCATGTCCTTCGGCTTCACGCCGAAGTCATCTTCCAGGATGGCGCGCGCCCACACGTTGGCGGTGAGCTGGTACTCCGGCACGCCGACCTTCTTGCCTTTCAGGTCCTGTGGCTTCTTGATGCGATCCGTCCGCACATAGATCGAGGTGTGGCGGAACATTCGCGAAACGAAGGCCGGCACGCCGACGTACGGACAGTCTTTCGCTGCGGTCTTCACCGTGAAGCTCGACAGCGAGCACTCGCAGATGTCGAAGTCCTGGTTGCGAAACGCTCGGAAGAAGATTTCCTCCGGGTAGAGCTTCATGAAAACCGGATCGACGCCGTCGATCTGCACCGCACCGTCGATCACCGGGCGATTGCGGTCGTAGTCGCCGATTGCAACGGACAGGTTGAGTTTAGCCAAGTGATTTCCTCCCGGACTTTGCCCCTTGATAGTCCGGCCGGGCGACCGATGTCCAATGGGCCAAGGCGATAGGTGCTATGCTACGCCGCTGGCGACTGTGTCGGTGCTGGCGACATCGCTGATCCGCAACTGCACCCGCTCGGCGCCGTTCCAGCGGTCAATCGACAGCGTGCCGGCGACGTGGATCTGACGCCCGCGGTTGCTCATGAGAGCCTTGCCCAACGGCTGGTCATGCGCACGAAACGCGATGGCGTCGACGATCGCCCCATCGCCGGATTTGAGCCGCGCGCGCACATGGCTTTCGCCGATCTTGTCGGCGTAGATCACGGTGTGGCCGGGAAACGCGATCACCGGCTCGGGATTGCTGGAGCCGAACGGGCCGGCGCGGCCGAGCGTCGCGATCAGCGCGGCGTCGGCCCCGCCCGCGCTCACCGCGCCGTCGATCAGCAGCGAGCGGTCGAGCCGCGCCGCCTCGACGTCGCGGGCCAGCGCATTTTCCAGATAGGCACGGAACGCCGCCAGTGCGTCGCGCTTGAGCGTGACACCCGCCGCCATGGCGTGGCCGCCGCCCTTCAGGATCAAGCCGTCCGCCACCGCCTGCCGCACCACCTTGCCGAGATCGACGCCCTGGATGGAGCGTCCCGAGCCGGTACCAGTGCCGCCGGGCTCCAATGCAATGGCAAAAGCCGGCCGGTTGAAGCGCTCCTTAAGCCGCGCCGCGGTCAGCCCGACCACGCCGGGGTGCCAGTTCGCCGCCGCGGTGACGACCACCGCGCCCTTCTCTTCCAGGCCGAGCGAGGCCAGCGCCTCGGCTTCGGCCTCCGCCAACATGCCCTGCTCGATCGCCTGGCGCTCACGATTGAGGCGGTCGAGCTCGGCGGCGATGCGCGCGGCTTCCGTCGGATCGTCCTCCATCAGGAGCCGCACGCCGAGATCGGCGCGGCCGATCCGGCCGCCGGCGTTGATGCGCGGACCGAGCAGGAAGCCGAGATGCCAAGGCTCCGGCGGGCCGGAAAGCCGCGCCGCGTCCATCAATGCGGTGAGACCGGGGCTCTCGCGCCGGCGCAGCGCGATCAGTCCCTTGGAAACGAACGCGCGGTTGAGGCCTTTCAGCGGCACCACGTCGGCGACCGTGCCGAGCGCCACCACGTCGAGCATCGAGAGCAAGTCCGGCTCCGGCCGCGCCTCGTTCCAGAAGCCGCGCTGGCGCAGCACGCGGTTGACCGCGACGACCGTGAGAAACACCAAGCCGACCGCGGCCAAATAGCCTAGCTGCGACAGGTCGTCGAGCCGGTTCGGATTGACCACCAGCGCATCGGGCAAGCGCTCATCAGCCTGATGGTGATCGATCACAATCACGTCCATGCCGAGCCGCCGGGCCTCCGCCAGCGGCTCGATGCTGGTGGTGCCGCAATCCACGGTGATGAGCATCGTCGCACCGCGTCCTGCGAGCGCGCGGATCGCTTCGGAATTCGGCCCGTAGCCTTCGAAGATGCGGTCCGGGATGTGGATTATCGGATCGAGCCCAGCGGCGCGCAGGAAACGCGCCAGCAGCGCCGACGAGGTTGCGCCGTCGACGTCGTAGTCGCCGAAGATCGCAACTTTCTCGCCTCGCATAGCCGCGTCCGCGATGCGCGCTGCGGCCTGCTCCATAGCCGTGAGGGTGTAGGGATCCGGCATCAGCCGCTTCACGGTGGGATCGAGGAACGCTTCGACGTCGTCCACCTCGACGCCGCGCCCGGCGAGAATGCGCGCCAGCAGCTCCGGCGTCGCGTGGCGCTGCGCGATCGCGAGCGCGCGGGCGCTGCCGCGCTCATCGAGCCGCGACCGCCACGCTCGGCCACTGGCTGAGCGCTCGACGCCGAGAAACGGGCGATTCATTTGCGATGTCTGCATCGATGATTTATTCGCGCCCGGGGCGGTGAGGACTGGTGATTCGCTGATCTTGGTATTTTGCACCGTTCCGCAAGGTGGAAATTGCACCCCTGTGGAAAACCGCTGCTGCGGTGCGGAAAGCGGTCTGAGTTTTCCAGATGTCCACTCGGTTGAGGTTCGACCGGCTGCGGCAGGATCAGCGGCAGAATGAACAGCGAGCGCAACCGCGTGCACAGAAGCTGCCCGGCGACAACGCACCCCAGCAGCAGCAGCGGCGCTGACGTCAGAATATCTTGCGGTATTGGAGAAAGCCGGGCCGGTCCGCCAGCGTGTCGTAGAGCGCACGGGCGGTTGCGTTGGTTTCGTGGGTGAGCCAGTGCACGCGGCTTGCCCCCTCCTCTTTCGCCACCTTGTACACCGCCTCGATCAGCGCGCGGCCGAGCCCAAGCTTGCGGCTCTGTTTCGCGACGAACAGGTCCTGGAGATAGCAGTAGTCGCCGATTGTCCAGCAGGACCGGTGATAGAGATAGTGGACGATGCCGGCGAGCTTGCCGTCGACATAGGCGCCGAGCACGTGCATCGGCTCGTTGGGGTCGTGCAGCCGCGCCCAAGTGGTGTCGTAGGTCTCGCGCGGCAGCGTGACTTCATAGAAATCGAGATAACCCTTCCAGAGCGGCTCCCATTCGGCGCGCTCCGACGTCCTGACCGGCTTGATGACGATATTCGTCATTGTGCCAACGCGGCGTGGGTGCGCAACACGCGTGTCTCTAGTCGAGATAGAATTTTTCGAGCTGGCGGTGCTCGGCGGTGATGCGGCGCACCGTGCCGGTGATGGAACGCATCACAACGGTATCGGTCAGGATCAGATCATTCTCGAACTTGACGCCGTTGAGCATCGGGCCCGTGGTCACGCCGGTCGCGGCAAACAAGCAGTCGCCACGCACCATGTCCTCGATCTCGTATTTCTTCCTGGTGTCCTTGATGCCCATCTTCAGCGTGCGCTCGCGCAACTCCTCGGAATCGATTACCAGCCGGCATTGCATCTGACCGCCGATGCAGCGCAGCGCCGCCGCCGCCAGCACGCCTTCCGGCGCGCCGCCGATGCCGAGATACATGTCGATCCCGGTCTTCGGTTCCGCGCAATGGATCACGCCGGCGACGTCGCCGTCGCTGATCAGCGTCACAGCGGCACCGGTCTTGCGCACCGCTGCGATGCGGTCGGCGTGGCGCGGCCGGTCGAGCAGGATGGCGGTGATCTCGGACGGCTTCACGCCCTTCGCCTTGGCCAAATTCAGTACGTTCTGGTCGGCCGGCGCATCGAGGTCGATCGTGCCCTTCGAATAGCCCGGACCGATCGCGATCTTGTCCATGTAGCAATCCGGCGCGTGCAGCAGCGTGCCGGCGTCCGCCATGGCGAGCGTCGCAATCGCGCCCGGCATGTTCTTGGCGCAGAGCGTGGTGCCTTCCAGCGGATCGACCGCGATATCGACCTTCGGCCCGGACTTGTTGCCGACCTTCTCGCCGATGAACAGCATCGGCGCCTCGTCCATCTCGCCTTCGCCGATCACCACCGTGCCATCGATCGGCAGCTTGTTGAGCTCGCGGCGCATCGCATCGACAGCGGCTTGGTCGGAGCTCTTTTCCTTGCCGTGACCGCGCAGCCGCGCCGCCGATACCGCGGCGCGCTCGGTGACGCGCACGATCTCGATCGAGAGAACGCGCTCCAGCAACTGGCTGGACTGAACGGTGATCGACGACATTTCGCGCGCTCCCTGGCGGTCCGGACTATTGTCAGTTCTTTTCAATGCGGATCAATTGCGGCTCGCCGGAGATTACCTTGTCGCGCTTGACCGCGGCCAGCGCCTTGCGGACTGCATCCTCAGCGGTTGCATAGGTAATCAAAATCACGGGAACCGCGCCTTTGCCCTGCCCCGGCGCGCCGGCATCGGGCTCCCGGTGGCGCTGCACAATGGATTCCATCGAGATGTGCTGCTGCGCCATCCGCTTGGCGATGGTGGCGGCGGTGCCCGGCTTGTCGACCGCGAGCAGCCGGATGTAGTAGCCGCCCTCGTGGCGCTGCATCGGCGCCTTCTTGCTGGCGGTGAGCCGCGCCACCGGCCGGCCGAACGGCGCGGCGCGCACGCCCCGCGCGATGTCGGCGATATCGGCAACGACCGCGGACGCCGTCGCCATGCCACCGGCCCCCGGCCCGACCAGCGTGATCGGGGCGATCCCTTCGGCATCGACAGTGACGGCGTTGGTGACGCCCATCACCTGGGCGATGGCGGAATCCTTGCGCACGAAAGTCGGGTGCACGCGCTGCTCGACGCCGTGATCGGTCTTGACGGCGACGCCGAGCAGCTTGACGCGGTAGCCCAGCTCTTCGGCGGCCTCGAGATCGGCCGGCGCGATGGAGGAGATGCCTTCGATATAGATCGACTTCGGATCGGCCTGGATGCCGAACGTCAGGCTCGCCAGGATTGCGAGCTTCTGCGCGGTATCGTGACCATCGACGTCAAACGACGGATTGGCTTCGGCGTAGCCAAGACGTTGCGCTTCCTTGAGGCACTCGGCAAAGGTCAGCTTCTCCCGCTCCATCCGCGTGAGGATGTAGTTGCAGGTACCGTTGAGGATTCCATAGACGCGCTGGATCGAGTTGCCGGACAGCCCCTCCCGCAACGTCTTCACGATCGGAATGGCGCCCGCCGCCGCAGCCTCGAAATTGAGCGCGACTTTGTGTTTTTCCGCAAGAGTCGCCAGCGCTACACCGTGGGCGGCGAGCAGCGCCTTGTTGGCGGTGACCACCGACTTGCCGGCCTTGAGCGCAGCGCTGACGGCGGAGCGCGCCGGATTGCCATCGCCGCCGATCAGCTCGACGAACACGTCAATCCCGGGGTCGGTCGCAAGCTCCACCGGATCCGCTACCCAGCGCAGGGACTTAACATCGATGCCGCGGTCCTTGCCGCGCGAGCGCGCCGTGACGGCGACGATCTCGATCGGCCGGCCGCAACGCAGCGTGAGCGCGGCGCGCTGCTCCGCGATCAAGCGCACCACGGAGGCGCCGACCGTGCCGAGACCGGCGAGACCCACTTTGAGCGGGGCAACCATCGAAAATCCGAAGCTGTTCAGCGCCGCGTGGCGAGAGGAACCACGTTGTGCAACTTTTCCGGCGCGCTTTCAAGGAAGCGGCGGATGTTGCGCGCGGCCTGGCGGATGCGCTGTTCGTTCTCCACAAGCGCGATGCGCACGAAGCCCTCGCCGCGCTCGCCGAACCCGGTGCCCGGCGAGACCGCGACCTCGGCCTTTTCGACCAGCAGTTTGGCGAAATCCACCGCGCCCATGGTCTGGAACGGCTCGGGGATCGGCGACCAGGCGAACATCGAGGCGCGCGGCGCCGGAACGTTCCAGCCGGCGCGGCCAAAGCTTTCGACCAGCACGTCGCGCCGCCGCTTGTAGATCTCGCGCATCTCCTTGATGCAGTCGTCGGGGCCGTTGAGCGCCGCGGTCGCCGCAACCTGCACCGGCGTAAACGCACCGTAATCGAGATACGATTTGACGCGCGTCAGCGCCGCGATAATGCGCTCGTTGCCAACCGCAAAGCCCATGCGCCAGCCGGGCATCGAATAGGTCTTCGACATCGAAGTGAACTCGACGGCAATGTCCATCGCGCCTGGCACCTGCAGCACCGACGGCGGCGGATTGTCGTCGAAATAGACCTCGGCGTAGGCGAGATCGGACAGGATCAAGATGCCGTGCTTCTTCGCGAAGTGCACCAGCTCCTTGTAGAAGTCGAGATCGGCCACGTAGGCCGTCGGGTTTGACGGATAGCAGACCACCACCGCGATCGGCTGCGGGATCGAGTGAACGATCGCGCGCTCGAGGATGTTGAAGAAGTCCGGAGTCGGCTGCGACGGCACCGAGCGGATCACCCCGCCCGCCATCAGGAAGCCGAACGCGTGGATCGGGTAGCTCGGGTCCGGTACGAGGACGACGTCGCCCGGCGCGGTGATCGCCTGCGCGACATTGGCGAAGCCTTCCTTGGAGCCGAGCGTGGTGACGATTTGCGTGTCGGGATTGAGCTTCACGCCGAACCGCCGCGCGTAATACGCCGCCTGTGCCTTGCGCAGCCCCGGGATGCCCTTCGACGCGGAATAGCGGTCGGTACGCGGCTTGCCGAGCGTCTCTTTCAGCTTTTCAAGAACGTGCGCCGGCGCCGGAAGGTCCGGATTGCCCATGCCGAGATCGATGATGTCCGCGCCCGCGTTGCGGGCCGCCGCCTTGGCGCGATTCACCTGCTCGAACACGTAGGGAGGCAAGCGGCGGATGCGGTGAAATTCTTCCATTGTTCGATCTCTGCGAACCGTCGCTTTATGGACCGGTTCTGGCCAATTCGTCTTGTTTTACCACGGGTTCCGCGACGCGCTAATAGATCATCCGGCTGCTGGAGGGCGGTGCCGGCGTCGAAGCGGCGGGTTCGGCTTGGGGGGCTGGCCTGGCGCGGGCCGCAACCGCCGGCTTTGCCGCCGGTTTAGCGGCTGGAGCGGGCGCCGGGGCCGGCTGCGCCGGCTTGGCGGAGGTCTTCTGGGTATCGCGCGCGGACACCAGTTCGCGCTCCAGGCTCCTCTGCTCGTCGGCGGTCAACACCGCTGTCGTCCGCTGCGGCGGCATGTCGTGGACAGCCGGAAACGCATAGGTCTCCGCCGGACGCTCAGGCGTATTGGCGGGCAGTCCAATCCCCGGCAGCGAACCTGCGGTCTGGGACATCTTGTCGGACACCGAAGCGCAGCCGCCGAGAGTGGCCGCGACAAGGGCCGCAGCGGCGAGACGCGTGAACGGCCCCGTGCACCGCAGCAGACCGTCCGTTCGGAACGCTTCGCTTGTCACCATCCGCCCCAAGGCGTCACCCCCAACCGGCATTTCACCGCAGCCACCCCTCGAAGGGTGCGTGTGACCCGTGAAAATGTCGTAAACTCAATGAATTGAGCCCGTTTCGCTAGCCCCCCAATATGTCCAAAGCGTGGACGGCCGGAAAGCGCGCCGGTCTCGCCCTTTCATCGGCTGTCGCGGAAACCATGTAGGGTATTGATACTTGTTGTGACCGACGCGCGAGCGAGTCTGGCGCGGGGCGACGGAGACGATGAAGGACGACGTCAAGCCAGGACCGGCGCAAGGACCGGTGCAGGTCGGCAGCCTCAACATCGAGGCGTTTGCCAACAACCTCGCCCGCCTCGTCGAGCAGGGCGGCAAGGCGCTCGCCGCCTATATGAAGCCGCGCGAGGCCGGTGAGATGCGCGCCGGCATGTCCGACGAGGTCGCCGACGTCGTCAAAACGCTGGGCGAAGTCGCGGAATACTGGCTGTCCGATCCGCAGCGCGCGGTCGAGCTGCAGCGCCATCTCGGCAAGGCGTATCTCGAATTGTGGGGCTCGGCGGTGAGACGCATGGCCGGCGAGGAGTCGCAGCCGGTTGCGGCCCCCGATCCGAAGGACCGCCGCTTCGCCGATCCGGAATGGTCGACCAACCAGTTCTTCGATTTCATCAAGCAGGCCTACCTGCTCACCACCGCATGGGCGGACCACCTGGTGCAGAACGCTGAAGGGCTCGACCCGCACACACGGCAGAAGGCCGAGTTCTACGTGAAGCAGATCGCCAATGCGATCTCGCCCTCGAATTTCGTGCTGACCAATCCGGAGCTGTTCCGAGAGACGGTCAGCTCCAACGCCGAGAACCTCGTGCGCGGCATGCACATGCTCGCCGAAGATATCCAGGCCGGCGGCGGCGATCTCAGGATCCGGCAATCCGACGCCTCTAAATTCGAGGTCGGCCGCAATCTCGCGGTGTCGCCCGGCAAAGTGATTTTCCAGAACGAGCTGATGCAGCTCATTCAATACGCACCATCAACGGACACGGTGCTGAAGCGGCCGCTGCTGATCGTGCCGCCCTGGATCAACAAGTTCTATGTGCTCGACCTCACGCCGGAGAAATCGTTCATCAAGTGGTGCGTCGACAACGGCCTCACCGTGTTCGTGATCTCCTGGGTTAACCCGGGCGCGCGCCAGGCCGAGATGGGCTTCGAGGAGTACATGAAGCTTGGGCCGATCGCGGCGCTCGATGCGGTCGAGCAGGCGACCGGGGAACCGCAGGTCAACGCCATCGGCTATTGCGTCGGCGGCACGCTGCTGGCGATCACCCTCGCCTATCTCGCCAAGCAGAACGACAAGCGCATCGCATCGGCGACGCTGTTCGCCGCACAGGTCGATTTCACCCACGCCGGCGACCTGAGGGTGTTCGTCGACGAGGAGCAACTCAAGGCAGTCGAGGAGCGCATGAAGGAGCGCGGCTATCTCGAAGGCAAGAAAATGGCCAACGCCTTCAATATGCTGCGCTCGAACGACCTGATCTGGCCATATGTCATCAACAACTACATGCGCGGCAAGGCGCCGCTGCCGTTCGACCTGCTGTACTGGAATTCGGACTCGACGCGCATGCCGGCAGCCAACCACGCCTACTACCTGCGGCACTGTTACTGGGAGAATTCGCTGACGCGCGGCCGCATGACGATCGCCAACGTCAAGCTCGACCTCGCCAATGTAAAAGTGCCGATCTACAACCTCGCCACCCGCGAGGATCACATCGCCCCAGCAAAATCGGTGTTCGTCGGCTCGAAGTTCTTCGGCGGCCCCGTGAAGTACGTGCTGGCCGGCTCCGGCCATATCGCCGGCGTGGTCAATCCGCCAGCGAAGCAGAAATATCAGCACTGGACCGGCGGCAAGGCTGGCGCCGGAACGCTCGAAAAGTGGATCGCCGAAGCGAAGGAAAATCCCGGCTCGTGGTGGCCGGACTGGCTCGCTTGGATCAAAGAGCATGGCCAGGAGATGGCCCCTGCCCGCGAGCCCGGCGGCGGCAAGCTCAAGTCGATCGAGGATGCGCCGGGCTCCTATGTCAAAGTCCGCGACTGAATTAGCCCCACACCTCGCCCGCCACCTCGACCACGAGCCGCAGTTTCGCCGCTTGCTGCTCGACGGTCAGCTTGTTGCCTTCGACGGTCGAGGAAAATCCGCACTGCGTGCTGAGCGCGAGCTGATCGAGCGGGCAGAACTTTGCTGCCTCATCGATCCGACGCTTGATCGTGTCCTTGCTCTCCAGGTCGCCCTTCTTGCTGGTAACGAGACCCAGCACCACCACCTTGCCCTTGGGGACGAAGCGCAGCGGTTCGAAGCCGCCGGCACGCTCGCTGTCGTATTCGAGGAAATAGCCGGCGACGTCTGCCTCGTTGAACAGGACCTCCGCGACCGGCTCGTAGCCACCCGACGCTACCCAGCCGCTCTGGTTGTTGCCGCGGCACAGGTGCATGCAGATCGTCATGTCCTTGGGGCGGCCCGCGACCGCGCCGTTGATCATGGCGATATACGTTTGCGGCAGCGTCTGCGGATTTTCACCGAGCGCCGCCACCTGTTCGCGCAGGGCCGGGTCGCACAGGTATGCGACATAAACCTCGTCGATTTGCAGATAGCGGCAGCCGGCGGCGGCAAGGTCGCGCACCTCCTCGCTGTAGACACGCGCGAGGTCGGCATAGAACTCCGCGATGTCCGGATAGGCCTTTTGGTCGATTGCCGCGCGCCCGCCGCGAAAATGCATGTTGCTCGGCGACGGGATGGTCAGCTTCGGCGTTACCTTGGTGACCGACTTCACGTACCTGAAGTGATCGACAAAGATCGGGTGCGGCCGGGAGAGCTTGCCGGTGACCTGCAAGGTCTGCGGCGAATATTCCACCGGGCCCTGCTCACTCTGGAACCGCGCCTTGATCTTGGACGGAATGACTTCGACGTTGGCGAACTCCCGGAGGAAGTCGATGTGCCAGGAATCGCGGCGGAACTCGCCATCGGTCGCCGATTGCAGGCCGACATTTTCCTGAAGTTTCACCGCCTCGCGGATCGCCTCATCCTCCAGGGCGCGCAGTTGCTCCGCTGAAATCGCTCCCCGCTTTCGCGCCTCGCGGGCCTCGATCAGCTTGCGCGGCCGCAGCAGGCTGCCGACGTGATCGGCGCGATAAGGCGGCGTACTTCGTACTGTCATGTGTCCTCGCCCATTCCCCGCAGCCTAGCCCAGCCTTGCTGGATGCGGCTATCATTACGGCCACCGCGGACCTAAGGGAGGCATCGCCATGTCGAGGGAATTGCTCTGGCTGACACTGACCATTGGGCTGACCGCGCTGATCTGGGTGCCCTACATCCTCGACCGCATCATGGTGCGTGGGCTGTGGGCGACGCTTGCCAACCCCTCGCGGGGCAACAAGGAGCAATCGCCGTGGGCAGTCCGCCTGATGTTTGCCCACGACAACGCCATCGAAAATCTCGCGGTCTTCGCCCCGCTGGTGCTGATCACCGACGTCCTCAACATCCGCAACGGCATCACGGCCTTCGCCTGCGCGCTCTACTTCTGGTCGAGGCTGGCGCATGTGGTGATCTACACCGCCGGCTGGCCGGTGGGCCGCACACTGGCCTTCACTGGCGGCTTCATCGCGCAGGTGATGCTGCTGATCGAAATTTTCCGCGGGGTCTACAGCTAGACGCGAACGCCTAGGGGAACAGCGCGACCTGTTCGAGCCCCATCGTCTCGGGATAGCCGAGCACCAGGTTCATGTTCTGAACCGCCTGGCCGGACGCTCCCTTCACCAGGTTGTCGAGCGCCGACACGATGATGGCGCGGCCCGGCTGGCGGTCCTTGGCGACGCCGATGAACGTCATGTTGGAGCCGCGGATATGCCGCGTCTGCGGCATCTGACCGAACGGCAGCACGTGGACGAACGGCTCGTTCGCGTAGAACTTCGCAAGGATGGCATGCAGGTCCTCCGGCGATTTCTCGCGCGCGCCGCGCACGTAGATGGTCGACAGGATGCCGCGATTCATTGGCATGAGGTGCGGCGTGAAAGTCGCCACCACCTTCCGCCCGGCCGCGATTGAAAACTCCTGGTCGAGCTCGGCCATGTGGCGGTGATGGCCGACGCCATAGGCATGAGTGCCCTCCGACACTTCGGAGAACAGCATCTCCTCCTTGGCGGAGCGCCCTGCTCCGGTCATGCCGGACTTGGCATCGATCACGATCTCGTCGGGGTCGATCGCCTTGGCTCGCAGGAGCGGCGTGATCGGAAGCTGCGCGCAGCTCGTGTAGCAGCCCGGATTGGCGACAAGCCGCGCCTTCTTGATCTTGTCGCGATAGACCTCGACCAGTCCGTAGACCGCCTCGCGCTGCAGCTTCGGTGCGTGATGTTCGTGTCCGTACCATTTCGCATAGGCCGCGGTGTCGGACAGCCGGAAGTCGGCCGAAAGATCGACCACCTTCGTTTTCGGCGACTTGTCGAGCAGGTCGGCGATCACCTTCTGCGTCGTGGCATGCGGCAGTGCGCAGAATGCGAGGTCGAGCTTCACCTTTTTCCAATCCGTCTCGTCGATCGACACCAGCTTCGGCAGCCTGAACGGCGAGAACTGCGGGAACACCGCGCGCACCTCTTGGCCGGCACGCCGGTCGGCGGTGAGCAGCACGAGGTCAGCGCGCGGATGGCGCAGCAACAGCCGCACCAGCTCCGAGCCGGTGTAACCCGAGGCGCCGAGGACGCCGATTTTTGCTTTGGCAGGCATGGTTTAATCCTTATCTGCGGTCGAAAGAGCCGACCGGACAAGACCACCTGCGGAGTTTTGCATGGAGATGACGCCGCGGAGCCTGGTCCGGCGGCACCGCGGCGATCAACGAATGCCCGCCCGTGCCGCGATAAAGCGTCGGCGGCGCAGTGCGCTATGGGCGATCCCCGTCATCGGCGGGGCATATAGCGCCCCGCCCCATGAGGGTCAAGGAACCGGCGGCTAACGCGCGCTGGGCTGCGCCTCCGAAGCCAAGCCCATCCCCATGATCATCTCCGCTGCGCGCTCGGCCAATGCCAGGGTCGGCGCGTGGGTGTTGCAGCAGGGAATTTCCGGCATCACGGAGGCATCGGCGACACGCAGTTGCGTGATACCTCGCACCCGCAGCGTTTCGTCGACCGGCGCCGCGGCCGCGCGGCCCATGGCGCAGGTGCCAACGAAGTGGAAGTAGGTCGCGGCGTTAGCACGGACATAGTCGACGATCTGCGCCTTGCTAGCGTTCGGGATACTGAGCTGCTCCTTGCGTACGGCGTCGAAGCCCTTGCCGTTGCCGATCGCTGCGGCGAACTGGATGCCGGTCACGTAGGCATCGACGTCGGCCTCCTCGGCGAAGTAGCGCGGGTCGACTAGGAGCGGCGCGTTCGGATCGGCCGATGCGAGCCGCACCGTGCCGCGGCTCTTCGGCTTCATCAGGCCGGGCATGGTGAGATAGCCCATGTCGGGGGGCAGGTCCTTCACATTGGGCGCGTTCTGGCGGCCGAACACCTGGATATCCGGTCCCTTCAGCGACGCGTTGCTCCGCATGTAGGTGATACCGGAATGCCCGGTGTCGATCTGCGGCGCGCCCTTCTCCTTGGTCGAGAAAACGAGACGCACCAGCAAGTGATCGTGCAGGTTGGCGCCGATCCGCGGCGCATCGACGATCGCCGGGATGTTGTGCTGGCGCAGATGCTCCGCCGGTCCGATGCCCGACAGCATCAGGAGCTTCGGCGACTTCAATCCGCCGGCGCAGACCACGACCTCTCGCGCTGCCGCGAAGCGCCGCTCCTGCCCATCCACCGTCGCCATGACGCCGCGACAATTGCCGCCGCTGATGTCGAGCTTCGTCACTGTCGATCCCGCCAGCAGCGTCAAATTCTTCCGCGACAGCGCCGGCAGCAGGTAGGCGTGCGCCGCCGAAATGCGCCGCATGTTCATGTCGACGTTGATGTCCTGCTGGCCGGCGGCATCGCCGACGCTCGCGATATTGTTGATGTCCATGTGCCCGGCCTTGCCGAGCGCGACCGCCGAGGCGACGAAGGCATGCGTCACCGGATGCGCCAGCGCGGGCTTGCGCGTCGCGATCATGCCGTCGCCGCCACGGATCGCACTCGCGCCTCCCGCGAACCGCTCGGTCTTCTTGAAGTTGCGGATGATCGCCTCGTAGCCCCAGGCGGGGCCGGCCGCCGCCTCCCAGGCGTCGTAGTCGGCCTTGTCGCCCTTGAGCCAGACCGTGGCGTTGATGCTCGAGCCGCCACCGATGATCTTGCCGACTGGCGCGACGATGACGCGATTGTTGAGCGCTTGCTGCGGTGTCGACTTGTAGCCCCAGTCGGTGTCGGAGCCGAAATTCCGCGTGTAGATGCCCGGATTGTAGATTTTCTCCTGATCGAGATTGGTGCCGCCGCCCTCGATCACCAGCACGCTGGCCTGACCGTTCTGCGAGAGGCGGTGCGCCATCACGCAGCCTGCGGCGCCCGCGCCGACCACGATGTAGTCGTACTCGGCGCGCAGGTTGGCGAGCTGCACTGCCTGGTTCGATTGCGCGCGCGCCTGCTCCGCCATGTCGCGCGCGACCGCGGCGCTGACGCCCGCCGCGATCAGCATCTTCACAAAACGGCGTCTATCGATGTGACCACGATAGGCAGCGTCGACCATTGCGTTGATGGCATCGCCTGACGCGGATGCGCGGGTGTGATCGCTGGACTTGTCGTGCATGGGTCGCCTCCCTCGCCGCCGCCGCGACGTTGCCCGAATGCTAGTCCTGCGTCGGAGGGCGCACCAGTTGTGCAATTGAGAATTCGAGTTGGGCAATGGACCACCGGCAATCGTCGCATGCGGCGTGGGCAGATTTACCTGAAGGGCGGTACGCCGGTAGAGTTCGCCCATGACGACTTCGCCCCCACAATCGCGCCGCGCGCTACTGATCGACGATCTGGCGCACCTCGCAGAACAATTGCGGACCGCCGGCCAGCCCTACGCGATCTGCGACGCGCTGGAAGCACTGATCGGACAGGTGATCGGCCACCGGCTTTTTACGATCATGCGCTTCGATGCCGCCCGCGCAGAGGTTGAGCGCGTTCACTCCAGCATGCCGTCGGTCTATCCGCTCGGCGGCCGCAAGAAAAAGGCCGATACCAACTGGGCGGACCATGTGCTTCACGACATGAAGGTATTTCGCGGTACGACGCCGGACGACATCCGTGCGGCGTTCGACGATCACAAGACCATTCTGGGCCTGGGGCTTGGTTCGATCATCAACATCCCGATTGTGTTTCAGGGCCGCTGCCTCGGCACCATGAACCTTTGCCATGACGCGGGCTGGTATCGGCCGGACGACGAACGCACCGGCGTGCTGCTCGGAACGTTCCTTATTCCGGTATTGCTCGGCGCTATTTAGCGGCCAACCGCGTAGGCTTGCATGAGACGCGGCGTCGCCGCCGCGATGATCATGCCGTCCTTCCGCCCGGCGGCGCAGACACGGCCGAGCGACCAAGGGCCCTCCACCCGGACATCGTGGCCCCGGCGCCGCAAGCCGTCGATCGTCGCGCTACCGAAACGCTCTTCAACAAGCAACAGGTTCGGCTCCGCCGCGCGCGGATAGAACGATTGCGGGAAGTGCCTGCTGGTGAACAGCGGCATGTCGATCGACGCCTGCAGATCGAACCCATGATGGATGTGCCGGAGCAGGACCGCGAGCGCCCATTGATCCTGTTGATCGCCACCCGGCGTTCCCATCGTAAGGTAGCCTTCGCCGTCACGGGTGATCAAAGTCGGTGTGAGCGTCGTGCGCGGGCGCGCTCCCGGATGCACCGTGGATGGATGTCCGGGGTCGAGCCAGCCGATCTGTCCGCGCGTGGAGATCGAGAAGCCGAGTTCCGGTACCGCAGGCGAACCTTGCAACCAGCCGCCTGACGGCGTCGCCGCCAGCATGTTGCCGAAGCGGTCCACCACGTCGATATGGACAGTGTCGCCCCATTCGACCGGCAATGCCGGAAACGCCGGCTCGCCGTGCCCAAGCCCGACCGGCGTTTCGGCGCCCGCCATCGCCAGCACGCGCCGCATGCGGCCGGCGGCACCAGGGAGGTTGCCGGGGCGCAATTCGCGTGACGCTTTCCTATCGACGAGCTTGCGACGCGTCGCCGCGTATTCATCCGACAACAATGTCGCGAGCGGTACGTCGATCACGTCGGGATCGCCGTAGAACACTTCGCGGTCGGCGTAACCGAGTTTCAGGCATTCGACCAAGGTGTGCACGAACGCATCGCCCGCGGGATCCATCGCGTCGAGATCAAAGCCCTCAAGCATGGCGAGCACTTGCAGCATCACCGCGCCCTGCCCCCACGGCCCGGTCTTATGCACCTGCAAGCCGCGGTAGGTTCGCGAAACGGTCGGCTCCGTAATGGCGCGGTAGCGCGCCATGTCGCCGCCGGTCAGCAGACCTTTGTTGCGCCGGCCGGTGGAATCCATGAGCTCGGCGGTCCGGTAGAAACGGTCGACTGCATCAGCCACGAAACCCCGATAGAACGCGTCGCGCGCCTTTTCGATCTGGGCGACCCGATCCGCGCCGGCGCTTTCAGCTTCCTTCACGATCCTGCGGTAGGTCGCGGCGATAGCCGGCACGCGATGCAATGTGCGCGGCCGGGGCACCTCGCCGTGCGGCAGCCAGATCGCCGCCGAAGTCGGCCATTCCTGCGTAAAGAACTCTTTCGCCGCCAGAATGGAGGACGCAACGCGCGGCAGCACGGGAAATCCGCTTTCCGCGTAGCCAATGGCTGGCTGCAGCACGTCAGCGAGCCGCCATGTGCCGTGGTCGCGCAACAGAACCATCCACGCATCGAACGCGCCGGGCACGACGCTCGGCAGCAGTCCCGTCCCCGGCACTTGCTTCAGACCAAGCACGCCAAAACGTTCGAGCGTTGCCGCCGCCGGATAAGGCCCTTGCCCGCAGATCACCAATGGCGCCGGAGTGTCGTGCCTCTTGATGATGATGGGAACTTCGCCGCCGGGACCGACCAGGTGCGGCTCGACGATCTGGAGCACGAATCCGGCCGCCGCCGCGGCATCGAACGCGTTGCCGCCACGTTCGAGCACCGACATGCCGACCGCGCTTGCAATCCAATGAGTGGTTGCGACCGCACCGAACGTGCCGCGAATTTCCGGGCGGGTAGTAAAATTCTGTTGCATGGGATTCGGCAATCGATGAAACAGCCAACACTAGCTTTACGCTGCGAGGGCCGATCTGACAAACTGCACGGAATCGATCATTCAGGAG
Organism: uncultured Alphaproteobacteria bacterium; assembly: GCA_963814215.1. Taxonomy (GTDB): domain Bacteria; phylum Pseudomonadota; class Alphaproteobacteria; order Rhizobiales; family Xanthobacteraceae; genus Z2-YC6860. The sequence goes on along the minus strand of CAWFCM010000029.1, from coordinate 313,657 downwards.
AGAACTAATGACGTCGCCGACCCGCAGAGCCGTGCTCATTGGCGCAGCCAATCTCGCTGTCGCAGCGCCGCTGCCGGCGGCATTCGCTCAGGATTATCCAACGCGAAACGTCACGCTGGTGGTCCCATTCGCAGCGGGCGGCTCGACCGACATTCTTGCGCGCGTGGTGGCGGCGCATCTGCAGCAGGCGCTGGGTCAGCCCGTCGTCATCGAAAACCGCACCGGCGCCTCCGGCAACCTCGGCACCGCCACGGTGGCTCGTGCCGCGCCCGACGGCTACACGTTCCTGTTCAACACCATGAGCGTGCACACCATGAATCACGCTCTATTCGCCAATATGCCGTTCGACGGCGTAAAGGATTTTTCGCCGATCGCGATGCTGGCCTATGTCACCAACACGATGGTGATCCACCCGTCCGTCCCGGCCAAGACGGTCAAGGAATTCATCGACTACGCCAAGGCCAATCCCGGCAAGATCGCATATGCCTCGGCCGGTCCGGGTTCGACCAACCATCTCTGCGCGGCCTTATTCGAGAAGATGACCGGCGTTCAGATGGTGCACGTCCCTTATCGCGGCGGCGCACCGGCAGTCGCCGATACGGTGAGCGGCCAGACGCAGCTCTTCTTCACCGCCGGTACGCAAAGCCTGCCGCACGTCAATGCCGGTAAGCTGCGCCTGCTGGCGGTCACCGAAAGCCGCCGCTCGTCGCTGCTGCCCGATGTTCCGACCGTTGCCGAAACCATTCCGGGCTACGAAATGGCCGTCTGGTATGGCGCGTTCGGTCCGGCCGGCATGCCGCCCGCCATCGTCAACAAGCTGAACGCCGAGATCAGCCGCATCATGTTCCTGCCCGACGTAAAGAAGCGGATGGACGACATCGCCGTCGAGGTTGCGAAAATGACGCCCGCGGAATTGGGCGTCCTCACCCGCGGCGATGCGGAGAAGTGGGGCAAGCTCATCAAGGAGCTCAACATTTCCGTCCAATAGCAACCGGCAGCGCGCTCTCGCCCGCAAAGGCGAAAGCGTGCCCGCTTAACGCTTCGTCGGGTGTCATGAGATGCTTGAGATCGGCACCGCGCGATAGCCGGAGCCCGATCGCTCGATCATGCTCAGTGCCGGGAACGGGAAGTGGTACGCCTGCACCGGCAGCTTCTCCGCGACCAGCATGTCATAGACGCGCTTGCGCGTGGCGGCGGCCTGCGGCGGGTCCTGATCGAAATAGCCCTGCCAGTCCGGCCGCGGCGCGAACACATAGAGGTTGTTGCAGACGTCGGACTGCACGTACACCTTTTTGCCCCCCGACTGGACGATGTAAGATGTGTGGCCGATGCTGTGTCCGGGCGTGCCGACCGCGGTGACACCGGGCGCCACCTCCTTGTCCCAGTCGTAAGGCGTCACCTTGCGCCCCAGCGCGTCGAACACGCGTCGATTGTTCTGGAACAGCTCCGTCATGCGGCCGGGCGACGCGCGGCTCATCTCGCCGTCATCCATCCAGAATTTCCATTCGTTCGCCGGCACTTTGATTTCGGCGTTAGGAAATGCAGGACTTTTGCCGTCAGCCATCAGCAGGCCGTTCACATGGTCCGCATGGAAATGCGAGATCACCACCATATCCACCTTGCTGCGGTCGATACCGGCTGCCGCGAGATTCTGGTTGAGCAGGCCGCGCTCGTTCTTGCTTTGCGCAGCGACCGCTTCGCCGTTTCCCGTGTCGAACAGCACAAGCTTGCCGCCGGTCTTCAGCACGATCGGCGCAAACGTGTTCCTCATGAAATCGGTCGGCCGGCCCGCGGCCCTGAGTTGCGCCGCGAGATCTTCGGCGCGGGCATTCACGACATACTTGCCGTCGACCGGCACATCGCGGAACCCGTCGGTCAGCACGGTTACTTCAATATCGCCAATCTTGTAACGGTGGAATTCAGCCACGGTTCACCCCTCATGATGCGGAGGCCGCCTTATGCAGGCGGCCTCCGGAACTTTCAAGTGATCTCGATCGTCAGATCGTCGGGTTCCACGAGATCGGAACCTCACGATAGGCGGTGCCGCTCTTCTCGATGTAGGCAAGCGCCGGGAACGGATAGTGATAGCCCTGCACCAGCATCTTGTCGGCGACCAGCCGGTCGTAGATGCGCCGCCGCGTCGCTTCCGCCGCCGGCGCGTCCATGTCGAACATCACGTGCCAGCCGGGGTTGCGGACGAACAACTGCGGCAGGATGGTGGTGTCGCCCTGGATCATCAGGCTGGAGTTGCCCGACGTGACGATGTGGAGGGTGTGGCCAGGCGAGTGGCCGTGCGCCGCGACCGACGCGATGCCGGGCGCGACGTCCTTGCCCGGCTCGTAGTTGGTGCGTTTGTTACCGATGACGCCGAACACGCGCCGTACATTTTGGAACGCGCCCTTCATGACGTCCGGCGCCTTGTTCATGTTGTCGTCGTTCATCCAGAAATTCCACTCCGGCGTGGGCACCATCACCTCGGCGTTCGGATAGGACGGCTTGCCGTCGGTGACGAGGCCGTTGATGTGATCGCCGTGGAAATGCGAGATCACCACCGCGTCGATCGCATTGATGTCGATGCCGGCCGCCTTGAGATTGTTCTGGCCCTGCCCCATCGAACCCTTGCTGGTCGCCAGGGCGCCGGGGCCGAAGCCGGAGTCGATTGCGACGAGCTTCGAGCCGGTGTTCACCACCACCGAATTGAACGGCAGCATGAACTGGTCGGTCGAAAGGTACGCCGCCTGGAGCGCAGCGATAACTTCATCCTTACTTTTGTTGCGGACGAAATTGTCCGGCAACGGGCTGATGCGGGCGCCCTCCGAGATGACAGTCACCTCCGAGGTCCCCACCTTCATGCGGTACCAGCCGGGCGCCTGCGTGCCGGTAAGCGGCGCCGCCGCCTGAACCGGCAAGTTATCGATCGATGTCCAAGCGGTTGCGGTTGCAGCCGCAGCCGCGCCTGTCAGCATGCTACGTCGTGTCAGTGCGTTCATGACATCTCTCCCTCGCGCGCGTGATCATTGATGACGCCAGTGCGCTGCGATGGCGGAATGTTAGCGGGTCGCGGTGCGGTGTCGGAACAAAAAAGAAGGCCGCCGTCGCCGGCGGCGTTCTCTTGTTGCGAGTTGTTCTCGACTAGATCGTCGGGCTCCACGGCACCGGGACCAGACGGTAGCCGCTGCCGCTCTTCTCGACATAGGCCACTGCGGGGAACGGGAAGTGATAGCCCTGCACGATCATCTTTTCCGCTGCCGCCATGTCGTAGAGCTTCTTGCGGGTCGCGACGGCCTGCGTCTTGTCGGTGTCGAACAAGAACTGCCAGTCCGGATTGCGCACGAAGATCGACGCGGCACCTGCCGTGATGTCGGCCTGCACCAGCACCTTGCTGTTGCCCGAGGCGATGACATGCGAGGTGTGGCCCGGCGTATGGCCAGGGCTCGCCACTGCGGTGATGCCCGGCGCCAGCTCTTTGCCTGGTTCGTACTGGGTTACCTTCTTCACCACGCCAAACACGCGTTTCACGTTGCCCATCTGGCCGCGCGCGACTTCCGGCAGCTTGGAGGTGTTGGCTTCGTCCATCCAGAACGCCCACTCGGTCGCGGGAACCATCACTTCGGCGTTGGGAAACGCCAAGGCGTTACCTGCGCCGACCAAGCCGTTGATGTGATCGCCATGGAAGTGCGAGATAATGACAGTGTCGATCTGGGCAGCGTCGATGCCGGCCGCCTTCAGGTTGCTGTGGTGCTGGCCGACCGCGCCCTTGCTCTGCTCGAACATGCCGAGGCCGAGGCCGGTGTCGATCGCCACCAACTTCGATCCGGTGTTGACTACAACGGGCGTGTAATTGTGATGCACGCGGTCTTGCGGCAGGAAGTCGGCTGCCAGAGCCGCATTCACGGCGGGCTTCTGCTGATTGGCAACGTAGGCATCGGCCAGCGGGCTGGAATTTGCGCCGTCGGTTACGACGGTGACTTCAAAATTGCCAACCTTGTAGCGATAGAACCCGGCGTTCTGCTTGCCAACGGGCGGCGCGGCCGCGCGCGCGGACTGCACGGCAAACGGCGTGAGCGCGGTCGCGGCCGACGCAACAACCGCGCCGGTGAGCAGGCCGCGGCGGTTCAACCCTGTCATTACGTGTCTCCCTCTAAAGTGGTGGCGATGTAAAAAAGAAGGCCGCCACCACGGACGGCCTCCCCTGTTCGGTCAGATGGTCGGGCTCCAGGGCACCATCACTTCGCGATAGCCGGTCCCGGTCTTCTCGATGTAGGCGAGCGACGGGAACGGATAGTGGAAGCCCTGCAACATCATCTTCTCGGCGGCGAGCATGTCGTAGACCTTGCGGCGCGTGGCCTCCGCCATCGCGCCATCCTGGTCGTAGAACGCATGCCAGCCCGGATTGCGCACGTGAACGAACGGCACGTGCGTGACGTCCCCCTGCACGAACACCTTGCTATTGCCGGATGAAATGATGTGCGAGGTGTGGCCCGGCGTATGGCCGAACGTCGCGACCGATGTGATGCCCGGCGCGATTTCCTTGCCGGGCTCGTATGGCGTGACCTTGCGGCCGATCGGATCGAACACCGCGCGCACGCCCTTGAACACGGTGGTCATGCGGTCGCCGCTCGCGCGGCTCATCTCGCCATCGTCCATGAAGAACTTCCAATCGCCGGCCGGAACGAGGATTTCGGCGTTCGGATAGGCGAGCTTCTTGTCGGTGGTGATCAGGCCATTGATGTGATCGCCGTGGAAATGCGAGATGACCACCATGTCGACCGCGTTGCGATCGATGCCAGCCGCCTTGAGATTGGCCTGGAACTGGCCGACCACGCCTTTGCTGCGCTCGTAGTTCGCCTCGCCCGTTCCGGTGTCGATCACGATGAGCTTGCCGCCAGTGTTGACCACGATCGGATTGTACGGCGTCGTAAGCAGATCCTTGGGATAGTACGCGGCTTCGAGCGCCCCGTTCATATCGCCGCGCGTCTTGTTGGTCAGGTGGCCGTCGGAAAATTTGAACGTGTTGGAGCCGTCGGTCACGACCGTGACCTCGATCGAACCGACCTTGTAGCGGTACCAGCCCGGTGCCTGCTTGCCGGCCAGCGGCGCGGCCGCATGCGCGGACGGCGCAGCCAGCGGGCTGAGCGCGGTCGCAGCCGACGCTGCGGCTGCGCCGATGAGCACGCTGCGGCGATTGAGTTGCGTCATGGACTTCCTCCCTGGAGTTGGAGCGTGGGTCCGCTCCGATTAGGGATGCCAATCTAAAGGCCGCGGGCCGACGTGAGAACCGCCGCCGCTCATGCACACGCAAACACCTCACGCACGAGGCTATTCCGGCCACTGCACAGTTGCGAGTTAGTTGCAACTTGAGAGGTTGCCGGGGGGCGGCGCATTCACAGCAGGCCGTTGTCGAACTCCTCTTGCCCCATGATACCGCGATGGGCCCCAACCATGTTGAGGCGGTCACAACGCGCTCCTAAGATGCCGCATCCTGCGGGGCCGCACGCATCGCGCACGGCTTCGCGCAGGCCAAAAACGCCACCAATTCGGGCGACGATAACGGGAGGAAGTAATGCGTAAAGTTCTACTGACATCGATGGCGCTCACCGCCGCGATGCTCTTCGCGACCGACGTGCGCGCTCAGCAGGCGGGACCGCCGGAGTACGGCCCCGGCATGAACCTCGAAATCGCTACCAAGGTGGTCAACGCCGCCATGGCCGAAGCCAAGAAGAACGGCTGGAACCTGGCGGTTGCCGTCACGACGAATGGCGGCCATCTCGTCCATTTCTCGAGAATGGACAACACGCAGTTCGGTTCGATCAAGATCGCACAGCACAAGGCGCGCGCCTCCGCGACCTTCAAGCGTCCGACCAAGGCGTTTGCGGACGCGATCGCCGCCAACCCGGCGAACGTCGCTTTGCTCTCGCTCGACGACGTCATCGCCTCCGAGGGCGGCATTCCGCTCATGCTGGGCGGCAAAATGATCGGCGCAATCGGCTGCAGCGGCGCGACAGGCGCGCAAGACGGCGTCGCCTGCACGGCTGGCGCAGACGCGCTGAAGTGATCTAAGCTTGAACGTTGCGTTTCGGCTCTGCCGGGATCGAATCCCGGCAGAGCTTTTTCTTCAGGACCGAGCCCTTCAGGCCAGAAGCCTGCCGATCCACTTGATGAATTCCGATGTCACGTCGCCAAGCACCAGCAGCACTGCGCACCAAACGAACGCCGAACTGAAATTGGCGACCTGGAAGCTCCACTTCGGCATCGCGAAAATCCCGGCGATCAGCGGCACGGTGGCGCGCAGCGGCCCGGAGAAGCGGCCAATGAAGATTGCCGCCGCACCCCATTTCCTGACGAATTCCTCGCCCTTCGGAATCATTTCCGGATTCCGCGACAGCGGCCACATGTGATAGACGCGCGTCTCGAGCTTAAGCCCGATCCAATACGACAGCCAGTCGCCGAGCGCGGCGCCGAGCGAGCCCGCGATCCAGATCGGCCAGAAGTTGAGCCCGCTGGCGCCGATCAAGGTGCCGATGCCGACCAGCGCCGCCCAAGCCGGGATCAGCAGCGAGATGAAGGCCAGCGACTCCGCAAAGCAGAGCGCGAATACGACCGGCGCCGCCCACACCCGGTGGACCTGCACAAAGTCGATGATCGGCTTGGCGTAGCTGTCAAAATCCATGGGGGTTCACGCGGCGGGGTCGCACTCTGGTTTAGCGTGCCTGACATAGATACGCCAACATGGCAATTGCGACCCTATACAGGCAGGATACCGACCCCATGGCGCGCCGTTATTTCAGATTTCCGATCAGCCGGGTCGAACTGACCGCGCGCAAGGCCTATTGCAACACAATGGGGTGGCTCGGCTATCGCGATTTCGTGGTTTCCGCGCAAGGCGCGTATTTCGTCGTCGGCATGACCGACCTGATCGACCGCTCGATCGCTCTGTTCGGAATCTGGGAAGAAGAACAGCTCGAGGATCTGGCCCGCGTCTGCGACACCAGGAAGGCCGACTATTTTTTTGACATCGGCGCCAACGCCGGAATCTACAGCGTGCTGTTCGCGACCAAAAAGCTGGCGCAGCAGTTCGTCGCGTTCGAGCCCGATCCCGGAAACTACGCGCATCTGCTCGCCAACCTGTACGTCAACGATCTTGCGAGCAAGATCCAGACGTTTCCGCTCGCGGTGGGGTCGCAGGCCGGCGAAGTCGAGTTGATGGAAGCGGGCTCGCACAACCGCGGCGAGTCCTGGATTGCGCACCCGGACAAGCCGCCCGAGGAAGCGCCGGGTGTCGCGGCTCATCGCGTCCGCCAGATTCGTTTCGACGACGAGTTCGCCATCGCCGGCAAGACGCTGGTGATCAAGATGGACGTCGAGGGCTCCGAATTCCATGCGCTCGCGGGCATGGAGCGAACGTTGCGCGACAACGCCTGCTATCTCCAGGTCGAGCTCTATTCAGACCGCTTCGACGAACTCAAGGCGCTGTTCGAGCGGATGGGCTACCGCTACTTGAAGACCTCCTACATCGACCATTATTTCACCAACATCCCCGACCTTTCATAACGGCTGCCGCCCTACCCCTTGCGGCGGAACACCGGAAAATTCATGTGGCATATTCGGGCCATCCTTGGTGATTTGCCTTAATTCAACTGACCGGCACGGAACATGGCAAAATCCGCGAACAAGAACAAAAAGGTCGAGAAGAAGGTCAGCGCCGCGCCGGACCTGTTCACCAAGCTTGAGCCGAGGCGAGGCTCGGCCAAGGCGGCGCGGGCAAGCCGCGGCAGCGGCGATGAAAGCGGCTATTCCGCCAAGCACATCGAGGTGCTGGAGGGGCTCGAGCCGGTCCGGCGGCGGCCCGGCATGTACATCGGCGGCACCGACGAGAAGGCGCTGCATCACCTGTTCGCCGAAGTGATCGACAACGCGATGGACGAGGCTCTGGCCGGCCACGCCACCTTCATCGACGTCGAGCTCGACGCCGACGGTTTCATCACCGTCACCGACAACGGCCGCGGCATCCCGGTCGATCCGCATCCGAAATTCAAGAACAAGTCGGCGCTCGAAGTAATCATGTGCACGCTGCACGCTGGCGGCAAATTCGACTCCCAGGTGTACGACACCTCAGGCGGCCTGCACGGCGTCGGCGTCTCGGTCGCCAACGCGTTGTCCGACCGCATGGAGGTCGAGGTCGCGCGCGGCCAGAAGCTCTACCGGATGGTGTTTGAGCGCGGCAAGCCGAAAGGCAAGCTGCAGGACGCCGGCAAGGCGCCGAACCGCCGCGGCACCACCGTGCGCTTCCATCCCGACCCGGACATCTTCGGGCCGAAGGCGCATTTCATTCCCGAGCGCGTGTTCAAGATGACGCGCTCGAAGGCGTACCTGTTCGGCGGCGTTGAAATCCGCTGGTCCTGCGCGAAGGAATTGCTGAAGAACAACGACGACGGCGTGCCGGAGAAGGCATCGTTCCACTTCGAGGAAGGGCTGCGCGACTATCTGTCGGAGACACTGAAGGACGCCACGCTGGTGCATCCCGACATCTTCACCGGCAGCGCCGGCAAGGTCGGCCAGCACGGCGGCGCGCAATGGGCGGTGGCGTGGACCGCCGACGCCGATGACTTTCTCAATTCCTACTGCAACACCATCCCGACGCCGGACGGCGGCACCCACGAGTTGGGGCTGCGCACAGCTCTGCTGCGCGGCCTCAAGGACCACGCCGAGCGCGTCGGCCAGGGCAAGCGCGCCGCTCCGATCACCAGCGATGACATCATGGTGGGCGCCGGATGCATGCTCTCGGTGTTCATTCGCGAGCCGGAATTCCAGGGCCAGACCAAGGACCGCCTCGCCACCGCCGAAGCGCAACGCATCGTCGAGAACGCGATCAAGGACCCGTTCGACCACTGGCTCGCCGGCAACCCCGCGCAAGCCAGCAAGCTGCTCGACTTCGTGGTCGATCGCGCCGAGGAGCGCATCCGCCGCCGCCAGGAAAAGGACATCTCGCGCAAAGCCGCGACACGCAAGCTGCGGCTGCCCGGAAAACTCGCCGACTGCACCAATGGCCAGGCGGCCGGCTCGGAAATCTTCATCGTCGAGGGCGACAGCGCCGGCGGCTCGGCCAAGCAGGCGCGCGACCGCGCCTCGCAGGCGGTGCTGCCGCTGCGCGGCAAGATCCTCAACGTACAATCGGCCGGCAAAGACAAGCTCTCGCAGAACGTCCAGCTCACCGATCTGGTGCAGGCGCTCGGCTGCGGCACCGGCTCGCACTACCGCGACAGCGACCTGCGATACGAGAAGGTCATCATCATGACCGACGCCGACGTCGATGGCGCCCACATCGCGTCGCTGCTGATCACGTTCTTCTATACGCAGATGAAGGAGATGATCGACAAGGACCACCTCTATCTCGCGGTGCCTCCACTCTATCGTCTTTCGCACGGCGGCAAGACGTTCTACGCACGCGACGACAAGCACAAGGACGAGATCCTCAAAAAGGAATTCCGCGCCAACGCCCAGGTCGAGATCGGCCGCTTCAAGGGTCTCGGTGAGATGATGGCGGCTCAGCTCAAGGAAACCACCATGGACCCGAAGAAGCGCACGCTGCTGCGGGTCAAGCTCGCGGACGCTGACGACAAGGCGACCAAGAGGTCGGTCGAACGGCTGATGGGCAACAAGGCCGAATTGCGTTTCGAGTTCATCCAGGAGCGCGCGGAATTCGCCGACGCGGACATGCTGGACGTGTAGCGCCGCCCCCTACTCTACCGGCAATCCCACGTAGTTTTCAGCGAGCGACCTTGCGGCCGCCTCCGAGCTCGTCACGTAGTCAAGCTCGGCGACCTGACGCCGCCGGTCGAACGGGTTCTCTTCCGGGAACAGGTGCATCAGACGCGTCATCCACCAGGAGAAGCGTTGCGCCTTCCAGACGCGGCGCAGGCAGGTTGCCGAATAGCTATCGAGCAGATTGGTCGAGCCGTTCTTGTAGAATGCGGCGATGGCGCGGGAGAGCACACGCACGTCGGCGAACGCCAGGTTCATGCCCTTTGCCCCGGTCGGCGGCACGATGTGGGCGCTGTCGCCGGCGAGGAACATGCGCCCGTATTGCATCGGCTCGGCGACGAACGAGCGCATCTGCGCGACGATCTTTTCCACGAGCGGCCCGCGCTTCAGCGGCCGCGCCCCGCCAAGCCTGGTTTCGAGTTCGTCCCAGATTCGCTTGTCGGGCCATTGATCGAGGTTTTCGTTCGGCGCGCATTGCAGATAGTAGCGCACCAGTGTCGGCGTGCGCATGCTGAACAAGGCAAAGCCGCGCGGGTGATAGGCGTAAATCAGCTCGTCGGCGACCGGCGGCGCCTCGGCGAGAATGCCGAGCCAGCCGAATGGATATTCGCGCTCGTAGATGCTGATCGATTTGGCCGGGATGCTGGGCCGGCAGACGCCATGGAAGCCGTCGCAGCCGCCGATGAAGTCGCAATCGACCTCTTTTGTCTCGCCATTGTGGCGGAAGCGGATTTGCGGCGCCTTGCCATCGAACCCGCGAACGCTCGCGTCGGAGCAGTCGAACAGGATCTGCCCGCCGTCGGCGATCCGTTTGGCGATCAGATCCTTCACCACCTCCTGCTGGCCATAGATGGTGACACGTTTCCCGACCAGCTTGTGGAAGTTGATGTTGTGCAGCTTGCCGTCGAAGCAGAGATAGATGCCGTCGTGCACCACGCTCTCGCGCTTCATACGCGCGCCGAGCCCGGTCTCGACCAGCATGTCGGCGGCCCATTGCTCGATCAGCCCGGCGCGGATGCGCGCCTCGCAATAGGCGCGGCTCCGCGCTTCGATGATGATGCTGGAAATGCCGGCGCGGTGCAGGAGATGCGACAACATCAGTCCCGCGGGTCCGGCGCCGACGATGCCGACCTGGGTGCGCATCGCTCCTCCTTAGCTTGTGATTGTGCCCGCACGGCGTGCTCGTGCAATGGGATCGCCGCCGGAATCGATGGCACATTCGCGGCCCAAACATGCCCCGGAAAACCGGGGCATGAATACCGCTTGCGCGGCGTCCGGAATGACGATTGGCGTCAGTTGAATTTGAGGTTCGCCGCCTTGATCACGGCAACATAACCTTCGATATCCTTGTCGATCATGGCTTTGAATTCAGCCGACGACGTTCCGCCCGGCGTCACCGCCATGCCCTTGAGCTTGTCGGAAACGGCAGGATCGAGAATGGCCTTGCGCAGCGCCGCCTCCAGCTTGGTGACGATCGGAGCCGGCGTGTTGGCGCCGGTGAAGAAGCCGCTCCAGAGGTAGGTGTTGACCTCGGGGAAGCCGGCTTCCGCCATGCTCGGCACATCCGGCAGTTCGGCAGAACGTTTCGCCCCTGTGACGGCGATCGCGCGGACCTTGCCGGCCTTGATCATCGGGATCGCCGGAGGCCCGTCGGAAATCGCCAATAAGGTCTGTCCTTGCATAACGCTCAGGATCATTTCATTGCTGCTCTTGTAAGGGATCATTGTGCCCGGCATCCCGCTCTTGAGCTTGAGAAGTTCGGTCACGGTGATGAATGCCGGCGAGGTAGCGGCGTAGTTGGCCTTGTCAGGATTCTTCTTCGCCCACTCGACCAGTTCCTTCACCGTCTTGGCAGGATGGTCGGCCGGGATCACGACGATCAGCGGAAAATCTGCGATCATCGACAGCGGGACGAAGCTCTTGGTCGGATGGTAGGGAAGGTTCGGAAAAGCTGCCGACGCGACCGACATCACGCCGCTCGCACCGACAAACAGCGTATAGCCGTCGTGCGGCTGCTGGGTGACCCACTCCGCCGCCGGACGTCCACCGGCCCCGACCCGGTTCTCGATCACCAACGTTTGGCCGAGAATCTCGCCGGCCTTCTGCCCGACCAGCCGTGCAAAAATATCGTTGCCACCGCCCGCCGCGAACGGAACGATCACCTTGATCGGCTTGTTGGGATAATCCTGCGCCGCGGCCGGCACGGCAAAGCTGGCGGCCAGCAACGCGAAGCCGGCGAGCAGCGCCCGGCCGAAATTCTTGATCCTCATGCCAATCCTCCCTGAACGGTTTTCATTCGTTGCCGCCAGCCTAGCGGAAATCCGATGAAAGTCGAATGCCGGCTTGCCGCAGCGCCTACAGCACGGCGAGCGCCTGCTCGAGGTCGCCGATCAGATCGTGAGCGTCCTCGATGCCCACCGAAAGCCGTACCAGCGCGTCGCCGATGCCGAGCTCGGCGCGCACCTCCTCCGGCACCGAACCGTGGGTCATCAGCGCGGGATGCTCGATCAGGCTCTCGACGCCGCCCAAACTCTCCGCCAGCGCGAACAACTGCGTGCGTTCGAGGAAACGCTTGGAGCCTTCGAGATCGCAGTTCAGTTCGGCCGAGATCATGCCGCCAAACGCCTTCATCTGCTTGCGGGCCAGCGCATGCTGCGGATGGCTTTTGAGGCCCGGATAGAACACGCGCTTCACCTTCGGATGCGCCTCGAGCCGTTCGGCGATCTTCAGTCCCGAGGCGCAGTGCCGCTCCATGCGCAGCGCCAGCGTCTTCAGGCCGCGCAGCGCCAGGAATGAATCGAACGGGCCCTGAATGGCGCCGAGCGCGTTCTGCAGAAAGCCAAGCCGCTCCGCGAATTCCTTGTTCTCGCCGACGATCGCAACGCCGCCGACCATGTCGGAATGGCCGTTGAGGTACTTGGTGGTCGAATGCACCACCACGTCGAAGCCATGCTCGAGCGGGCGCTGCACATAGGGGCTGGCGAACGTGTTGTCGACGGCAGCGACGATGCCGCGCTTTCGCGCAATCTGCGCCACGCGTTCGAGGTCGGTGAGCTTGAGCAGCGGATTGGTCGGCGTCTCGATCCAGATCAGCTTGGTGCCGGGCCGGATCGCCGCTTCGAGCTTCGAAATGTCCGACAGATCGACATAGGTGACATCGATCCCCATGGTGCGCCGCTTGACGCGCTCGAACAGGCGCCGCGTGCCGCCATAGAGATCGTCCGACGCCACGACGTGCAAGCCGCCGTCGAAGCACTCCAGCACGGTCGCGATCGCCGCGAGCCCCGACGCGAACGCGCAGGCGCGCGTGCCGCCTTCGAGATCGGCGACGCAGCGCTCGAATGCCATCCGGGTTGGGTTCTTGGTGCGCGCATAGTCGAAGCCTTTGTGGACGCCGGGCGACTGCTGCACGAAGGTCGAGGTGGCGTAGATCGGCATCATCACGGCGCCGGTCGAGGGATCGGGCTCCTGGCCGGCGTGGATGCAGCGCGTCGCAAAGTCCAGGCGGTTCGATTTCGTCATGTGCCGACTCGAAAATGATTGATGAGATCGATGCGGGTGATGAGGCCGAGAAAGCGGCCCGTGTCCATCACGATGGCAACATAGTCCTTGCGGAACAGCGGAACGAGGTCGCGGATCGGCGCATCCGCCGAGATCGTCTCTAGCCGCGTCACCATCACGTCCTTCACCTGACGGTTGAAGCCGTGGGCGGACATATCGGTGTCGGTGAGGAGCGCGGCGAGCAGATCGCTTTCGTCGACCAGGCCGGCGATCTTGTCGTTCTCGACCACGGGGAGCTGCGAGACGTCAGCGGCGCGCATCCGCGCGAACACAGTGCGCAGCGTATCCTGCGGCCGCACCTCGACGGCGCCGCCCTCCTCGTGCCGGTTGATGACGAGATCGCGCACCGTCCCCGAGCGCGTACGCTCGATCCATCCCTCCTGCGCGAGGAACGCATCGTTGAACACCTTGGAGAGATATTTCGCGCCGGAATCGCAGACGAGGCTCACCACGCGCTTGGCCTTGCTCTGAAGTTTGCAGTAACGCAGCGCCGCCGCCAGTAGCGTCCCCGACGACGAGCCGGCGAAGATACCCTCCTTGCGCAAGAGGTCGCGCGCGGCCGCGTAGCTTTCCTGGTCGGTGACCGAATAGGCCGCCTTCACCAGCGAGAGATCGCAATTCGGCGGCACGAAATCCTCGCCGATGCCTTCGACGGTCCAGCTTCCCGCTTCGATCATCTCGCCGGAGTTGACCAGCGGCGCGAGCACCGAACCGACCGGATCGGCGAGCACCATCTCGGTTTTCGGCGACACGCGCTTCATGAAACGCCCGACGCCGGTCAGCGTGCCGCCCGATCCGACGCCGACGACGATCGCATCCACGTCGCCGTTCATCTGCTTGTGCAGTTCCGGCGCGGTGGTCGCCTCGTGCGACGCCGGGTTGGCCGGATTCTCGAACTGGTTGATGAAGATGGCCCCCCTGGTGCGCGACGTGATGGCCTGCGCCAGGTCCTGGTAGTAGTCGGGATGGCCCTTGCCGACGTCGGAGCGCGTAATGTGGACCTGCGCGCCGAGTGCGCGCGCGTGCAGGATTTTTTCGCGCGACATCTTGTCGGGCACTACGAGGACAGTGCGGTAGTTCTTCTGCCCCGCCACCAGCGCCAGGCCGAGGCCCGTATTGCCCGCGGTCGCCTCAACGATGGTGCCGCCGGGTTTGAGCCGTCCATCGGCCTCCGCCGCTTCAATCATTGCGCGGGCCGGCCGGTCCTTGATGGAACCCGACGGGTTGACGCTTTCCAGCTTGAGGAACAGCCGGCATGGCCCGCAGTCGAGCTTGGTGACCTCCACCAGCGGCGTGTTGCCTATGAGATCGAGCAGTCTTGCCATGACTTTGGCTTAGCACGCTCGCAACGCCATGAAAGGAAAAGAACAATTGTCATTCACGGTGTTGCCGCAGCAGCCGATTTGGTTCGCTCACCCGCGCTTCGCCGTTTGATCCTTCCCTGTAGTGGGTGGCCCGGAGGGGCTGACCTTGCCCCATTCGGTTGCATGGTCCGCAATTCTGCGAAGCCAAAAAGTGAAGCAGTTAATTTAACTTAGGTGGCCCTTCAGCATTGACTTTCATCCCCTCGACCCTATGTTCCGGGCGCAACGGTACGAACAAGAGATTCGGCCGCTCCCCCCGCGCATTCACCGTTTCGTACTTGTCCGGCGCGGTTCGGCGGTCCCCGACCAGAGGTTTTATGTCCTTTTCCGAACTCGGCTTGTCCGACAAAGTTCTCTCCGCCGTAACTGCGGCCGGCTACACCACCCCCACCCCGATCCAGCAACAGGCCATCCCCCACGTGCTCGCGCGGCGCGACGTGCTCGGCATCGCGCAGACCGGCACCGGCAAGACCGCCGCCTTCGTGCTGCCGATGCTCACCATGCTGGAATCCGGCCGCGCGCGGGCCCGCATGCCGCGCACGCTGATCTTGGAGCCGACGCGGGAGCTTGCCGCCCAGGTCGAGGAAAGCTTCATCAAATACGGCGCCAATCATAAGCTCAACGTCGCCCTCATTATTGGGGGCGTTTCTTTTGACAACCAGGACAGCAAGCTGACGCGCGGCGTCGACGTGCTGATCGCAACGCCGGGACGGCTGCTCGACCACTCCGAGCGCGGCCGGCTGTTGATGTCCGGCGTCGAGCTTCTCGTCATCGACGAAGCCGACCGCATGCTCGACATGGGCTTCATCCCTGACATCGAGCGCATCTGCAAGCTGGTGCCGTTCACCCGGCAGACGCTGTTCTTCACCGCGACCATGCCGCCGGAAATCCGGCGCATCACCGAGCAGTTCCTGCACAACCCGGTGAAGGTCGAGGTGTCCCGCCCAGCCACCACGGTCGATGCGATCAAGCAGCAGCTCGTCAAGACCGGCCGCGAGGATCACGACAAGCGCGACACGCTGCGGCGCCTGTTGCGTTCGGCCGAGAACTTCAAGAACGCGATCATTTTCTGCAACCGCAAGCGCGAGGTCGCGCAGCTTCACCGCTCGCTGGTGCGCCACGGCTTCAATGCGGCGGCTCTGCACGGCGACATGGACCAGTCGGCGCGGACCGCGGCGCTGGACGGCTTCCGCAAGGGCGACACCGCGCTCCTGATCGCATCCGACGTTGCCGCCCGCGGGCTCGACATTCCGGATGTCAGCCATGTCTTCAACTTCGACGTTCCGCATCACGCCGACGACTACGTCCACCGGATCGGCCGCACCGGCCGCGCCGGCAAGACCGGGACCGCCATCACCATTGTCACGCCGGCCGACACCAAGTCCTTGGCCGCGATCGAAAAGCTGATCGGTCAGAGCATCAACTGGACCGACGGCCCGCCCCCGGCGGCGGACGATGCCGGCACCGGCGACCGTCCAGAACGCGGCGCCCGACGCGGAGGCCGTGGACCGCGGCAGCGCGCACCGCGCGAAGACCGTCACCGGCGCGACAGCCGTGGACCGTCCACTGAACCGCTGCGGCAACAGGCCGAGCACGCGCCGGTCGTGGCACGCATCGAGGAACGGGCACCCGTTCCGGCGCCCAAGCATCACCGCGAGGCCGAGCCCGCCGATGGTTCGCATCTTCCGGCATTCCTGCTTCGCCCCGTGCGCGCCAGGGTTTAGCGCTGGCGATTCTTGCCCGTCTCGCTAACCTCGCGTTTACCAGTCGTTCACCCCCTTGGAATACCGTCCTAGACCTGTTCCGGGGCACTACACCGCCCGGATGGTGCATCGCGAAATCGGGGTAGGCCGGGGGCTCTCACCCTCGGAGCGGGAATGGCCGAAGGTGCCGCGGAGCACGAACGCACGCTCGCATTTGCCGAGATAGCGCTGAGCCAGATCAAGGCTTTGCGGCAGGCGGCGATTCCGCGCAACTATGAAGTCTGGTACGCCTACGCGACCGGCTACAATCCTGCCCTCAATCAGACCATCAACGAAACGCTGCAGAAGAACGGCAACCTGACGGACGCCGATCTTGAGGGCGTGTACGCGACCTATCTGTCGCCGGCGCGTCTCACCGACAAGCTCGACAAGGTCGGCAACCGCGTGATGGACGAGATCAACCAGGTCATGGCGATGGTCGACAGCGCGGTCGGCTCCGCCTCGGCCTACCACGAGAGCCTCGCCACCATGAGCGACAAGCTCGGCGACGCCAAGGACCGTGACGGCATCCGCGCCATCGTCGAGAGCCTGGTGCAGACCGCCAACGAGATGCAGACGAACAACAACAATCTCGAGGCGCGGCTCAACGCCTCGCGGCAGGAAATCAGCCAGCTACAACAGAATCTCGAGGTCGTCCGCAACGAGAGCCTGACCGATCCGCTAACCAGCTTATCGAACCGCAAGCATTTCGATCACGCGATCGCCAAGGCGCTGCACGAGGGCGTCGAGCGCAACGAGCCGATGTCGCTGATCCTGACCGACATCGACCATTTCAAGTCGTTCAACGACACCTGGGGCCACCTCACCGGCGATCAGGTGCTGCGTCTCGTCGCCATGTCGATGAAGCAGAACGTGAAGGGCAAGGACATCGCCGCGCGCTACGGCGGCGAGGAATTCGCGGTCGTGCTGCCCAACACCGTGCTGCGATCGGCCGTCACCGTCGGCGATCACATTCGCCGCGCCGTGATGTCGAAGGAATTGATGAAGCGCTCGACCGGCCAGAACCTCGGCCGGGTCACGATTTCAGTCGGCGTGGCCACCGCACGCAACGGCGATACCGTGCAATCGCTGATCGCGCGCGCGGACGGCTGTCTCTACGCCGCCAAGCGCAACGGCCGCAACCGCGTGATCTGCGAAACCGATCCGGAACTCGGCTCCAACGGCGAAGCCAAGGTCGCCTAGCGCTTTCGCGCTCGTCCCGCCGCCCTGCCCTTTGGCCGGCTTTTGACTTGGCCGCCTTGCTTCGGGCCACCGCAAGCGCCTGCGCCGCCCAGCGCGCCAACTCGTCCGGATCGTCGTAGAGCCGTTCCGGCATTTTCCAGTACGACATCACAGCGCGCTTGCGGGCTTTGGCCGCATAGGTGAAAGGCCCGAGGCCCTCCTTTTGGAAAGCCGGAATGGTGGTTTGATCGGCCTTCAGATAGATCGCGCCCTGGCTGACCAGTCCGATCATCAGTCCATCGACGAAGACACCAGCCCCGCCGAACATGCGGCGCACGCTGACCGGCCCGAACGCGGCGAACAACTCCACGATGTGGTCGAAATCTTGATCGTGAGCGGTGCGCAAAAAGCGGCCCGGCGCTGTTAGTGCGCCTCGGCGCCGTCGTGCTTGGCGGGCGTCAGCAGAACCGACTCGCCGCAGCCGCAGGCCGAGGTCTGGTTCGGGTTGTTGAACACGAACTGTGAGGACAGTTTGTCGACCTTGTAGTCCATCTCGGTGCCGAGCAGGAACAGCACGGCCTTGGGATCGATCAGGATCTTGACGCCCTTGTCTTCGACCACCTCGTCGGTCGGATTGACCTTGTCGGCGTATTCCATGGTGTATTCCATGCCGGCGCAGCCGCCGTTCTTGACGCCGACGCGCAGGCCGGCAACCGGGCGGCCCATCTTGCCCATGAGTTCCTTGATGCGGCTGGCCGCCGCGTCCGAGAGCCGCATCGCCTGTGGTCGTGGCCGCGCAGTGGCCATGGCAGTTTCTCCTTCGGCGCGACAAGCACGCTTCCACAGTCAGATAGTCACTTCCCTGCCCGATTGCCAAGGGTTGGAGCCGGGCATTGCACGTATTCTAACGCTTGCGGCGATAAATCCCGCCGAAATACACCCCGGCGCCGCCGCAGTTGCCGTTGTCCTCCACGACCATCACGTCGTGAACGAGAGCAAACTGGATCACGCAGTCGATCTTGTCGGCCTTCTCGATCGGAATGATCTCTCCCGCACTGTGGGCAAAGGCCATGGCATTGCCATCCGGCTTGATCGCCTCGCCGGAAAGATCGCCGGTGTTCACGGACTGATACCGCTTGCTCCACGAATCGCCTTCAACATCGAGTGTACTGGGAGTCTTGCCGCGCTTGATGGTGATGTTCGAGTTGCCGTATCGCCACTTGCCGAGCCAGTCGGCGATGGATGACTTTGGCGCCGGCTGGACGTCCACCGCGTCCGCGGGCAGCCAGCCAGCCGTGACATTGCCCTTGCGGCTGATGAAGCCCGCGCAGACGAACCCCCGAGCCTTCTCGTCGGCGGCGACAATCACCTTGTCGCCTCGCACGACGTAGGCCTTGTTTCGGCACGCTGCGCCCGCTCCGGGACAATCGTCGCGCTTGTCGGTGCCGGAATAGAAGTGAATGCGCGCCTGCTTTCCGGTCACAACGCCGGGCCGCAGGCTGGCGGGGTCGCTCTCGATGTGGCCGTCATGACAGTCTTGCTGCGCGTGCGCCGGCGCGATCGCGGCAAGGAGCAACAAGTTTGCGCCCGCGCGTTGCATGCATCACCACATGTTGAGAACGAGCCGCGCCTCGTCGGTCATACGGCTCTGGTCCCACGGCGGATCCCAGACCACCGCAACGTCGACCTTGCCGACACCGGCCACGCTCGACACCGCATTCTCCACCATCTGTGGCAATTCCTGCGCGGACGGGCAGTTCGGTGTGGTCAGCGTCATGTCGACCTTCACCGAGCGGTCGTCGGCGATGTCGATCTTGTAGATCAAGCCCAACTCGTAGATGTCTGCCGGGATTTCCGGGTCGTAGACGGTCTTGAGCGCCGTCACGATCTCGTCAGTGAGGCGCGCGATCTCGGCCTCCGGCAGCGCGGACGTGGTTTCCGGTTTGGGCGCGTTGGTGTTGGGTTCGTCGGTCATGAGAACAGATCCTGCGCTTTGACCAAGGCTTGCGCGAGATGGTCGATTTCCGCACGGGTGTTGTACATGGCAAATGAGGCGCGGCAAGTGGCGGTCACGCCATAGCGGGAGAGCAGCGGCATGACGCAATGGGTTCCGGCGCGCACCGCGACGCCAGCGCGGTCGATAATGGTCGCGACGTCGTGGGGATGCGCGCCCTTCATCTCGAACGACACGATAGGACCCTTGTCCCTGGTGGTGCCGAAGATGCGGATGGAATTGATCTCGCGCAGCCGCTCGTGGGCGTATGTCACGAGCCCGGTCTCGTGGGTCCGGATGCGCGGCTTGCCGACCGAGTTGACATAGTCGATCGCGGCGCCGAGCCCAATCGCCTGCACGATTGGCGGCGTACCGGCCTCGAAGCGGTGCGGCGGCTCGCCATAAGTGATGCGATCCTCGAACACCTCGCGGATCATCTCGCCGCCGCCGTTGAACGGCGGCATCGCGGCGAGCAGGTCGTACTTGCCCCACAGCACGCCGATCCCCGTCGGCCCGTAGAGCTTATGGCCAGTGAAGACGTAGAAATCGCAACCGATGTCCTGCACGTCGACGTCGAGATGCACCGCCGCCTGGCTGCCGTCGACCAGCACCGGAATGTTGCGGGCGTGGGCGCGCTTCACCACCTCTTTGACCGGAACGTGCGTGCCGGTCATGTTCGACATGTGGGTGACCGCCACCATCTTGGTGCGCGCCGTCAGAAGCTTCTCGAATTCGTCGATCAGGAAGTTGCCTTCCTCGTCGACCGGCACCCACTTGATCACCGCGCCGTGCCGCTCGCGCAGGAAATGCCACGGCACGATGTTGGAATGGTGCTCCAGGATCGAAAGCACAATCTCGTCGCCCGGCTTGATCCGCTCGCGGCCGAATGTATAGGCCACGGCGTTGATCGCCTCGGTCGCGTTGCGGGTGAAGATGACTTCTTCCAGCCGCGGGGCGTTGAGGAAGGCCCGCACCTTCTCGCGCGCGCCCTCGTAGCCCTCGGTCGCGGCGTTGGCGAGGTAATGCAGCCCGCGATGCACGTTGGCGTATTCGGAGGTGTAGGCCTGGTGGATGCGGTCGAGCACCGATTGCGGCTTCTGCGCCGACGCGGCGTTGTCGAGATAGATGAGCGGCTTGCCGTACACCTGCATCGACAGGATCGGAAAATCCTGCCGGATGCGGGCCACGTCGTACGAGCCGTTGGTCACCGCCGGATGCATCAACTTCCCCGCGCCCGGAGCCAGGACACCACGTCTCCCATCAGCGCATCGCGCAGACCGGCGTGCTCGATGCCTTCGACCGCATCGCCGACGAACGCCTGCACCAGCAGCGCCTCGGCCTCGACCTCGGGGATGCCGCGGGCCATCAGGTAGAACTTCAGGTTTTCGTCGAGCGCGCCGGACGTCGCGCCGTGGCCGCATTGCACGTCGTCGGCGAAAATCTCCAGCTCCGGCTTCTGGTTGGCCTCGGCCTCGTCGGACAGCAGCAGCGAGTTGGTCATCATCTTGGCGTCGGTCTTCTGCGAGCCCTGGCGCACGATGATCTTGCCCTGGAACACGCTGCGGCTCTTGTCGTCGAGCACCGCCTTGAACACCTCGCGGCACTGGCAGCCGCCGGCCACGTGGTCGGCGACCAAGGTCGCATCGGCGTGCTGGTTGCCCTTGAGCAGCGTGGCGCCGCGGATGTTGGCGAGCGTGCCCTCGCCGTCGAAGCGCACGAACAACTGGTTGCGCACCACCGCGCCGCCCGTCGTGTAGCTGAAATCGTTGAACCGCGCGTTCGCGCCGATCGCCGCCATCAGCGACGAGACATGGACAACGCCGCCCAGGCCGGCGGTGATCTTAATGTGGTCGGCGTGCGCCTTCTCGCCCACGATCAGCTCAAGCGCCGTGTTGACGTGGTGCTCGGCCGCGCCCTCGTGGCTTTCGACCAGCATGACGCGGGCGCCCTTCTCGATCACCACCAGCGAGCGCGTGAAAATCGAGGCCGGCTTATCGCCGGTCGCGGCGAACACCAGGTGGATCGGCCGCTCGACGGTCGCGCCCGCCGCGACGCGGATCACCGCACCATCGCTCATCAGCGCGGCGTTGAGCGCCATCGCGCTTTCGCCATCCGCCGGCACGACCTTGCCAAGATGCGCCGCAACCAGCGGATCGCCCGCGGCGAGCGCCTGGGCGAGCGTGCGCACTTCGAGCCCGGTCTCAAGCTTGGTTAGATCGGACAGTTCCGGCACGAACGCGCCATCGACGAACACCAGCCGGCGCGCATCCATGTCGCCGATCAAGCCTCCCACGAACTTGGAACGCTCCTTCGCAGCGGCATCGGGCGGCCCTGCCAAAGGCTTGGCGTCGCGCAGCAGCGCGCGCAGATCGGTGTATTTCCACTGCTCGATCCGCCGGTGCGGCAAACCCTGCGCTTCGAACCGCCTGAAGGCGGCATCGCGCAAAGCGACGACCTTGCCGTCGCCCGGTAATTTGGATTTGGCGGACGCGTAGCTTTCCGCGAGCGCGAGCTCGGCGTCGGTCTTCACGGTGCGCAGCTCGGCTTTCATGTTCTACGCCGCGTTGTCCTGGAATTGTGCGTAGCCGCTGGCGTCAAGCTCGAGCGCCAGCTCCTTGCCGCCGGTCTTCACGATGCGGCCCTTCGAAAGCACGTGCACCACGTCCGGCACGATGTGGTCGAGCAGGCGCTGATAGTGGGTGATGACGACCATGGCGCGATCTGGCGAGCGCAGCCGGTTGACGCCGTCGGAGACGACCTTCAGCGCGTCGATGTCGAGGCCGGAATCGGTTTCATCCAGCACGCAGAGCCGCGGTTGCAGCAGCGCCATCTGCAGGATCTCGTTGCGCTTCTTTTCGCCGCCGGAGAAGCCGACGTTAACGCCACGGCGCAACATATCCATGTTGATCTCGAGCTTGCCGGCGGCGTCCCGCACCAGTTTCATAAAGTCGGGCGTCGAAAGCTCAGCTTCGCCGCGCTTCTTGCGTTGCGCGTTTAGCGCGGTGCGCAGGAACGTCATGGTGGCGACGCCGGGGATTTCCAGCGGATACTGGAACGCCAGGAACAGGCCCTTGGCGGCGCGCTCATCCGGCTGCATCTCCAGAACGTTCTCGCCATCGAGCAAAATCTTGCCTTCGGTCGCCTCGTAGCCGGCCTTGCCAGCCATCACATAGGCGAGCGTCGACTTGCCCGAACCGTTCGGACCCATGATGGCGTGCACCTCACCCTTGTTCACGGTGAGGTCGAGACCATTCAGGATTTGCTTGCCGTCGACCGTGACGTGCAAATTCTTGATTTCAAGCATAGCCACTTCGAAATTCCTTCTGACTACAAGCTGAAAAGCGAGATGATCTCGCCAATCAGCTCCTTCTTCTTTGCGTCCTTGTCGGGACCGGTGACCGGCCCGAGCGAACGCCCGCTCACGTCGATCTCGCCCTGCTCCCCGACCACGATCATCATTGCTTCCGCGTAGACGCCTTCTTCCGGTTTCCGCAGCAGGATGCGGGCACCGTCGAAGGCCGCCTGCACTCCGCTGTCCTTGAGCTTCTTCGACGTCGCGATGTCGGCGTCGAAAAACTCCCTCAAGAACGAGCTGGCCGCCCGATGGCGCGCCCGCCGCTCGCTCTCCTCCCTGGTGCGCTTGGCGTCGAGTTCCGCGACTGCCTTATCCAGCGCCGACATGCCCGGTCCCGCGCCTTAGCTTTTGCTTTTGAGCATGACCTGATCCGAAAACCGGCTTCCACTTTTCGGGGTCATGCTCTCAGCCAACCGAGCCTTCGAGGCTGATCGAGATAAGCTTCTGCGCCTCGACGGCGAACTCCATCGGGAGCTGCTGCAGCACGTCCTTGACAAAGCCGTTGACGACGAGCGCCACCGCTTCTTCGGCGGATAGGCCGCGCTGGCGGCAATAGAACAGCATCTCCTCGGAGATCTTCGAGGTGGTGGCCTCGTGCTCGAACACGGCCGAGGAATTTTTCGCCTCGATGTAAGGCACGGTGTGCGCGCCGCAGTGATCGCCGATCAAAAGCGAGTCGCAGTTGGTGAAGTTGCGCGCGCCGGTGGCGCGGCGATGCGCCGTCACCAGGCCGCGATAGGTGTTGTCGGAGCGGCCCGCCGCGATGCCCTTGGAGATGATGCGGCTCTTGGTGTTCTTGCCGAGGTGCAGCATCTTGGTGCCGCTGTCGACCTGCTGGCGGCCATTCGAGATGGCGATCGAATAGAACTCGCCCGTGGAGTTGTCGCCGCGCAGAATGCAGCTCGGATATTTCCAGGTGATCGCCGAGCCGGTCTCGACCTGGGTCCAGGAAATCTTCGAGCGCACGCCACGGCAATCGCCGCGCTTGGTGACGAAGTTGTAGATGCCGCCCTTGCCCTCGGAATCGCCGGGGTACCAGTTCTGCACGGTCGAATACTTGATCTCGGCGTCGTCGAGCGCGACCAGCTCGACCACCGCGGCGTGAAGCTGGTTCTCGTCGCGCATCGGCGCGGTGCAGCCTTCGAGGTAGCTCACGTAAGAGCCCTTGTCGGCGATGATGAGCGTGCGCTCGAACTGGCCGGTGTTCTTCTCGTTGATGCGGAAATAGGTCGACAGCTCCATCGGGCAGCGCACGCCCGGCGGCACATAGACGAACGAGCCGTCGGAGAACACCGCGGAATTGAGCGTCGCGAAGAAATTGTCCGACACCGGCACCACCGTGCCGAGGTACTTCTTCACCAGGTCGGGATGCTCGCGCAGCGCCTCCGAGATCGGCATGAAGATCACGCCGGCCTTCTTCAGCTCTTCCTGGAACGTCGTGGCGACCGAAACGGAGTCGAACACGGCATCGACCGCAACGCGCGAGCGCGGAGCGCTTTCCTCGTCCTCGCCGTCGCCGTCGCCGTCGCCGTTGGGACGCACCACGCCTGCGAGGATTTCCTGCTCGCGCAGCGGAATGCCGAGCTTCTCGTAGGTCTTCAGGATTTCGGGATCGACCTCGTCGAGCGAGGCCAGCGCCTTCTTCTTCGGCGCCGAGTAATAGTAGTAATCCTGGTAGTTGATTTTGGGATAGTTGACGCGCGCCCAGGTCGGCTCGCGCATCGTCAGCCAGCGCCGATAGGCCTCAAGCCGCCAGTTCAGCATCCACTCCGGCTCCGACTTCTTGGCCGAGATGAAGCGGACCGTGTCTTCGGACAAGCCCTTCGGAGCCTTGTCGGACTCGATGTCGGTAACAAACCCATACTTGTATTGGTCAACGTCGATGCGGCGGACCCGCTCGATCGTCTCTTGCACGGCCGGCATTCACTCTCCTCCGCTACGGCTTCAAGGGCCGTGGGTTGGATTCGGTCGGTATGGTCGGTTCGCTTCCCGGTCGGGGCACCCCTTCAGGCTGCGATATCCTGCTGTTTTCCAGACTTATATAGGCTCTCGGCAAGCTTAGCCCAAGCCTTTAGAAATGCTTCGATCTCGGCTTCCGTGGACGAATAGCCCAGGCTGAGGCGGATGGCGCCCCGGATGAGGCCGGCCGGCACACCCATGGCGGCCAGCACGTGGGATGGCGTCACCTTGCCTGACGAACAGGCCGCACCCGACGACACCGCGACACCCTCCAGATCCAGCGCGATCACGGCGGTTTCCGCCTTCACGCCGGAGGCGGCAAACAGGGTGGTATTGGGCAGCCGGCTGACATCCTCGCCGAAAATGACCGCCTGCGGGGCAGCCGCCTTGAGCCCGGACTTCGAGCCGGTCGCGAAGCGACGTCATCCGGGTGGCCTCATCGCGCCAACTGCGGCTTGCAGCCACCGCGGCCGCGCCGAAACCGGCGATGCCGGGCACGTTCTCGGTGCCGGCACGCGCGCCGCGCTCCTGCCCGCCACCCTTCATCTGGGCGTCAAGATCGAGCGTATCGCGCTTGATCAGCGCGCCGGCGCCCTGCGGCCCGCCGACCTTGTGCGCGGACAGCGTCATCAGGTCGGCACCGAGCGCCTTGAAATCGCAGTCAATCCTGCCTGGCCCCTGCACCGCATCGACATGCAGAAGGCCGCCCGCCGCATGAACGAATTCGGCCGCCTGCGCCACCGGCTGAACGATGCCGGTCTCGTTGTTGGCGAGCATGATCGAAACCAACGGCCGCGACGCGCTTGCGAGACGGCGCTTGAGCGCATCGAGATCGACCACCCCATCGGCCCTGACCGGGATTTCCTCGGCCGCCGCAAAGCGGCCACCGGCGCGCACCGAAGGGTGCTCGATCGCGGACACCAGCAGCACATCGCCAAACGCAGGGCTCAGCGCGAGAACATTGGCCTCGGTGCCGCCGGAGGTGAAAACAACCTCGCGGGGCATCGCGCCGACCAATGCCGCGACCTGCTCGCGGGCCTGCTCGACCAGCCGACGCGCGCCGCGCCCCGCCCCGTGCACCGAAGACGGATTTCCCCCCGTCTCCAGCGCCGCAAGAACGGCCTCACGGGCTTCCGGCCGCAACTTCGCGGTCGCATTCCAGTCGAGGTACGCGTGTTCGGTCATCGTATTGCCTGGCAGGCCCCGATTAAGCATCGAACCCTTACCCCGCTCATTTTACTTGCTTTTGAACCCGGTCATCATGATAGAAAACGCCGCTCTTCCGGGCGAGCTCATACCAAATGTGGGGCCCGCGTCGCGAAGGCCCCCTGTAAATTAGAATAGTTCTAAATAGTTACGTGCGCATGCCGGTTCCGTCAAGCGCACTCCGCTCAACCGCCACGCCGGGCTTCCGGTTCGGCCCGTCGGTCAAGGTTTTGAAAGCCCATGCCTGAAGTCATCTTCACCGGTCCCGCCGGCCGGATCGAAGGGCGCTACCACCCAGCGCCACAGAAAAACGCCCCGATCGCCATCGTGCTGCATCCGCACCCGCAGTTCGGCGGCACGATGAACCATCAGATCATCTATCAAATCTACTACGCGTTCGTGCATCGCGGCTTCGCGGCGATCCGCTTCAACTTCCGCGGTGTCGGCCGCAGCCAGGGCTCGTTCGACCACGGCACCGGCGAACTGTCCGACGCGGCGTCTGCATTGGACTGGGCGCAGTCGATCAATCCGGAAGCGCGCTCCTGCTGGATCGCCGGCTTCTCGTTCGGCGCGTGGATCGGCATGCAGCTCCTGATGCGTCGCCCGGAGATCGAAGGCTTCATCTCGGTGGCGCCGCCGGCGAACCTCTACGACTTCTCGTTCCTTGCGCCCTGCCCGTCGTCCGGCCTGATCATCCACGGCGACAAGGACGCGGTGGTGCCGCACAAGGACGTCAACGGGCTGGTCGACAAGCTCAAGACCCAGAAGGGCATCGTCATCGAGCAGAAGGTGGTGCAGGGCGCCAATCACTTCTTCGACGGCAAGGTCGAGCCGCTGATGGAGTCGATCGCGGGCTATCTCGACAAGCGGCTGAAGTCTGACCGGCGCTGATAGCCGGGGGCAGTAATGCCGAGACGGCGAATGCTTCTCCTCGCGGGCATCGCACTGACGATTGCTGCGCTCGCCGTGGCCGGCGCGCACTATGTCACGTCCGTTCCCGGCGAGCCTTACAAAGGACCGCTGCCCGCGCTGGCGAACGCGGAGGGCGTGACCTCGACCCGGCTTGCCACGCATATCCGGGCGATCGCCAGCCGACCGCACAACATCGAGCACTACGACGATCTGGAGAAGGCGGCGAGCTACATCGAGCGCGAATTGCAGGCGCTCGGGTATCAGCCCACGCCTCAGATCTATCAGGTTAATGGGCGTGCGGTCCGCAACATCGAAGTCACGATCGAGCCAGCGCAAGCGCATGCGAACCGCGGCACGGTCGTTGTCGGCGCGCACTACGATTCCTACGGCGACGCTCCCGGCGCGAACGACAACGGCACCGGCACGGCCGCTGTGATCGAGCTGGCACGCCTGCTCTCCGATTTGCGCAGCAAAAGCGAGGCGCGCATCCGGCTCGTGTTGTTCGTCAGCGAACCGCCCTACTTCCAGACGCCCGACATGGGCAGCTAT
This sequence comes from uncultured Alphaproteobacteria bacterium, assembly GCA_963814215.1. GTDB lineage: Bacteria > Pseudomonadota > Alphaproteobacteria > Rhizobiales > Xanthobacteraceae > Z2-YC6860. The sequence goes on along the minus strand of CAWFCM010000029.1, from coordinate 286,072 downwards.
CGATATGCTCAGCTCCTGGCGCAACGCCGCGAGCCGGTCATCGGCATGATTTCACTGGAGACGCTGGGTTGCTTTTCGGATCAGCCGGGCAGCCAGAAGTATCCGCCGCCGCTCGGCCTTTTGTATCCGAGCAAGGGCGATTTCATCGCCTTCGTGGCGATGCCGGACTCGCGCGACCTGATGCAAGTCCTGATCGGCTCGTTCCGCAGCCACACAAGATTTCCAACCGTCGGCGGGGTGGCGCCGGGCTTCGTCCCCGGGATCGACTGGTCCGATCATTGGTCGTTCGAGCAGTTCCGCTATCCGGCGGTGATGATCACTGACACGGCCTATTTCCGATATCCGCACTATCACAAGCCGACCGATACGCCGGACAAGGTCGATATCGAAAGGCTCGCGCGGATCACGCACGGCATCGAACGGGTTATTCGAGAAATGATCCGGCCAGACTGGCCGACTGCGGCAGCAAAACCCCGCCCCTTTTGAAACCCGCGCCGGACCCTGTTACACCACCGGGAAATCAGAGCACAGCCGATGAGCGGTTATAAGTCCGACTTCCTCAACGTTCTCGCGTCGCGCGGCTTCATCCATCAGGTGTCGGAGCCGGACGCGCTGGATTCGCTCGCCAAATCCAAGACGATCACCGCGTACATCGGCTTCGATTGCACCGCGCCCTCGCTGCACATCGGCTCGCTGTTGCCGATCATGATGTTGCACTGGCTGCAGCAGACCGGCCACCGGCCGATCGCGCTGATGGGCGGCGGCACCACCCGCGTCGGCGACCCGTCCGGCAAGGATGAAAGCCGGAAAGTTCTGACCGACGAGATCATCGCCGAGAACCTCAAGGGCATCCGGCAGGTTTTTTCGAAGTTCCTCAAGTTCGAGGGCCAAGTCTTCGACGGCAAGGCCGGAAACGCCGTCATGGCGAACAACGCCGACTGGCTGAACACGCTCAACTACATCGACTTCCTGCGCGATGTGGGCCGGCACTTCTCGGTCAACCGCATGCTGTCGTTCGACTCGGTTAAGCTGCGGCTCGACCGCCAGCAGGAGCTGTCGTTTCTTGAATTCAACTACATGATCCTGCAGGCCTACGATTTCGTCGAGCTCTACAAGCGCACCGGCTGCGTCCTGCAGATGGGCGGCTCCGACCAGTGGGGCAACATCGTCAACGGCATCGACCTCGGCCGGCGCATGCACAACGCGCAACTGTTTGCGCTGACTTCGCCGCTGATCACAACCTCCTCTGGCGCCAAGATGGGCAAGACCGCGGCCGGCGCGGTGTGGCTCAACGCCGATCTGGTTAGCCCATACGACTACTGGCAGTTCTGGCGCAATACCGAGGACGGCGACGTGGCGCGCTTCCTCAAGCTGTTCACAGTGCTGCCGCTCGACGAGATCGGCCGTCTCGCCGCACTTCAAGGCTCCGAACTCAACGAAGCAAAGAAAGTTCTCGCCACCGAAGCCACCGCGCTGGTACACGGCCGCACCGCCGCCGAGCAGGCCGCCGACACCGCGCGTCGTACCTTCGAGGAAGGCGCACTCGCCGAAAACCTGCCGACGGTCGAAATTCCGAACGCCGAGCTCGCGACGCTCGGCGTGCTGTCCGCCTTTGTGCGCGCCGGCCTCGTCACGTCAAACGGCGACGCGCGACGACAGATCAAGGGCGGCGGCCTCAAGGTCAACGATGCGACCGTCACCGACGAGAAAATGCAACTCACGCCTGGGCTGCTCACGCCGGAGGGCGTCATCAAGCTTTCGCTCGGGCGAAAGCGGCACGTGCTGTTGAAGCCGGTTTAAGCTCAGCGCTGCGGCTCGATGAAGCCGCGGTCGCTGGTGTCGCGGAATTCGAACAACTTGCGCAGCAGTCCCGGCGCGATCGCCGAGATCGGATTGACGATCGAGCGCGGATTGCTCGGCGAGCCGCTCACTTCGTAGGTGATGCCGAGCAGGCCCTCGTTGCTGCCGCCGCCGAGGAACAGGCCGACGATCGGGATCTGTCCGAACATGTTGTTCACGCCGTAGAGCGGCACCAGCGTGCCGCGCACGCTCACCTGGTCGCGCGCATAGTCGATCAGCCCTTCCATGGTGGCGCCGATCATCGGGCCCTTGACCACGCCGTCGCGGATCGTGGTGCGGCCCGGCGTGCGGGTGAACTCGGCGCGCGCCTGCGTGAACTCGACGTTTTGCCGCTGGTCCTGCGGCGCGTTGGCGACCACATTTTCGAGCGCGTTCTCGCCGCGGATCGAGAAGTCGCGCAAGTTGATCAGGCCGGCCTGCGGCGCGTTGTCCTGCGTCGGCGGGTCCATCACGACCCATATCTTGCCGCCGACGATGCGCGGATAGACGTCGGTGAAGCGGAACAGCGCGCCGGCGTCGCTGGTCTCGAAATACATCACCGGCCGGCCGCTGGACGTGCGGGTGCGCATGTCGCCGATCAGCGCGGTGTCGCGGCCGATCTTGGCGTTCAGGCTGAAGCTGCGGACGCGGCCGTTGCGGCGCGACATCCGCAAATCGAGGCCGCGCAGCGCCTCGCCGTGATGTCCGGCCACCACGCCGACCCTGATCTCGAGATCGATGTCGGCCTGCTTGCCCTTGTTCTTTGGATCGGTGGCCGGGCCGGACATCGACGATTTCACGAAGGTGCGGCCATCGTACACATCGCCGCGCAACACGACGCGCAGCGCACCGTCGGACGCGCGGTCCGCCCGCAATGTCACCTTGTCGCCATCGGAGGTCGCGAACACCGGGAAATTCGCGGTCTGCATGTCGCCGTTGGCGTCGAGCTCGACATTGCCACGCGCCAGAATCCCCGGCCCATCGATCAGCAGATCGTTGAACCGCATCCCGGTCTTATCTTTGATAAAGGTGAAGGTGGCGCGCGCCGCGCCGCCCGGCGGCTTGACCCATCCCGGCAGCAGGCTGTCGACCTTGAGCGGCGTGAGATCGGCCTCGACGTTGAGGCGGCTGGTTTCGGTGTCGCTGACGCGGCCGTTGAGCTTGAACGACAGCAGCCCCGTGATGGCGCTGCCGAAGTTCAGTCCGAGCCGGGAGCGCGCCGCGTCGTCCAGCGTCGCCGCCAGACGGACCTCCGCCTCCGGCTCGCCCGTGAGTCTGCGGTACTCGACCTGCGCCGGTGTGCCGCCGATGCGCACGTCGCCCTTGATGTTGAATTCCTGGTTGTTGGCGTTGAAGCGAAGTGTCTGCGCTTCGACGCGCTGGTTGAACATCATCTTGTCCGCGCTGAAGTTCGCAACGTCGGCGACGATGTTGTAAGCGGTCGAACCCTTCGGCAGGTCGGGCCGCAGCGCCATGCCGAGATTGACCTGCGCCGACACTGTGCCGCGCGTCAGCGCCGGGTCGAACGGCGCGCCGGAGAATTCCTTCAAGCGGTCGAGCGCAACCAGTTCAGCGACCGCGGGCACCGTCGCGTCCAGACGGAACCGCACCCGCGCCGGCGGCTCCTTGGGATGCGTATCTGGCACCTCGAACACGCCGTTGGCGAGATTGAGCCGGCGACCCGGCGAAACGTCGACGACGCCCTTGCCGACCGATACCGTCGCGGTGCGCCCCGTGATCCGCGCCGTCAGGTCGCCTTCCTTGATCGGCGGCAGCCCCTCGACCGGAGTCATCGTGACATTCTTAACCGCAATGTCGATCGACAGACCGTCGTCGGGCACCGGCGGACCGGTCGGCTGCATCGCAGCAACCGTCATGTTGGCCGCGATCTCGACCCGCTCCACCGTGCCGCCGTTGATGTGCTGCACCACCCAATCGCGCACCTTCGAAGCAATGAACACCGGCCACAGCCGCTTGAGCGCAGCGACCGGCATCTGGTTACCGGCGATCCCGAGCGCGAGACGCGGCTCGCCGCCGAAATCGAAACTGCCCGACAGCGCGATACTGACATCGTTGAGATCGCGGCCGCCGAACTCCTTGGTGCCGAAGTCGCCCTGATCGAAGGTGACACGCTGCCGAACCGGATCGATGGTGCCGCGCACCAGCACGCGCTTGAGCAGCAGGCCGTCGTCTTCGCCGGCCGGCAACGGATCGAGCACGATCAGCCCGCCGCCAACCGCGAATTGCCAGTTGGAGCCCGACGGTCCGGGCGCCGCGAATTCAGCGCGCAGCGAGATGCGCGTCGCGCCCGAATTGATCTTAAAAGGCACGCGCAGCGTGCCGCGGGAAATGTCCCAGTCGAGTCCGACTTCGGCGGCGCCGATCGGAATGCGGTTTTCAGGCTGGCCCAGGAAACCGATCTCGCCGTTCTCGGCGAGCACCGTGCCCCGCACAGCCTGGGGCGTGCCGTCGGGGCTGAGACTGGCATCGATTGTGGCCGACACCACCATGTCGGAGCGAAGCCCGCTTTCGATCATGTGCAGCGCGAACAGGTTGCCGAACGGCACCTTGCGCGCCTGAAGCTGGAACTGGCGGTGGCCGTCGCGGCGGGGCGTCAGCGCGGCGTTGAGCAGCCAGGGCTTCTCCTGGTTCTCCGAGATCATCGATAACGTGACTCCGCCGGAGGCCGGGCGGATCAGGTTCATGGTGAGCTGCCGGAAGCTCCATTCCAGCCCGTCGCGGCGGTCGTGAACCGTGAGGCTGCCGTTGCTGATGCCGATGTCGGTCAGATCCTTCCCGTCGAACCCGATCACGTCGAGCGACTTGCCGTCACGGCCGAGGCCGCCGAGGCCGTCGATCCACGACAGCACGGCGGCAACGTTCGCGGCCAGGCTGCGTTGCGCGATCGCCTGCCACGAGAGCCGGGACGCGGTGCCTTGAGGTCGCGGGGGCTCAGGGCCAACCGGCGCGATGCTGAGCAGCGGACGCTCGCCGCCGGCGAAGACGTCGGCTCGACCATCCTCCTGGATGTGAACCACAAGGTTAGCGTCGACCAGGCGGAAGCTTCCAGCCCGAGGATTGCCCATCAGCAGGCTGGAGCCTGCGATGCCGACTTCGGCTTTCGGCGCGGACGCCACCACGGCCCCGCTGGCATCCCGCACCACGATGTCGCGCAGCCGCAACGCGGTGCGCCCGTTGTCGTCACGTTCAAGCTGCGTGCCACCGACCTGGATGCGGTAACGGTTGCCGAAGTTCTGCTCGACCGCGGCGGTCAACCACGGCGTCGCCACATCGAGCGAGATCGGCCCGCTGGCGAGCCGCCACCAGACCGCGCACGAAATGACGCCGAGAACGGCGACCGAGGCAGCAATGCCGATCGCGACCCTGCGCACCACGGGACGGTTGCGGTCGAATATCGACCACGGATTGAAGGGCAGCCGCCACCCGGGAAGACGCAAATCGGGAAGACGCAAATCGGGGAGGCGCAAATCGGGTAGACGCAAATCGGGGAGACACAATCGGGGAAGGCGCAATCGGGGAAAGCGCAATCGGAGAAAGCGCAATCGGAGAAAGCGAAAGCGAGACGGGCTCGAACCGAATTTGCCGCGCTCGATCGGCGCTTCGGGCACAGTCACGCCATCGGCGACCGCCTGCTCGCGCCGATGCCGCTCCAGCGCGGCTTCCATCTCTTCCAACGCGCCGATGCGCGGACTGTTGTTTTGGTCCGTCATGCCCGATCGGGCGTCCCCTGGTCCGCCGGTCTGAAACCGAACCGCTGGAAATCGATCCACGCAGGCGTCACAGGGATTTCACACGAAATCGCCCCGGATCGCCAACTCCCCCGCCGCAACTAAGACTCGCCAGCGCCGTCCCCGCCAACAATAGTGCAGATTGAGCCCCGGAAAACGACGAAAGGAAGGCGTATGGCGTCCAAGGTTACCGTGGGATCCAAGGTTACCGTGGGATCCAAGGCCCCGAGCTTCACCCTGGCCTGCGACGGCGGCGGCAAGGTGTCACTGTCTGACTTCAAGGGCCAGAAGCTGGTTCTGTATTTCTACCCGAAGGCCGACACGTCGGGGTGCACCCGCGAGGCGATGGATTTTTCAAGGCTCAAGGCGGCTTTCACCAAGGCGGGAACCGCGATCCTTGGGGTATCAGCAGACCCGGTTCCCAAGCTGGACAAGTTCAAAACCAAGCACAGCCTCAAGGTCGCGCTCGGCTGCGATGAGACCCACGGGATGCTTGAGGCCTACGGGGTGTGGGCGGAGAAGTCGCTCTATGGGCGCAAGTACATGGGCATCCTGCGCAACACCTACCTGATCGGGCCGGACGGCAAGGTGGCGGAGGTCTGGGAGAAGGTGAAGGTGGACGGCCATGCCGAGAAGGTGCTGGCGGCCGCCAAGGCGCTTTGAGCAGGCAGGGTCAACCCGCGCCCCGCAATCGGGCTAAATTAGTCCGCTGGACGAGCCCGAGCAGCAGTCCCAATGCCTGTCAAATGCACGATTCATTAGCGATCCTCTGCATTTTCCCGATCCCGTTCGGAGAAAATTAACCATGACGGGCTGAGATTGCCCCCTGATGCGCCGGCCCCGGAAAAGGGACCGGATGGGGAGCGTCGATGTCATCTCGTTACGGGTCCCGTGCCTACCGCGTCGATTCAGGACGCGTCGTCGAGCACGAGGCGGCGCAGCGCCAGGCGGCGCGCGCCGGCTACACCCTCGCGCACGCCGGCCGCTCGTTCCGCCTCGGCCCGGTGACCTTCTGGATCGCGGTCGGCAGCTTCGTGATCATGGCTGGCTGGTCGCTCGCGACCGGCACCTACTTCGCCTTCCACGACGACGTGCTCAAGCGCCTGATCGCGCGCCACGCCGAGCAGCAATTCGCCTACGAGGACCGCATCGCCGAGCTGCGCGCTCAGGTCGACCGCGCGGCAAGCCGCCAACTCCTCGACCAGGAGCAGTTCGAGCAGAAGCTCGACCAGATTCTACGCCGGCAAACGACGCTGGAGTCGCGCGCCACAACGCTCACCGCGGTGCCCGATCCAACTCCGACCGGTTCGATCCGTCGCGCCCGCCCCGCGCCGCTGCCCGACCCCGTCACCGAACAACAGCCGCTCAAGCTGTCGCCGATTAACGATACCGTGATCTTCACGGTGCCGCCGGACCGCGAAGCACGGCTGGAATCCCGCGTGCCGCCGCCGAGTGTGGTGCGGCTTGCCGCGGCCGTCGCGCCGTCGAAGCCTTCGCTGGCCGGCATCGAAGGCACCATCCAGCGGCTGCAGGCCTCGCTCGACCGCGTCGAGGCACGTCAGACCGCGGCGCTTAACACGCTCGAGGAGAGCTATGACGGCAAGGTCAAGCGCATGCGCGGCGTGCTCGCCGACCTCGGCATCAATCCCGGCAAGACGCCACCGCCGTCGGGCGTCGGCGGCCCGTTCGTGCCGGTCAAGCTGCAGGCCAACGCCGGCACGTTCGAGCGGCAACTGTTCCGCATCAACGTCGCCCGCACCCAGGCCGAGCGGCTGAGCTACACACTCGGCACCGTGCCGGTTCGCAAGCCGATCGTCGGCGAGATCGACCTGTCATCGAGTTTTGGCGTGCGCAGCGATCCGTTCGGGCGCGGCCCCGCGATGCACTCGGGCCTCGATTTCCGGGCGAGTCATGGCGATCCAGTGCGCGCCACCGCCAACGGCAAGGTCGTCAGCGCGGGCTGGAACGGCGGCTACGGCAAGATGGTCGAGATCGACCACGGCAACGATATCACCACCCGTTACGGCCACCTCTCGGACATCGAGGTCAGGGTCGGCCAGACCGTGCGGGTTGGCCAGACCATCGGGCGCATCGGCTCGACCGGCCGCTCCACCGGTCCGCACCTGCATTACGAGACTCGCATCGACGGCGACGCGGTCGACCCGCAGAAGTTCCTGCGCGCCGGGCTGCGCCTGGGCAACGCGCTCTGATCGCCGCGAATGCCCTGAGTTCCAGAGCATGATCCCCGAAAAGTGGACCCCGGTTTCCCGCCTACGCGAAGCCCCGGGCGCGGTCAGCTACCTGGGCTCGATGCTTTGGCGGGCCGAAGGTAGGTCGGAAAAGATCATGCTCAAACAAGAAAGTAAGCGACGAGTCTAATGCAGCGTAGCTGATCAGATTCCAGTGCTCACCGGCGTTTACCATGCCTTGATTTCGCGGCAACGGACCCACGCCGGCGCGCTACAGTCTCCCTATGCGGCGCGCTTTGTTTGGGGTACGGCGTGGCCTACTTCCCAGGTTCCCAGTTCCTTGTCGCGCTATGGCGGCGGGACATCGTCAAGGCACGGATCAGACTCGTCTCGGAGAATATTCCGGCGCAGCGCCAGGACTCAATTTGGCACGGCATCGATTGCCACGAGTGGTTCATCAAGATGGTCGCCCACGACTATTACGCGGAGATGGAAATCATCGACCGCATGATCGAGGCGGAGCTGCGCCGCTAGAACATGATCCGGAAAAGTGGAAGCCGGTTTCCCGCCTGCGCGAAGCCCTGGCACGGGCTGTCATTTCGGCTTCATGCTTCGGCGGGCGAAGGCAGGTCGAAAAAGATCATGCTTCAACAAGTAGCAAAAACAAACGGGGCGGCCCCACGGCCACCCCGCTTTAGTTGCTCAGACTAAACTCAGACAGCTCACACGCACACAACGCTACCCCGGCGCGGCATCAGCCGCGCTGGGTCTCTTCTTGGTTCGCCTGGACCATGACAGCAGCCACACTCAAGGCGATTGCGGCAGCTGCAGCGACCGAGAACAGCACGACCCACATGGGTTCCAACCTCCTCAAGAAAAGGCTTCCTCACGTCCCCGAAGGCACGTTACGGAAACCGCAGGGAAACGCGGCACCCGGGTCAGGCGTTCCCAAGAATTTTTCCGGTGGTTTCCCAATGATTTAGAGAGAGAGGATCGAAAACGAAACAAATTGCCGGCTGGGTTCCATTCCCGGGACAGCCCCTATTCCACGTCCTCGACGCTCTCCGGGCCGGTGCCGAACGCCTTTTGCGCCAGCACCGCCTGCATGAACTGGTCGAGATCGCCGTCGAGCACGCCGCCGGTGTCCGAGGTCGAGACCCCGGTGCGCAGGTCCTTCACCATCTGATACGGCTGCAGCACGTAGGAGCGGATCTGGTGGCCCCAACCGATGTCGGTCTTCGCCGCCTGCTCGGCCGCCGCCTTCTCCTCGCGTTTGCGCAACTCCGCTTCGTAGAGCTTGGCGCGCAGCATGTCCCACGCCATGGCGCGGTTCCGATGCTGCGAGCGGTCCTGCTGGCACTGCACCACGATGTTGGTCGGGATGTGCGTGAGGCGGATCGCTCAGTCGGTCTTGTTGACGTGCTGGCCGCCCGCGCCGGAGGCGCGCATCGTATCGGTGCGCACGTCGCTCTCCTTGATGTCGATGACGATGCGGTCGTCGATCACCGGATAGACGCGCGCATTGGCGAACGAGGTGTGACGCCGCGCGTTGGAATCGAACGGCGAGATGCGGACGAGCCGATGCACGCCGTTCTCGCCTTTGAGCCAGCCGTAGGCGTTGCGGCCCTTGATCTGCACCGTGGTCGACTTGATGCCGGCGCCCTCGCCCGGCGTCTCTTCTAGGTAATCGACCTTGTAGCCGTGCTGCTCGGCCCAGCGCGTATACATGCGCAACAGCATCTCGGCCCAATCCTGGCTCTCCGTGCCGCCCGCGCCGGATTGCACTTCAAGGAAAGCGTCATTGGCGTCGGCCTCGCCCGACAGCAGCGCCTCAAGCTCGCGCCGAGCCGCCTCGGCCTGCAGCCGCTTGAGCGCAGCCTCGGCGTCGGCGACCACCTTCGTATCGTTCTCGGCCTCGCCGAGCTCGATCATGGTCAGTTGATCGTCGAGTTCGCGCTCGATCTTGCCGATGGCGCCGAGTCCATCCTCGAGCGCGTTGCGCTCCTGCATGGCGCGCTGCGCTTTGGCGCTGTCGTTCCAGAAATTGGGGTCTTCGGCCTGTTTGTTCAGTTCGGCGAGCCGCGCTTGCGATGCATCGACGTCAAAGATGCCTCCTCAGCAGCCCGACCGACCGCTTGATCTCTTCGACGACTTTTTCGGTTTCAGCGCGCATGGATTCGTCCTGATGACCCGCCGCATTTAGCCATTGCGGCGGGCAAGCGCAACATTGCGCGGTGCGCGGGCGCCACCATAGACTTCGTTCCGCATTCAAGACGAAGGAAACGGCGATGGATCAGCGGCTGATCGGCACCTGGAAGCTCGTCGCGGTCAAGGCGCGCGACCTCGACAGCGGCGAGGAGCGCGACGCCTGGGGCCCCAACCCGGTCGGCTACATCAACTACGCCCCGGACGGCCGCATGATGGTGATCAACGCCCGCAGCGGGCGCGCCAAGCCCAAGGATGCAGCGCCGACGCCGCAGGAGGCCGCGGACCTGTTCCAGGGCATGTTGGCCTACGCCGGCAGCTACACCGTCAACGGCAACGAGGTGACGCACCATGTCGACGTTTCATGGAACGAGGCATGGACCGGAGCCAGCATGGTGCGCGTTGCGGCCTTCGACGGCGACCGCGTGCAACCGCGTGCATCTGTCGACGAAGCCCACGCCCGATCCGGTCAACGGCCGCATGAGCGTCCGCACCATGACGTGGGAAAAATTGAAATAGCCGCGCGCGATTGTCGCGTCAGTACAGCCCGCCGGTGCCTGAGCGGATCTGGCGCTGCGGCGCGACGTAGCCCGGCTCGCCGCCCGGCGGCGGCCCGAAGCCCGGGAAGAAGCCGCCCGGCTGCTGGCCCTGGTTCGGATTCTGGCCGGCGTCCGCCGTGTGGCCGATCACCGAATAGCTGTCCGGCGGTGCGGTGCCGGGCTTGAAGGCTTCAAGCACGGCGCGGCCGCCTTCGCCGCCCGGGCCCAGGCGCATGCCGGAACGGGCATCGATGCGGATCAGCTTGATGCCGGCCGGCACACGGAACGGCACCGCCGGCTTGTCCTTCAGCGCCTCTTTCAGGAACGCGCCGACGATCGGCGCGGCGACGCCGCCGCCGGTCGCGCGGCCGCCGAGCTGGCGCGGCTTGTCGTAACCGAGATAGACGCCGATCGCGATGTCCGGCGAGAAGCCGATGAACCACACGTCTTTTTCGTCGTTGGTGGTGCCGGTCTTGCCGGCGATCGGCTTGCCGACCTGCTTGAGCACGGTCGCGGTGCCACGCTGCACCACGCCCTCCATCATCGACGTCATCTGGTACGCAGTCATCGGATCGATCACCTGATCGCGCTTGTCGATCAGCGTCGGCTCCGGCTGGTTCTCCCATTGCTTGGCGTTGCAGCCTTTGCATTCCAGCGAGTCGTGCTTGTAAACGGTGCGGCCGTAGCGATCCTGGATGCGGTCGATCAAGGTCGGCACGATGCGCCGCCCGCCGTTGTCGAACATCGAGTAGGCCGCAACCATGCGGAGCACGGTGGTCTCGCCGGCGCCGAGCGAATACGACAGGAAGGTCGGCAAGTTGTCATAGACGCCGAACCGCCGCGCGTATTCCGCGATCAGCGGCATGCCGACGTCCTGCGCGAGCCGCACCGTCATGGTGTTGCGCGACAATTCGATACCGGTGCGCAGCGTCGACGGGCCATAGTACTTGCCGCTCGAATAGTTCTCCGGCCGCCACGGCGGAACGCCCGGGCCCTGGCTGATTTCGATCGGCGCATCCATCACCACGGTCGACGGCGTGTAGCCGTTGTCGAGTGCGGCGGCATAGACGAACGGCTTGAACGAGGAGCCCGGCTGGCGCATCGCCTGCGTCGCACGATTGAACTGGCTCTGGTCGAACGAGAAGCCTCCGACCATCGCCAGCACGCGGCCGGTCCACGGATCCATCGCGACCATCGCGCCGGAAACTTCAGGCACCTGACGCAGCCGCCAGGTGTTGGCTTCCTTGTTGAGCGGCTCGACGTAGACGACGTCGCCGACTTCAAGCACCTGGTTGACCCTCGTCGGCACCCGGCCGCGGGTCGGGCCTTCGGCGGCCTTCGCCCATTTCACCGCATCGAGCGGAACCACACCGGTCGCGCGCTCCTTGCTGAGCGCGCCGCCCGGCTCGCGCGGCGGGTAAAGTCCGACCGTCGCCGATTGGTCGCTGGTCGCGAGCACCACCGAGAGCCGCCACGGCGCGATGTCGTTGAACTGCTTGACCTCGGAGAGCTTCACGCCCCAGTCTCCTTCCGGCTTGAGCTTCTGCACCGGGCCGCGCCAGCCCTGCCCCTCGTCGAATTTGACAAGGCCGTCCACCAGCGCGGTGCGCGCCTGCACCTGCAGCTTGGGATCGAGCGTGGTGCGCACCGAGAGCCCGCCTTCGTACAACGTCTTCTCGCCGTATTTGTCATAGATCCAGCGGCGCACCTCTTCGGCGAAATAGTCGGCGGCGAAGATGTGCGAACCGGTCGTCCGCGCGGTGACGGTCAGCGGCTCTTTCTTGAACTTGTCGGCGTCGGCCTGCTTGACCACGCCGGTGAGGACCATCTGGTCGATCACGTAGTTGCGGCGCTCGATCGCGCGCTCGCGGGCGCGGAACGGATGCAGGCTGCTCGGCGCCTTTGGCAGCGCGGCGAGGTAGGCGGCCTCGGGAATGGTGAGCTCGTGCACCGACTTGTCGAAATACATCAGCGACGCCGCGGCGATACCGTAGGCGCTGAAGCCGAGATAGATTTCATTGAGATAGAGTTCGAGGATCTTGTCCTTGGAATAGGTCCGCTCGATCTTGAGCGCGAGCAGCGCCTCCTTGATCTTGCGGGTGAATGAGACCTCGTTGGTCAGCAGGAAGTTCTTGGCGACCTGCTGCGTGATGGTCGAGGCGCCCTGCGGCCGCCTGTTGCTGCCGTAATTCTGCGCGTAGACGATCGCCGCGCGCGCCATGCCCTGAAAGTCGAGCCCGTTGTGCTCGTAGAAGTTCTTGTCCTCGGCCGCGAGGAAGGCATTGATCACCATCTTCGGCACGGCCTGGATCGGGATGTAGAGCCGGCGCTGGGTGGCGTATTCGGCAACCAGCGCGCCGTCGGTGGCGTGCACGCGGGTCATCACCGGCGGCTCATAGTCCTGGAGTTGCGAGTAGTCGGGCAGGTCCTTGGAGAAGTGCCAGAACAGGCCGGCGCCGGCACCAATGCTGACCAGGAACACGATGGTGCCCGCCGCGAACAGGAATCCGCAGAATCGCAGGAAGAGTCTCATGGCTGAAAATCCATCCCCGACGAACCGGAGTCGGCCCCAATATACGACAAATCAGGCCACCCGTCCGCCCTCAGAAATCGCCGGTTTTTATGGTCAAACTGAGGCTTCACGGCATGATCCCGAAAAGTGGGAGCCGGTTTCCCGCCTGCGCGAAGCCTTGGCACGGGTTGTCATTTGGCATGATGCTTCGGCGGGCAGGTCGGAGCGGATCAAGCCCTGATTGAGAGGATGGGCGACGGGTCTGATCGACGCAGTTGAATCAGACCCTGGCCGCCCGCGTTACCGCGGCGCAGCCGGTGCGCCGGCCAGTCTTGTGCTGAAAAACGTATCCACCGCCTGAACGATCGAATTGGTGGTCCGGTTGCGCCAGGTGCCGGACATGAGTTGCTTCAAATCTTCCTTGTTCGACACGTAACCGAGTTCGACCAGGACCGAAGGCACATCGGGCGCCCGCAGCACCTTGAAGCCGGCCGACTTCAGCGGCTTCTTGTGCATGCGCGCGACGGTTTTCAGCTCACTCACCAGCGTTTTCGCGAAATGCATGGAAAACGTTCGCGTTTCGCGCTGCGCTAGGTCGATCAGGATGTCGGCCACGTCGCCCGGCTCGTGCGAAAGGTCGATACCTGCGATCACGTCTGCGCGGTTCTCCGCTTCTGCGAGGCGCGCCGCCTCGGAATCGGAGGCGTTGTCGGACAGCGTGTAGATCGTCGCGCCCTGGGCGTCGCCCTCGACCCGCCGCAACGCGTCCGCGTGGATCGAAATGAACAGTGAGGCCTGACGCTGCCGCGCCAGTTGCACCCGCTCGCTGAGCGCCACGAAGCTGTCGTCGGTGCGCGTCATGACCACGCGGTACTTCCCGGTTTTCTCGAGTTGGTCGCGCAGCAGAAGCGCGAATCCCAGCACCAGCGCCTTCTCGGTGATGTCGCCGCCGGCCGCGCGGGTGCCGTGATCGATACCGCCGTGACCGGGATCAACCACGATGATCGGCCGCGGATCGCCCTTGGCCGACGGATCGGGCGTGAACTTGCGCGGCGTCTGCAAAGCGGGCGGCGGCCGGCTGTCGAGCGCAAGCGAGCGCATGAAGGTGTCGCGGTCGATCGCGACCAGATCCAGCACCAATCTGGCCGGCTGGCCCTCGGCGGCGTCGAGCACGAAGGCTTTGTCGATCCGAACCGGCTTGGACAGGTCCAGCACGATGCGCGAGCCACCCTGCATGACGAGCCCGAACCGGTACGCCTTGACCAGCCCGCGCCCCTGCTCGCCAGCCTTTGGCGGCATCTTGAAGGTGACCTGCGGGATGTCGACCACCACGCGGTAGGGATCGGCCAGCGTGAAGGCGCGCAAATCGATCTTGCGCGTGAGATCCATCACAAAACGGACCTGGCTATCGTCGCCGCCGAGCCGGGTATCGGTCGCCACCGGATAGGCATTGGGCGCTGGCACCCGCTGCGCCAGGGCCGGGCTTGCCCCGGTCAGCGCCAGCAGCGTCGCCGTTAGAAGAACAGTCGCTCGAATAGCCACAGTCCCAAAACCTCGAATCCAGCCTCCGGGCTCTGCTTATACCGGCCAGACGACAGGGTGAATCGGAACTTGCCCAATATCCGGCGGTGCCCTGTTTGTGTGGTTTTTCAGAGACTAGCTTGCCATTCCCCCATCCCGGCCGTAAGTAAGTGCTGTGTTTGTGGTTGAGGAACCGGCTGTGCCGCGTTCGGGCCCCGGCACGCCCGCCAGTGATCGGCTCCCCCAGGGGACCGGCTTTGGCAGGCGCCAGCGACCAACCCTGTCTGCGCTGCGGCGCGACAACGGCTGGTTATTGGGGGCCCTTGTTGGACAACCGGACCGCGTAGCGGCGCTCTTGAGGCACATTTTGCCGCTGACCGCGAACACGCACGACCGGCAGCGCGAGGCGCTGCCGCTAACGGGTCGAGAACATGCCCGAGCAAGTTTTGGCGTCCGGCCGGATTGCAGCCCTCCCGAGGGTGTGCGGAGCCGCGTCCAGGGCATTCTTGCGACCCACGCTTTCCATGACAGATCAGGCGAGCCCGGCGCCGCGCCGACCCACGTTGGCGGCTGCGCCCCGGCATGCCCAAACGAGACAGTTCAATGGCCAACAAAATGCTTATCGATGCGGCGCATCCGGAGGAAACCCGGGTCGTCGTTCTGCGCGGCAATCGAGTCGAAGAGTTTGATTTCGAGACGGCGCAACGAAAACAACTTCGCGGAAATATCTATCTCGCCAAGGTGACGCGCGTTGAGCCGTCGCTCCAGGCCGCGTTCGTCGAATACGGCGGCAACCGCCACGGCTTCCTGGCGTTCAGCGAAGTCCATCCCGACTACTATCAAATCCCGGTCGCCGACCGGCAGGCGCTGATCGACGCGGACGCACGCGCCGAGCGCGACTTCGACAACGAAGAGAACGAGCAGAGTGGCGAACGGGCGCGCGGCCGAGGCCGCCGTGGACGTGGCCGCGATCACCGCCGGCGCCGCGACCACGACGACACCGTCCGCGGCGAGCCGGTCAACGGCGAGGAGCACCACGCCGCTTCGGAGGAAGCGCACGACGCGCCGGAACAGCACGCTGGCGAGCACGCCGAACACACAATGGGCGAACCCTCGCCGGACGCGCCTGCAGACAACACAGCGACGCGCCACCACGACGAGCGTCCAGCCGAGCTGCAGCCGGCAACCGAACCCGTTCACAGTCCGGAACCGATGGTCGCCGAGACGGCGAACCCGCCAGTCCCTGGCGAAATCGCATCCGACACAGTCGCGCCGGAAGGACAGCCGCACGAGACACGCGCCGAAGGCGATGCCGCACCGGCCGATGAATACGCCCCGCCCGCGGAGGACGCCCCCTCGCCCGCTCACGACGACGCTGACGCCAACGGTCATGACGAAGAGGAAGAGGTCGTCGAGTTGGTCGGCGGCGCCGACGCGATGGAAGAGGTTCCCGACCGCGCGCCGCGCTATCACCGCCGTCCCTACAAGATCCAGGAGGTGATCAAGCGCCGGCAGGTCATGCTGGTGCAGGTCGTCAAGGAAGAGCGCGGCACCAAGGGCGCGGCGCTGACCACCTATCTCTCGCTGGCCGGCCGCTACTGCGTGCTGATGCCCAACACTGCGCGCGGCGGCGGCATCAGCCGCAAGATCACCAGTGCCGACGATCGCAAGAAGCTGCGCGAGATCGCCGAGGGGCTCGACGTGCCGGAGGGCATGGGCGTGATCCTGCGCACCGCGGGCGCCGCCCGCACCAAGCAGGAGGTCAAGCGCGACTTCGAATATCTGCTGCGGATCTGGGAACAGGTCCGCGACCTCACCCTCAAGTCGAGCGCGCCGACACTGGTCTACGAGGAAGGCTCGCTCGCCAAGCGCTCGATCCGCGACCTCTACACCAAGGATATAGAGGAGATCATCGTCGCGGGCGAAGCCGGCTACCGCGACGCCAAGGAGTTCATGCGCATGCTCATGCCGAGCCATGCGAAAAACGTGAAACTCTACGCCGATACGCAACAGCCAATCTTCACGCGCTACGGCATCGAGAACCAGCTCGACGCGATGTTCTCGCCAACCGTGCAACTGCGCTCCGGCGGCTACATCGTCATCAACCAGACCGAGGCGCTGGTCTCGATCGACGTGAACTCCGGCCGCTCGACGCGCGAACATCATATCGAGGACACCGCGCTCAAGACCAACTGCGAAGCCGCCGAGGAAGTCGCGCGGCAGCTTCGGCTGCGCGATCTCGCCGGGCTAATCGTCATCGATTTCATCGACATGGACGAGAAGCGCAACAACCGCACCGTCGAACGGCGCATGAAAGACGCGCTGCGCAACGACCGCGCACGCATCCAGGTCGGACGCATCTCGCACTTCGGGCTGCTCGAAATGTCGCGCCAGCGCATCCGCACCTCGGTGCTGGAGAGCTCGACCGACAAGTGCCCGCACTGCGGCGGCACCGGCCACATGCGCTCGGTGTCCTCGGTGGCGCTGCAATTGCTGCGCGCGCTGGAGGAGACGCTACTCAAGGCCGGGACGCACAACCAGATCGTCCGCACCCGCCCCGAGATCGCGCTGTACGTGCTCAACCACAAGCGCCCCCATCTCATGGCGCTCGAACAGCGCTTCCACATTTCGATCGCCATCACTTCCGACGCGACGATCGGCGGCCAGCCTGGCTTCACCGTCGATCGCGGCGAGCAGGTGATGACGGCGGAGCAGGCCAAGGCGATCGCCGCGCAGGCGCTCGCTTCCGCGCCGCTGCAGCTCATCGAAGAAGAAGAGCCCGACACCATCGAGGAGGACGTCGAGGAGACCGCCGGCGAGCAGGGCGAATCCGCCGAGACGGCCGACCGCATCGAGCATGCCGATCAGCCGCACGATTTCGCCGGCGACGAGTCCCAGCCGATCGGCGAGCCGCGCGAGCGCGGCCGGCGCCGGCGGCGACGTGGCCGCGGCCGTGGTGGCGAGCAGCGCCGCGAGCCGCACGGCGAGCAGCCGCCGTTTGCCGCCGGACATGGTGCCGCCGGACTTGGCGAAGCGGCGCCCGGCGAGATGCCGTCGAGCGATGGGCAGCCCGATTTCGCTCACACCGGAGAACCCGGCGAAGGCGGTTTCGCACCGCAGCCGCACAGTGGCGATCCCAACGGTAACGGCGAAGCGCGGTACCGCAGGCGCGGCCGCCGAGGCGGCCGCCGCAACCGCCGTGGCCGCGAAGGTGCACCGCTTCACGGCAATGGTAGCGATCAACCGCGCGCCGATTTCCACGGCGGCGAGATGGGCCAGCAGGACTTCCAGCACCAGCCCGATGCCGGTGATGCGGCCAGTGCGCCGCAGCACGAGCCGGTGTTCACGCCCCGGCCAGAACCTTCCTACGATGCGCCACGGCCGGAGCCCGTCGCCGCGCCTGCGCCCAACGCGCCGCCGGAGCCGCGCCGCCGCTCAACGGTGCGCGAGCCCGCGCCGGTGTTCGGCGAAAGCGCGCCGGCGCCGATCCCCGCTCCGCCGCCGGCATCCGAGCCGGCGCCGGGGGTGACCTCGGCCAGCGACGACGCCGGCAAGCCGCGCAAGACCGGCTGGTGGGCCAAACGCCTTCTGGGTGGCGACAAGAGCTAAGAGCCGGGGGCAATGCAGAGCCGCTGGAACGATCGCGACGCACAGGCGGCCGTCGATCGCTACGGCAAGGCTGGCGTGCCGCGCGACCTGGCGCTGCGCGTCTACACGACGCGGCTGCTCGGTGGCGATCCCAGGCTCGTTCTGCACGGCGGCGGCAACACGTCCGTCAAGCTACGCATCGCCGACCTCGCCGGCGAGGACATCGACATGCTGTGCGTCAAGGGCACCGGCGCCGACATGGCCACGATCGAACCGGCCGGCCTTCCGGCCGTGCGGCTCAGTTCGCTGCTGAAGCTTCGCGCGCAGGACGACGTTGCCGACGACCAGATGATCCGGCTCATGCGCGCCAACCTGCTCGATCCCAGCGCGCCCAACCCTTCGGTCGAGACGCTGCTGCACGCCTTCATGCCGCACAAGTTCGTCGACCACACGCACGCGACGGCGCTGCTCAGCGTAATCGACCAGCCCGACGGCGAGAAACGCGCCCGCGATCTCTACGGCGACAAGCTCGGCATCGTGCCCTATCGCCGGCCGGGCTTCGGCCTCGCCAAGGCGGCGGCGGAGGCGTTTGACGCCAATCCGAAGGCCATCGGCCTGGTGCTGCACAAGCACGGCATCTTCACCTTCGGCGCCGATGCGCGCGAAGCCTACGAGACCATGATCGAGATGGTGTCGCTCGCCGAAGCGCGCGTGCAGTCCGGCGGCAAGCCGGTGTTCACCTGGGCGCAACTGTCGCAGCGCGTCGCGCCGCGGGCCGCAGTCGCGCCGCTCATTCGCGGCGTGCTCAGCCAGCGCGATCCCGCGGCGGAAGGCGCTTGGCGTCGCCCGGTGCTGGAGTTTCGCGGCGGCGATGCCGTGCTCGATTTTGTCAACGGCAAGGACGTGGCGCGGTATGCGAACGCCGGCGTCATCACGCCCGATCACACCATCCGCACCAAGGGCTGGCCGCTGATCCTGCCCGCTCCCGCCGACGGAAAGCTCGACGAATTCAAGCGCGCGTTGACCACCGCCGTTGAGCAATACGTCACGACGTACCGCGCCTACTTCGAACGCAACAACGCGCGGTTCGGCAACACCCGGACGATGGGCGATCCCCTGCCCCGCGTCGCGCTGGTGCCGGGGCTCGGCCTGTTCGGCCTCGGCGACACCTGGCGCGACGCCATCGTCGCCGCCGATCTCGCTGAGAATGCCATTGACGTGATCACCGGCGCCGAAGCGACCGGCACATTTGAATCGATCAGCGAAGCCGACATGTTCGACTGCGAATACTGGCCGCTGGAGCGCGCCAAGCTCGGCAGCGCGACGCGGCTGCCGCTCGCGGGGCAGATCGCCGTCGTCACGGGCGCCGGCGGCACAATCGGCGCTGCCACCGCAAAGGCGTTTGCCGATGCCGGCGCGCAGGTCGCGCTGCTCGACATCGACGCCGACGCCGCGGCGAAGCAAGCCAAGGCCACCGGCCGGAACGCACTGGCGCTGAAGTGCGATGTGACCGACGCCGCCTCCGTGCGCGCGGCATTCAACACGGTGGTCGAGGCGTTCGGCGGCGTCGACATCGCCGTCTCCAACGCCGGCGCCGCCTGGCAGGGCCGCATCGGCGAAGTCGACGAAGCAACGCTGCGGCAAAGCTTCGAGCTCAACTTCTACGGCCACCAGCGCGTCGCGCAGAACGCGGTGCGGATCATGCTGGCGCAGGGAACTGGCGGCTGCCTCCTGTTCAACGTGTCGAAGCAGGCGGTGAACCCGGGGCCGAACTTCGGGCCCTACGGGTTGCCCAAGGCCGCCACCATGCTGCTGCTGCGGCAATACGCGGTCGACTACGGCGCCGACGGTATCCGTTCCAACGGCGTCAACGCCGACCGCATCCGCTCCGGGCTCCTCACCGGCGACTTCGTGAAAGAGCGCGCGAAAGCGCGCGGCGTTTCCGAGAAGGACTACATGAGCGGCAACCTGCTCGGCCGCGAGGTCACGGCCGAGGACGTCGCACAGGCGTTTCTCGCGCAGGCACTTGCCCTGAAGACCACCGCCGACGTCACCACGGTCGACGGCGGCAATATCGCCGCCGCGCTGCGCTAGAGCCGCCGACGTGGAACGTGAAATCCGTTCGGGCCTAGATGCCGCGAACCCGCTCGTTGTTGACCTTTTCCGGGACGGCGATGCCGAGCTTCTGCGCGAGAACGATGTTCACGTGAAGCGCGAACGATGACGGGTCCGAGCACGGTATGTCACCCGGCGCGGTCTTCTGCTGAAGAATCCTTGTCACGTACTCGCCGGCCATCTTGTAGGCCTCAAGGATGCTCGGCCCGTAGCTGACCAGCCCGCCCAAATCCACAAATTCCTTCCACTGATAGATGGTCGGGATGTTCCCGGCGGCCGCGACCACGTCCGCCCGATGATTGTTGAAAAAAGAATCCGCGGTCACAACGACACCCTTGACGTTTTCCCGCGCGAAGAACGCGAAAGCTCTTTCGATGCCGGGCACCGTATTGGCTTTCTTCGGCCTGAGGTGCACCCCCAGGTTCCGCGCCATGTTTTCCACTTCCTTGTATTGCTCGTCGCCGTGGTCACGGTTCTCAAACCGCAGCACACCGAACTTGTCGCCGGGCTGGGCGCGGACAAAGGCGGTGAGCAGGGCCAGCCGCGCCGCGTCGAGTTCCGAGGTTCGTCCCGCCATTCCCGTCAGGTTCTTGCCTGGCTTGTCCTTTTCCACAACAAGTCCGCTGGCCTTCGGATCGGCAACCGTCGTGAATACGATCGGTTTGTCGATTTTCTGATCCTTCGTCTCCTTCATCAGCCGGAGAGCAGGATCGGGGCCGCCCGCGGCTACGATCACCTTCACGTCGGCATCTTCCACCAGCTCTTTGACGGCATCGGCGAGGATTCCAGCGTCGTCATCTGCCCACCGTTCGACGACTTGAACATCGCTCGGCAACGCGGCGACGAGAGCTGCGACGGGTCCGACAAAATTTTGCTTTGAGCCGCTGTGAATCAGTCCGATACGCGTAACCTGTTCCATGACAATTCCCCCTTAAGCGATCAATGTACGTCTCGTGTTCGACAAGGCACTCCGCAGAAAATTGCTAACGATCATTCGGTCACTGCATCGGAGCGAGCGAGCATCAGCGGCGGAATTTCGATGCCGAGCGCCTTTGCGGTCTTCTGATTGATGACGATCTCGAACCGGGTCGGCTGCACCACCGGCAGATCGGCAGGCTTGGCCCCTTTGAGAATGCGGCCGGCGTACACGCCGGACTGGTGATAGGCGTCGGCAATGCTCGGGCCATAGCTCAACAAGCCGCCGTCCTCGACGAACTCGCGCCATTGATAGATCGCGGGGATCGAATGGCGCGCCACGAGCGCGATCACCCGCGCGCGATTGAAATTGAAGAACGGGTCGGCGGTCACGACCAGGCCATCGATCCGCTGTTCGGAGAGCTTTGCGAGCGCGGCGTCGAGACCATCCGCGGCGCCGACATATTCGACGACAAGCTGAAGTCCCATCGCTTGCGCGGCGGCTTGCAGCTCTTTTGTGTTCGCGTCCACGCCCGGACGATTCGGGTTGACCAGAGCGCCGACCATGCGGATGCTCGGCTTGAGCTGGACCAGCATCTCCATTCGTTTTGTGTCGAGTTCGGAGGTCAGCCCGGCGACTCCGGTGACGTTGCCACCCGGCCGGTTGATGCTTGCCACCAGGCCGCTCTTCACCGGATCCGAAATCGTGGTGAAGACGATCGGAACTGTATCCGTCACTTTTCTCGCGGCGATGGCAGAGACCGGACCGCCGGCTGCGATGATCACGCCGGCCTGCATGCGCACGAGTTCGGCGGTAAGGCCGGGCAGCCGATCGTATTTGTCGTCCGCTGCCCGGTATTCGATCCTGACGTTCTGACCCTCGACATAGCCCGACTCTGCCAGGCCGCGATGAAATCCTTCGACCCAGCGTTCCTTGACCGAGGTCTGGGCGCCGCTGGTGAGGAAGCCGACAACCGGGAGCGGCGGCGACTGCTGTGCGCTGAGCGGCAGCGCAAGGATCAGCGCTGCAGAAATGATGAGCGATGCAAATGCAACCCGCCTCATTCGGCTTCTCATCGCAATGATGACGAACAGTAACGCCCGCCGTATCCCACACGCGCTCTGCGCGGCAAATCCCTATGGCTTTTTGATTATAAGAAACATTTTAGTCTCACTGGGGCCTACGCGCCTAGCCCCCAACCGGGCATTAACCATGCGCGGCACGCGATATATCGCGGCATCGTAGCGGTTTTCGATACTGGAGGTTGCAGCGCCATGGCTGCCGCCGGCCAAGGTCCAGCCATGACAATCTCACAACGGCGGGATTCCGGACCCGCCCTCGTTTCAGCCAGACGCAGCGGTTTTCTTCTCGCCTTGAGCGGCTGCGTGGAACGCGATGCTTTGCCGTGCGCCATTGCGGCAAGGATCGACCGTATTTTGCCGCCCCCTTTTTCGGGCCATCGATCGCTCCTACGTTGTACGCTGAACGCAAACATCCGCGGCAGAAGGCTTCTCATGTCCCAGGTTCTCGAACGCACCCCGACCCCGGAAGCGATCGACAAGATCGAAGCGACGCTCAACTACATCGCCGACGACGGCAGCAAGATCTTCACCGTCACCGCCGGCCCCGGCGGCACCGATGTCCGCTCGGGCGGCACGCCTGACGCGCGCCGCGTCACCATTCACAACGGCCGGCCGCACACCAGGGAATTCGACCTGGAGCGCGACGGATTCCGCTTCGTGCGTCACGACACCAAGGTCGCCGACTTCTACGACGCCGACGAGATCAAGCGCGTCTACTACCCGGAGATGGAAGCGCTCATCAAGCAACAGAGCGGCGCCAGGCGTGTCGTGGTGTTCGACCATACGCTGCGCACCGCCGACGATGCGCTGCGCGAGTCCAAGCAGATCCGCGAGGTGGTGCGCCGCGTCCACAACGACTACACCGAATGGTCTGGCCCGCAGCGCGTGCGCGACATTCTCCCCGGTGAGGCAGACGCGCTCCTCAAGGGCCGCTTCGCCATCATCCAGGTGTGGCGGCCGATCCGCCACACGGTCGAGACCCATCCGCTGGCCATCGCCGACGCGCGCACGATCCTGCCGAAAAACTTCATCATCTCGGAACGCCGCTACCCCGACCGCGTCGGCCAGACCTACGCCATCACCCACAACCCGGCGCACAAGTGGTTCTGGTTCCCGCGCCAGCGCCGCGAGGAGGCGATCGTGTTCAAGGTGTTCGACTCGCTGAAGGACGGCCGCGCGCGCTGGACCGCGCACACCGCGTTCGACGATCCGACCACGCCGCCGGACGCACGCCCGCGCGAAAGCATCGAGATCAGGACGCTGGCGTTTTTCTAGACGGGAACGTTTCTCACACAGCGACCTGCGTGCCCACTTCCACCACACGATCCGTTGGAATGTGGAAATAGTCCGTGGCGTCATTGGCGCCGCGCGCGATCATGATGAACAACTGGTCCTGCCAGCGCGGCATGCCGGACCTCGCCGCCGGGCGGAGCGTGCGCCGCGACAGGAAGAACGAGGTCGACATAATGTCGAACCGCCAGCCGAGCTGGCGCGCGACCGCCAGCGCCTTGGGCACATTGGGGGTCTCCATGAAGCCGAAGCGCAGCACCACGCGTGTGAAGGTCTCGCCGAGCCGCTCTATGTGGACGCTGTCGGCGGGATCGACCCGCGGCATGTCGACTGTTTCGACCGTCAGGACGACGTTCTTCTCGTGCAGCACCTTGTAGTGCTTGAGGCTGTGCATCAGCGCAGTCGGCGCGAAACCGGGATCGCCGGTGAGGAACACGGCGGTGCCCGGCACGCGCAACGGCGGCTTTTTCTCCAGTGAGCCGATCAGCGACTTGAGCGGCACCTCACTCTTGCGCGTCTTGTCGAACAGGATGCGGCTGCCGCGCCGCCAAGTGATCATCACCGCCATGATGGCGGCGCCAAGTGCGAGTGGCACCCAGCCACCATCGTGGACCTTGAGCAGGTTGGCGCCGAGGAAGGTGAGATCGATCAGCAAGAATGGGCCGATCAGCAACACGGCGGCCCAGGCCGACCAGCGCCACACCTTGTGGATCACGACGACGGCGAGCATGCCGGTCACCACCATGGTGCCGGTGACCGCAATGCCATAGGCGGAGGCGAGCGCGCTTGACGAGCGGAACAGCAGAACCAGCAGCAGCACGCCGGTCAGCAGAAGCCAGTTCACCCGCGGCATGTAGATCTGCCCGGCCTGTGCGGCCGAGGTATGCCGCACTTCCAGCCGCGGCAGCAGACCGAGCTGAACCGCCTGCCGGGTCAGCGAATAGGCGCCGGTGATGACCGCCTGGCTTGCGATCACGGTCGCCGCGGTGGCGAGCGCCACCATCGGCAGCAGCGCCCAATCCGGATAAAGCAGGAAGAACGGGTTCTCGATCGCTTTGGGATTTGCAAGCAGCAGCGCACCCTGCCCGAAATAGTTGATGGTGAGCGCCGGCAGCGCCACAAACAGCCAGGCGAAACGGATCGGGCCTCGGCCGAAATGACCGAGGTCAGCGTAGAGTGCTTCCGCTCCGGTTGCGGCGAGAAACACAGCGCCGAGTGTCACCAGGCCGATGAAGCGATGCGTCGCTAGAAAGCCGATACCATGGGTCGGATCGAAGGCGCGCAGCACATCGGGGGTTTGCGAGATGTGCCACAGCCCGGCCGCCGCCAGCGCCACGAACCAGACCAGCGTGATTGGACCGAACAGGGTGGCAACGCTCGCTGTACCGCGCGATTGCACCGCGAATAATGCAAACAGGATGACAAGAGAGATCGGCACCACATATGGCTCGAACGCCGGGGTAACGATCTTGAGCCCTTCGACCGCCGACAACACGGACAGCGCCGGCGTCAGAATGGCGTCGCCATAGAACAGCGCAGCGCTGACGATGCCGAGCATGATCACGATTGATCCGCCGCGCACCACCGCACGATGCGCCAGCGCCATGAGCGCCAGGGTGCCGCCCTCCCCGCGATTGTCGGCACGCAGCAGGATCAGCACGTATTTCACCGTAACAACGAGGATCAGCGACCACGCGATCAGCGAAAGGATGCCGAGCACGGCAGGTTCGCTCGCCGCGTTGCCGGCACCGACCGCTGCGGCGACCGATTCACGAACCGCGTACAGAGGGCTGGTTCCGATGTCGCCGTACACCACGCCGATGGCGCCCAGCGTGAGCGTCCAGAAGCTCGCCTGCGAATGCGTGGAGACATCGGCGCGAGCGATCGCGACGTCCCCAGCGGGGCCGTTGAGTTGAGACATGGCTTTGGTCCTTGGATTAAGTCAGTATTGCTGCACCGCAATATGACAAGGGGGCGGCTGTATAACGCCGCCCATGCCTAAAGGGCTAGCCCGCCAGCCCACGCTTGCTGCAACGCAGCTATCGCGGGAAATGTTAGCCTCGGTAACTGGACATCTGCGCTAGGAATATTTTCATCACAATATCGTGAGAACTTATCCCCGCCCCCTCTGGGCGGGTTAGCCTCGCCGCGTCTCGATCCACGTGAGGGGCGCGGCCGCGTCAGTCGGGCGGATCGAGGGCGGTGGCCCGGGAATGCGAAATGAGGGGTGCAGAACGAACACCCCGTCCGGGCGGCCCAAGCCGTGAGATCCCGTAGCGACAGCTTCGCAACAGCGGGACCCTTGGCAATGCGATCGTAACCCCGCGCCAACGGGCAGGTCGCATTGAGGTCCCACAGCGGTGGTTAAGGCCCCAAGGAAGCGCACTTCACGCGTGAGGGGTCCTGAAACAGTCCGACCACCGGGGGTCTCACGGAGCAAGCCTCAAACACCGCGCGCGGGACGCTGAGGAAACGGCGGACTTGCGGCACTTCTACTATGCCTCGATGTCGCGAGACGTCGAGGCCCGTGGGTCCACCCGGACCCCGGCGTCCCGCGCCTCCCTCACACTTGAAGGAAAGCGCAATCGGAATGAGGCCAGCCCGAGGCCGCGACATCGGGCGGCGGAGCGTTGGCTGACACTCTCCGTTATTCCGGGGCGCGCCGAAGGCGCGAATCCGGAATCCATAACCACCGCTGCGGAGTATGGATTCCGGCTCTCGCCATAGCGCGTCCTTCAGGGCGTTACGCCCGTCTTCGGCGGGCTATGGACGCGCGTAAACGCGCTTATGGCTCGGCCGGAATGACAGCGGAAAGAACGATGTTAAAAGAAAACCCAACAGAACGAGGGTACCCATGCCGGAAGCCGACAAGGAAGGCGAACGCTACTCCGCCGACGTGCCGCAGACGTCGCCGGGCTTTTTCCTGAAAGGCTCGCACCAGCTCGACTGGGGCATGAAGAACCGCCTCGCCCGCACCTTCAATCCGGACTCGGGTCGCACCGTGATGCTGGCGATCGACCACGGCTACTTCCAGGGCCCGACCACCGGGCTCGAGCGCATCGATCTTTCGATCCTGCCGCTGTTGCCCTCCTGCGATGCGCTGTTCTGCACGCGCGGCATCCTGCGCTCGGTGGTGCCGGCGCAGTCGCAGAAGCCGATGGTGCTGCGGGCGAGCGGCGGGCCGTCGATCCTGCGCGAGGAACTGTCCGACGAGCAGATCGCAATGGACATGGACGATGCGGTGCGGCTCAACGCGGCCGGCGTCGGCATCCAGGTGTTCATCGGCGGCGAGCATGAGACGCGCTCGGTGCACAACATGACCAAGCTGGTCGACGCCGGCATCCGCGCCGGCATGCCGGTGATGGGCATCACCGCAGTCGGCAAGACCATGGTGCGCGACGCCAAATACTTCCGCCTCGCCTGCCGCATCATTGCCGAACTCGGCGCGCAATACGTGAAGACCTATTACGTCGAGCAGGATTTCGAGACCGTCACCGCCTCCTGCCCGGTGCCGATCGTGATGGCGGGAGGCAAGAAGCTGCCCGAGCTCGACGCGCTGACGATGGCCTACAACGCCGTGCGGCAGGGCGCCGCTGGCGTCGACATGGGCCGTAACATCTTCCAGTCCGACGCGCCCAAAGCGATGATCGCCGCGGTCGGCGCGGTGGTGCACCAGAACATGAAGCCGAAAGAGGCGCTCGACCTCTATCGCTCGCTCAAGACGAACAAGTAGAGGCGGCTTGCAACATCGCGCGCTCGACGTCGCCCTCGTTCTCGTGCGGCGCGAAGGCGGCGACGGTGCGCGGCGGATCGCAATCCGGGAAATGGTAGACCGCGCAGACGCTGCCGTGGCCCTCGCCGGAATGGCCGAAGCAGCGGCCGGGCGCGGTTTCGACGTCCATCATGACGCCGAGGCCGTAGCCCGCGGTCTTCCACGGCCGGCCGGCGAGCGGCACGTCCAATGCGCGGCGCTCCAGCATCATGGCCAGAAGCCGCGGCGACAGCAGACGGCCGGTCATCAGCCCGTGCATCCAGCGCGCCGCCTCGCGCGGCGGCCCCATCAGCAGGCCGTGATAAACCCAGCCGGGATGGTAGTTGCGCGGATTGCCAAACGCGGACGCCGCCATGTCGCCGGGCTCGCGCGCGATATGGACGCCGCGCACGCCGAGCGGCGCGAACACCAGCGCCTGCAGCGCGGCTTCGAGGCCAGCGCCGAACGCCGCCTCGATGGCGCGGCGCACCAGCAGATAGCCGACGTTCGAGTAGGTCCAGCCATCGCCTGGTTGATATGCCAGCTTGTCGACCTCGACCCGCGACAGCAGTTCGGTCTCGGACCACGGCGCCCCGCCCGCCGTCGCCGCGGCCAGATAATCGGGCACCGCCGTGTAGTCGCGCAGTCCCGCGTCATGGCGCAGCAACTGCCGCAGCGTGAAGGCGCGGCCGGGCAGTGCCGCATCGAGCGAAAGCTTGCCCCGCTCGGACAGAATAAGAGCGGCCGCCGCCATGCAGGTCTTGGTGACGCTCCACCACGGCACCGCGCCCGCGGCGACGTCGCCCGAGAGCTTGCCGTCACCTGTGCAAGTGACGATCAGCGTGCGGTCCTGAAGAGCAGCGGTTGGCGCGGTCACGCCCGACAGTTTAGGCGATCATTCGCTCGACAGGATGACGTTTTTCTCACCAGCGGGTAGATCTATCCCTACTGCATCTTGGCGCCGGAGCGCTGTACCACGTCCTTCCACTTGGCAAGTTCGACACGCATCACTGTGGCGAACTCCTCCGGCGTGCCGCCTGCCGGTTCGTCGCCGATTTGGCCGAACCGCTCCTTGAAGGCGGGTGTCGATACCGCACGATTGAGCGCCTCATTGAGCTTCATGAGGACGTCGCGCGGCAGCCCCGCTGGTCCGATGATGCCGCTCCAGGTCGGGGCGCTGTAACCGGGAACGCCGGCTTCCGCTACGGTCGGCAGATCGGGAAACGCCGGCGAGCGCCGGTCGCCGCTCACGGCGAGCGCGCGCACGTTGCCGGACTTGGCATGCGGCGAAATCGAGTTGAGGCTTTCGAACATGAAATCGACGCGGCCCGCGATCAGGTCGTTGATCGCCGCAGCGCCGCCACGATACGGCACGTGCACGATGTCGGTGCCAGTCATGTGCTTGAACAGTTCGCCACCGACGTGGCCGGGCGAGCCGTTCGCCGACGAAGCGTTGGTCAGCTTGCCGGGATTTGCCTTCGCCTTCGCCACCAGATCCTTGACCGATTTGAACTCCGAAGTCGGCGCGACCGCCAGCAGCAAGTGGCCGCGGCTGATTAGTGCGATCGGCTGGAAATCCTTTTCGAGATTGTAGGGCAGCCGCTCCACCATGTTGGGACTGATGGCGAGCGCGCCGACCGGACCGATGCCGATCGTGTAGCCATCCGCTGGCGCCTTGGCGACAATATCGAGGCCGATGGTGAAGGCGGCGCCGGGCTTGTTCTCGATGATGATGTTCTGGTTGAGTTGGTTGCCCATCTCGGCCGCGACCAGCCGCGCGATCGTGTCGGTCGCGCTGCCTGGCGCCTGGGGCACGATCATGCGGATCGGCTTGTTGGGAAACTGCGATTGAGAAAACGCAGGCAGCGCACTCGCAATCAGCACCCCCGCGACGATTGAAGCACCTGCGCGCAACATGCCGCTCTCCCCGATTGGATCCGGCGCTGTTCGCCGTTTTCTATTCGCAGCGTAACCGTCGAGGTTGCGGCCCGCAACGGTGGGCAAGACTTCAGCGTGTGCCCAGCCAACGGGCGATACGCGTCACCGCCTTGTGCATTTCGGCGGACGACCCCGCGTAGCAGAAGCGCAAAAACAGACGTCCATGCATCGGATCGAAATCGATGCCCGGCGTCGCCGCGACATGAGCCTCTTGCAGCAGCCGCTTGGCGAAGTCAAAGCTGTCGTTCGTGAAGCGCGAAACATCGGCATAGAGATAGAACGCGCCATCGACCGGAAGGAATTTTTCGAGTCCGGCCTTGGGCAAGCCATCGACCAGAATGCGGCGGTTTTCCTCGTAGCCGTGCTTCACCTCTTCCATCTCGTCGCGGCCATCGAATGCCGCCTGCGCCGCGACCTGCGACAGTGCCGGGACCGAGATGGCGAGGTTGCCTTGCAGCCGGTCGATCGGCCGCACCAGGGATTCCGGCGCCACCATCCAGCCGATCCGCCAGCCCGTCATGCAGAAGTATTTCGAGAACGAGTTGATGACCACGACGTGCTCCGAAAGCCGAGCCGCGGTTTCCGCTTTCATGGCGTAATCCAGCCCGTGATAAATTTCATCGGAGATCATCCGGATGCCGAGTTCGTGCGCCGTGTCGATCAGCTCACCGAGCGCCTGCGGCGTCATCATCGTGCCGGTCGGATTGGCCGGACTGGCCACCAGGATGCCCGCGAGCGGCGTGCGCGAGTGCGTGGCTTTGAGCATCTCGCCGGTGATCGCCCAGCGCGTCTGGGCCGTCGTCTCGATCAAGACCGCCTCGCAACCGAGCGCGGTCAGGATGTGGCGATAGGGCGGATATCCGGGACACGCGATCGCGACACGATCGCCCGGCTCGAACATCGACAAAAAGGCCAGGATGAAACCCGCCGAGGAGCCGGTGGTGACGATGATACGGTCCGGCGAGACGTCGATCCCATAGGTTTCCGCGTAATGGCGCGCGATGCGCTCGCGCAGCGTCCAGATGCCAAGCGCCTCGGTGTAGCGCAGCGGACCCGACAGAGCGGCGCGCGCCGCCTCAATCGCCGGCTTCGGCGCGCGCGCCGCCGGCTGCCCAACCTCCATGTGGATGACATGACCTCCGGCTGCCTCGATTCGCGCCGCCGCGGCCATCACGTCCATCACCATGAACGGCGGCACGTCGGAGCGCGTAGACGGCGAAATCAAGCGCCGTGCCGCATCCAGCATCATGCCAGCCTCGCCGTGTCACACGCGCGCTTCGCTCGTGCCATGTCGCCCCGCTGTTGCCGCATTCGGCCGCTCATTTTGCCAGCGCTAAGCCCACCCAGATGTGATCGCAACCCGCGTTGACCCTGTCGGGGGGCGCCCGTAGTTTGCGCCGAATATGGCGTGCAAAGCCAAGCGGATATGACCGAAGTCGGAAGACCTATCAGGGTGCGGCCGAAGGCGCCAGTCAGACGCGCGCTTGCGGTTGTGACGGCGTGCGCCCTTGCCGTCACCACGGTTGCGCCTGCGCGCGCGCAAGGCGGGCTGCCGCTTATTCGCGACGCCGAAATCGAGCAACTGCTGCGCGATTACACCCAGCCGGTCCTGAAGGCCGCCGGCCTCGCGCAACAGAATATTCGCGTCATCATCATCAACGACCGCTCGTTCAATGCGTTCGTTATGGACGGCAGGCGCATCTTCGTAAACGCCGGCGCGCTGATGGAATCGACGGTTCCGAACCAGATCATCGGCGTGCTGGCGCACGAGACCGGACACATTGCCGGCGGCCATCTGTCCCGGCTGCGCGAGCAGCTTGCCCAGGCGCAATCGCAGATGATCATCGCGATGCTGCTGGGGCTTGGCGCAATGGTGGCCGCGAGCAAATCCGGGCGCGATATGGGCAATCCGTCCGCGGCCATACTCGGGCCGCAGTCGATGATCCAGCGGTCGCTGCTGTCCTATCAGCGCGCCCAGGAAGAACAAGCGGACCGGGCGGGCGTGAAGTTCCTGAACGAAACGCGCCAATCGCCAAAAGGCATGTACGACACCTTCAAGCGCATGGCCGACCAGATCCTGTTCCTCGCGACGGGTGCGGACCCGTACACACAATCACATCCGATGCCGGCCGAGCGCGTTTCAGCGTTGGCGATCTACGCCAAGACCAGCCCGTATTGGGATACTAAGGACAGCCCCGAGCTGCAGCTTCGCCACGACATGGCGCGAGCCAAGCTGGTCGGCTTCCTGGAGCGTCGCGATACGGTGGCGCGCAAATATCCCGCGACGGACACCAGCCTGCCGGCGCGCTATGCCCGCGCAATCGCCACCTACCGTCATTCCGACCTTCGCGCCGCGGTCACGCAGATCGATGCGCTGATCCATGACATGCCGAACAACCCTTATCTCCATGAGCTCAAGGGCCAGGCGTTGCTTGAAGGCGGCAAGGCGGCGGAGGCCATCGAGCCGCTGCGGCGCGCCGTCAAGATGGCACCCAACCCGGCGCTGATCCAGGTGATGCTGGCGCAGGCCATCAACAGCCTGAACAATGCCAAGCTGGCCGATGAGGCGGTGACGCTGCTGCGGACAGCGCTGGCCCGCGAACCGGAAATTCCTGAAGCCTATTCTCAGTTGGCCATGGCCTTTGGCCGCAAGGGCGACCTCGCACAGGCCGACCTCGCGTCTGCTCAGGCGGCGTTTACCCGCAGCGACTATAAGACCGCCAGGGAACTCGCTTCGCGCGCCAAGACGCGGTTCGCGGTTGGTTCCCCAGGCTGGGTCAAGGCGGACGACATCGCGAGTTTCAAGCCGCCGGCCGGCATGCGTTGATCCAAAGGACAAGCACAATGCGATCTTCACTGCGCCTCGCCTTCGCTGCCGCCTTGCTCGCATTCACCGCGTCGGTTGTGCCCGCCCAGCTGGTTTCAGACACGCAGCGCACCGAAATCGAGCGCATCATCCGCGAGTACCTGATCAAGCATCCGGAGGTGCTGCAGGAAGCGATCGCCGAGCTTGAGAAGCGCCAGGCCAAGAGCGAGGCCGAAAAGAACAAAACGGCGATCAAGGACAATGCCGAAGCCCTCTTCAACTCGCCGCGCCACGTGTCGATCGGAAATCCGAAGGGCGATGTCACCTTCGTCGAGTTCTTCGACTACAACTGCGGCTACTGCAAGCGCGCCATGACCGACATGATGACGCTGATGAAGGCCGACCCCAATCTCAAGGTAGTGCTCAAGGAATTTCCCGTCCTTGGGCCAGGCTCGCAGGACGCGGCGAAAGTCGGCGTTGCGGTGCGCATGCAGGACAAGACCGGCAAGAAGTACCTCGAATATCACCAGAAGCTCATGACCGGGCGCGGCCAGATCGACAAGGCCCGTGCGCTGGCCGCCGCCAAGGACGCTGGGCTCGACGTCGCGCGCATCGAGCGGGATCTCGGCGGAGAAGAGGTGCGCTTGAGCATCGAGGAAAGCTTCAAGCTCGCCGAGTCGCTCGGGGTCAACGGCACGCCGGCCTACGTGATCGGCAACGATGTCGTGGTGGGCGCAGTCGGTGTCGATGCTCTGCGCGAAAAGATCAACAACGCCCGATGCGGCAAAGCGACCTGCTAGCGCGCTCGTCGCTTTACAATAGGCACCTCCTCGCGGCACCATTCCGCCGCGCTCAGCGTGCGCAAAAATAGAAGTCGAGGAAGCCTCATGTCCGTCATCGTCAAGGTGCTCGGCGCCGTCGTTTTCGTCGCGTCCACGCTGCTGTTGGCCGGCGCGCCCTCGCATGCACAAAGCTGGCCGCAGCGCCCGGTCAAGCTGATCCTGCCGCTCGGCCCCGGTTCCGGCGTCGACATCACGGCCCGCCTGGTCGGCGAAAGGCTCTCGGCAAAATGGGGCCAGTCGGTGGTGATCGAGAACAAGCCCGGCGGCGACGGCGTGGTGGCTATCACGACTTTCGTCGGCGGCAAGGATGATCACTCGCTGCTGATGTCGCCGACTTCCTCGTTCACGCATCATCCGTGGACGCACGACAAGATGCCGTACGACGCCAAGGAGTTCGTGCCGGTCGTGCGCATGACCAACACCATCGTGGGCGTGGCTGTCCCCTCGTCAATGCCGTTCAAGACGATGGGCGATCTGATCGCCTACGCGAAGGCCAATCCGGGCAAGCTCAACTGGGCCACCATCACCGGCTTCTTCGATTTTGTGTTTGACGGCTTCCAGAAGAAGGCCGGCCTGCAGATCGCCAAGGTGCCGTATCGCAACACGGTGCAGGCGGCGACCGATCTCGCTGAAGGCCGCATCCAGCTCATGATGTCGGCTTATGCGATCCTGCGCCCGCATGTGGAATCGGGAAAGCTTCGGCTGCTCGCTGTCACCGCATCGCAGCGTGCGACGATACTGAAAGACGTGCCGACCACGGCGGAGGCCGGCTTCCCCGACACCACGATTGACGGCCTGGTCGGAATATTCGGTCTGCGCGATATGCCGGCCGCGGTGCGCGAGCGCATCGCCGCCGACGTGATCGCGGTGCTGAAGGATCCCGAGATTGCGCAAAAGCTGACCGCGACCGGACAGGTCGTCAATCCCGGCGCACCCGCGGAGTTCAGCGCAGCGATCGACAAGCAGAAAGCGCAGGCTGCCGAAGCCGGCAAAATCCTTGGCGTCAAGCCGGCAAGCTAACGGAGCTGATCCATGCACGCTCTCAAGCACTGGACTGCCGCCGCCGTCGTGCTGGCCGCGCTTGCGCTGCCATCCGTCGCGCAAGCCCAGCAACAATCCTGGCCGTCGCGCCCGGTGAAGTTCGTGTTGCCGCTTGGCGCCGGCTCCGGCGCCGACCTCGGCGCGCGCCTGCTCGCGGAGAAACTGTCGGCGCGCTGGGGCCAGCCCGTCGTCGTTGAGAACCGTCCTGGCGGCGACGGCTTTGTCGCCATCACGAGTTTCATCGGTTCGAATGACGACCACACCCTGTTCCTGGGGCCGGCCTCGTCGTTCACCGCGCATCCCTATCTGCACGACAAGCTGCCCTACAAGATGAGCGATCTGTCGCCGGTCGCGCGCATCAGCGCCACAGTCGTGACGCTTAACGCGCCGCAGTCGATGAACATCAAGTCGTTCAAGGAACTCGCCGACATGGCGAAGGCGCAACCCGGCAAGTTGAATTGGGCCACCATCACCGGCGCGACCGACCTGATCGTCGCGGCCTGGCTGAAGAAGGCCGGCATCGACATGCAAAAAGTCCCGTACCGCAATCCTGTACAGGCTTTGACCGACGTCGGCGAAGGCCGCCTGCATCTTTACAGCGCGGCCTACGCCATCGTTCGCCCGCAAGTCCAGGCCGGCCGTGTGCAGCTTCTCGCGGTGAGTTCCACCAAGCGAGTGTCGATGCTGCCGGATGTGCCGACCATCACCGAAGCCGGCTTCCCGGATCTGACCTTCGATGGACTGGTCGGCGTTTTCGGCCAGCGCGACATGCCGCTCGCGCTGCGCGAGCGGATCGCTTCAGACGTCAGGGAGGCGCTGTCCGACAAGGCGCTGGCAGACAAGCTTGTCGCCAGCGGCCAGGAGGTGGTGCCGGGCTCGGCCGCGGAGCTTTCGGCATCGATCGACGAACAGTTCAAGGCGATCGCTGAGATCGCCAAGACGCTCGACCTGAAGGCGGCAACGAACTAGCGCGACGGCGTGCCGTCACCGCAAAATCCAGTCGCCGGCTGGGTCCCGGCGACGCGCTTTCCCTTTTTCGCCTAAGTGCCTATAAAGCCTTGGAATGTCGCCGCGGCCCGCCCCGGCACAGCGCAGGGTTTGCCGATGCCAAAGACGCTCTACGTCCTCAACGGCCCGAACATGAACCTGCTTGGCACCCGCCAGCCGGATATCTACGGCCGCGCCACCATCAAGGACGTCGAGAAGCTGTGCCGCGACGCCGGCAAGCGGTTCGGTTTCGCGATTGAATTTCGTTGCTCCAACCACGAGGGCGAGTTGGTCGACTGGATTCAGGAGGCTGGCGCCAAGAAAGCCGCCGGCATCGTCATCAACGGGGCAGGCTTCACCACCACTTCGATTGCGATCCACGACGCGCTCAAGGCCGTGAACGTCGTGGCGATTGAAGTTCACGTCACCAACATCTTTGCCCGTGAAACCTGGCGCCACGCGTCGGTGGTCGCGCCGGTCGCGAAAGCAACAATGGCCGGCTTTGGGATCCAGGGTTATGCACTGGCAATCGAGGCGATGGCGCAATTCGCCAAAGCCAAGTCCAGGCGCTGAGTGCGGGACGCGCGAGCATAACGATGGCAGATCACGAGCCCGCGCCGAAGCCCGAGGTCGACCGCGAACTGATCCACGAGCTTGCCAAGCTGCTCGACGAGACCGGTCTCACCGAGATCGAAATCGAGCGCGACGGCACACGGGTGCGAGTCGCACGCGGCCGCGACATCAGCCATGTCATCGGCGCGGCTCACGCGGTGCCGCCACCGGTCGCGGCGCCTTCGCCCGCCGCAACACCCGCCGTCGATCTCGCCAATCACCCAGGCGTCGTGACTTCTCCGATGGTTGGCACTGCCTACCTCGGCCCCTCGCCCGGCGCGATGCCGTTTGTCGACATTGGCGCCAAGGTAACCGCCGGTGAAACGCTGCTGATCGTCGAAGCAATGAAGACCATGAACCAGATTCCGGCGCCGCGCTCGGGAACGGTGACGAAAATCCTGATCGAAGACGCGCAGCCGGTCGAGTTCGGCGAGCCGTTGATGATCATCGAGTGAGTAGCGAATAGTGAGTAGCGAATAGCAATGAGCGGCACCGTCTCCTTAACTCTTCACTATTCGCTACTCACTACTC
Source organism: uncultured Alphaproteobacteria bacterium (assembly GCA_963814215.1). Taxonomy (GTDB): domain Bacteria; phylum Pseudomonadota; class Alphaproteobacteria; order Rhizobiales; family Xanthobacteraceae; genus Z2-YC6860. Next base: position 250,019 of record CAWFCM010000029.1, on the reverse strand, counting down.
GCTATTCGCTCCTCGCCATTCGCTGCTTCGAGCGGCACGATGTTTGACAAAATCCTGATCGCAAATCGCGGCGAGATCGCGCTCCGGGTGCTGCGCGCCTGCCAGGAGCTCGGCATTCCGACCGTCGCCGTGCATTCGACCGCGGACGCCGACGCCATGCATGTCCGGCTCGCCGACGAAAGCGTCTGCATCGGCCCGCCGCCCGCCAAGGACAGCTACCTCAACATTCCCGCATTGCTCGCGGCCTGCGAGATCACCGGCGCCGACGCGGTGCATCCGGGCTATGGATTTCTGTCGGAGAACGCGCGTTTCGCCGAGATTCTGGGCGAGCATCAAATCCATTTCATCGGCCCGCGGCCCGATCAAATCCGCCTGATGGGTGACAAGATCGAGGCCAAGCGGACCGCCAAACGTCTCGGCATTCCCGTCGTTCCCGGTTCCGAAGGCGGTGTGGAATCCGACAAGGAGGCGCTCGCGCTGGCGCGCGAGATCGGTTTCCCGGTGCTGGTCAAGGCTGCGGCCGGCGGCGGCGGCCGCGGCATGAAGGTCGCGCACAGCGAGAACGATCTCCCCACCGCGCTGTCCACCGCCCGGTCGGAAGCCAAGGCCGCATTCGGCGACGACGCGGTCTATCTGGAGAAATATCTGCAGCGGCCGCGCCACATCGAGATCCAGGTGCTCGGCGACGGCAAGGGCGGCGCGATCCATCTCGGTGAGCGCGACTGCTCATTGCAGCGCCGTCATCAGAAAGTGCTGGAGGAGAGCCCGTCACCTGCCCTCAACAGCGCGGAACGCGACGCGATCGGCGAGACGGTCGCGAAAGCGATGCGGGAGCTGAAGTATCTCGGCGCCGGCACTGTCGAATTCCTGTTCGAGGACGGCCGCTTCTACTTCATCGAAATGAACACCCGCATTCAGGTCGAGCATCCGGTGACCGAGGCGATCACCGACATCGACCTGGTGCTGGAGCAGATCCGTGTCGCCGCTGGCGGCGACCTGCCGGTGACCCAGAATGATGTGCGGTTCCACGGCCACGCGATCGAGTGCCGGATCAATGCGGAGAACCCGTCGACCTTCCTGCCCTCGCCCGGAAAAATCCAGTCGTACCATCCGCCGGGCGGTCTCGGCGTGCGGGTCGATTCTGCCGTGTACCAAGGCTACACGATCCCCCCGTTCTACAACTCGCTGGTCGGCAAGCTGATCGTGCACGGCAAGACGCGCACCGAATGCCTGATGCGGCTGCGTCGCGCGCTCGACGAGTTCGTGGTCGACGGCATTGAGACCACGCTCCCGCTGTTCCGCAAGCTGGTGCGCGAACAGGACATCATCGACGGCAACTACCACATCCACTGGCTTGAGCGGTTTCTGGCCGACCGCTAGCAGCTAGACTAGTGCGGCCGCGCCGCGAACTGCTGCAACAGCACGCAAACTTTATCCGGGTCATAGGGCTTGGACACGAAGGTCGCCCCCGGCACCGCGTTGAACTGCTCGATCGCGGTGACCAATCCCGAGGCGTAAACCACCGGCAAGTCCGGCCGCAGTTGCCGCGCCAATTGCGCCAACGTCGCCCCGTCGACGCCGCCGGGTAGATTGATATCGGTGAACATCACGTCGCACGGTGCACCGCAAGTCAGGTGCTCAAGCGCTTCCTGGGCGCTGGCCGCGACGTGAACCTCACAGCCGCGCTCCGACAGGACATCGGCGACCATCGTGCTGATGAGGAACTCGTCCTCGACCACGAGCACTCGTGGCATCGATTCCTTCTCATTCATCCCTCTTCCCCTCGCGCTGTCCGGGATGCTGGGACAACGCAAGCGGGCGGAAATATTTGCGGCCTTTTCGGAAAATGACGCGGGATATGGTTAACGGCCTTTTAAGCTCGCATCCCGCCGCTGCCGCGCTAAAATCCGCCTGCAAGCAAGGGTTCCCGCCGGGAATTGCCATGGCCAATCGCGAACCACAGGTTGAAATCACTCCGGAGGTGCTGCTCAAGGCTTACGCCTGCGGCATCTTTCCGATGGCGGAGAGCGCCGAAGACCCGGGTTTGCATTGGCACGAACCGGACGAACGCGGCGTCTTGCCGCTCGAACAATTCCACATACCCAGCCGTTTGGCCCGCACCGTCCGCTCCGATCGTTTTTTGGTGCGCGTCAACCACGACTTCGATGCCGTGCTCGACGGCTGCGCCGAGCCTGCGCCAGGCCGGACCCGGACGTGGATCAATGGGCGCATTCGCGCGCTCTACCGCAGGCTCTTTGACATCGGCCACGGTCATAGCGTGGAAGCCTATGAGGACGGCGTGCTGGTCGGCGGTCTCTATGGCGTTTCGCTCGGGCGCGCGTTTTTCGGCGAAAGCATGTTCCATCGCGCGCGCGACGCGTCGAAGGTTGCGCTGGTCCATCTGGTGGCGCGGCTCAACGCCGGCGGCTTTCAGCTGCTTGACGCGCAGTACGTGACCGATCACCTGAGGATTTTCGGCGCAATCGAAGTGCCTAGAGACGCCTATCACAAGCTGCTGGAGGTGGCGCTGGTCGGGGAGGCGGATTTCGACGCTGTGCCGACTGGACACGTCCTTACCGGCGCCGAGGCCCTTCGGCTCGCATCCATTCAGATCGAAGGCAGGGCCTAGACTTACCGCGCGGTACCGGGGGGCGGCAGCGGCTGGACCGGCGGAGCGGCGCGGCGCGGTTGCTGCGGCTGGCGCTGTTGTTGTAGCGGGCGTTGCGGCTGCGCGGCCGCAGGCGCCGGCTCTTGCGGCGCTTCCGCGGTCACCGCCGGCGTCGCGCCCCTACAGTCGGTCAACCAGACGTCGTAGATCGGATGCTCCACGGCATTGATGCCCGGGCTCGCGGCAAACATCCAGCCGGTGAAGATGCGGCGCAGCTCGCCTTGCAGCGTGAGTTCGTCGACCTCGATGAAGCCATCGGTATTCGGCGACAAGGTCGGCGGACGCGTGTAGCAGACGCGCGGCGTCACTTCGAGCGCACCGAAACGCACGGTCTCGTTGATGGCGATCTCGAAATTGATGATGCGGCCAGTGATCTTGTCGAGGCCGGAGAACACCGCAGTCGGATTCGCGATCTTCTGCGCCGGTGGCTCCATGATCACTTCGTCACCGGGCTGCGGTGCGGTGTTGGCGGGCTGCGGCGGCGCGTTAGGCGCTGATGTGTCGCGCGGCTGGCGCTGACCGGGTGACGCGCCCGGTAGATTGGCGTCCTGGGTCGGCGTGCCAGCACCGGGCGGCGGCGGCAGTTGCCGCTGCTGCACGCGACCGGGCGGCGGTCCGGGCGGCAGGCCTTGCTGCGGCCGGGTGCCCGGCGGAGGCCGCGGGCGATCGACGTCAGAAGGCGGCCGCGGCGGCGGATCGAACCGGAACAGCTGCTCAAAAATGTTCGGAAACTGGGCGAAAGCGGGAGAGCCGGCCAACACAGCCGCTACGCTCAGACACCCTATGAGTAAAAAACGGGCCATTCGCCGCTGTTCGGCCTCTCACGTGGTCGCCAAGGCCACGTCCCTTCCGGTTAACACGGCGAATAAGGCGTGGAAAGGGCGGGTTAAGCCGTTGAACCGGCAGTGGACTTAGCGGCCCGGCGTCCAGGCCTTGTAGTCACCGGTCGCCTTCGGGCGCCGGCCTTGCGCAAGCGTCGATCCGGTTGGCCGGTGCGCCGCGGGCGTGCCGGTGAGGTTGGGCCGGTGCGGCTTCTGCCACGGCCGCGACTTGTAGTTCTCCTCGGTCGGTGGCGTATCGATCGTATGGTGCAGCCAGCCGTGCCACGACGGTGGCACCATCGAAGGTTCGGCAACGCCGTTGTAAATCACCCAGCGCCGCTCCATCAGCAGGGTCGGATCGATCTTGCCGCCACGCGTCCGGTAGTAGCGGTTGCCGAACTCATCTTGGCCGACCAGTTCGCCGTAGCACCAAGTCCAGAGCTGGGTGCCGAAGGTCTGGCCGTTCCACCACGTGAAGAAGCGCAGGAAGAATGTCTTCATGGCCCGCGTTTTGCCATCCACTTCCCGGCCTGTCCAGCACGCGGCGCTGTGATCAGTTCGCGGCGGCGTTTCGAACACGAATTGTGTTGGCGCGTAACAACGGCAGCCAACGATTGGTGACCGACAATACGAGATCGCAGAGATCATCCGCTTGTGCGCCGATCACGACGTGACACCGGGGCGGACCGAGCGAAAGCAATTCTCTCTGACACCTTCGCAAGGCCACGATGAATCGACTCTCGCACGAACTAAACGTTTGGACGCCTTGCGAGAATCGCTGCTCGTCCACGTCATGGGCATGACTCACGAGGACTTTGCGGGGGACAAATTGTCGGACGGACGTCGCGTTCCGTCGCCTGCGGAAGTGCTCAAAAAGGTACTTAATTACCGGGAAGGCCGACGATCTACAGTTGACTGGGGATTTGTGACAACGCGCCAACAGACTTGTGACGGAGGGGGCTTTCGGAATCCGGCCGGTTTGTCCGATACTTCGCCGGTCGCACTGAGTCGTCCCTGTAATCCCCAGAATTAACACCTGAGGCACAAGACTTAGTATTTGATTCAGTTTCGGTGTCTATTGCTTGACGCGTGCGGCGAGTCTGTCATAGCGTTCTAACTGTCCGGTCCGGGTCTGTTGCGTGTCCCAGCCGAACCCTCTCATTACGACCTTTGGTGTGTTCCCCGCCCGGACTGCAACCTTGGCGAGGTGCGGTGGAGTGTTGCCATGTGAGGGGGCGGGCAACCCAGTTCAGCGTGCAGAAACGGTGCCGATCTCCGGCGCCAGACCTATGTGAGAGACGCGTCAAAAACACTGAGAACGGGGTGGGTCTAGGGCCAGCCCGGGGGATAAACTGCCGGGGCCTCCAAGAGGGCGCTGGCGCGCGCAAAAGGGGCAAAAACCATGCGAATTGAGCGGCGGTACACCAAGGAAGGTCAATCACCCTACGCCAACATGACGTTCCGTCATGTGGTGAGCGAGATCCGCAACCCGGACGGCTCCGTGGTGTTTCGCGCCGACAACGTGGAAGTCCCCGAGTTCTGGTCGCAGGTGGCGAGCGACGTGCTGGCGCAGAAGTATTTCCGCAAGGCCGGCGTCCCCGCGCGCTTGAAGAAATTCGAAGAGAATTCCGTCCCCTCGTTCCTCTGGCGCTCGGTCGCCGATGAGGACGCCCTCGCCCAGGTTCCCGAGAAGGAGCGCATGATCGGCGAGCAATCCTCCAAGCAGGTGTTCGACCGCCTCGCCGGAACCTGGACCTACTGGGGCTGGAAAGGCGGCTACTTCGACAGCGAGAACGACGCTTCCGCCTTCTTCGACGAGCTTCGCTACATGCTGGCGAACCAGATGTGCGCGCCGAACTCGCCGCAATGGTTCAACACCGGCCTGCACTGGGCCTATGGCATCGACGGCCCGAGCCAGGGCCACCACTACGTCGACTTCCAGACCGGCAAGCTGACCAAGTCGAAGTCGTCCTACGAGCACCCGCAGCCGCACGCCTGCTTCATCCAGGGCATCAACGACGACCTGGTGAACGAAGGCGGCATCATGGACCTGTGGGTCCGCGAGGCCCGCCTGTTCAAGTACGGCTCCGGCACCGGCACCAACTTCTCCCTGCTGCGCGGCGAAGGCGAGAAGCTCGCCGGCGGCGGCAAGTCGTCGGGCCTGATGAGCTTCCTCAAGATCGGCGACCGCGCTGCGGGCGCGATTAAGTCCGGGGGAACGACAAGACGCGCCGCCAAGATGGTGATCGTCGACACCGATCACCCGGACATCGAGTCCTTCATCGACTGGAAGGTGAAGGAGGAGCAGAAGGTCGCGGCGCTGGTCACCGGCTCCAAGATCAACCAGAAGCACCTCAAGGCCATCATCAAGGCCTGCGTGAACTGCGAGGGCTCGGGCGACGACTGCTTCCAGCCCGAGAAGAACCCCGCGCTCAAGCGTGAGATCAAGCTCGCCCGCCGCAGCCACGTGCCGGACAACCTGATCCAGCGCGTCATCCAGTTCGCGCGCCAGGGCTACACCGACATCGACTTCGATTTCCCGATCTACGACACCGATTGGGACTCGGAGGCCTATCTGACCGTCTCCGGCCAGAACTCCAACAACTCGGTGCGCGTCACCGACGAGTACCTGAAGGCCGTCGAAGCCGACGCCGAATGGGACCTGACCTGGCGTACCAAGCCCGGCAAGATCGCCAAAACAGTCAAAGCACGAGAACTTTGGGAGAAGATCGGCTTCGCTGCCTGGGCCTGCGCCGATCCGGGCCTGCAGTACCACACCACCGTCAACGACTGGCACACCTGCCCGGCGTCCGGCCCGATCCGCGGAAGCAATCCGTGCTCGGAGTACATGTTCCTCGATGACACCGCCTGCAATCTGGCCTCGCTGAACCTGCTGACGTTCCGCGACGAGAAGACCGGCGCGTTCGACATCCAGGGCTACGAGCACACCGTGCGGCTGTGGACCGTCGTGCTCGAAATCTCCGTGTTGATGGCGCAGTTTCCCTCGAAGCAGATCGCGCAGCTCTCCTACGAGTACCGCACGCTGGGCCTCGGCTACGCCAACATCGGCGGCCTCCTGATGTCGTCCGGCCTCGCCTATGACAGCGACGCCGGCCGCTCGATCGGCGGTGCGCTGACCGCCATCATGACCGGCGTCAGCTACGCGACGTCGGCGGAGATGGCGAGCCAGCTCGGCGCGTTCCCCGGCTACAAGAAGAACCGCGACCACATGCTGCGCGTGATCCGCAACCACCGCCGCGCCGCCTATGGCGAGAAGACCGGCTACGAGAAGGTGTCGCAGCCGCCGGTGCCGCTCGACCACCGCGTGCTGGTCGACAGCGACGCCTACAAGGGTCTCGCCGACCACGCCAAGCGCGCCTGGGACCGGGCCCTCAAGCTCGGCGAGGAGCACGGCTACCGCAACGCGCAGGCCACCGTGATCGCGCCGACCGGCACGATCGGCCTGGTCATGGACTGCGACACCACCGGCATCGAGCCCGACTTCGCCATGGTGAAGTTCAAGAAGCTCGCCGGCGGCGGCTACTTCAAGATCATCAACCGCGCGGTGCCCGCGGCGCTTCGCACCCTCGGCTACTCCGAGGCCGACATCGCCGAGATCGAGGTCTATGCGGTCGGCCACGGCACGCTCGCCCAGGCGCCTGCGATCAATCACACCACGCTGAAGGCCAAGGGCTTTACCGACGAGATGATCGCCAAGATCGAGAAGTCGCTGCCCACCGCCTTCGACATCAAGTTCGCCTTCAACAAGTGGACGCTGGGCGAGGACTTCCTGAAGAATACGCTCGCGATTCCGGCCGAGACACTGGCGCTGCCGAGCTTCGACCTGCTGGCGCACCTGGGCTTCTCCAAGCGCGAGATCGAGGCGGCCAACGTCCACGTCTGCGGCGCGATGACCGTCGAAGGCGCGCCGCACCTCAAGGCCGAGCACTATGCGGTGTTCGACTGCGCCAACCCGTGCGGCAAGATCGGCAAGCGCTACCTGTCGGTCGAGAGCCACATCAAGATGATGGCGGCGGCGCAGCCGTTCATCTCCGGCGCGATCTCCAAGACCATCAACATGCCGAACGACGCGACGGTCGAGGACTGCAAGGCGGCCTATCTGCTGTCATGGAAGCTGGCGCTCAAGGCCAACGCGCTCTACCGCGACGGCTCCAAGCTCTCGCAGCCATTGCAGAGCCAACTCATCGCCGACGAGGAGGAAGAGGACGACGCGCAAGATTCGTCAGTCCAGACGTTCATCGAGAAGCCGCAGGCGGCGCGCGTAGCGGCTACGGCCGAGCGCATCGTCGAGAAGATCGTCGAGCGCGTCACGGTGCTGCGCGAGCGTGAGAAGCTCCCCAGCCGGCGCAAGGGCTACACCCAGAAGGCCGTGGTCGGCGGCCACAAGGTGTATCTGCGCACCGGCGAATACGAGGACGGGCGACTCGGCGAGATCTTCGTCGACATGCATAAGGAGGGCGCCGCTCTCCGGTCGCTGCTCAACAACTTCGCGATCGCGATCTCGCTCGGCCTGCAGTACGGCGTGCCGCTCGAGGAATACGTCGACGCCTTCACCTTCACTCGTTTTGAACCCCAGGGGCCAGTACAAGGCAACGACACCATCAAGTACGCGACCTCGATCCTCGACTACGTGTTCCGCGAGCTCGCGATCTCCTACCTCGAGCGCTTCGACCTCGCGCATGTCGATCCCTCCGAAGGCGGCTTCGACGCGCTCGGCAAGGGCGTCGAGGAAGGCGTCCGCCCGACCGCCACGCAGTATGTGTCGAAGGGCCTCACCCGCTCGCGCACCGACAAGCTGTCGGTGGTGAGCGGCGGCTCGCCGACCGCCGCGATCGGCGGCGAAGGCCGCGGCGGCGGCTCAGGCGGCCCGGCCAGCGTCACCGCGCTGCACGCGGCCGGCGCGACCGCGCTGAAGGCGGAGCCGGAGGCGAAGCTCTCGCCCGCGCAAGCGCTCGAAGCGCTCGCCTGGGAGAAGCCCTCGCCGACCAAGACCGACCGGCGCGCCGAGGCGAAAGCCAAAGGCTACGAAGGCGAGATGTGCGGCGAGTGTGGGAATTTCACGCTGGTGCGAAATGGCACGTGCATGAAGTGCGACACGTGCGGAAGCACGACGGGGTGTTCGTAACAGATGATCAACCACCGCCCCGAGCGATCGCGCTCGGGGCACCATTGATGCAAAATTTGCGAGCAAGTTGGAAGGATCAATATCGCGTTATCGTGTTCGATACGGCTCCGTTGGATGTTCAAAACAGTTAGATTTCGAAACTTCAAATCACTCAAGGATTTCACAGTCCATTTGAGAACTGTGAACGTATTGGTAGGCCCGAACAACGCAGGCAAATCTACGGTCCTAGATGCATTTAGGGCAGTGACGGCCGCTCTCAATTTTGCGTCCCGCCGACTTCCACAGAGAATACAAGCGAAGGGAGAGCCGGTCCCGGAAATCTGCACAGGACGATAAGTGGAGTTTCTGCCTGACGGCGGGCACGCTGTGGCCTGCGAATCAGGAGAGACCATGAGCAGACGACCGCGCCGGAACCACACACCGGCCTTCAAGGCGAAGGTGGCGCTTGCCGCTATCAAGGGCGACCGAACGATGGCCCAGCTTGCGGAGCAGTTCGACGTCCACCCCAATCAGGTCACATCGTGGAAGGCTCAGCTTGAGGGTGCGGCTGCCGATGTCTTCGGTCCCGGCGGCAATGCAGCGGCGCAGCTCCCGGCCATCGACGTGAAGTCGCTGCATGCCAAGATCGGAGCGCTGACGCTGGAGAACGATTTTTTGGAAGGAGCGCTCACCAAAGCCGGTTTGCTGAGCGCAAAGCGATGATCGACCGCGAACACGATCTGCCGATCACCAAGCAAGCCAAGGCGCTGAACATCAGCCGTGGCAGCGTCTACTACCTGCCGCGGCCGGTGTCCGCCGCGGACCTTGCGATCATGCGGCGGATCGACGAACTGCATCTGGAGTTCCCCTTCGCCGGCTCGCGGATGTTGCGAGGCCTGCTGGCTGCCGAGGGGTGCCGGATCGGCCGTCGGCATGTGAAGACGCTGATGCGGCGGATGGGGATAGAAGCGCTCTATCGCCGTCCGCGCACGACCAAGCCCGAGCCCGGCCACAAGATTTATCCGTATCTGCTGCGCGGGATGGCGATCACGCGGCCGAACCAGGTGTGGGCGATGGACATCACTTACATTCCGATGGCGCGCGGCTTTGTCTATCTGGCTGTCGTGCTCGACTGGTTCAGCCGCCGCGTGCTGTCGTGGCGGCTGTCGATCACCATGGAGGCGGCGTTCTGCGTCGAAACGCTGGAGGATGCTTTGGCTCGTCACGGCAAACCGGACATCTTCAATACCGATCAGGGTTCGCAGTTCACGAGCCAGGCCTTCACCGGTGTGCTCGCCAACAACGACGTTGCGATCAGCATGGACGGCAAGGGCGCCTGGCGCGACAACGTGTTCGTCGAGCGGCTGTGGCGCAGCGTCAAATACGAGGAGGTGTATCTGCGGGCCTACGACAGCGTCAGCGAGGCCCGCACTTCGATCGGCCGCTACTTCGACTTCTACAATCGCCGACGGCCGCATTCGAGCCTTGACGATGCCACGCCCGATCAAGCCTACTTCAACCCGCTGCCAATCCGCTTGGCAGCCTAACCCCGGCAGAGGCTCCACTTATCGAGGCGGAAAATCTGTTCAGACAACCGGGACCACCTCTGGGCGAGACTACTGTTGGCTATGAAATCCCAAATTCATTAATTCCAATTTCCCTTACAAACATCCACTCGGACTACGAAACAGATCAGGAAACGTCCGTGTCTTTTGCGTTGGACAACGGAAATGAACTGCATCTGCAGTTTTATGATAACGCTCGCTGCGTTTTGACTGTAGATGCAAAGCAGCGAACCGCAACGACGGCTCAATTCAGAAAAAACTTCCCGATATCCGTCTATTCATTTCCAACACTTGGACCGCTGGAAGAGGAAGAGCTACTTCTGAGCGATCAGTACGTAGCCGAATCAATCGGGACCCGACGCTCGCATCGAATGTTCCGAAACATCTGGTACCGCTGGTCGAATGAATTTCCCGTCTTTCAGCAATTGGTGGAACAGACCTGGGACGGTGTAACAATTTCAAAACCGGAATTGGACACGAGCTATCCTCCAAAACTAGCTATGTTTTGCAAAGAGGGCCGAGTTGATCGCGAGCTTTGCTGGGCGGGATTTGGTTTTCAAGTCTGGCTGCAAATTCTTACGCACTTGACCAACTCAGCTACTTCAGACGTGCTAATTATCGACGAACCTGAAATCTACCTGCATCCAGACTTACAACATAAATTGTCCCAACTCCTAAAGGCGACCAACAAGCAGATTATTCTGGCCACCCATTCAGCCGAAATCGTCAATGAAGCTGAACATGACGAAGTCATTCTCATCAATAAAACAAAAAAATGGCCAGCCGCGTTACTGATATTGATGGCCTTCAGGAAGCACTATTTAGCATAGGATCAGCGCAGAATATTCATCTCGCACGACTGTCGCGGGGTAAGAAAATCTTGTTCCTAGAAGGAAATGATTTTCGTCTTCTTAGACGGTTTGCGTCTCGCCTCGGGTTCGTTGAGTTTGCCGAGAACGTCAGTATCACCGTTGTGCCTATTGGCGGGTTTAGTCAGCGACAACGAATTCAACACGCTTCTTGGGCCTTCGAAAAGGTCCTGAAGGCGGATATTGCAGTGTCGGGATTGCTCGACAGAGATTACCGTTGCGCCGAAGAAATTGATGAATTGATAAAAGAGACACGTAGCGTCGTGCCGAATTTTCACGTTCTAGCGGGCAAAGAAATCGAAAATTATTTGCTAGTCCCTGAAGCCATGGCACGCGCCATAAACGAGCGATTGAAAGATAAAAAATCTAAGATTCCCGCCGTTTCAGTCGATTTAGTCCGGCTGATGCTGTCGCAGCTATCCGAGGAGCTGAAATCTACAGTACTGAGCCAACGCATTTCCAATCGAATGCGATATTTTCATAGTCGAACTTCAAAAGATCCGGCAACCGTTGCGGAGAATGCAATTTCACTATTGGACAAGGAATGGAAAGATTTGCCCAGCAGATTGATGATTGTCCCTGGAAAGCAATTGCTCTCTGACCTCAATAGCAAGCTGCAGCAAACATATGGCGTATCGGTTACCGTTTCGCAGATCATCCGAAACCTGACTGCCGAAGAGACTGCTTTTGACCTGCGGATGATTCTCCAGGCATTAAATGAATTTGCCAAAGGGCAAAGAGTGCCGGACTTCGGGGAAGCCCGCCGCGTGAGCGCCTAGGTTGAGGTCAACGAAAAGTTCTGCAGGTTTTGCTCCGTCCACTCAACCCATCGCGGGGCAGCGGCCATCATCTCGCGCATCGTCGCCTTGAACCTTTCAAACGCCCGCGACGACCAACACGACATGCTGGCATTCCTGATCACGCTGCTCATCGGCTATGGCGCCTACCGCGCGTTCCGCGGCGGCTTCCAGCGCCCGCGCAATCGGAGAGGCTGACCGGCTACGGCATCATCGGGATCGGAGTCGTCCTGCTGGTCGTCTTGCACTGGGTCGACAAGCTGTTCTCGATCTTTTGACCCAGTTCGCCGCGGCTCATCCCCGGCGCTACGCGATTACCGCCGCGCTGTTCCCACAGCCGCAAAGCCTTCACGATCCGATCACACCGGCGGCGGATTGAGGCCACACTGATTGAGAACGCTGCCGCCCGGCGCCATCAGGACGATGGCAGGGAGGCGGACCATGAAAAGAATTTTCGCCGCAGCCGTGGTGGCTTTGTGTCTCGCGCCGGCGGGCGCGCAAGCCAACGAACGCATGGGTGGCGTCGCAGCCGGCGCGCTGGCGGGCGCGCTCGTGCTCGGCCCGGTCGGCGCGATCGTCGGCGCGGCGGTTGGCTACGGCGCCGGCTCCGCCATCGCCCATTCGCGGCAGTCCGCCGAGCCGCCTCGGCCATCCACGGCGAAGCCCCGCCGCCAGGCCACAGCTCATGCCGCAACTCCTGCCGCAGCCAGACCCGACACCAAGCCTGACGCGGCGAATCCGACGCCTCTGCCACGCGCAAGGCCGGCCGCGATCGACGAAGCGAGAGCCGAGGTCGGGCCGCAAGCTGCGCGCGAGTTGCCGCGAAAAGAACTTCCGTTGCCGCCGGTCAGGCCGCCGGTGCCGCAAACCGACGCCCTCGCACGGGCGGTGCCGCATTAGCTCGTAAGCCTGTGGCCCGGATGGGGGGCGAAATCCGGGGTTCACGATTGCGGTCGCGCGCCATGCATCGCAGGTAGCGCTGTGGCCCACGCCGCGGCGGTCCTCTTAACTGCTGCGGCAACCAAACCAAAAACGCAATGTCAACACCTTGCCACACTCGCCGCGCACACTCTAAATGCGCGCGCAATGGGAATGGGACTGGCAATGCGTGCCCTGGAAGTGACTCGCGAATTTCTTGAGAAGACCGAGGAATTGGCCAGAGCGGCGAAAGTTCCGGAGGTGAAGGCGAAGCTGATGCAGCTCGCCGCCGACTACCGCCGGAAAGTCGAGGAGCTGGAGCGCGTCGAGTCCGGGCCGCTCGCGCCGAAGTAGCGGCTACTCTTCCTTCTCCGTCGTGAAGTACAACGGATAGCCCTTGCTCTTGCCCATCTCGGTCGCCTCCTTGGCCTTGGTGTCGGCGACGTCCTTGGTGTAGACCGCGATCACGCAGGCGCCGCGCTGGTGCGCCGTCATCATCACGCGGTAGGCTTGGCTCTCGTTCATGCGGAACACGGCTTTCAGCACCTCGACGACAAACTCGCGCGGCGTGTAGTCGTCGTTGAGCAGGATCACCTTCCACAGCGGCGGGCGCTGCGTCTTGGTGACCGTCTTGGTGCGCGGCTTCTCGGTGGTCCTGGTGGCCATGTTGGCGAACATGCGCGCCTCGCGGGGCGATGCGGCGGGAGTATACTCCCGGTTCCGCGCCTGCGTGAACCGGAGGGCGGCGGAACACGACCAACAGCCATGCTCGGCCGCATCACCGTCAATCTCGTGTTCCCGACATCTGCGCCGTCCGCGGCGGTCTGAGCCGCGCTGGAATCGCCGCAGCGCTGGCCGGAGGTGCAGTTCGACCTCATCAACGCCCGCATCGAGCCGGACGGCGTGCTCTGCCAAGGCGCTACGATCCGCACCTGGGCGAGGCCCGGCACGGCGGCGGTCGACATGAGCTATCAGGTGGTTGAAGCGCGGAAACCATCGCGGCTCGCGATCGAAATGGGCGGCGGCGGGCTGCACTTTCGCGGCCGCACCGAATACACAATCGAAGCCGACGGCGCGGGCTCCCGTATCACCATCACCAGCGATGTTGAGCCGGTGCTGTGGCTGCACAAGATCACCACGGCGCTGGCGCGCGGCTGGTACACCGCCTTGATGACAGCCAACATGCGGGCCCGCATTCAGCCGGCGCTCACGCTCGCCGAACACATCGCCAGCGAGCGGGCTGGTCAAATTTAGCGACGCTGCTTCCTGCCCAGACCGGCCTCGATCATCCCCGCCGCCTGCGGTTTGAACCCACGCGGAAAGCGCGTCTACGAGTCATAGATCGCAGTTCGGAGATCAGCACCGCCAAGCCTTGCGTCGGTGAGGTCGGCGCCACGGAAGCTGGTTGCGCGGTCGAGTATGTCGCAAACGGCATTGGCGCCGCGCAGATCCGCTCCGACCAGCTTGGCGCGCCTGAAATTGAAGATCAGGGCCGCAAGCCGCGGCATCCATCAAGGCGCACCGCCTGACGCCGGGTTGAGCCGCGGCGGCAGCGCTACCGCTTGGTAATCTGGAACTGCTGCGTCATCAGCTTGCGATCGCCCTGGAAGACCTCGAGCGTCCAGGTGCCGGGCACCACGTGCCAATCCTGCGTTAGGCCCCAGAAGATCGGAAACTTCTCGCCGATCAATTGGGTGTCGTTGTACTCGTCCGACGTCTTGGTCACCTTGCTTTCCGGGTTGGTGAGGCCAGCCGCCGGATACCGCCACACCACCTTGAGCGGGACCTTGGCGCGGCGCGGGGCGCCGACGATCGTCAGTTCGGCGCCGATGATGGTTCCGGTCTTGGCCTCGACCTCCGTGCCGACCTTGACGCTCTTGTAGGCCGCGGCCTCGACACGGCTTCCGGTGGCGACACCGGCGTCGGGGATCGGCTTGCCGACCTCGATTTCGTAGGTGCCCGGGCGCGCCACCTCGATACGCTCGACCTTGACCGATTGCGCCAGCGCAGGCCCACTGAGCAACGCCATCGCGGCAATCAAGCCGCCCATCGTTCGTTTCATGGCCATTCCAATGTTCATGCCCGCAGACTGCTCAAAAAACGCGTGGCGAACAATACCGCCGCGTCATGCTGCCGCCAGCGGATTTGCCATCTTGCAGCGGACGGCGAAACGGCGGACGCTGCGCGCAATATCGCTTGGGAGGACAGGGATGCTCAGACTGTTGGCTGCCGCGGCCGTTGCCGCTTCGCTCGCCCTGATGCCGGAGGGCGCTTCGGCACAATCGAAAACCATCAAGATTGTGGTGCCGTACACGCCGGGCAGCGGACCAGACATCACGTCGCGTCTGATGGCGGAACAGATCAGCAAAACGCAGAACGTCAACATGGTGGTGGAGAACCGCCCCGGCGCCGGCACCGTGATCGGCACCGAAGCGGTGGCGCGCGCCGCACCGGACGGCGCGACGTTGGTCATGGTGGCGAATTCGTTCGTAATCAATCCGGCGGTCGGCCGCGGCAACTACACCGTCGAGGGCAGTTTCGAGCCGGTCTGCCAGCTCGCCGCGACGCCGATGGTGCTGGTGGTGCAGAGCTCGTCATCGATCAAGACGCTCAAGGAGCTCGTCGACGAAGCGAAAGCCGGCAAGATCGTGTTCGCCGCCGGCGGGCCCGCCTCCTCGCTTCACATCGCCATCGAGGTACTGAAGATCGCGCAGAAGCTCGATTCCAGCTACGTGCCTTACGGCGGCACCGCGCCGGCAATCAACGCGCTGATGGGCGGCCATGTCCAGGCGGTCTGGGCGGACTATCCGACCGTCGTGAATCAGATCAAGGGGGGAACGCTTCGCCCGATCGTCATCACGTCGACTGCTCCGATCGCCGAGCTCCCGGGCGTGCCGACGCTCAATTCGACAGGCCTCGCCAAGCACGAGGCGGATATTTTCTACGGCATCATGGCGCCGGCAAAGACGCCGCCCGGCGCAATCGCCCAGCTCGCCGGCTGGTTTGAAACCGCAATGAAGAACGACGAGATCAAGCCGAAGCTGGCGCAGCAGGGGCTGTTCCCGGCCGTGAAGTGCGGCGCAGCATTCGGCACATTCATGAAGAACCTCAACGCGGACTACACGCGGGTCGTCAAGGAGGCCGGCATCAAGGTGAACTAGGGCGTGGACTGACGCCCTGCCCGTCGCTGGCGGATCGTTTCGATCGACCCAACCTCAAGCCGCATAGTTGGCAGGAACAGCAGGCTCCTTGTCCCATTCGCCAATGGGATCGTAGCCCCAGACCCATTCGGAGCTGCCGTGGACGCTGCCTTTGCCGGCGACGATCAACTCCTTCTGCGCCGTGGCGTCACGCATATGCTTGAAGCGGGCATTGGAGATTGAGAGCCGCTGCACGCCGTGCACACGCGGGATGCGAACGCGGCGGAAATTGGCAAAGGCCTCGACCGGATCGCGGCAAGCGTCGAGCCAGCGCGCGAGAATGTAGGAATCCTCGAAAGCCTGGCAGGCGCCCTGCCCGGCATTGGGCAGCATGGCGTGCGCTGCGTCGCCAATGAGCTGGATGCGGCCGCGGCCCCAGTTCTGCGTGAGCGGCCGCGTGAAGAGGCCCCACTTCGAACATTCGGTCACGAGGCTGAGCAGCTTCTCAAGGCGCGACTCAGGGTTGGGAAAACTCAGCCGCATCTCGTCGGGATCGCCGCGGGTCGACCAGCCTTCTTCGACCCATTTGTCGGTGTCCTCCTGGGTGACGATGTTCACGAGCTTCTTGGCGCGGATGTAGTACGCGAGGAGATGGCAGCCCGGCCCGACCCATTGGGTGTGACCCATTGGCTCAAGAACCTCTTCCGGTACATCGCTGCCATTCAGCAACGCACGCCAGACCATCTGCCCCGTGTAGGTGGGGTTGTCGTCGCCGTAGAGAGACTGACGGATCACCGAGCGGATGCCGTCGGCGCCGATCACAAACTCCGCCTCGACCTTTGCGCCGTTGGCGAAAGCGAGCACGACATGGTCACTTCGTTCCTCCAATCCTGTCAGGCGGTGCCCGAGATGAGTGGCGCTATGATCGAGCCCGCTGGCGAGCGCGTCCAGCAGGTCGGCGCGGTGAAAGGTGTAATAGGGAGCGCCATACCGCTCCGCGGCCTTGAATCGATCGTTGAATTCGAGGAACTCGCCGGTTTGCATGTTGCGCGTGTAGATTCCGGGCGATGAGTTTGCGACCGAAGCGACCTTGTCGCCAACGCCGATCGCGCGCATTGCTTTGACGGCCTGCGGGCTTGCGTTGACCGCGGCTCCGATCTCACCCAGGGCCGGAGCCGTTTCGAACACCTCCGCCTTGATCCCGAAGGTCTTCAGCGCGTTCGCGGCCGCGAGGCCGGCGAGCCCGCCGCCGACAATCGCTATCCTGCAGCTTGACGGCATTCGATTCTCCAGGCGCGCAAATCCAACCCAATCCAACTAAACGAGCATAGCAGAACTCTGGCGCGTCGCGAGCCACGGGGATTTTTCGGCAGCCAGGGACTGTCGTAGAGTGCCGTTGGCGTCGGCTCCTCATTAGCTTCAACAAAAAATGTTTTTTCGGGAGGAAACACAATGAAGTGGAAAATGGCCACGGTGTTGGCCGCGCTGACCGCGCATCTGCTGGCATCTCAAAGCGCGCAAGCGTTCCCGGAGCGGCCGATCAAGCTGGTCGTGCCGTCGCCCGCGGGCGGACCTCCCGACGTCATGGCGCGGCTGCTGTCGGACAAGATGGCGGCCGCTCTCGGACAGCCCGTTATCGTGGACAACCGTGGCGGAGCAGGCGGCACGATCGGAGCCAGAGCGGTGCTGGGCGCGGAGCCGGACGGCTACACGATACTGATGGGAAGCACGAGCACGCTTCTCGTCGCGCCGAATATCTACAAGAACGCCGGTTACCACGCAGGATCGTTCGCGCCGGTCGCTCGCGTTGCGGATGCTTCGGAAATGCTTGGCGTCCATCCGTCAGTTCCGGCCAACTCGGTTGCCGAGCTGATTGCGGTGGCGAAGTCCAAGCCGGGCACGCTGAATTTCGGCTCTGCCGGGATCGGAACGCTTCCCCATATCGAAGGCGAGTTGCTGAAGGCCCGCGCGCAGATCGACATAAGCCATGTTCCCTATCGGGGTGGCGGCCTGGCTCTGACTGGCCTGCTCGGCGGCCAGATCCAAATGCTCTTCACCACCGTAACCCAAATGCTGCCGAACGTGCGGGACGGCCGCGTGCGCGGATTGGCGATTGCGGGGGCAGCGCGCAGCAAGCTGGCGCCGGACCTGCCGACCATGGCCGAGAGCGGGTTGGATCAGTTCATCGTAACGTCCATCACGGTGATCGTGGCTCCTCCCGGCACTCCGATCGCCATCCAGCGGCGGTTGAACCAGGCCGTGATCGCGGCACTCGCCTCGGAGGAGGTCCAGCGCGCACTGTCGACATCGGGTGGCGAGGCGCGACCGTCCTCGCCGGAGGAAACCGCTTCTTGGCTGGCAGGCGAACAACAGCGCTGGGCCCGCATCATCGAGACCACAAAGGTCTCGGTCGATTGAAGCCCGGATCGCGATTTCTGGGTGCGCGCCCTAAGCTTGGCGCCACCGTGACCGCAGCGTGACAAACACGTCAGCCCCGCTGCTTCACTTTCTCGCTTGCACTGGTCATCCTCCCGTTTGGGAGGGAAAGACAGCGAGGACATCGCCATGCAAGTGCGCCCCTCGAGCCGGCAATATGCTCGCGCGCGCCCAACCGTCCAATGCGCGCAATGCTTCGAGCGCATCTACGCCGCCGAATGGTCCGAATATCTCGACGATTGCCGCGTCCGCCACCTGTGGGCCTGCGACGTCTGCGGCTACAGGTTCGAGACGCTGGTCAAATTCCCAGCCTACGAACGGCCTGCCGCGTAAGCGTCACGCCGCCGGCATCCCCAAGAAAGAGCGCATCGCTGCAATGGCGGCATGCGCTGCTTTCCTGTCGTTCGCGGCCAGCGCCCAGCCGCCGCCGGACTTCAGCTTCAACATGGCATGATCGATCTCCGCGTGAGATGCAGGATCAGTCACGGTGTCGAGCGTGACGTCGGCAACCTCGGTAAGCGGCACCGATGTCGGCTTGAGCGCAATGAACATGATCTTGCGCTGCAGCGTCGCAGTGCCCGCGGTCTTGTCGAGCGTGACACTTGTCGAGCCGGATTGCAGCGACAGCCGCTGCGGCGTGTTCTCTACAATTTTGGCCATGGCGTCCCCTCCCTAGGCCGTTGCGGAACCGGGCCAATTCTAGCGCCAGATCGACTGGGCCGCTACGATTGTCGCGACGCCGCACTGGCGGGGGAAATACAAATGCTTGATGCGCCGAACGCAGCCACGCTGTCGCGCCGCGGCCGGATGTGACGCGCATGGACGCGCTGCGGGTTGCGGTGCTCGCCGCCAAGGAGGTGCTGCTGACCAACGCGCCGACCGGCGAGCATCTCGCCCGGGTGTTCGAGCGCATCGGCATTGTGGATCAGGTCAAGCCGAAGACCAAGCGGTTCGACACGGCGACGCTTCTCAACAAATACATCGCCGAAAATCCGCAGCCCTTCCGACCACGGAAATCTTCACCTGGCGCGGCAAGGGCGTGACAATGGCGGGCAACCTGCCGGACGAAATCCAGGTCGTGCTGCCGTACCAGGCGGGCATGCTCAAGCGTACGCAATCAAGCGAAAACGCACGCAAGCTGCTCGCGTTCCTGGCAACGCCGCCGGCGCGCAAGCACTTCCACGACAGCGGCGTGGAATAGGACTACCGGGACGAGCCGAACGAACGTGCCAGCGCCGGACGGTCGGCGCTGACGATGCGCCGGGACGGCTTGCGCTCGACCACGACCGCCCGCTGTATGCCGGTCCGCGTGGTGGTGAACGCCAGCGTGCTCGCGACCTTGGGCTGCGGGGCGAGTTTGGCGAGCTCCGCCGCGACCTGCTCCCGGGGCACACCCATCAGGGAGGCCGCGATCTCGACCTGGGCCTCGCGCTCGTCGGCGATGTCCCTTGCCGCGGCGATCGCCTCGGCCAGCGTCGGAGGGTCGTGACGGACCCGCCGGGGGCCGTATTTGGTGTTCCAGGCGGGGCCTGTCTTCTTGGTCATCGGACTCGATTCCGGTTGCTGCTTCGGCCCCGAATATGGGGCTTATAGTGCGATGCAGCAAGAAAATTGTGCGACGCCATAAACAGCTTATTTTTCAATGAAATCAGCGCATTTCTGGACCTGACCCAGGGTTCCCCAGGGCATGATCGGAACCGACGAGGTCGAGTTCTTCGGCGAGCCTTCGATGATCCGGTCGGAATAGACCATGTAGACCAGGACGTTCCGCTTGGGGTCGCAGCCGCGCACGATCTGCATCTTCTTGAACAGCAGCGAGCGGCGCTTGCGGAACATGTCCTCGCCCTGCTCGAACTTGGCCTTGAACCGGATCGGTCCGGTCTGGCGGCAGGCCAGCGAGATATCCGACACCTCCTCAGCGACGCCGATCCAGCCCTTGAAGCCGCCCCGCTCCGGCACCGTGAAGTGGCAGGCGACGCCCTCGACGTCGGGATCGTCCAGGCCGTAGGTTGCCAGCTTGTCGTTCGGCGTGAGCCATTTGAACACGGTCGATCGCTTGAAAATCAGATCGGGGTCATCTGCCGCAATAGCCGGATACGTGGAGATCGAAACTGCGAGCACAAAGACTGCGCCGAGCACCGCGCGGAATTGATATCGATTCATGGAATGTCCTTATTGCGAAGAAAGATAACGCGCCGGCGGTTCAGGCGTTCCCAAGGTTTCCAACCATCGGGACCCAGATGGGCGGCCAAGACTTCCTCTGCAAGACTGTCTCACGGCGGCCAAATGAAGAATGACCATAGCGGCCAGACTCCATATCCTGTTGTTTATTGATCGCGCACGGGAGTACGCATGCCGTCAGAGCTACACGCGGGAGGCTGCCACTGCGGCGCTGTCCGGTTCGAGGCACTGGTCGACCTCGCGCAGGTCGTGCAATGCAATTGCTCGATCTGCATGAAGCGCGGCGCGCTGTGGAGCTTCGTGAAAGCCGATGACGTCAAGTTCATCAAAGGTGAGAACGCCGTCGCGGACTACCAGTTCGCGGCGAAGAAGCTGCATCACCATTTCTGCCCGACCTGCGGCGTCGGCTCGTTCACGCGCGGCAAGATGCCGAACGGCCAGGAGACCGTCGCGGTCAACGTGCGCTGCCTCGACAACATCGACGAAACCAAGCTCAAGCCGATGCCGTTCGACGGCAGGAGCTTGTAGCTCGTCCACCCCAGCGCAATCAGCTAAGCTGCGTGCATCGCGAGGGAGGCGTCGGTGGCACGCGTCAAGATGATTGCGCCGGAAACGGCGGAGGGCGAGACCAAGGAGGTCTATGACGGGGTCATCCGGCAGTGGGGCCGCATCAGCAATTTTTCCAAGGTGTTGGCGCACCAGCCGGCAGCGCTTGCAGGCTGGATGCTGCCGAACGAAAGCATCCGCCTGAAAAACGTGAAGGCGGACCCGGACTACGTGAAGATCCAGCAGCTCGTCATCATCAAGACGTCGGCGCTTAATGCCTCCGCCTATTGCATGTCGCACAACGTGCCGTTGGGGAAGAAGGTCGGCCTCACGGCGGAGCAGATGGCAGCCGCGCAGGGCAACGATTACATGGCCTCGCCGCATCTCGACGACAGCCAAAAGGCGGCTGTGCGCTGGGCAGAGGCAGTGACAAAGATGACCGCGCGCGACGACGACGAGGCGTTCGCCGCGATGAAGAAGCACTTCAGCGAAAAGCAGATTGTCGAACTCACCGTGTTCTGCGGGATGTGGAATTACTCCAATCGGCTGTGCGAGGCGCTGCACGTCGATCTGGAGCATCCCGACAAGCGCATCGAGTTCCAGAAATAGCCCGGCCCAAAAAACTGCGGCGCCGGTGATGCAGCCGGCGCCGTCAAAGTCTTGCAGGTAACGCCTCAGCGCGGCGGCATCTCGCTGAACAGCACCCCGCCCTTGGCCTTGTCGGTCTTGGCGGTCTCCACCAGCGTGACGACCACCGCATCCGCCGGGGCGCCGAAATTCTTCATCACCGCCTCGGTGATGTCCTTGCAGAGCCCGCGCTTCTGTTCCTGCGAGCGGCCACCGAGGGCATAGACAACGACTTCAGGCATCGAAACCTCCCATGTTTAGGTCGGGTGTACTATAGCGCCCCGTGTTCGAGGCAGGTCAAGACGGTGGCGGCGGGCTCGATTATGATGGCGGGGCGGCAGGCCTACTGCCTCACACGAACAGGATTGGAGCTATGATCGGCCGCAGACATGTCCTTGCACTGCTTTCGTCCGCCCTCGCCTCGCCTGCGCTTGCGCAGATTCAAATGAGCCGCCCCACGGCCTATGCGTTCTCGTTCACCGGCCTCGACGGCAAGCCGATCCGGCTCGCCGAACATGCGGGCAAGCCGATCCTGGTGGTGAACACCGCCTCTCAGTGCGGTTACACCCCGCAGTACACCGGGCTGCAGCAATTGTGGACGCGCTATCGCGAGCGTGGCCTGCTCATTGTCGGCGTGCCGTCAAACGACTTCGGCGGACAGGAGCCCGGCGGTACGCCTGAGATTCTGAAGACCGCGCAGCATGAGTACGGTGTCAGCTTCCCGCTCGCGGCGAAGGCCGAGGTGCGCGGGCCGGCGACACATCCGTTCTACAAGTGGGCGGCGCTGGAGCGGCCGGGCGACACGCCGCGATGGAACTTCCACAAGTACCTGGTCGGGCGCGATGGCCACATCGTTGCGGTGTTTTCGACGCAGACCGAGCCGACCGACGTGCGCGTCATCGCGGCGATCGAGCGCGAGCTCAAGGCACCGTAGTTGACGTATCGCCGCAGCGGCAATCCGCGCGGTGGCGGCGAACTGCGCCATAACGTTGGCTGATCGCAGGGCGACTCCCAACCACCCCCAAGGATTTTGATCCTTGGATGGAGGCGCCATGATTGTCATCCTGGTCTTTGTCAGCTTCGTGCTGGTCGGCGACGTCGCAGCTGTGCTGATTGCTTCCCTGGTCGAGCCGTTCTCCAAATTCGCCAGCCTTCTGGTATTTCTTGCACTTTTTATCGGCGTGTTCTGGACCGCTTGGCTGCTCGCGATACGCGTTACCGAGCGCTATTTCGCCCCGGCGAAATAAGGTTAACACGGGTTCCTTTTGGAGCCCGCGGCGGACTTGATTGACTCAAGTCTGGAATGGCCCCATGCCTACGGTCGGCCGTGTGGGCGGCCTTGTTTCGTTCGGGGAGGGTCGCATGCGTAGTGCGGTTGCTTTGGTTTTGTTGATGTCTGCCTCGGTCGCGGTGCTCGGTCCCGCATCCGCGCAACGGGCTCCAACCACCGGTTCAGCCTCCGCATCGGCGACCCCGCCGGCAGCTGCCCCCACTCCCGCACCGTCGACTGCACCCGGCCCCGCCGCCGTGGTGACACCGCCGAAGTGCACCAATCCGAATGCGCTCGGCGTCAGCCGTACTGTCGAGGTCGACACCGCGGGCGGCCCCGGTTTCGGCGGCGAGCACTTCAAGCAGCATGACTTCCTGCGCAACAAGGAAGTGGTGCTGACCTTCGACGACGGCCCGTGGCCCACCACGACCGCCGTGCTCAAGGCGCTGGCCGATGAATGCGTGCGCGTCACCTTCTTCCCGATCGGCAAGCACGCCACCTACTATCCGGAAATTCTGAAGGCGATGCACGAAGCCGGTCACACCATCGGCTCGCACACCTGGTCGCACAGGAATCTCGAGAGCATCAAGGACCCTGCCGAAGCCAAGGCGGAAATCGAAAAGGGCATCAGCGCGGTGAGCATGTCGGCTGGCGTTCCGATGGCGCCGTTCTTCCGCTTCCCGGCGCTTCGCCATCCGCCCGCCCTCGTCACCTATGTCGGCGAGCGCAACCTCGGCATCTTCTCCACCGACATGGACTCGTTCGACTTCAAGATGCGCAAGCCCGAGCAGGTCGTGAACGCGGTGATGACCAAGCTCAAGAAGTACGGCAAGGGCATCGTACTGATGCACGACTTCCAGACCGCGACGTCGCAGGCGGTTCCTGACCTGCTCGCCCAGCTCAAGGCGGAGGGCTACAAGATCGTCCACATGCGCGCCAAGGATCCGGTGAAGCCGCTCGCCGAATACGACGAAATGGTCAAGAAAGAGCAGAAGCTTCCGACGGTCAGCACGCGACCGACCTCGAGCGTGATCCGCACCGTCGAGTAAGCAGCGCACCTGAAATGTCTGTCGAGGGCGGCCAACCAGGCGGTGGCCGCCCTTTGCATTCCATGGAAGGTCTCGTCATCGAAGGTCTCGCCATTGTCTCCGCCGACGGCATGATCGCGGATGCCGCAGGTGCACAGCCGGACGCGCTCAAGCCCGATGCCGATCAGCGCTTCTTCCGTGAGCGCCTGCGAGCGGCAGACGTGCTGGTGCATGGCCGCAACTCGGGCGAAGGCGGCACGGACGAGGCATCGCGGCGCCGCATCATCCTCACTCGCCGGATCAGTGGAGTGGCCCGCGATCCTGAAAACGAACAGAAGGTGTTCTGGAATCCCGCCGTCAGCCCGTTCGAAGCGGCCTGCGCGCTGTTCGGCATCCGCGCGGGCCGCGCCGTCATCATCGGCGGCACTGCGGTGTTCGGCTTGTTCCTCCCGAGCTACGACGTTTTCCATTTGAGCCGGACCGGCACCACCCGCCTGCCCGGCGGCCGCCCGGTGTTCCCCGGCGTGCCGGAGGTCAACCCCGGCGAGATGCTTGCGCGACACGGCCTGAGGCCAGACGCTACGCGGGTTCTCGACCGGCCGGCCGACCTGACGCTGACCACATGGCGGCGCTGACGCACCGTCTATCCACGCTTATCCACATCCGGAAAAGCCAAGTCAGCGGCTATCGATCAGAAAAGACGTGACGATTTAGCTCGAATCAGATTTTATCCACATCGACACTTTTCACGATCACGCGGTTCGGCGGCGTTGCTTGTGGGGCCGACCCATCACGAGGTTCCTCCCGCGTGGCGTATCAACTTAGGGCGGCCGCAAGGCCGCCCTTTTTTATTGACCGGTCAGGCTTCGGGCGCGCGCCGATCGATCGAATGCGGCCCCGACCCGATCGCCACGATCAGCAGCAATCCGCCCATGATCGACAGATTCTTCAGGGCGTGGAACTGATTTTGCACGAAGGCGTCGCCGCTCATGTCCCAGAAGTGATGCACAAAGAAGATCGTGCTGGCGCAATACACGATCAGCAGCAACGCGCCCCAGCGCGCCTTGAGGCCGATCAGGATCATGAGACCGCAAATCAGTTCGAGCGCCGCAAGCGCCCAAGCCAGCGCCTCATATTTCGGCATGCCGCCGAGATAGGTCGAAATTTCGTCCGGCAATGGGAAATTACTGTCGGACAGGACCTTTGTGAACGTGCGGATGTCCAGCATCTCGCGGATCGCTTCCCAGATGAAAATGATCGGCACGAAGATGCGGCCGAGTGCATAGGCAATGTTCATGTGCCGCTCCCCTCATGAGTTGGGCGGATGGTGTTGCGGCCAGCATAAAGGGTGACAGTCGGTCAGGCTACGTGGTCAGGCCACGTTGACGCAGCCTCCGGCGAGCGGCCCGGCCGGCGCATCCCTGGCAGGCGGCTCGGCGTCGCTCTTGAGCGGATCGATCGCCTCGACCAATTGAAGGAAAGCGCTGCCCGGCAGCGGCGGCGCGAACACATAGCCCTGCGCGGCGCGCACGCCGAGTTCGCGCAGATGCACGACCTGCGCGAAGCTCTCGACGCCTTCGGCGATGATTTCCATGCGCATGTTCTGCGCAAGATCGATCAGCGTCTCGATGATGGTGTTGGAGTTGCGGTCGGTTCCGATCGCGTCAATGAACATCTTGTCGATCTTGATGATGTCGACGCCAAGCTTGAGCATGTAGGAGAGCCCGCTGTGGCCGGTGCCGACATCGTCGATCGCGACCCGCACCCCCAGACCCCGCAACGCCGCGATGATGCGCCGTGTTTCTGTCAGGTTTTCAAGCGGCTGGCGCTCGGTCACTGCGAGCACGACCTGCGAAGTGGATCTGTGACTTGCCGACGATACGGCGCACGTCTTCGACGATATCTTCATTGCCGAAATGCCTGGCCGTCAGGTTGAACGCCACCTTGAGATGCGGACGCCGGGCAAACTCCGCTCCGGCCTCCTTGCAAACCCGCTGCATGAGAGTGCGGGTCAGATCAATGATCAAGCCGCTCGACTCTGCCAGCGGGATGAATGAGGCCGGCGAAGCTACCGGCACGCCTCCCCGTGACGCCCGACCGGACAGACCCGCGCCTATGGTTAACCAAAGGTTAAAATGGCGTGCTTTTATTGCCCGGACTTGCCGGGGAATGCTCTAAAGTGCGCCCTGGGAAGGAAACGGGCTCAAGTCCGATGGGGGCGGTTTTGGGGTTCAGGCCATTCGCAACGGCTGCCATTGGCTTGCTTGCGGCCGGTACATTTACAGGCGGTATGGCGTCGCAACCCGCGCGGGCGCAGCAACTCGAGCTGTTCGACGCCCATATGCACTACAACCAAGAGCCCAACCCGTTCTATTCCCTCGACAAGGTGCTCGAGGTCTTCAAGCGCAATAACGTCACCGGCGTGCTCGCCACCAGCCGCCCCAACAAGGGCACCCATGAGCTGATGGATGCCAAGACGCCCGGCCTCTGGGTGGTTCCGTTCATCCGGCCCTATCGAATTCGCGCGGACATCGGAACGTGGTTTTCCGATCCCACCATCGTCGACCTGATCGAGGACGAATACAAACGCGGCTATTACCGCGGCATCGGCGAGTTCCACATTTCGGGCAATGCCGCCGCTGGCACGCAAGTGAAGCAGATCGTCGATTTCGCGGTGGCCCGCGACCTCTATCTGCATTGCCACTGCGACGAGACCGCGCTGCTGCACCTGTTTGCTCACAACGCTCGCGCCAGGATCATCTGGGCGCACACCGGCTTCTCCACCCCTCCCCCGCGCGTGGAGGAGCTTCTCAAGAGATATCCCGCGCTATGGGGCGAATTGTCCTATCGCGGCGGCATCACCAATGGCGCCGGCAGGCTGACGCCCGAGTGGCGCGAGCTGCTGACGCGCCATTCGGACCGGTTCCTGATCGGCTCGGACACCTGGATCAACGAGCGCTGGTTTAGCTACGACACGATCTTCCAGAACTACCGGGCCTGGCTGGCGCAACTCCCGGCCCCGCAGGCGCAGAATATTGCCAGCGGCAACGCCAAACGGCTGTTCGGCGCGAAACCCGTCAACTAGTCTAGCTGCCAGGCGCCGGCATCCCTAACAGACCGTTTTTCCCGGCTGTTCGTGATGCGTTCGGCCGGAACGCACACCTTGGATTAACGAGAGTCGGTGTTTCTGGACCCGGCACGGACGTCGCGCTTCCGCGACCCAGCGCCGTTGCCCGCGCCGCCGACGCATGTCCTTCACATCACTGCATTTCCTACTGTTTTTCCCGATTGTAACGCGGCTGTATTTTATTGTGCCCTACCGGCAGCGCTGGGGCCTGCTGGTGATCGCCAGCTATTATTTCTACATGTCGTGGCGGCCGTGGTATGCGCTGCTGCTGCTGTTCGCGACGGTCGTCACGTTTGTCTGCGGGTTGTTGATCGGCTCAGAAAACTCTCAGGCGCGCCGCCGCGCGTATCTGATCGCCGGCTGCACACTCAATCTCGCGGTGCTGTTCGTTTTCAAGTACTTCGACTTTCTCAACACGCAGACGCGCGACCTGATGGCGCTGATCGGCGTCGACTACAACGTGCCGAATCTCGATCTCATCCTGCCGGTCGCGATCTCCTTCCACACCTTTCAGGTTCTCAGCTACCTGTTCAATGTGTACCGCCGCGACATCGAGCCGGAACGCCACCTCGGCATCTTCGCACTCTATGTTGTCTATTATCCTCAACTTGTCGCCGGCCCGATCGAACGCGCGTTCCACTTCCTGCCGCAGCTTCGGCGGCTGCGGACCGCTGATCCGCAACTGGCTTACGACGAGACCCGCGCCGTCGACGGGCTAAGGCTGGTGCTGCGCGGCTTCGTCAAGAAGATCGTGGTCGCGGACAATCTGGCGCTGTTCGTCGATCCCGTTTACAACGCGCCCGCCGATGCGACGGGCGCCGCACTGTTCATCGCGACCATCGCATTCGCATTTCAGATTTACTTCGACTTTTCCGCCTACACGGACATTGCGCGCGGATGCTCGCGCGTCATGGGGCTGGAGCTGGTCCCAAACTTCCGCCGTCCCTACCTCGCGCGTTCGGTCGCCGATTTCTGGAAGCGATGGCACATCTCGCTGACGTCCTGGTTCCGCGACTACGTCTATCTGCCGATGGGCGGCAACCGCGTGTCGCACGGACGCTGGATCGCCAACGTGATGACGGTGTTCCTGCTGAGCGGGGTTTGGCACGGCGCCAATTGGACGTTCGTGGTGTGGGGCGCGCTGCACGGCGGCTACTACATCGTGTCGCGCAACACCGCGTTGTTGCGGGCAGCGATTGCCTCGAAGACCGGGCTTTCGAACTATCCTGCTCTCCACACTGGCTGGCAAATCCTAGCGACGTTCGGCCTGGTCTGCTTTGCGTGGATATTTTTCCGCGCCGCCGACGTTTCGACCGCGGTCGCGATCATCGGCTCGATCGGCGGCGCCTTCTTCCAGTTGCTGGGCGCGCCCGTGCAAGCAGCCGGCGCAGCAATGACCGCATCATTTTTCAATGAGCCGCGATTCTATTTTGCCGCCGCGACAATCGCGCTGTTCACCACCTGGGACTGGCGAAAAGAATACGGCGAAATCCGGTTCGCTGATTTCCCGCGGTGGCAGCGATGGGGCGTTTACTACACCGCCTGCCTGGCGATCCTGGTGATCGGAAACCTGGGCAACAGGCAGTTCATCTACTTCCAGTTCTAGCAGCGCCCATGAAAGGTCTTGCCCTCAAATTTCTGTTTCTGGCCGCCCCGTTCGCGGCTTTGCTCGGGATCGAGCTGTTCGTGCTGCCGATCGATTTCTTCACGTTCCGGGCATGGGAGGCGCTGGTCACCAAGTATTTTCGGCCCACCGACGGAATCTTCTATCCCAACATGCACCTGACCAAGATCGAGCACGCCGACAAGCTCGGGTTTCGCGATCCCAATCCCAAGCGGGTGGAATGGTTCACCGACCGCCACGGTTTCAGGCAGCGTCCCAAGGATCGCGAGCCGGAGCGCTACGACATCGTCATTGTCGGGGATTCCAATATCGCCGGATCGTACTTCGACCAGAAAGACACCATCGCCGAGATGCTGGAGCGCAAGTGCGCCTGTTCAACCTATTCGTACGGCGGCGCATTCAAGCGCCAGCTGTTCAGCGACCCGCGCTTCAAGAGCCATCCGCCACGCGCGATTATCGCGGAAGCAATCGGCGCGGAATTCTACAAGAAGGACTATGCCGAGCTGAACTATTCGGACAGCGATGAGATTCCGGGCCGCACCAATATGCCGGTGTTTCTTGCCGTTCTGCTCGACCGCGTCCTGAAGACCAACATGCTCGAGTTTTTCCGCAGCCGGCTCCATATCCAACGAAAGGCAGAAGACAACGAGCCGGAGTTTTCACGAGCAGAGCGCGTGCCCTTCATGGTTAATGCCGTGAAGCGGATGCACGACGAGGCGGCGCGGCGCGGCAGCGATTTCGTCTTTGTCCTGATGCCATACGACAAGACGCTTGACGAAGCCGTCGCGCAGTTGCGGCGCGCCGGCGTCAAGATCATCGACTATGGTCCCTCGCCAGACCGTCCGAACGGGATCGATCTCAAGTCGTTCTATCACGAGCACGATTCCCACTGGCGCGAGGAATCCGTGCGCATGACCGCGGATGAGGTCTTGAAGACGCTGAACTGGCCCAACAAGGCGCCGGAAGCCGTGCGCGATCAAGACAGCGGCGATACACGAGCTTTCAGCGCTTGGCCTATTCGACCAACTCTTCAATGAACCGCGGCAGCGCGAACGCGGCCCGGTGCACCGCCGGCGTCCAATACTTCGTTGGAAATCGGCCGGCCTTGCGGTAGCGCGCGGCAAGCGTCCGCTCGGAAACCTTGCGCAGCGCCCTGTTGTCGGTGGCAAACCCCATCGCCATCAAGCCACCGATGTAGGTCGGGATCGCAGCGACCGTGCAAGTCGCATCCTTGAACAGCCTGCGCAGCTTGCCGACGGTCGAGGACAACTCCACGGGCTGGAACATCGGCACGCCGTTCTGCGTCACCAGCACGCCACCTTTGGTCAGGCAGCGCTTGCAGCCGGCGTAGAATTCTTCGGTAAACAGCACCGCGCCCGGCCCATGCGGGTCGGTCGAGTCGACGATGATCACGTCGAAACGCCGGTCTATCGTCGCGACAAACGCGGCACCGTCGCCGACAACGAGTTCGAAGCGTTGGTCCTTGAACACCGGGCCGGTGAATTCGGGGAAATGCCGCTTGGCGAACTCGACCACCGACGCGTCGATCTCGACCTGCGTCAGTCGCCGCACCGATTTGTGCTTGAGCACCTCCTCGGCGATGCCGCAGTCGCCACCGCCGATGATAAGCACGTCGCGCGCCTTTCCGTGTGCCAGGATCGGCAGGTGCGTCATCATCTCGTGATAGATGAATTCGTCCTTGGCGGTGACCTGCGTGGCGCCGTCGAGCATCAGAATCTTGCCGAAGAAGCGGTTCTCGAACAGCACCATGTGCTGATGGCCGGTCTGTGCCTCGTAGAGCAGCCGGTCGACGGCGTAGCTCATGCGGAAGCCTTCCGCCTCAAACAGCGTCTCGGCAATCCAGCGTTGCTCCGCCATGCGTCGCTCCGAAAAACGGCCGGGCAACACCCGGCAGATCAAAGGCCCTGACCGCGCAGCAGCTCGCTGACCGCAACCCGCTTGGCCTTGAACGCTTCGCGCAGCACCGGGACGCAAGCGTCCGGCTTGGCGCTGCCGCACATGAACACGTCAAGCGCGGCGTAGCCCGCATCGGGCCAAGTATGGATCGAGATATGGCTCTCGGCCAGCACCGCGATGCCGGAGACTCCGTTGGGCTGAAAGCGATGCAGATGGATGTGCAACAGCGTTGCGCCCGAGGCGGCGACGCATTGGCGCAGCGTCTCCTCGATGTGATCGATATCATCGAGGCGTTTTCCATCGTAGACGTCGATGATCAGGTGTGCGCCCGCACAACGCACGCCATTCCGCACGGCAAAATGATCGGCGCGATCCTCGGATGGCGCGGGCGCCACCGCCGTGAGATGCCTCTTTCGAGTTGCCGAGCATGTGTTCATTTCATCCGCTCAAAAAAATGCCGCCGGAGCAAATCCACGCACGGACTCGCCCAAGCGGCGAATCCCCATATAGTCGATGATTCCCCTCGCACAAGGAATTTCTACTCCTGAGACGTTAACGCGCACTTGCGCGCCGACGCCGAACGGCTTGACCGGGATTCCGAAAGCGCGCCAACCTAGGGCCATGCGACGCATTCTGTTTGTCACATTTTTCTTGTCCACGGTGTTCGGCGCGCCGCTGCTTCACGCACAGCAATATCCGGCCAAGCAAGTGCGCGTCATCGTGCCGTTTGCCGCGGGCGGCACGCCGGACGTGGTGGCGCGCGTCATCGCCCAGCAGTTGTCGACACAGACCGGTCAGACCTTCGTGGTCGAGAATCGGCCCGGCGCCGACGGCGTGGTCGGCTCGCAGGCCGTCGCGGAGTCGTCACCCGACGGTTATACGATCCTGGTGACGTCGAGCTCGTTCGTGGTCAACCCGAGCTTTCACAAGACGATGCCGTTCAACGTGGTCCACGACTTCGAGCCGGTCACCAACATCGCCGCGACCGAGGCCTATATCCTCGGCGTCAATCCCAAGGTCCCGGCGCAAAACGTCCAGGAGTTCATCGCGCTGGCCCGCCAGCCGGATAACAATATCTCGTTCGGGTCTCCCGGCGTCGGCAATGGGTTGCATCTTGCCGCCGAGCTCTTCAGGTCGCTCACCAAAACCCGGATGGTGCACGTGCCATACCGCGGCGCCGCGCCGGGCAGGATGAAACTGGGAACCGCTATGTCATTGTGGGGCAACTGTAATCGCTGTCCAGCTTTTCCGAAGGCGGCGAGGCCGGCTGGCGGCAGCCTATGGAAGGCTGGCCGCGAGCTCCTCGAATGTCATGAAGCGCACGCCATAGTTGGCGGTCAGCCAAGTGCGATTGACAGGGTCGAGGACTGAGTTCGTGGCGTTGCTGTTACCGACATCCGCTGAGCAGAATACGTCGAGGCCATAGGCGACGTGAGCGGCGACGGTGTCGCCGTCGGCCCACTCGCCAAATGCCCGCTCGACCGCGCGCTTCTCGTGAATGTGCGCCGCTTGGTCGAGCGCGCGAAACCAGGCGGTCGCAGGGTCGGACGCGGCCATCTTTTCTCCGAGCGCCTTCACCTGCGCATACCCCAGTCCGCGCGCTTCAATCGCTCGGGCGACCTCGTGAGCCTTGTCGATCCATTGGCCCAACTCAGCACCCTCGCCCCGACCCAGATAGTACTCTCCGGTCGGATCGTTGATGTGAAAGGCACCGATCCGCGGCACACCCTTTAATACCTTGACCCCCAATGCCTTCGCCGCCTTCATGCGGGCGACGACTTCGGGGTGCAGCGGCTTGCGGCCCGGCTGCTCCACGCGGAGTTCCAAGGCAATCGTCTCCAAATCTCCGCGGCCGACTTTCTCCCGGATTTCACCCGGCAGGTCTGCGTTCTTAGTGGGATGGGTGGTTTCGGGCTGCATTACCGTCTTCGTGCCGGCGAACACGTCCGCGCGATCCTGCCGCATGATTCCTTCGATGGTCAGCATCGTCACGGAGTAGAAGCCTTGCAGCTGACCGCTCGCGAGGGCGTCGTGGACCTTCTTCATCGACGGCTGGCGGGGGTCTTTGGGAAACCGCTCGGGCCGGCAAGCAAGGTCCAGAACGTTGGTATCGAGAGTAACGCGAAGAGGCATGGGAACTCGGCAGGTGGCAATTTAGGGGTTGCGGGCTGGCACTGGGATTCAGGGGTTGCGGGCTGGCACTGGATTCAGGGGTACCAGGCTTGAATCTCCTTTATATTTTAACTTTCCCGTTTTTGAAAGACGGAAAAGTTCGAAAATTCTTGACTTCCGGGCGTAGCAATCGTACTTTCCCGTATATGAGATACGCGAAAGTTAGAAAATGAGCCTGCACCTCGTTGGCGAGAACATCGACAAGGCCCGAAGCCACTATCAGGCTGAGACGGGCAAGCTCGTCCAGCTCATGAGGGGCATCTATGTCGATGCGGGTGACGATATCGAGGCTACCGTCCTGAAGCATGCCGTCCGGATCGCGAAGTATCTCTATCCGAACGCCTATCTGTCCGCCGCCAGCGCGGTTGCCCTCGGCCCAATCCGCGACGGCCGCTTGTTCCTAAGCGGCAGGAGAGTGCAGCGGACCCGGCTCAGATCGCTCGAAATCATTCAGAACACGGCGCCTGCTCGCCCGTCGATCGCTCCCGCCGTCATCGATGACGGCATGGGAGAGTTCCGGATTGATGTCTCCTCGATCCGTCAGCGGTTTCTCGAAGCCTTTCGCCTGCGCAGCGAGCATGCATCCTCTATCGACGACGGCATGCGCGAGGCCATCGCAAGCCGCCTTGTCGAGGAGTACGGGAGCCCGCGCGCCGCAGCGGATGCGACATGGTCGCTGGCCCGAGAAAACGAGTGGTATCGCGAAGGCGAGCATGCCGAGCGCTTTTTGCTGAGGCGTCCGGCTGCGGCGGAGCCGGCACGCAATGAAGCTGCTCTCGATCTGATTGTGGCTTGGCACGGCGCGCCCATCGGCAATCTCGTCCATGACGGATTCGAGTGGCGCTGGACCCCAAACGATCGGGACGGCCCCCCTCTCGTCCGGCAGACAACGCCGGGCAAGCTCCCGCCCTTTATCGTCTCGCTGCTCCCCGAAGGCTGGCTTGAGTTGGTCCTGAGTGACCGTGGCGAGCGCGCCCTGCTTCGCTCGGGCAAGCGATACATGTCGAACATCACAATCGTGGAGCGCGCGGCAGACCTCGCCGCTTTGCCGCCCGACATCCTGCTGACCCGGCTTCAGGTCTTCAGCAAGGACGCGCTCTTTACGGGCCAATATGCCGGGCCCGGCCGTGGCGACATCGAGGAGAGCTTCGAGCGCAACCTCGCGCAACTGTTCGAGCGCACTGACACGCCTCGCTTGTCCGGCGTTCAGATCAAAGCTCCCATGTTCCTTGATCGCGACGGCACGCTTTCTCCAAGCACCGGCAAACCTTTCACCCACATCCTGAAGCCTGCCGGCACAGGCGGATATGAGGCTCTGCCGGTGATTGAATGGCAGTCGCTTGCCCTCGGGCGCGCAGCGGGTTTTGTGACGCCTGAGACTGCGCTCGTGCCCATGCCCGACGGTATGCCACCCGCCCTCCTGGTAGAAAGGTTCGATATCCGGGCGAGCCTTGAGGACAAGCATCTCCTCGCCCTTGAGGATTTTTGCTCCGTCCTGGGCGTCCCGACCGAAGCCAAGTACGACGGCACGATGGAGCGGATCGCGCGGGCCGTAAGACAGTTATCGACCGCGCCGGAGGAGGATGTCCTTCTTATTCTGAAACGCGCGCTGTTCGCCTGGCTTATCGCCGATGGCGACATGCATCTGAAAAACATGGCGCTGCTCAAGATCGCGGAGCCCGGCAGCCCTCAATTCACGTCCGTCCGGATCGCGCCCCTTTACGACGCGGTTACAACCCGCGTCTTCCCCCGCCTGGAAAGAGACCGGATGGCGCTCAAGCTG
This sequence comes from uncultured Alphaproteobacteria bacterium, assembly GCA_963814215.1. GTDB lineage: Bacteria > Pseudomonadota > Alphaproteobacteria > Rhizobiales > Xanthobacteraceae > Z2-YC6860. The sequence continues at coordinate 215,405 of CAWFCM010000029.1, read as the reverse complement.
AACGGCAAAGACGATCGTCTGCGCCGCGCTGACTTCAAGGCTTTTGCGAGCACAGCCGGGCTCAAGGCGGCGGACACCGATGCCGCCATCGACGAACTTGTCGCCGCTCTTTCCAGCGGGCTCGACCAGCTTGAACACCCGACCCCCCTCTCGGACGGGTCGCAAGGCGCTGAAATGGCTGAGCGTATGCGCGAGATTGTGCGCGAGCGCATTAACGGGTTTGCCGGATGATCGATCTTACCGATACGCCGGTTTCCGCTCTGTTAGAGCTGCATGGGGATGTGCTCTCTGAGCTGCGACGGCGCAACATCGTGCGCAGCGCCAATAACCCCACCGGCGACTACGGCGAGCTCCTGTTCTCGCGCGCATTCGGCTGGACGCTCAACGGCAATTCCTCGGCCGACGCCGATGCCGTCGATGCCGAGGGGCTGCGCTACCAGATCAAGTGCAGGCGGCTTGCGACGCCGCAGGGCTCCCGCCAACTCGGCTTTATCCGGCGTCTGCCGGACCGGCCCTTCGACCGCCTCGCTGCCGTGCTGCTCGACAACCGTTTTCGGGTGATACGCGCGGCAATCATCCCCTACGAGGTCGTCCAGCCGGGCGCTGCCTATGTCGATAGCGTCAAGGCGTGGAAATTCATGCTGCGGGATTCGGTTTGGGAGCTGCCGGACGTTGCGGACGTAACCGCCGAGCTGCAAGCCGCCGAAATGGCTCTCTGACCTTGCGCCGCGTAAGCGAACCATCGAACGCGCCCCGTTGATGGCAGGCTCCATCTCGCGAGGATCTGTTACGGCTCGCCCTTGCCGGGCCTATAGCCTCGCGGCTTGACCGGCTTCTGACGGTACTCGCTTTCCAGTTTGTTCTGGCGCGCCTTCCAGCCACTTTTCTCGTCACGCCTCGCGTCCCGCGCTTCACCTGCCTCCGGCGGCAGGGTGATGTCGAGCTTGTTGACCTCGAACTGGTCGTCCCGCACTTGTGCCTTCTGCTCGCGAACGGCCTCCATGGCCTGCACTTTGCGGCGGATCAAACTCTCAAGGGAGCGGCGCTCGCGTGCTTCCAGCCGGCCCAGCGCCTTCAGTCTCCGCTCCAGCATGAAACGCTCGCGCTGATGGCGGCGGTCGAGCGCTTCCCGCTCGATGCGGTGGCGTTCGGCAGGGTTGATCCGGGGATTACGCCGCAATGGCGCGATGACAGATCGCAGCCCCGGTACGCGCTCGAACAGGGCGAAGATGGCGCCAGCGGCCCGCGCAAACGGTTTCTCGGATTCCGATTTATGCGCAGCATGCAGCGACATGCGTTCGCCGGCATGCTCGGTGTTGACCGCCTGTCTACGCATTTCCAGCCGCCGCCGACGCTCCGCGTGGCGGGCGGCAAGCCGTCCCGCCAGATCGGCCATGCGTTTATCGACCCGTGCATCCACCCGTGCCTGCGAGCCTGAGTTCTGGTGCTGAATGGAGGCTTTCGCTTCATCCACGGTTGGCACCTGGCCCTCTGCAAGCGGGGCGAGCTTCGCTTCGAGCTCACGGGTCCGCATGCCGTCGATCTGGCGCGCTAGGCTGTGCACCTTGCCAAAACGATCGACGACGACGAAGCCGCGCTTGTCGCCCTTGGCGAGGATGTAGCCCTTCTCCTTCAGCGCAGCCCGGAAGGCTTCCGCACTGTCGGACCTGCGGTAGGCCGCCGTGATCTCCTCCTTGCGCTGCCGGGGGGTCACCCCGGTCTCCTCGGCCTGCGACTTCTCGGCAAGCGTCATGTCCTTCTTGCGCTGACGCTCGGCACCGCGATCTGTCGCGAGCCCCTCCGGGAGGGGCAGGCCGAATTCCATCGCGAGTTCACGCGCGAGGCCGCGAAGCTTCATGCGGTCGTGAGACATCTGCACCGCAACCATTTTGGTGATGTCGATCCGGGACCAGACCACATGGCAATGCTCGCGGCCGTTCTTGACATGGAACACCACCGCACGAGGTTGGCCCGAGAGGCCCGATCTCTCACATTACGAAACGTTCGAGCACTACCATGCGACATTCTACAAGCATGTGGAGGCGCAGTCAGTCACGCCTTTCTCCCCGCGCGCGATGGATCGGGGACTGACCGGAACATTGCTCAGCGTCATGCGGCTGGAAAATCCGTCCTTCAGCCCCAATCCGGGCGCCGGCGCTCTCGGCAAACCCGATCAGCCCGAAGCCGTGGAGGCCCGAGACCTTCTCGTAAATCGGGCGTGGGAAGTCTCGCACGAAGCCGCGCTCAAAGACCTCGCGTCCGACGAGCTCAAAGAGCGGCTCGACGAATGGGCGACCGAAGCTGGAAAAGGAGGACGTACGCTCGCTTACGAAAAGAAAGGGCCCAATCGCGACACGATGGTCGCGCTGCTCAAGAGGCCGGGCATACAAGCCTGGGACAATTTCACCGTGCCGATGTCGATGCGAGAGGTGGAGCCGGGTGTCGGTCTCATCATGAGTACCGTCAGGTTCGGCGGCGCCGATCCAGCCTGGGCGCCACCGGCTGCCTCCGGTGACGATACAGGAGACGAGGCATGATTGGCGACAAAACACCTGTCGGTGAAGTGCGCCCGAGCCAGCTCCTTTGGACGTATGGTCCCGGAGCGCTCATCGACCTTCCGAGCCTCTCGGTCGTTACGCTCGCAATCGACCGATGGGAGGTGAACCGCTGCCAGCCGATCGAAGAGGCCCGGCTGCTCGCGGCGGTCAGGCGAGAGCTGGGGCCGCAGGTCCAGAGCCTGCGGATGCCTCCTTTCCACAAGAGCGAAAGTTTCGATCCTTTTTCCGCCGAAGCCTATATCGGGGTGCCTGTCAGACCGTTTCCCCGCTGGCTGCGCTGTGTGAAATGCGGCCTCCTGTCTCCGTACGATCTCGGTCTTTTCGAGTGCAAGGAAAACCGGTTTCGGCCTGAACGTACGAGGTTCGTGCACAAGGACTGCAAGGGCTCGAAAGGCGATCAGCCCGCACGAGACGCCGACGCCGTGCCTGCGCGTTTCCTTCTCGCCTGCAGGGACGGACATCTCGATGACTTCCCGTGGCACTATTTCGTGCACAACGGTCCGTCGGACTGCAAAGGAACGTTACGGTTTTTCGAAAGCGGCGCCTCGCTTCAAACCGAGAACCTCTGGGTCAAATGCGATCAGTGTGGCGCATCGCGCAATATGGCTCACGCATTCGGAAAGGCGGGCAAGGATAACCTACCCGGATGCCGTGGGCGCCATCCGCATATGGACCAATATGATGCGGGCTGCCAGGAACAGGCCCGCGCCGTGCTGCTGGGTGCTACCAACAGCTGGTTCCCGATCACGCTTTCGGCGCTTGCCATCCCGCTCGCCCGCGATCCCATCTCTCAACTCGTGCAGGACGGCTGGGATTATTTCGCTGACCTCGACTCGGAAGCCGAAGTCGCGGTCACGGTCAAGACGCTGAAAAAGACAGGAGCGTTGGCCGGAATCGACAAGCACACCCCCAAAGACATTTGGGCCGTCATCCAATCCATCAAATCCGGCGCCGATACCAGCGGTGTTACGGAAGCCGACATCAAAGGGCCGGAATGGGAGGTCCTGACCGATCCCAATCCGCCGACCGACTGGCCGCATTTTCTCAGCAAGACAGTCAAGCCTCCGGTCGAGTTCACGAAAAAGATCGCGAGCGTCCTTCTTCTGGAGCGGCTGCGTGAGGTGAATGCGTTGCTCGGCTTCACGCGCGTCGAAGCGCCTGAAGAAACCGCCAACCCAGCGGAGCGCCCCGCGCGCGCGCCCCTGTGCAAGGCAGCTCCCGAGTGGGTACCGGCGACGCAAGTCCACGGGGAAGGCATCTTCATCAGGTTCGATGAGGCTGAAATTAGAAAGTGGGAAGGAATAGCGAGCGTACAGACCAGGAACACGAAACTCCTGACGGGCCATCGAGGTTGGCGAAATTCCAGGAAGCTCGATCCCGACGAAGCCTATCCAGGCATACGCTATGCGATGCTCCATACGCTATCGCACCTTCTCATCAGAGAACTAGCGCTCGAATGCGGTTACAACGCTGCCAGTATTCGGGAACGAATTTACGCTGATACCGAAGGAGATCAACGGCAAGCGGGGATACTCATTTACACCGCCGCGGCGGATTCCGACGGCACGCTCGGCGGCTTGGTCGAGCTCGGTAAACCGGAAAATCTGGGTCGTCTCCTCAAGCAAGCGCTCAGCCGAGCAGGCATTTGTTCGTCCGATCCGCTATGCTCCGAACATAATCCGGAGGACGATCGCTCGCTGCATGCCGCGGCGTGCCATGCATGCTCATTTGTTTCCGAAACGTCGTGCGAAATAGGAAATCGCTACATAGACCGTGCTTTGATCGTACCGACGTTGGAAGTCGGTGACGCAGCATTCTTCGATTGAGGGCGGTGCGGTGGAGAAGTTACTCGAATCCATCATCGAACTGGTCTCGAACAGTCCCCCGAACAAAACCGAGCAACTCGCGCGGTCCGTCGCGAAGCTTCAATCTCAGAATAATGCCCACACTCTGACGGGCTGGGCCGCGACCCCAGGCGCGAAGGCCAGGTTGGGGACGATGCTCACGGCATGGCAAGAAACCGCCATTCCTCCAGTCGAGCTCGCTGGAATGCTGATCGGCGCAAATGCGGCCTATCACCATGCGAAGGACGAACAAGACATAGAACTTGTCTGGACAGGGCCTTCAAGCCAACTCATCGCGACACGAAAGACGGAACAAGCGCTGCTTCAGGTGATCGACAGCGCGACCTCGAAACTCTTCATCACGAGCTTCGTCGCGTACAATGTGGCGTCGATCATGAAGGCATTGGAAAAGGCAGCTGGGCGGAGTGTTCTGATTTCCATGTTGCTCGAAGCCAGCGACAAGCATGGAGGCGGCGTGTCGATTGATGCGATCGCTACCATGAAGGCTGCCCTCCCGACCGCTCATATATTTTCCTGGGCAGAGAAAGGCGACGGGTTCTCGGGGGGTAAAGTTCACGCGAAGGTCGCTGTCGCTGACGAAACCTTCTGCTTCGTATCCAGCGCAAACCTGACTGGTCACGCCATGGAAAAAAATATGGAGGCTGGTGTGCTCATAAGAGGTGGCGCTACCCCACGGCAGCTTCACAAACATCTGCAAGCACTTGCAACAACTCAGGTGATCACGCGGGTCTAATGGATACAGTCGATCAACAAACCCGATCTCGGATTATGTCAAGCGTCGGACAGAGAGATACGGGCGCCGAGGTGGTACTACGCCGCGCACTGCATCGGGAAGGTCTCAGGTACCGGCTGCACGATCGTTCATTACCGGGTAGCCCAGACATCGTGTTTGCCCGCTTCCGTGCCGTTGTATTCGTCAATGGCTGCTACTGGCACTCTCATGGGTGCTACCGTACGACAGTCCCGAAAAGCCGGCGGGAGTTCTGGACCGGTAAGTTCGAGGCAAACCGGGAACGTGACGCAAAGAACGTTCGAATGCTACTGGAGCAAGGATGGCGAGTGCTCACGGTTTGGGAGTGCGCTCTGCGAGGAAAAGCGGCTTCTCCGCCGTCCAACATTGCAGCGGCGGTGAGATCGTGGCTCGAGTCCGACTCGCGAGCCGCTGAGTTTCCTGAGATTATAGGGATGTCGCTCCACTTAAAATGAGGCACAGAATCGGCACCGCTCAAATGGGCCCAATCGTGTAACCAAGCGATTCATGCCAAAGAGACAAAAATAGGAGAAGACGGAAACCCTTCTTGTATTCTCGCTTTGACTGGCCGTTTGAGGTCATTAGATAATGCCAAACAGCCGGCAACAAAACTCGCCACAAACGCGCCACATGCCACAAAGGGCTTCCAAGGAGAATGGCGGAGTTCTGCGGGTTAGCGAGGATCGTCTTGGTGTGGCAAAAGCCAACGCTGAAGGCGGTTTTGTTTCCGTAGTATTCTTCTAAGTGCTTGATTTCAAATTGGTCGGGGCGACAAGATTTGAACTTGCGACCCCTTGCACCCCATGCATAAAATTTCTCTTTCTTCTCAAAGTTCTAGGTTTGTTACGCCACAGACACGCCACATGATGTCCGCTTGAGCGAGCTTAGAACGCTTGTCCGCTCCTGCGCAGCCGTTTCCACGCGCTCAATCAGGTGGCCGTAAACATTTAAGGTGGTCTGGATGTTGCGATGTCCCATCAGTGTCTGAATTCGCTTAAGATTGACCCTCTGGTCGATCAGCATCGAAGCGTAAAAGTGCCGTAGGTCATACGGCTTGTACTTCGGCCGCTCGACCGTTTTGCCGTTCTCTTCAACTTTTTCCATAAGTCCAGCCTCTTCACAGGCTCTTCCGAATCCGCGGTTGCGCCAATTCCGAATGCTTTGCCATTCGCCATTGCTGCACGGGAAGACGAGATCGTAGTCGTTCTTTGCCGCGTGATTATCCGCGTAGTGCCGGACCATGGCGAGCGTATCGGCATTGAGATCGATCAGTCGCCGCCCTGCCTTTGTCTTTGTCACCGTGATTTCTGTGCCGCCGCCGTCGAGGGCACGGGTAACCTCAACGCCGGTAGGCCTTAGACTGCTTGTCGATACGACAAGATACTCCTGAGGGCGCATTCCGGAGTCCACGGCGAGATACAGCATCGGGCGATAGCGTCGCCAGGTCTTTTCGAACAGCACGTTTTTTGAATTAGCCAACTTGTCCGCTGCAGTTAGCAGCGCGGCGATCTCGCGCTCGGTCGGGATAACGACCGGCTCATCATAGCGGGAGGCAGCCGAAATCGTAACGCCTGCGGCAATGTCGTGAGTCATGGCCGCGCGACTGACGAGTTCAAGGACCATCGAATGAAATGAGGTAAGAACCTTGTGCGCTACGTCGCGGCTGTAATTCTCAAGAAGCCATGAGCGGAATTGTATGATGTCCGGTTTCGCGAGCTCGGGCAGTTCCTTATCCCAGCGATAGCTGTTGATGATGCCAGCGCGATATTCGTAATTGTCGAGCGTATATCGCGTCACCGGCTCGCGGCCATTGCGGCCTTCCTTCTCGCAGATGTCGAGCCACTTCTGGACGCCCTGTGCGACTGTCAGGATATCCGCCCGTTTCGGCGCGGTCCGCAGGCTGCGAGAATTGTCCCTGAAATCGATGGCTTCCTTGCGCGTCAAGAAGGTCGCATAGGCGTAGCCCGACTTGGCAGCCTTGCTGGGATATCGAACCTGATAGGTAGTGCCCTTGGCTCCTGTGCGCTTCCGTATATCGGACAATCAATTCTCGAAACTTAGCTGGTTGCTGAAAGAAAGAATAGAATCACAACTTGCTTCACTCCTGCAAGTTATTCTCTGCTTCTACTTGCAATCTTCTGTACGCTGCAACGAGAGCGCCCTTTTCTATTTTCAGGGTCCCCGTGATGGGATCAACGAAGAACGGAAGCTTCCGCTTGCCCTGGGCGTCCTTATCCGCTGCCCGCTTGATTTGCCTATCTGAAAGCTCGATCCCCAACGTGGCGAGTTCAGTACGGGCCTCTGAAAGTCCAATGTAAATCGGCATCTCCATGATGTGTCTCTCGTATATCTCAAGTGGTCATAAGTATATTATGACAACTCCAGGTTTAATAATCGGTTAAGGCGCGTTAACCTTTCAGTCCCCTCGATGGCCAGTTTCCGGCCAACAAGCTGGACCCGTCTGCGGCCATTGTGCGCGCATGAGAAAGGAGTTTTTCGGCGAACCCGAACCGGCAAACGAGGACTCCTTTCGGGTCACCGACAACCTGCCTGCCGACCTGCCGGTATCGCCCGCAGAGCTCGATGCCGTTGAGGCGTTCCTGATGCCGGTCGTAAATGAGTTACTCTCCAGCGCAGGTCTCAAAGCATCTAAAGACTCAGACTCGGAAGCGCCGCAAAGCTCTGCACGATGGGAAGCCCGTCTGTGACTGGGAAATTGCCATGAAGACCACCGCCACCGTGGCAGAAGAGCCGCAGACCAAGCGCGCAGCTCTCTACCTGCGCGTTTCGACGGACCGGCAGGCAAAAGCCGATCTCTCGATCCCTGACCAGCGCCGTCAGGCTCTCAAATTCTGCGCGGCGCGCGGATGGGAAGTCGCCATCGAGTTCGTCGAGCCCGGCGCGAGTGGAACGGATGATCGTAGGCCTGAATTGCAGCGTCTCCTTGATATGGCGACGACGGGCGGTTCCCCGTTTGACGTGGTAATCGTCCATTCCTTTAGTCGTTTTGCGCGCGACCACTTCGCCCTCGAATATCACGTCCGCCGTTTGCGGAAGAATGGGGTCAGGCTCGTCAGCATTACGCAGGAACTCGGCGATGACCCGATGAGCGTTATGGTGCGGCAGGTCTTCGCCCTATTCGATGAATATCAGTCGAAAGAGAACGCGAAGCACACGCTCAGGGCGATGCAGGAGAACGCACGGCAGGGCTTTTGGAATGGCTCGAAGGCTCCCTACGGCTACTCGATCATCGCAGCCGAACAACGGGGCTTGAAGACGAAGAAGCGGCTCGCTGTCGATCCCGTCGAAGCTGAAGTGGTGAGGCTCATCTTCAAGCTCTGCCGCTATGGAGACGGCTCTACTGGTCCTATGGGTGTCAAAGCCCTCACATCATGGCTCAATAGCCACGGCTACCGAACACGCGTTGGCGCAAGATGGGGCATTGGACCGCTTCACCAGATTCTGACGCGCGCAACGTACAAAGGGGAGCACCGCTTCAACCGGAAAGTCTGGAAGACGAAGGAAGCGAAACCGGAAGCAGACCAGATCGCCGTTGCCATCGATCCGATCATAGACGCAGCGGCGTTCGATGCGGTTCAGGCTCTACTGAAAGCCCGCAATCCCAAGATAACGCCGCCGCGCACAGTTTCAGGACCTATTTTGCTGACCGGCCTCGCCACTTGCGCGAGCTGCGGCGGCGGCATGACGCTGCGGACCGGCAAGTCTGGCCGCTATCGCTACTACACCTGCGCGACGGCGGCACAGCAGGGCAAAGACGCGTGCAAGGGCCGGTCTATTCCCATGGACAAGTTGGACAGCCTCGTCAGTGAAAGGCTCGCGGACCAACTTCTCACGCCTGATCGCGTTGAGAGGATTTTGAGTGCGCTTCTGCAGCGGCAGACATCCCGCGAAGAAGATCATGCGCTGCGCCTGACCGATCTGAAGCGCAAGCTTGGGGACGCCGACGCACGGCTCGGCAGGCTCTATCAGGCAATCGAAAGCGGTATCGCCGATCCGTCTGACGCCACGCTGAAGGATCGACTGGCCGCGATAAAGACCGAACGTGATATCGCGCAGGTTGCCTTCGACCGGGCTGTCTCCGAAATGCATCCGGGCGCCCGGATCACGGCAGAGAAGATCGCCGCCTTCAGCGACATCATGCGGGCAAATGTCCTGACAGGTGAGGTCGCGTTCCGACGCGCCTACATCCGTTCAGTGATCGACAATGTCGAAGTAGACGATGCTGAAATCCGCATTCACGGCCGCCGCACGGTACTGGAGCGTCTTGTGATGGGCGGCGGAGCAGCTCCGGCCGGAGTGCCCAGTTTTGTTCGGAAGTGGCGCCCCGGCCCTGACCGGCCTCGTGGCGGGTGACGTGCAGATGATGTTCATGACGCCGCCGTCATCGATGCCTTATGTCGAGGCCGGCAAAATTCGCGCCATCGGATACGCCGGAATCAAGCGGTTCGCGCGCCTGCCTGACGTGCCGACTCTGGCCGAGGGCGGCGTGCACGGCATGGAGGTGCTCTCGAGCTGGACCGGGATGTTCGCGCCGGCCAAGACGCCGCCTGCCGTGCTGGCGCGGCTGCACGCGGAGGTCCGCAAAGCGGTCGACAGCCCGTTCGGCCGCGAGAGGCTGACCGGGCTTGGCGTGATTCCGGTCGCCAACCCGCCCGCCGAATTCAAGCCATACATTGCTGCACAGGTGAAGCAGGTCGCCGACATCGTGAAGGCGGCCGGCATCGAGCCACACTGAGAGGTTGGGATGAGCTTCTTCCCCGGCAAGGACCCCGCTCCCGGCGACAAGTTCTCCTGCGATGCCCTGAAGGCGGTCATCGTGCCGCGCACCTCCGACCTCGGCGACGGCTTCACCGTTCGCCGCGCGCTGCCGTCGGTGCAGTCGCGCATGGTCGGCCCGTTCGTGTTCTTCGACCATTTCGGCCCGACCGAGTTCCGCTCCGGAAACGGCCTCGACGTGCGGCCGCACCCGCACATCGGGCTTGCCACTGTTACCTATCTGTTCGACGGCGAAATCATGCACCGCGACAGCCTCGGCACCGCAGTGCCAATCCGGCCAGGCGAGGTCAACTGGATGACCGCCGGGAGCGGCATCGTTCATTCCGAGCGCACCGGCACGGAACGGCGCGCCAAGGGCGACACGCTGCACGGCCTGCAGATGTGGGTCGCTCTCCCCGCAGCCAGCGAAGAAATGGATCCGGCCTTCGCTCATCACGCCACCGAGGAGTTTCCGGTGGTGCGCGACAACGGCAAAACCGTGCGCGTGGTGCTCGGCTCGCTCTATGGCAAGAAATCTCCGGTCGTTACCACGTCGGAGACGATCTTCGCCGATGCCGTGCTCCAGGCCGGCGCGGCGCTGCCGCTCGACGCCAGCCAGGAGGAGCGCGCGGTTTACGTGATCGAAGGCGAGATCGATGTGGCAGGCGACAGGTTTGGGCCGCAGCGGCTGTTGGTGTTCAAGCCGGGCGACGCCATCACCATCCGCGCCGTTTCCGACGCGCATTTCGTCATCGCCGGCGGCGCGCCGATGGACGGGCCACGCCACATCTGGTGGAATTTCGTCTCCTCGCGCAAGGAGCGCATCGAGCAGGCCAAGGCGGACTGGACCGCCGGCCACTTCGGCAAGGTGCCGGGCGACGAGATCGAGTTCATCCCGCTGCCGCAGCGATAGCGCCCCGCGTTTTCGCCGGTTGCCTTGCCCGCCTGGCGCAGCCATTCTGCCGCCCGCATGACAATCACATCGCAGCAGCGCCAGATGATCGGCACCGTGCGCGACCTCGCGCAGGCCGAATTCCGCAACGATGCGCTCAAGTACATGGACGGCACGTTTCCATGGGACAACATGCGTAAGCTTGCCAAACTCGGCGTGCTCGGCATGGCGGTACCGGAAGAATACGGCGGCATGGGCCTCCCGGTGTTCGACACCGCGCTGATCCTCGAGGAGATCGCCAAGGTCGATTACGTCACCGCGATGGCCGTGCTGGGCGAAGCCGGCGTGCAGACCCGCGTGATCGCAACCTACGCGCCCGACGACATCAAACAACGCATTCTGCCGAAGGTCTGCACGGCGGAGTGCATCCTGGCGATCTGCATGACGGAGCCGCACGCCGGCACCGACGTCGCCAACTACAAGACCAACACGGTGGTGAAGAACGACCGTGTCATTCTCAACGGAACCAAGACATTGATCAGCCGCGCCGCCGAGGCCGGCATGTTCGTGGTGTTCACCCGGATCGACGGTAAGCCAGGCCGCGAAGGCATCGGCTGCATCCTGCTCGAGCCCGGCGTCAAAGGCTTCGCCGTGACCGGCACCTACCACACCATGGGCGGCGAAAACCTCCACGAGGTGCAGTTCACCGACTGTGAGCTTCCGCTGGAAAACCTGGTGATCCGCGAGGACGGCTTCCGCAAGCTGCTGACCGCCTTCAACACCCAGCGCTGCCTCAATCCCAGCATCTCGCTCGGGCTTTCTGAGGGCGCGTTCGACGAGACGGTCGCCTACGTGCGCGACCGCCAGTTGTTCGGAAAATCGTTGTCGGACTCGCAGGGCGTGCGCTGGAAACTTGCCGACATGTACAAGGACATCGAGGCGGGTCGCGGACTGCTCTATCGCGCCTGCGCCAGCGCCGACCCCTTCCCCGATCCGTTCCTCGCCGCGACCGCCAAGATTTTCTGCAACGAGATGTCGATCCGCGTCACCAGCGAGGCTGTGCAGCTCCACGGCGGCTATGGCTTCACCGACGAATACTTGGTGTCGCGGCTTTACCGCGGCGCGCGCTACGGCTCGCTCGGCGGTGGCGCCTCCGAAACGCTACGCGATCTGGTCGGGCGTAAGATCGTCACCGACCTCGCGCGCGGCGACGGCATCCTGGGCCTGAGCGACGAACTCGCGGCGGTTGGCGAATAGCAGTGATTGCAAAAAAAGGCGACGCGGGGCGGACTCCCCTCCCCCCGCGGAGCGCAGCGAAGCGGTGGGGAGGGGTCGGGGGTGGGTGGCGCTATGAAACACGCAAAGCCCCCCACCCCGGCGCCACCGAACTCGGGCTTGCCCGAGTTCGGCGACTCAAAGTGCGCAAGTCGCATAAATGCGACTTGCGTGGCGCCGACCCTCCCCACCACGCGTCGCGCGTGGGAGGAGGGTTACGCGCGGCACGAGCCTGCCCGATGCTGTTGATCGAAGCAGACGGCAAAGCGCTGCTGCGATCATGCGGCATTGCCGTACCCGAGGGCGTCGCCGCTACCGAAACAGCATCCCCTCTGCCCGCTCCCGGTCCATGGGTCGTCAAGGCGCAGGTCCCAGTCGGCGGCCGGGGCAAAGTCGGCGGGGTTGTGTTCTGCAAGACGCCGGCCGACGTCGATGCTGCGCTGAAACGGCTGATCGGCTCGCGGATCAAGGGCCACGAGGTCCGAAACTGCCTCATTGAGGCGGCCGTCACCGGCGTCGACGAATATTATCTCTCTCTGGTCATCGATCCGGCCCACTACGGCGTGCGCGTCACCTTGCTCCGCGAGGGCGGCGTCGATGTCGAGCAGACCACGGCAGCAGCGGCGCACAGCCGCCTTTGCGCACCGGAGCCCGCCGCCATCCACGCCGCGGTCCGTGAGCTCGCGTCGCATGAGTCCAGCGACCGCAGCGCCGCGCTGATCGACACCGGCGAAAAGCTCGCACGTCTGTTCCTCGAGCACGAACTGATGCTGGCCGAGATTAATCCGCTGTTCGTCGGATCGCACGGCTGCGTCGCGGGCGACGCCAAGATCGTCGTCGATCTCAATGCGGCGGAGCGCCAGGGCCGCATTCGCACCATGATCGAACGCGACGCCGCGATCTATCCGGACGCCATCCGCAAGCTCCGCGACGGCTTCGACTACGTCGAAATGGACCCAGAGGGCGAGATCGGCCTGATCACGACCGGCGCCGGCCTCTCGATGATGCTGATCGATGAGATGACGACGCGTGGCGGCAAGCCATTGAATTTCCTAGATATTCGGACCGGTCTGCTGCGCAACGACCCCACCCGCCTGATCAAGACATTGGGCTGGATCGCCGAGCGGTCGAGCGTGCGCGTCGTGCTGGTTAATATTTTCGCCGGCATCACCGACCTTGCCGAATTCGCCAACCTGCTCTGCACCGCACTGGAGCGCACGCCCGCGCTGAAGGTGCCTGTGGTGGCGCGCATCGTCGGCAACCGCTTCGCGGAAGCAAAGGCGATCCTCGCGGCAAAGCGGCCTGACATCGCGGTCGAAGAATTGCTCGACGCCGCGCTCAATCGCGTCGACGCGATTCTGAAGACTCCCTTCCCGTCATTCCGGGGCGCGAGCGCCAGCGAGCGAACCCGGAATCCAGACACCGCAACGATTCCTGTTGTTCTGGATTCCGGGTTCGCGCCTTCGGCGCGCCCCGGAATGACAAGCGGCGACATCCTCGGACAGCTCTCGCGCCACACGCCGGTCATCGTGCAAGGCGCGACCGGACGCACCGGCAGCGTTCACGTCCGCCGCATGAAGGAATACGGCACCAACATTGTCGCCGGGGTCTCGGCGCGCGCCGGCGCGGACAGCGTCGAAGGCATGCCGGTGTTCGCCGATTGCACGGCGGCGGTGGGCGCGACCGGGGCAAAGGTCTCGCTGGCGATGGTGCCGCCGAACGGCGTGCTCGCCGCGGCGCAAGATGCGTTCGGTGCCGGGATCAAGCTGCTGGTGACTGTTGCGGAGGGCGTTCCAGTTCACGACGCATTGCGGATCGGCCGCATGGCGCGCGACACTGGCGCGTTGTGGGTCGGCGCTTCGACACCCGGCCTCGCCATCCCCGGCGAGATGAAGCTCGGCTTCCTGCCCGATGTGTCGCTACGGCCCGGCCCGCTCGGCATGATGTCGAAGAGTGGCACGCTGTCCTACGAGACCGGCTACCGCCTGGGGACGGTGGGATTGGGAACAAGCATCTGGGTCGGGGTCGGCGGCGATCCGGTGAAGGGTGTGCGCTTCCCTGACTTGCTCAATACGTTCCTCGCGGACGAACGGACCGAGGGCATCGTGCTGGTCGGCGAGGTCGGCGGCAGCGAGGAAGAGGACTTCGCCGATGCGCTGGCGCGCTCCCCTCGCAAAAAGCCGGTCTATGCGCTGGTGGCCGGACGCGGCGCCAAGGAGGGCGTGCCGATGGGCCATGCCGGTGCGCTGGTGTTCGGCGAAACCGGCACATTCGAAACGAAGAAGCGCCGGCTGGAGGCCGCCGGCGCGCAGGTGTTTTCTTCAATCGAGGATTTGATCGCCGCCTGCAGCAATGCGCACGGCTGACTACTTCTTCTCCTGCAACGCCAGGCGGATGTGCAGCTCACGGAGCTGCTTCGCCGAAACCCCGGACGGCGCGCCCATCAGCAGGTCTTCGGCACGCTGGTTCATCGGGAACAGCACAACCTCGCGCAAGTTCTCCTCGCCGCACAGCAGCATGACGATGCGGTCGATACCCGGCGCGATGCCGCCGTGCGGCGGCGCGCCGAGCGACAGCGCACGCAGCATGCCGCCGAACTTCTGCTCCAGCACATCTTCCGGATAGCCGGCGATCGCGAACGCCTTCTTCATCACGTCGGGACGATGGTTTCGAACGGCGCCGGACGACAGCTCGATGCCGTTGCAGACGATGTCGTACTGGATCGCCTTGAGGCCGAGGATGGTGTCGTTGTCCTTCGGGTCGAGCGCGAGGAATTGCTCCGGCTCCATGTTCGGCATCGAGAACGGGTTGTGGGAGAAGTCGATTTTCTTCTCTTCCTCGTTGTACTCGTACATCGGGAAATCGACGATCCAGCAGAATGCGAACTGATCCTTCTTCACAAGGTTCAGTTCCTCGCCGACCTTGGTGCGCGCGGGTCCCGCGAATTTCACGAAGTCGTTCGGGTTTCCGGCGATGAAGAAACAGGCGTCGCCGACGCCAATCTTGAGCTGGTCGGCGATCAGCTTGGTGCGCTCCGGCCCGACGTTTTTGGCGAGCGGTCCCGCGCCACTCTCCTCGCCTTCGCGCCAGAAGATGTAGCCCAACCCCGGCTGGCCCTCGCCTTGAGCCCACGAGTTCATGCGATCGCAGAACGCGCGGTTACCGCCGGTCGGCGCCGGGATTGCCCACACTTCGTTCTTGGCGTCCGCCGCGAGGATGTTCGAGAAAATCTTGAAGCCCGAGCCGCGGAACGCCTCGCTGACGTTCTGCATCTTGATCGGGTTGCGCAGGTCCGGCTTGTCGGAACCGAAGTCGCGCATCGCCTGCGCATACGGAATGAGCGGAAACTTCGGCGTCACCGGCTTGCCGTCCGCGAATTCCTCGAACACGCCGCGCAACACTGGCTCGACCGCACTGAACACGTCGTCCTGCGTGACGAAACTCATTTCAATATCGAGCTGATAGAATTCTCCCGGCGAACGGTCGGCGCGCGCGTCTTCGTCGCGGAAGCACGGCGCGATCTGGAAATAGCGGTCGAAGCCCGCGATCATGGTGAGCTGCTTGAACTGCTGCGGCGCCTGCGGCAGCGCGTAGAACTTGCCTGGGTGCAGCCGCGACGGCACCAGGAAGTCGCGCGCGCCCTCCGGCGACGAGGCGGTGAGGATCGGCGTCTGAAATTCGAAGAAGCCGCCCTCTTTCATCCGGCGGCGGATCGAGTCGATGATCTGCCCGCGCTTGATGATGTTGGCGTGCAGCCGGTCGCGCCGCAGATCGAGGAAGCGGTACTTCAGCCGGATTTCCTCCGGGTACTCCTGGTCGCCGAACACCGGCATCGGCAACTCGTCGGCCGGACCGAGCACCTCGACGTCCTTGATGTAGACTTCGACTTGGCCGGTCGGCAGGTCCGCATTCTCGGTGCCGCCCGGACGGCGGCGCACCTTGCCGTCGACCCGCACCACCCATTCGGCGCGCAGCGCCTCGACCTTCTTGAAGGCCGGGCTGTCCGGGTCGGCGACCACCTGGCTCAGGCCGTAGTGGTCGCGCAGGTCGATGAACAGCACGCCGCCATGGTCGCGCACGCGGTGCACCCAGCCGGCGAGCCGTACCTCTTTGTCGATGTCGCTCTCGCGGAGCGCGCCGCAGGTGTGGGAGCGGTAGCGATGCATATTGGGTCCGTCGAAAACGGCCGCTGCGCGGACGCGCGCGGCCCTGAATCGGGCGCACAACCGCACGGCCCCCCGCCCCATGTCAAGGCTCCGCGCGTCAAGGCGGTTTAATCGTTGTAAACATCCTTGAACAGCAGCATGCGGCCGAGCTTGCGCTCGTTGTTGCGGGGAAATCCGCAGGCCGGCGCGAACGAGTCGGCGTCCCAATAGGTGCCGAACAGCCGATCCCAGACGGGCAGGTCCGCGTAGTTGAAATGGTGGACGTCAAGCTGGTGATGAATCGAATGCAGCTCGGGCGTCTGGATGACGTACTTGAGCCAGCGCGGCGACTTGAAGTTGGAGTGGTAGAACAGCTCGCCCGTCGCCGCGAAACAGTTGAACCACAGCGCACCCTCAAGCGAGACGCCTAGCAGCGCATAGAGCACCATGGCGGCGAGCGCCGCCTCAGCGAGGATTTCAATCGGGTGCTTGTAAAACGAGGTGAAGGCCTCGATCCGGGTCGGCGAATGATGCACCTGGTGGAACACCACCCAGAACCCGCTCTGGTGACGCAGCCGGTGCCACCAATAGAAGAAGAACGTGCCGACGAACCAGCCGATGAAGCCTTCCAGCACCGGCATGCCGAGCTGCGAGAGCTTGAACAGCGAGGCGCCGGCAATAAAGACCGACCCAAAGCTTGTTGGTGGCGAGGGTGATCGCGACCTGGACCAGGGTGATCAGGACGGCGCGGGCGTACCAGCCCGACGCGTTGGGAAGCTCCCGCCCCGGCCTGGCGCGCTCCAGGACGAAGAAGAACACCGCGGCGAGTAGCGTAACGATCATGGGTAGCGCCAAGCTCATTTCCGTTCGACCTTAAGGCATATTTGGCATTGGTCGCATCCTGGCGCCCATTGGTTCAGCGCAAAACGATCGGCTAAGATCGCCCGATGACAATGCGCTACGGACCGATACGAATTGCGATGGCCGCCGTCCTGGCGGCCGCCGCATGCTTCGCCGCCGACGCGTCCACCCTGGACCGGGTGCGTGACACCGGCACCTTCCGGATCGGCTACCGGTCCGACGCCAAGCCCTATTCCTACCGTAACGAGAACGGCCAGCCGGCCGGCTACATCGTCGACCTTTGCATGGAGGTCGCGACGGCGGTGCGGGGCGCCATCGGCGGCGACGTCCGGATGGAATTTGTGCTGGTACCCGCAGATCAACGTTTCGAGTCGGTGCGCGACGGCAAGGTCGACGTGCTGTGCGATCCGAGCTCGGTGACGATGCCGCGCCGCGAGCTGGTCGATTTCTCGCTGCCGACCTTCCTGGACGGCGCCAGCGTGCTGTACCGGACCAAGAAGCCGGTGGCCCGTTTCGAGGATCTCGGCGGCAAGAAAATCGGCGTGCTCGGCGGCACCACCACCGAACAGGTGCTTCGCGAGTCACTGGGTGAACTGAGCCTGCGCGCCGAAATCGTTCCGGTCCGCGATCACCGCGCCGGCATCGATCTGTTGTCCGACGACAAGATCGAAGCCTATTTCGCCGACCGCGCCATCATTGCCGCGATCCTCGCCGAAGGCGGCCGGCCGGGCTTCCAGCTCAGCAAGCAGTATTTCAGCTACGAGACGTATGCGCTCGCCTTGCCGCGCGACGACGGCGCATTCCGGTTGCTGGTCGACCGCACGCTGGCGCGGCTCTATCGCAGCGGGCGAATTAACGCCATCCTCGCCAAGACGTTCGGCCCGGGACCGCCTGACGACATGCTCAAGGCGATGATCCTGATCAATTCGCTGCCGGACAAATAACAAGTGAAGTCGCGCAAGAAGCGGACCCCCGCTGCTGCAAAAACGCCGGCTGCTGCGACCATGACCAGCGCGGAGGCCGTCGTCGCCACCCTGCTCACGCATGGCGTCGCCACGCTCTACGCATTGCCCGGCGTGCAGAACGATCTGCTGTTCGACGCATTGTTCAAAGCGTCTGACCGGATGCGCACGGTGCACGCCCGCCACGAGCAGACGGCCGCCTATATGGCGCTCGGTGCGGCGCTGGCGACCGGCAAACCGCAGGCCTACGCCGTGGTGCCGGGGCCCGGTCTGCTCAACTCGTCTGCCGCGCTGCTCACCGCGTACTCCATGAACGCGCCGGTGCTGGCGCTGATCGGCCAGATTCCCGAGGCCGACATCGGCCGCGATCTCGGCCACTTGCACGAAATCCGCGACCAGGCCGGCATCATCGCGCGGCTGGTCGATCATTCGGCGCGCATCCGCAAGCCGCAGGATGCCTCGCGGCTCACCGCGCAGGCGCTGCGTGCCATGTTCACCGGCCGGCCGGGGCCAGCGGCGCTGGAATGCGCGATGGACATGTGGGCCAAGAGCGGTCCGGTGACGGTGGAGAAACCGCGCACTGCTCCCGCACCCAAGATCGACGATAGCGCGATCCGCAAGGCGGCCAAGCGGCTTGGCGCAGCGAAGCGGCCGATGATCCTGTGCGGCGGCGGCGCGCAGGACGCTTCGCAGGAAGTGACCGCGCTGTCCAACATGCTGCAGGCGCCGGTGCTCGGCTATCGCCGCGGCCGCGGCGTGCTCGACAGCCGCGACCCGTTCAGTGTGAATCTGCCGCTCGGCCGTGACCTGTGGGCGGAGGCCGACGTGGTGCTTGCGGTCGGCACGCGCATGCTGATCCAGCACCGGCAATGGGGCATCGACCGCGACGTCGCCGTGATCCGCATCGATGCGGACAAGGACGAGCCTTCCCGCTTGCACAAGCCGGCGGCGGCGCTGATCGGCGATGCCAAGCCGATCCTGAAGCAATTGATCAATGAACTCCCCAAGCACAACACTAAGCGCTCCCCGCGCCGCGCCGAGATGCAAGAACGCCAGGCCGCATGGCGTCAAAGACTCCGCGACGGCATCGGCCCGCAGATGGCCTTTCTCGATGCGATCCGTGACGAACTGCCGGAGGACGGTATCTTCGTTGACGAGGTGACGCAGATCGGCTTTGCCGCCCGGCTCGCGCTGCCGGTCTACAAGCCGCGCACGTTCCTCTCGCCCGGCTACCAGGACAATCTTGGCTGGGGCTTCGCGACCGCGCTAGGCGTGCAGGACGCGCGCCGCGACGTACCGGTGCTGTCGGTTTCCGGCGACGGTGGGTTCCTCTATACTGCCAACGAGCTGGCCACCGCGGTGCGACACCGCATCCCATTAACCACCATCGTATTCGCCGATGGCGCGTACGGCAATGTGCGGCGTATCCAACAAGAACACTACGGCAACCGGGTGATTGCCAGCGACCTCGCCAATCCGGATTTCGTGCGCTTTACTGAGAGTTTTGGCGCCGCGGCGGAGCGGGTGCGCACACCGGAGGAGTTGCGTGGCGCGCTCAGACGCGCTTTCTTGCGGCGCGACGGGCCGACCGTCATCGAGGTTCCAGTTGGCTCCTTCCCCTCGCCCTGGCCTTTCCTGCACATGCCGCCGGTCCGCGGCTGACGAACCCATAGAACTCCGCTAGCGTCCGATTCAGCTACGCTAATCAGACTCGCCGCTCGTCTCTTTTGTTTGCACATGATCTTTTCCGACCTGCCTTCGCCCGCCGAAGCA
This sequence comes from uncultured Alphaproteobacteria bacterium, assembly GCA_963814215.1. Taxonomy (GTDB): domain Bacteria; phylum Pseudomonadota; class Alphaproteobacteria; order Rhizobiales; family Xanthobacteraceae; genus Z2-YC6860. The sequence goes on along the minus strand of CAWFCM010000029.1, from coordinate 195,547 downwards.
CCCCGCCACAATGACGGCCAGTGCAAAGAGTTCGCGCAGGCGGGAAGCCGGTTTCCACTTTTCGGGATCATGCGCTAGAAGCCGGGCATGGAACCCATCAAAACGACGAGCGAACTGGCGGCCGCCTGTGAGCGCCTTGCCAGGCACCCGTTCGTCACGGTCGACACCGAGTTCCTGCGCGAGACCACCTACTACCCGCTGCTCTGCGTCGCGCAGTTGGCGAGCACGGAGGAAGCCGTGGTTGTCGACGCGCTTGCGCAGGGCATCGACCTTGCTCCGTTTTTCGACCTGATGGGCAACGAGCGGGTGCTGAAGGTCTTCCACGCCGCACGGCAGGACATTGAAATCGTCTGGCACCGCGCCAAGACCATTCCGCAGCCGCTGTTCGACACCCAGGTCGCCGCCATGGTGCTGGGCCACGGCGACTCCATTTCCTACGACCAGTTGGTCCAGCGCATCACCGGCGACATGCTGGACAAGTCGAACCGCTTCACCGACTGGACACGCCGTCCGCTCACGGAAGCACAGCTCACCTACGCGGTGTCGGACGTGACGCATCTGCGCGAAGTTTATCTCGCGCTGGTCGCAGACCTGGGACGGCGCGGCCGCGCCGACTGGATGGACGACGAGATGGAGATCCTCACCTCGCCAGACACCTACCGGATGGACCCCGACCGCGCGTGGTTACGGCTCAAGACCCGAGCGCGCAAGCCGAAAGAACTGGCGGTGCTGATCGAGGTTGCGGCCTGGCGCGAGCGTGAGGCGCAGAGCCGCGATGTGCCGCGCTCGCGCGTCCTCAAGGACGAGACGATCGGCGACATCGCGGTGCAGGCGCCAACCACGCCGGAACGGCTGGCCGGGCTGCGTTCGCTGCCGAAGGGGTTCGAGCGCTCGAAGTGGGGCGAAGGCATTCTCGATGCGGTGCGGCGCGGCATCGAGCGCGATCCCAAGACGCTGCCCCGGTTCGAGCGGCCCAAGAACGTCCCGAACGGCGCAGCCACCGTGGAATTGTTGAAAGTCCTGCTGCGCATGACCTCCGAGAACCACGGCGTCGCAGCCAAGGTAATCGCCACCGTTGACGATCTGGAGCAGATTGCCGGCGACGACCACGCCGCCGTGGGCGCGCTGAAAGGCTGGCGGCGTGAGTTGTTCGGCGATCGGGCGCTCGCGCTCAAGCAAGGCAAGCTCGCGCTTTCGATCCAGCGCGGCCGGGTCGTGACCACCGAGCCGAGTGGGTAGGGCGTGGGCTCATTGGCGCGCTGCCAAGAACCGCTCGACCAAATTTGCGGGCGCGACAAAGGTGTCGGCTAAAGACCGACCGGCTGGTGCCCCTACACCTGCTGTGCTGGACCGCGCGGCGCCTGGAGGGCTTCTTGTCGGCTGCCAGCGGTTCAACCGCGTGGCGGCGACGATGCCGGCGAGAGGACCGCATCAAAAGTTCTCGCTATTCGATCAACCGACCGTTTGCGCGGTTAGACTCACGAACGCTTGGATGCACCGCGCCGAAACCGTCGTGCTCATGCAACGGTCCAGCTCTACGGGAGCGCGATGTTCGCCTCTCGATCAATGCCCTGTAGTGGCGAGTGTACTCCTCGGCCATGCGTCTCGCGGCGAATCGTCTATCGAACGCTCTCCGGACATCCCGACGATCCAATTCAGGTAAACGCCTGACGGCCTCTACAGCGTCGGCTTCGGTCTCGACGATGAAGCCGGACACGCCGTCCTCGACGATCTCAGGGACGGAACCGCACGGGAACGCAATAACTGGCGTCCCACAAGCCATGGCCTCGATCATGACCAAACCGAACGGCTCGGGCCAATCGATCGGGAAGATCAATGCTGCAGCGTTAGCAAGGAATTCTTGTTTTGCTCGATCGTCCACTTCGCCGACCAGTTGGACGTTCTTTCCATCAACTTGCGGCTCGATGGACTGGGCAAAGTAGCCTTTTTCTCCTCGTGGGACCTTCGCCGCAATGCGAAGGGGCATCCTCACTTGCCTAGCTATTCGAATAGCAACCTCGGGGCCTTTCTCGGCAACCAGGCGGCCCAGGAATGCAAGGTACTTTCCCGGAGCGAAGGACGGATGCAATGAACGAGGTGGAAGCCCATGATAAACCGTGCCCAGCCAATGGCCTGCGGTAACGGGAGACGTTGATTGTTCGAAATCGATATGAACGGAGCGTTCGGGAAATGGCCAATAACGCTCGACAGACCAGGAAGATCAAGGCGCCCATGACAGGTCGTCAGGTATGGGACGTCGATGCGGTTCAGCAACGGGAGTTGCACCCAGTCTATATGGCAATGCAACACATCGAACTTGGACGCATGCTGTGCCACAAGTTCCAACAACACGGCTTGCGCTGCCATTGGATCGGAGCGAGGGCGACCCAGGCGAAGGGCCCGTGGCCACACCTCGACTAAATCCGCACGCGTTTTGGAATCACCGCTCGCAAACAAGGTTACCTGGTGTCCAAGTTCAATAAGCTCGTCGGCGAGCCAAGCAACCACGCGCTCGGTGCCTCCGTAGAGCTTTGGTGGAACGCTTTCGGCGAGGGGAGCGATTTGGGCAATTCGCATTTACGGCCCACCGCAATCAGTAACCGAGCAATAGCCACTGGTGAACACGGGGATCCTTCCAACTAATTAGGAGCTTGAACTTTCCTATTGCGCTAGCCATCAAGGAATCCGCGGCGAGATGGATCCCTTCGCTTTTCTCGCAACTTCAACAATCAGCTCACACCCCCAATCCCTCACGCCCCCGCTCGCGTTTCCCAATAAGCAGGCGCGCGATAGTGTTGATGGGTACGGGTTTCCCAATCGCGGTCCCCCCATGAGTCATCGCTGAACTCAGGCGCATCTCTCAGCTGTGATTCGGAAATGTTAGTGCGGAACCCATTAAGGGAAGTATCATAGCGTAGGGCGCTCCACGGAATCGGGTAATGGCTCTCGCCCAATCCGAGAAAACTACCAAAGCTCATGACTGCGTAAGCGACACGACCCGAGACCTTGTCAATGATGAGGTGATCGATCTCCCCTACGTTTTTGTCGCCCTGGCCATATACTTCGGTGCCCTGGATGTCTTCGCTTGAGATCCACTGGCGGTTGGGATGTGCGGTGGCGCAAGCCATGTTTTCTTCCTCCTCTGATTACGGTTAGCAACGTTCACGAGACCACCTCGTTCCCGCACTTCAATTCCCCACACTTGTTCCTTTTGAGATACTGCACCGCGAAATTGCGAGTTGGAAATTGCGAGTTGAATGACGCCCCGGATGGGGAACGCCACTCTGCTATGAAGCGTTAATGCAAAGGGGTGCATCGCGGGGGCCGCGTTGCGTCCCTTTTTTCGATAATGGACGAACAAAGGAGAATCCTAATGAAACGCACTCTGCTTGCTGGTGTTACCGCCTTGGTTTTCGCCTTCTCCGGACAAGCGTTCGGTCAGGCCACTAAGGTAGAGTTAGCGCCGGACCAACGCACCAAGATCAAAGAATATGTAGTCAAGGAGAAGGTTGCTCCGGTGACGATTACTGAGCGAGTGGCGGTGGGTACCAAGCTTCCTGCCACGGTTCAGCTCAAGCCGGTGCCGAGTGACTGGGGTCCGACGATCACCCGGTACAACTACGTGTACCACAACAACCAGGTTGTTCTGGTCGACCCCTCTACCCGTGAAGTCGTTGAGATCATCAACTAACTAGACGGCTACTACAGCTGAAGCCCCGGTGTTCCTGGCATCGGGGCTAGTTTGACTGAGTCAGAAAGTCGCGGGGCAAGCACCGCAGAATCAAGTATTGGCCGAGATTCAGACATCAGCATGTGGAGGCTGAGGTGGATCTCCGAAGAGCGGATGACAATGTTTGCGGCGTATGTCGAGGGGCTTGTGAGCGTGATCGGGCACGCGGACCGCGCCAAGCCGCTACGGGACTATTGCGTGGGGCTGATGTTGCCGTGCGCGCGCAAGAGCGTGGAGCCTATGGCGGCGGTGACGGCGCCTTCGCGGGTGGCAGCCCAGCATCAATCGCTGCTGCATTTTGTCGGCGAAGGACAGTGGTCGGACGAGAAGGTGTTGGCGAAGGTGCGGGAGATGGTGCTCCCGGAGATGGAGCGCCACGGGTCGATCGAGGCTTGGATCATCGACGACACCGGCTTTCCCAAGCAGGGGCTGCACTCGGTTGGCGTGGCGCGGCAATATTGCGGCCAGCTCGGCAAACAGGACAATTGTCAGGTTGCGGTCTCGCTGTCGATTGCCAATCACCACGCAAGCCTGCCGGTGGCCTATCGCCTGTATCTGCCGCAAGACTGGGCGAAGGACCGCCAACGCCGGCGCAAAGCGGGCGTTCCTGAGGACATCGGCTTCAAGACCAAGCCGGAGATCGCGATCGAGCAGCTGCGCTGGGCCTGTGCGGCCGGCCTTCCTCGCGGCGTGGTGCTGATGGACGCGGGTTATGGCTGCAACACAGATTTGCGCGCTGGCGTCAGCGCGCTCGCGCTGAGCTATGTCGCCGGCATCTTGCCGCAGACGTCTGTATGGGCATCGGGCACGGGGCCGCTGCCGCCGGAAAAGTGGTCGGGCCGCGGGCGACCGCCAAAGCTCACCCGCCGGGACGGCAAGCATCAACCGATCTCAGTCAAGCAACTCGCCCTCGGCCTGCCAAAGCGCGCTTGGCGCACGGTCAAGTGGCGGGAGGGTGCGGCCGAGCACCTGTCCTCGCGCTTTGCGCGCATGCGCGTTCGTGTGGCGCATCGCGATTACAATCTCACCGAAGGCCGGCCGGAAGAGTGGCTGCTGATCGAGTGGCCAAAGGGCGAGAACGAGCCGACCAAATATTGGCTTTCGACCCTTCCCAAGAACATCCCCTTCCACCGATTGGTTGACATCGCCAAACTGCGTTGGCGCATCGAGCGCGACTATCAGGACCTCAAACAGGAGGTCGGGCTCGGCCACTTTGAAGGGCGCGGGTGGCGCGGCTTCCATCATCACGCCACGCTGTGCATCGCGGCTTACGGATTTCTGATCTCCGAGCGGGAGACGATTCCCCCCTCAGGACCTCGTCCCGCCACGCTGTTCCCGGAACTTGCCGTACCCGACGGTTACCGACCCAGGGGCTCCGCCCTTGCGGCCTGAACGCCACATCCCGAACTCCGTCGCAACCATGCGCCGGCGATTGATCGTCGCGCTCGTCAGAAGCCTGCCGCGATGTCCGTGCTGCAACGCTGCAATCGCAATACCGTTGCCGCGCAGAAATTCATGACACAGTCAAACTAGCAGGCTGCTGAAAAACTCGGAACAGAAGTAGTTATGAGCAACAATCGAATCAAAGGCGACCTTGGCTTGAATCTATCGTGCGTTCCGGACTCAGTTTTTGATTCGATGTTGCTCATGGACCCCAAAACCTTTTTCAGCAGCTTGCTAGTTGAAGCAGGGCAAGCGGGCACGCGACGGCTGCATAACCTGAAAGGAAAAATAAAGATGCGACAAAAACGCAATCAATCTCGGGGAAAACCAAATCTAGTCGATCACTATTCCAAGATCGGCATCAAGGCCGTGGCTGCATCGGTCCGATACCAGGGCAGCCGCACTTCCACACATGCAGGGAATCGCAAACCTGTGCTGGTCAAGCCCAAGACGCGGCACGCCGGCTAGGTATACGCAATGCAGCAACACGGCTGCATACACGTTCCAACCCCAGTTCGCTCATCGTTGAGAACCTCAGAGAGGACACCCTATGAATACGACCACGACCACCAAGCCGAAATCCAGTGACGTTAGGAATCAGGTTCGCGATACAATGGAAACCATCGCCGAACGTTCTAAAGAAATGCCCGAAACAATTGGCGCCACTGCCAACGAAGCGACCGTGGCGATGCAAAATAGCCTCTCCACGATGCTTTACGGAATGCAGGAATACAACAGCAAGGTCGTCGAATTCGCTCAGGCCAACACCAAGTCCCAGGTTGAATTCCCAACGGTTGGCTGGCGTGAAGTCGCCTACGGAATTCGTGGTAATTTCCAATGACTATGCTCGCCATCAGCTAACGACCCTGACTGAGCAAACTAAGGAACTTGCCGCACTCGCTCGGAAAGTCGCCGCTTCTACCACCGAGCCGCTCAAAACGGGGTTTGCGAAGGTGCCACTCTCGCCCGTTTGAAGCCTATTAGGGCGTGCGGAGGCCTTGGCACCGGCTCAGGGCCTTCCTCTGAGCGGCGGGCACGCCACAGCGGAAACTCAGCGCCCGGATTGGCGTTAGAAAAACATCGAAAGGGCCCCAAACGTCGTCTCTGTGGCCCCTAGATGAAGGGCCTCGGTTCGGACACCGGGGCCCTTTTACGCGCGGCACAGGAGCTCTGAATGAACGACGTTTGGACGATGAATCACGGTCCTTGCTCGCATCACGGCCTCGCTCCGTGTCGCACCAACTTTTGAGGAGGTTGCCCGTGGCTAATTATGATGATCCAAAGCGCAGGCGACCCATCGACTACGTTGAGGAACCAGTCGGTTATAAAGATGATCCTTCGTCAACCGCAGGCGACCAATCGCCTTCAGTGAGCGCGGTAGCTCAGCTATTTGGTTGGCTGGCGCTGCAGCCTTGGCTGTGGTGTTAGCGCTCGGCGCGTATGCCATAAGCACGAAGCAAACCAACGTTACGGAAACGAAGCCGGCGGTCACCGAGACGCGAAGTACGACCGGCGCGGCCACCACCAATCCACCGTCAGCTCAGCAAAAGCCGTAACGTTACCGCCCGCTGGTGAGCCGACCCGAGTGACGAACCGTTGATAAACTCGCGAATGATCGGGGCAACGTGGAGTTGCCCATGTTCGCTAATGGCACATCGCGACATGCAACCTACAATGACTATCGGTCGCTTTCTGGGCAAAGCGGACTCTCGTAAGTCGTCCGCCTGGGCGCATTACAAGTTCGCGCCCTCGTCTGAGACTACCCTCAGAGCCGCTCGTCGCGCTGCCAGACCACGATGACGCGCACCATCCGGTCGTTAAAATTGGGATGCGACATCGGCGGGCTTTCGATGAACAATTTGTCGTCCTCGAAGCGGATATGGCGCACCTGCTCGCCGCCGACCCAGGATTCGTTCCAGGCGACCTCAACTTTGGTGGTGATGGTATTGCCCTCGATCCGGTAGCGCCCCGAATAGGCGATCAGTCTGACGAACGCCTGGGCGCGCTCCTCCTCGGTTTTGGGAATTTTGCGTGCCGACGGCGTCGCGAGTGCGAACCAGCGGCCGTCGCGGGTCGCGATCTGATAGCCCTTGGGATTGTCGCCGAGCACCGGTGTCAGCGTCTTGGTTTCCTGATCCTCGTACATCACCGAGACCAGCTTCCAGACGCCGACGATCTCCGATTGCGCGTCGGTCACTGCAGCCTCCTATTTCAGTATCGCGGCCTCGAAGCGCGCCGCGTGGTCGTCCCACGACAACCCTTGTTGCAACTGCAGCGCAGCCTCGTGCTGACGCCGCCACAGCGCATCGTCGCTCACGATCGAGACCGCCGCATCGGCGAATTTCTGCGGATCGCCGTGGACGAAGCCGGTGACGCCATCGATCACGCGCTCCGGCACGCACCCCGCCGTCCCCACCACGCAAGGCACGCCCATCGCCTGCGCCTCGGCGAGCGCAAAGCAGAACGCCTCGACCTTGTGGCCAAGATAGAGCATCACGCGCGAGCGCCGCACCGCCGCCATCAGCTCATCGCGCGACGCGGTCGGATGAATGCGGATCGAAGCGCGTGACGCTATCGGCACATTGGCAGGCAGCACGCCGCCCGCCCATTTCTGCCACGGGTCATGGCCCGGCTTGATGTCATGCACGCCATAGACGTTCAGCACCGCATTTGGGAGCCGCGGCAGAATGCGGTCGACCCAGATCTGCGCCAGTTCCTTGAGACGACGTTGGGGATTGGACGCGAAGATCGCCTCGGGCAACGGCGCCGCCGGCAGGGGCGGCAATCCCCGGATGTCATCCGGCAATCCGCTGTGCAGCACGATCGGATCGCGCAGCCGCGGCAGCACCGGCGAATAGATGTTGACCTGATGCTGGCTGGTGAACACCGGCGTGGGACGGTACCACCACATCGCCGGCAGGCGCTTGTAGTGCTTGAACTCGTTCGGCTGCCACAGCACCCACACTACGCGGCGCTTCGGCTTCGGCACAAAACCAAATAGCCGCGGATGCTGGCAGGCCACATAGACATCGCAGGTTTCGGGGGCCGGATGGCTCAACGGAATCCAGCGCACGCCTCGGTCTTCGATCGGTGCCGCGCAGTTCGTGAAGGCCGTGACCGCGTGACCGCGCCGCGCCATTGCGCGTGAGAAATTGATCACCGCGGATTCGGTGCCGCCGAGCGGTTGGGTTTCCAGATAGGTGCCATCGTAGAACTTGGTATCATCGGCAATGACGACCGAGGCCATTAACGCGCCTTTCCGGCGATCACCATCGGCTCGCGACCGACCAGACGCGCCAATTGGCGCAGCCGCGTCGCGACACGATCGCCGGCCAGCGGCGTATACTTGCCGTCGAGCCGCAAAACCAGGCGGTGCCGCTCCACCTTGAGCGGCGAACGCGGCAATACGCCGGGCTGCGAGGCCGACACCATATAGGCGACCCGCATCGCCGCGCCGAGCACGCGGGCGCGGTCCAGCGCCCGCGTCGAGGCGAGTTCGCGAATCCGCGGCGACAGTTCCTCGTCGTGAGTGACGCCGACATGACGGAAGAAAATCGCGAGCGCGAGGTAGGCCCGACCGGGATGATCAATGCCAAGAAAACCAGCATGGGCGATGATGTTGAGAGACTGCTCGCCCCGGTAGTCGGGATGTGCGCGCCAGCCGATGTCGGCCAGGAGGCAGGCTGCATGGCGCAACCGCCGCTCTTCTGCCGTCTCGTCAATCCCGGACGACGACATGAACATGTCGGTCCATGCGATCAGGTCCTCGCCGTGCCGGGGCGCGCGCGAGCGTAGCTGGTTGAGATCCCGCGACGCCGCGATTAGCGCATCCTGCTTGCGTTCGCGCGCGCTCAGGCGCGAATAGAGCAGCCCTTCGCGGACGCCGAGCGCGGAGAACACGACCTCCGAGACCTTGGTCCGGAGCAGGATGTGTTCGAGCACGAGCGCGGCGTAAGGCAGCAGGGGCCGGCGGGCCGACGCGACGACCTCGATCTGCGACAGCGTTTCCGGGTGAACACGGCGCACCAGCCGGCAGAACTCCAGCGCTTCTTTGGCGCGCACCACATAGCCGTGCATGACGTGCAGCGGGTAGCCGGTCTGCGCCATGTGAAGCCGGGCGAGCGAGCGCCATGTGCCGCCAACCGCATAGAACACGCGGCCCTTGCCTGACTTGATGTGCGGCACCCTCGACAGCGCCTGCCTGACGATCTTGTCGGCTTTCTTAATCGACTTTCCCGCACGGTCCTGCAGCGCGAGACCGCCAAGCGGCAGCGTCGCGCCGCGCTTGATCCGCGTGCCTTTCACGTCGACCAATTCGAGCGAACCACCGCCGAGGTCGCCGACGACGCCGTCGGGGCGATGAAAGCCGGAAACCACGCCGAGCGCGGTGAGTTGCGCTTCGCGTTTGCCGGAAATCACGTCGATATGGGTGCGGCAGATACGCGCCGCCTTGGCGATAAATTCAGGGCCGTTCTTGGCGTCGCGGCACGCGGCCGTCGCCAGCACCCACACCTTTTTCACCCGCATGGTGTCGCACAGCGCGCGGAAACGCTTAAGCGCCGCAAGCGCGGTCGCAACGGCGTCAACCGGCATTAGCCCCTTGGTCTGCACCTCGCGGCCGAGACCAGCCAACGTCTTTTCGTTGAACAGCGGCGTGGGGCTGCGCGTGACGCCTTCATAGATGACGAGACGAACTGAGTTGGAGCCGATGTCGATAACGGCGACCGGCGGTCCGTGGTCGAGCCGTCCCTGCGCGGGGACGGCTCGCGTTCGCTTCTTAGCTGCGTTCCGACCGGCGCGTGAGGCTGCGCGGCGACAATTCTTTGAGCGATTTGCCACGGCCCGAGAGGCTCGGATTTGTCATGAAATATTTGTGGGCGTTGAAAGGCTCTTCGCCCGGCGCGGCCTTGATACGCGTCGAGGTGCCGTCAGGCAAGAGGTTCCAGCTTTGCTCGTTATCCTTGAAATTCGCGACCATGATCTGGTTGAGCACCTGCTCGTGCACGGTCGGATTGAGAATCGGGCACAATGCCTCAACGCGGCGATCGAGATTGCGCGGCATCATGTCGGCGGACGAGATATACACAGCCGCCTTGGCGTGTGGCAGGCCGTGGCCAGCCCCGAAGCAATAGATGCGGCTGTGCTCAAGGAAGCGCCCGACAATCGATTTAACGCGGATGTTCTCCGAAAGCCCCGGCACGCCCGGCCGCAGGCAGCAGATGCCGCGCACCACTAGGTCGATCTGCACCCCCGCCGCGGACGCGTCATAAAGCATGTCGCAGATTTCCGCATCGACCAGCGCGTTGTCCTTCATCCAGATCGCCGCAGGCTTGCCGGCCTTGGCGTGGGCGATCTCCTGCGCGATGTGCTGGCAGATGCGCTGGCGCAGATTGACCGGCGATACCGCCATTTTCTCCAACTCGGCCGGTTTGGCGTAACCGGTGATGAAGTTGAACACACGCCCGACATCGCGGGCGATTACCGGATCGGCGGTGAAGAACGAAAGGTCGGTGTAGATGCGGGCGGTGACCGGATGATAGTTGCCGGTGCCGACATGGACGTAGGTCGAGAGCGCACCGCCCTCTCGGCGCACCGCCATCGACAGCTTTGCATGGGTTTTGAGCTCGATGAAGCCGTACACGACCTGCACGCCGGCGCGCTCCAGGTCGCGCGCCCAACGGATGTTGGCCTCTTCATCGAACCGCGCCTTGAGTTCGACCAGCGCGGTGACCGACTTGCCGGCCTCGGCCGCCTCGACGAGCTGCTTGACGATCGGCGACTCGGCGGAGGTGCGGTAGAGCGTCTGCTTGATCGCCACCACATTCGGATCGCGCGCCGCCTGCTGCAGGAACTGCACCACGACATCGAAAGATTCGTAAGGGTGGTGAACGATCAGATCCTTCTGCCGGATTGCCGCGAAAATATCGCCGCCGTGATCGCGGACACGCTCGGGGAAACGAGGATTGTATGGAACGAATTTCAGGTCGGGCCGGTCGATACTCACAAGCTGCGACAGATCGTTGAGCGCGAGCACGCCGTCGACCAGAAACAATTCATCGTCCGAGCAGCCCAGCGCGCGCTGAACAAAGCGCCTGAGTTCCGCGGGGGTCGCCGCCTCGATCTCGAGCCGGATCACGGAACCGCGGCGGCGGCGCTTGAGAACGGTTTCGAACGAGCGGACCAGGTCTTCGGCCTCTTCCTCGACCTCGATTTCCGAATCGCGGATCACCCGGAAAGCGCCCTGCCCCTTGACCGTGTAGCCGGGGAACAGGCGGCCGATGAACAGCGCGGTGGCTTGCTCGAGCGTGATGACGCGCACCGCGGCGGCATCGCTGCCCTGCGGCAAGCTGATGAAGCGCTCGATCTTGTTGGGCACGCGGATCAGCGCGTTCATGGCCTTGCCGTCGCCACTGGCAAGCTGCAGCACGATGGTGAAGCCGAGATTTGGGATGAAAGGAAACGGATGCGCCGGATCGATCGCAAGCGGCGTGAGCACCGGGAATATGTGACTCAGGAAATAATCGTCGAGCCAGGCCTTTTCCTGCTTGGTCACATCCGGGCTATCGACCAGGACGATCCCCTTGTCGACCAGCGCCGCGCGCAGCTCGCGCCATTGTTTCTGTTGGTCGCTGGCGAGCGCCGTCACGTCCTCGCCGATGCGCGTGAGCTGCTCCGTGGGAGTCAAACCATCCGGGCTCTGGGCGCCGATGCCTTCGCGGACCTGCCCCTTCAGGCCGGCCACGCGCACCATGAAAAACTCATCGAGGTTGTTTGCCGAGATCGACAGGAAGCGCAACCGCTCCAGCAGCGGATGCCCTTCGTTGGACGACTCCTCAAGTACCCGCCGGTTGAATTGCAACCAAGACAACTCCCGGTTGATAAATCGCTGTGGGCTCTTTCTCAGGTTGGAAACCGCAGCCGGGGAAACAGCCTTCTCCGGCGTCGAAACCGGAGACGGTTCTTCTTTCAAAACAATAGCTTGTGCGCGGTCTGCCATGATGGATCTGCGGGGTTGGGCAATTATGCTGGGCGGACTTGATGACCAACCAATGACATTTCGTTGCCTTTCCCGGCTTAACGTCAAGGCTCCCTGAACAGCTCCCCGGCCAGCGCCCTGGTGACCGGCCGCTGCAGGCGCAGCGCCTCCCGGTCGAGCGCCTCGACCGCCTTTTGGACTCCCGCAAACGACCGCTCGATGCGCGCCCCCAGATAGGCGACCAACGCCTCATCGACCGCGAGCTGCCGGTCCGCGAACAGCTTCACGATGATGGCACGCAGCAGCGCGTCGTCTGGCGCGGCCAGCTCGATCAGGGGCAGCACGCGCAATCGCGAAACCAGGTCTGGCACCGCGATATTCCATGCGGCCGGAGCGCTGCGCGCCGTGAGAAGCACGAAGGCCTGCTCTTCCCGCGCATGATTGATGAGATGGAATAGCGCACGCTCGTCGAAACGGCGCGCCACAAGATCTTCCACCACCAGCGCGCCGGTTGCGAAAGCGGCCGGCAGCTTCGCGGTGTCGATCGAACGCGCGGCAATCGAGCGTGCGCCCGCTTGCGCCGCCCAGATCGCCGCGAGATGGCTCTTGCCGGAGCCCTCCGGCCCGACTAACAGCATTATGCGGTCCGGCCAGTCCGGCCAGCGCTCGATCAGCGCGAGCGCCGCCTCGTTGGATGGACCAACGAGGAAATCCTCACGCGCAAAGCTTTCGGCATGATCAAGCGCAAGCGTCAGTTGGCGGGGACGCCGCGGGCTTGATGCTTGGTGAACGCCCGTTTCCGGCATGGCTCAACGCGGCCCACTGCCGGTGTAGAGCGGACTTGCGAGATACTGCTGCAGCGCAAAGCGGATCAGCACGCCGATCGCTGCCGCGGTAGGCACGGCGACCAGCAGGCCGACGAAGCCGAAGAGATAGCCAAACGCCAGCAGCGAGAACATCAGCCAGACCGGATGCAGGCCGACGCGGGCGCCGACCAGATTCGGCGTCAGGAAGTATCCCTCCAAGACCTGCCCGACCGCGAAGACACCCACCACCATGAGAATCGAAGTCCAATCCGGCCAGAACTGCGCGACGGCGACTCCACCCGCCACCACAAATCCGGTCAACGCACCGACGAAGGGAATGAAGCTCATCACGCCGGTGCCGAAACCAATCAAAAAGCCGAAGTGCAGCCCGCACAGCGTCAGGCCGGCCGCATAGAACACGCCGAGGATCAGGCAGATCACGGCCTGCCCGCGCACGAAGCCGGCAATGGCGGCATCCATCTCGCTCGCCAACCCGCGGACCGTGTCGCGCTGTTGGACCGGAATCCAGCCGTCGACCGTCGCGACCAAGCGCTCCCAGTCGCACAGCAGATAGAACGCAACCACCGGCGTGATGATCAAGAGCGAGAACACCGAGATCAGCGCGCGGCCGCCTGACCACAGCGAAGCGAGAAACGCGGCAAGCCAGCTCGCGCCCTGCGCCACCAGCCCGCCGACGGACTTGCCCGGATCGCCAGCGTGGCCGCCGAAAATCTTGTTCAGCCATTCGCGGTTGGATCCGGAAATCAACGCCTGCAGCCGCTCGATGTATTTCGGAATGTTGTCGACGAAGGCGAACAACTGGTCGGCAAGAATGGGCGCCACCAGGGAAATGACCAAGACAACCGCCACGATAATGACGGCGATGACGATCAGGGCCGACAGCCCGCGACCCAGTCCGGTCCGTTCGACGCGCCGTGTCAGCGGGTCGAGCAAATAGGCGAGCGCCATGCCGGCGATGAACGGCAACAGCACGGGACTGAGCAGCCAAAGCAACGCGGCGAAGATCAGCAGCGCCGCGACCCAGAACATGACCTGACGCTCAAGAGTCATCGCAACGCCCACCCGTCACGCGCTTCAGGATCCGGCCTCCGCCGAATTGATGTGGCGCACCCATTGAGCGAGATAGAGGACCACCGAAAGCGTGGTCAAGACGGCGACCAGAACCATCACCAGTGTCAACACCGGTTCGGCGCTGATTTGATAGCCGTGCGAGGCCAGCACGAGGCAGGCAAAGGCGATCTGCGCGGCGGTGTTGAGCTTGGAAATGACGTGAGGCTTGATCGCGACCGGCATATCCACCAGCCACGACAGAATGATGGCGCCGACGATCATGAAATCCCGCGAAACCACCAAAATCACGATCCAAAGCGGGATCACCTGGGTGACGCCCAGCGTCACATAGATCGACACGATCAGGATTTTGTCAGCGAGCGGGTCGAGGTAAGCGCCGAGCTCGGTCTTCATTCCGAAGCGCTTGGCAAGAAAGCCATCGACGCCATCGCTGACGGCAGCCGCCAGGAACAGCAGGAACGCAAGCTGCATCCGCCCGGACGCAATGGCCCAGACGACGACGGGCACCATAAGAATGCGGCCCAGCGTAATAAGGTTCGGAATGCTCAAACGTTTGCCCCGGCTCGCTCCGCGCCTGACGCTTCGCCGCTGCCCTGCGCTTCACGACTTCCGCAGAGTATAACCGCCTTCAAGCCATTGCACAGGCTGCGAATTCGACGTAACGACGCTCCATGTCAAAAGACCGGCTGACCTATGCGCAATCCGGTGTCGACATCGACGCCGGGAACCGCATGGTCGAGATGATCAAGCCGCTGGTGAAGGCGACGGCGCGAGCCGGGGCGGACGCCGAAATCGGCGGGTTCGGCGGGCTGTTCGACCTCAAGCGCACCGGCTTCAAGGATCCGGTGCTGGTTGCCGCCAACGACGGCGTCGGCACCAAGGTCAAGATCGCGATCGAGACCGGCGTTCACAACACGATCGGCATCGACCTGGTCGCCATGTCGGTGAACGACCTCGTCGTGCAAGGTGCGGAGCCGCTGTTCTTCCTTGACTACTTCGCCTGCGGCAAGCTCGACCCCGAGGTCGGCGCGGCGGTCGTGGCCGGTATCGCAGACGGCTGCAGGCAAGCCGGTTGCGCGTTGATCGGTGGCGAAACCGCGGAGATGCCAGGCGTCTATCACGGCGACGACTACGATCTTGCGGGCTTTGCGGTCGGCGCGGTGGAGCGCACCGAAGTTCTGCCGCGCAACAACGTAAGCGCGGGAGACGTGCTGATCGGAATTGCCTCGTCGGGCGCGCACTCCAACGGCTATTCGCTGGCGCGCAGGATTGTCGAGAAGAGCGGCCTCAAGTGGAACGCGCGCGCGCCGTTCGACGACACACGCACGCTCGGCGATGCGATGCTCACGCCGACGCGCATTTATGTGAAACCGTGCCTCGCTGCCGTGCGCCGATTCAAGACGCTGAAGGCGCTCGCTCACATCACCGGCGGCGGCTTCCCCGACAACATCCCGCGTGTTCTGCCAAAGGGGCTTGGCGCCTCGATCGATCTCGACAAGGTGAAAGCACCCGAGGTGTTTCGCTGGATGGCAACGGTCGGCGACGTCGCCCAGAACGAGATGTTGCGCACCTTCAACTGTGGGATCGGCATGATCGCGGTTGTGGCCCCCGGGGCTGCGGACGCGATCGCCGCGCTGCTGACCGCCGAGGGCGAAACCGTCGTGCGGCTCGGAGAGATCGTGCCGGCCGCAGGCGCTGCGGAGCGCGTGATCTATTCGGGGCAACTCGACCTCGCTTGGTGACGGATGCCTAAGAAACGCGTCGCCATTCTGATTTCCGGGCGTGGCTCCAACATGGTGGCACTGATCGACGCGGCAAAGGCAGACGATTTTCCTGCGGAGATCGCTCTGGTCGTCTCTAACGATCCCGCAGCGCATGGTCTCGATCGCGCCCGCGCCGCCGGCATTGCCACCGTTATCGTCGATCATCGCCCCTATGGCAAAGACCGCGCGGCGTTCGAACGCGCGCTGCAGGCCGCAATCAAGCCGCACAAGATCGACCTGATCTGTCTCGCCGGGTTCATGCGGCTGCTGACCCCTTGGTTCATCGCGCAATGGGACGCGCGGCTTCTCAATATCCATCCGGCGCTGCTGCCCGCCTTCAAGGGCCTCGACACGCACGCGCGCGCTCTCGCCGCCAACGCCAAGGAGCACGGCGCAACCGTGCATTTCGTGGTGCCCGAAATGGATTCCGGCCCGATCATCGTGCAGGAGGCGGTGCCGGTGTTGCCGGACGACACCGAAGCCTCGCTCGCCGCTCGCGTGCTCGCGGTCGAGCATCGGATTTATCCGCAGGCGCTGCGGATGGTCGCGGAAGGCCGCGCCGGCAAAGGCCGTTAGCGGGCGCAATTGCCTGTGGACACCGCCGCCCTTGCGGGCGGCTCTTGGCCTAAACTTGCGGACACCGAACCATGGGAGGCAGCCGATGGCGGATACCTCAGGCGAACCGAAACCCATCATTCCGGCGCTAGCGCCATTCTATGAAAAGTCGCGCGACCTCGCCTGGCTGGTCGTGCGCTGCACCGCCGGCGGCATCCTGCTGGTGCACGGTCTCGACAAGGTGATCAACCGAACCGTCGCAGGCTTTGCCTCGGGCAGCCTGGCGCGTCGCGGCATCGAACCCTCGCTGCCGCTCGCGTACGTGGTGTTTTTCCTCGAGACTGTCGGCGCGGTCTGCATCATCTTCGGGCTGTTCACGCGCTTCTTCGCCGCCGCGATCGGCATCCAATTTCTGCTGATCATCTACGCCCATTGGGCGCCGGGCTTCGGCTGGAATCGGCCGGGCGGCGGCTGGGAGTATCCGCTGTTCTGGGGGCTGATCTGGCTGGCAATCGGGTTGCGCGGCGGCGGCCCCTATTCGCTGGACCGCAAGCTCGGGCGGGAGCTGTGAAGAAATTGTGACACGCGGGCTGCCCACCGGCCCGTGGTTTTTGACTATGCTGGCCCCTTCAATGGGGAGGCTATGTCATGGCTGACACATCCGCAGGCGAACCGAGACGGATCATCCCGGCGCTCGGCCCGTTTTACGACCAAACTCGCGACCTATCCTGGCTGATCGTGCGGCTCACGGCCGGTGGATTCCTGCTGATCCACGGCCTGCAGAAGCTGTTCAATGCGACCTTCACAGTCTGGGCCGCCAACGTGCTGTCGAAGCGCGGCATCGAGCCGGCAATCCCGCTCGCCATTTGTGTGTGGTTCATCGAAACGGTCGGCGCGGTCTGCATCATGCTCGGCCTCTATACGCGCGTGTTCGTGGCAATGGCCGGCGTGCAAATGCTTGTGATCATCTTCTTCGCGCACTGGGGCGGAGGATTTGCGGGCTTCCCCTGGAACCGCCCGACCGGCGGCTGGGAGTATGCCGCACGTTCTGGGGCTGCATCCTGCTCGCGATCGGATTGCGTGGCGGCGGCCCTTACTCGCTCGACCGCAAGCTCGGACGAGAACTCTAGCAGGCACGCGCCCGGTGACCGCGCCGAACTCCTTGGCGTGGTCAGGCCGGCCTGATCCAGACCTTGTTGTCATGGAACGCGGCGCCGCCGAACGGCGCGATCGGATCCGCACCGGTGATGGTGTTGATGCCGCGCCCATCCGGATAGGCGTCGTTCGGCCAGATCGATTCCGCAATCAGCACGCCCTGGCGCACGCCGTCGAACACCTTGGCATGCAGGTGCACCCTGCCCCGCATGTTGCCGACGATCACTGCCACGCGGTCGGCGATGCCGAGCCGCGCCGCATCGTCCGGATGGATCATCACAGTCGGCCGCACTTCGCGCGCCAGTGAGCTCGGCGTCTCGTTGAACGTCGAATTGAGGAATCCGCGCGACGGCGACGTGGCAAGCCGGAACGGATGCTCCTCGTCCGCCACTTCGATGATGGTCCAGTAGTCCGGCAGGTTCGGCATCTGCTCGACCGGCCCGCCCGGCACTGGGCTGCGGAACGGCACATTCGGCCAGTCCGGTTTGAAGCGGAATTTGCCGTCCGGCCAGTTGAAGCCCTTGATGTAGTGCGCGGTTTCGAAATCCGGCTGGCAGTCGATCCACTTCTTGGCTTCGAGCTCGGCAAGCGTACCCCAACCCGACTTCTGCAGCGTCCAGTCGATCATCTGGCGTGCCGTCATGTCAAAACCGGGATGTTTGGCGGCGAGCCGCTTCGCCAATGCGCAGATCACCTCGTGATTGGACCGGCACTCGCCCGGCGGCTCGATCGCCTTGGCGCCGAGGATGATGTGCTGGTGGCCGCCGCCCTGATAGACGTCGTCGTGCTCCATGAACATCGTCGCAGGCAGGACCAGATCGGCCCTCCGCGCTGTTTCGGTCATGAACTGCTCGTGCACGCAGACGAATAAATCGTCGCGGGCAAAGCCGCGCTTCACGACGTCCTGGTCGGGGCACACCGACACCGGATTGGTATTCTGGATCAGCATCGCGGTGACCGGCGGCCCATTGCAGAGCGACGCTTTGTCGCCGGTGAGGATAGCGCCGATCCTCGACTGATCGAGCATGCGCACCGACTTGTCGCGCATGTCGTGGCCTTCCAGCACCGACTTGTTCCAGTGGTAGATGTCGGCGTTGTTGTGGAACGCGCCGCCGCCCTCATGCAACCACGCGCCGGTAATTGTCGGAATGCAAAGCGCCGCATGCATGCTGACGGGACCGTTGCGCGAGCGCGCAAAGCCGTAGCCGAGCCGGAAAAACGCGCGCTTCGTTTCGCCAACCAGCCGCGCGAACTCCTCGATCGTCGCCGCCGGACAGCCGGTGATCGCGGCCGCCCACTCCGGGGTCTTGCTGCGCAGGTGCGCTTCCAATTCGCGCGGCGCGTCGGTGTATTTATTGAGGTAGTCCCAATCGGCCTTGCCGTCGCGGAACAGGCAATGCATCACCGCGCAGGCGAGCGCCGCGTCGGTGCCCGGCTTCACCAGCACCGGCAGGTCGGCCTGCTCCATGGTGCCGTTCATGTAGATGTCAACCGCGACGATCTTGGCACCGCGTTCCTTGCGGGCACGGGTCGCGTGTGTCATCACGTTGACTTGGGTGTTGACCGGATTGGTGCCCCAGATCACGACCAGATCGGACTTCGCCATCTCGCGCGGATCGGGGCCGGCGATCTTGCCGGTGCCGGCAGCAAAGCCGACATAGGCGCCGTTGATGCAGATGGTGGTGTGGAAGCCCGAATATTTCTTGGCGTGGCGCAGCCGGTGGATGCCGTCGCGCATCACCAGACCCATGGTGCCGGCGTAGTAGTATGGCCACACCGCCTCGGCGCCGTAGCGCGCTTCGGCCTGCAAAAATTTCTCCGCGACCAAATCGAGCGCGGCCTCCCACGCGATCGGCTCAAACGAGCCGGAGCCCTTCTCGCCCCTGCGGATGAACGGCCGCGTCAGCCGGTCCGGATGATGAACGCGCTCGGCGTAGCGCGCGACTTTCGCGCAGATCACGCCCGCGGTGTAGTCGTTGTCCTTGGCGCCATGGACACGTCCGATGGTGTGCGCGTCCAGCACCTCGATCTCGAGCGCGCAGGTCGACGGGCAGTCGTGCGGGCAGGCCGATGGCGCAATCCGGACCGGAGCGGGCTGGGGGCGAATGGCTTGATTCATCGCCCCCAGCTTAGCACGGCTTGGCCGCTAGGGCTTGGTGCGCTCCGGAAACTCCCCCGGTCCCGGCGGATCGATGATCAGCGGGTGCTCCAGCGGCGTCTTATGCCTGGCGCGCCGGATGGCGTAGCCCAGTGCGACCACGAAGATCGCGCCAAGGGCGGCCGCCCAGAGATGGAACTTGTCCACAAACTGCTGGCCGAGATAGCCGACCACGGCGACGTCCTTGACCATGATCTCGCCCGCGACCCAGCCCAGCAGCGCTGCGCCAGCCCAGACCAGGATCGGATACTTTTCCATGACCTTCATCAGCAAGGCGCTCCCGGCAATGATCAGCGGAACGCTGGTGGCCAGACCGAAGATGATCAGCGTGGTCTTGATCGCCAGTGCGTGAGCGACATCGACCCGCATCGCCGCCGTCTCCGCAGCCGCGGCGATGGCGATGACGTTGTCGAGGCTCATGACGATGTCGGCGACGGTCACCAGCCAGACCGCACGCATCAGCGTGTCGCCAGCCTTCACGCTTTCCTCGCCATGCTCCTCGGTCGGCACAATCAGCTTGACCGCGATCCAGAGCAGCAGCAGGCCACCGACCAGCTTGAGGAAGGCCACGCCCATGATCTGGGCGATGATGACGGTGAAGAAGATGCGGAGCAGCACGGCCGCGCCGGCGCCCAGCAGAATGCCCCAGAACCGCTGCTTCGGTGGCAGCGAGCGGCAGGCGAGCGCGATGACCACCGCGTTGTCGCCAGAGAGAAGAATGTTGATCCAGATGATTTGGCCGACGGCGATCCAGAACGCCGGCTGCATCATGTCCGCCCACATATAACCCACCGCTCACTCCCCTTGGATGTTTGCCCCCTGCCGCTCGCGTGACCGCAAACGGCCGTCACCGCACTTTGGCTGCGCAGCAGCCAAACGTACAGCGAGGCGTTCAGATGTAGCCCGTGAGAAAACTAGCGCAACAGCGTGACGAAGCGCCACGTTTCAGGATTACTGTTATCCGACGATCTCGTTACCCGAGAAAAACTGCGCGATTTCCCTTGCCGCCGTGTCAGCAGCGTCGGAACCATGCACCGAATTTTCGCCGATCGACTTGGCGTGGGTCTTGCGGATCGTTCCCGGCGCCGCCTTGCTCGGATCGGTTGCGCCCATGATGTCGCGATATTTCGCGATGGCGTTCTCGCCCTGGAGCACCTGGACCACCACCGGCCCCGACGTCATGAACTCGATCAATTCACCGAAGAACGGACGCTCGCGGTGAACGCCGTAGAACGCCTCAGCCTCGGCGCGCGAGATGCGCACGCGCTTCTGCGCAACGATGCGCAATCCCACCTGCTCGATCATGGCGTTGATCGCGCCGGTCAGGTTGCGCGCGGTCGCGTCGGGCTTGAGAATCGAAAAGGTACGCTCAACCGCCATCGTCTTCGTCCTTGTGCTGGAAAGTTCCCGTAACAGATCGGCGGCTTATAGCGGGCAGCGTGTACAGCGGCAAGATTTCGCGCGGGGCGCAGGCGATGAACGCTCGATGAATATGCTGCGGCGCCATCCCTTCAACTGGATAAACCGACGCTGAATTGCGGCCTCAGCGCCGGTTCAGCCCAAAGGTTCACGATTGCGGCGATGAACCCCGATGCCGGCTCAAACGACTGACCGGCAAGGGATGTGCGGATCGCATCAACCCAAGGAGACTGCAATGTTCCGTAAGCTCACTCTCGCTCTTGCCGCCACCGCGGCGCTGGGCACCGCTTCGCTCGCCGTCAGCAGCACCCCTGCTGAGGCGAAGAAGTGGGGCTTCCATCATCATCACCACCATCACCACGGCCATCACCACCACTGGCGCGCGCACCGCTTCTACGGCCCGGCTTTCGTCAGCTACGGCGCCTACAGCGGCTGCTACGTGAAGCGCTGGGTGGCGACGCCGTGGGGCTACAAGGTGCGCTGGGTGAATCGCTGCTTCTGATCTGACCTGTTCGCTCAGAACAAAGCGAAGCCCTGGTCTTTCAACCGGGGCTTCGCATTTGTTGACGCCAACGATCAGACGTCGAGCGTCTTCGATTTCACCAGCCAGCCGGCGAACGCGCCGGCGACGGTCGGCACCAGCAGAAACATCCACACCTGGGCCAGCGCGGTGCCGCCGACAAACAGAGCCGGCCCGAGGCTTCGCGCGGCGTTGACCGAAGTCCCAGTCACCGGAATGACAGCGAGATGGACTATCATCAGCGTGATGCCGATGATCAGCCCAGCCATCGGTGTCGCACCTTTTGAGCCGGTGACCGCGAGGATCACGATGGTGAAGATCAGCGTGCCGACGAACTCCGCAAGGATCGCCGCACCCAAGCCGAAGTCCGACCATCCGTTCTGGCCGAGCCCCTGCTTGGCGACATCGTAACCGGCGACCTTGCCTTTCATGATCATGTAGAGGATCGCGGCGCCGATGATGCCGCCGATCAGTTGCGAGACGATATAACCGACCGCATTGGCCGTGCTCATGCGACCCGACGCCCAGACCGCGGCGGTCACCGACGGATTGAGATGACAGCCCGACACCGGGCCGATGGCATACGCCATCGCCGTCACTGCCATGCCGAACGCCATGGCGATCGGCAAGATCCCGAGCGGCATCGCCCCGACCAAACCGCCGGTCACGGCCGTGCCGCAACCAATCAAAACCAGCACGGCCGTGCCGAAAACCTCAGCCAAATATTTTTGCGTATTGCCGCCCATTGAAAGTCCTCCCTAATGGGCCCGCGCGTCGAGCGCGCATGATGCGGGAAAAGACTACCGTGTGTGCCCGGAACTGGGGAGCCGGTTTCGGGATAGATGACGCGCAAAATCGGTGGATCAGACGAGTGCAATCAGCCGGGCCGGACCGCCGGTTGCGTTTTTCACCTTGGCTGCACCCACCACCAGCGTCGCGCCCGCGGCGGGTACCTTGTCGAGGTTGGCGACGTTCTCGAGGCCCCAGCGCCCTGTCGGCAGCCAGAGCCGATGCACCCTGAAGTCCTTGGACGGCCCGTGATCGAGCGACAGCGTGTCAACCGCGAGTCCCACCACGCTGCGCTCCCTCAGAAGCCACTCGGCGGCCTCTGCGGAGAAGCCGGGGAAATGAAACGTGCCGCCGGACGCGCCGGTGTATTTCGCGCCATCGCCGGTGTAGTCGCCCCAGCCAGACAGCATCGCAACGCAGCAGCGTTCCGGCAGCTTGCGGTTCTTCTTTTCCCACTCCGCCAGATCATGGCGCGAAACCAGGTAGTCGGAATTCTTTGCCGCGCTCGAGCGCACATCGATCACCGCAAGCGGCGCGACCAGTGTTTCGGCTGGAAGCTTGTCAACCGTCTCGCCGGATTCCGAAAAATGGATCGGCGCGTCGATATGCGTGCCGGCGTGCTCGATGATCCGCCACCAGTTGAGGTTGAAGCCATCTTTCTTGAAATCGAACTGCTTCTGCAGCTCGATCCCCGGCACGCCGAAGAAGGTCGGAAACTCCGGCGACATGGTGTGGGTGAGATCGACCGTGGCCTTGAAGCGCCGCGGCAGCGGCTTCGGCGCCGCCTCGGCGGCAACGGCCGTCGCGGCAAATCCCGCGGCGGCGGCTCCCTTGAAGAACCCGCGGCGGCTGAGCGCCGCGCGCACCGTCTCCTGGCATCCTGGGACACACATGACGGCCTCCATCGACGTCTGAGCGCCCGCCTAGCATGGCCTGCGGCCCTTGCGTGGCGCAACTGTTCATCCCGCCACTTGTCGCCGCGCAAAACTGTTGCGTCCGGCACCGCAGTCCTTCACAACGCGCGCCCATGCTCGACATCGACGACCTTTCCGTCCGCGTTGCCGGCCGGCTGCTCATCGACCAGGCGACGGCGCGGATCACGCCCGGTTCCCGCGTCGGACTGGTGGGCCGCAACGGCAGCGGCAAAACCACGCTGTTCAACGTGATCACAGGCGATTGTCCCCCCGAACAGGGCCGTATCGAAATGCCGCCGCGCTGGCGCGTCGGCCGACTGGCGCAGGAAGCGCCAAACGGCTTGGAAAGCCTGATCGAAGTCGTTCTCGCTGCCGACACCGAGCGCGCCAGCCTGCTGGCGGAAGCTGACACCGCGACAGATCCGCACCGGATCGCCGAAATCCAGATGCGGCTTGCCGACATTGGTGCCTACGCCGCGCCATCGCTGGCTGCGTCGATCCTGTCCGGCCTCGGCTTCTCCGAAGGCGATCAGGCCCGGCCCTGCTCCGAATTTTCCGGCGGCTGGCGCATGCGCGTCGCGCTTGCGGCGGTGCTGTTCTCCAAGCCGGATCTGCTGTTGCTCGACGAGCCGACCAACTATCTCGACCTCGAAGGCACGCTGTGGCTGCAGGACCATCTGGCGCGCTACCCGCACACCATGATCGTGATCAGCCACGACCGCGACCTGCTCGACACGTCCGTCAATTTCATCCTGGCGCTGGAGAATGCCAAGCTCACTCTTTACCGCGGCGGCTACAGCGCGTTCGAGAAAGTGCGCAACGAGCGGCTGCTGCTCGACCAGAAGGCCGCGAAGAAGCAGGAGGCGCAGCGAAAGCACCTGCAAGCCTTCGTCGACCGCTTCAAGGCCAAGGCTTCAAAGGCGCGGCAGGCGCAATCGCGCGTCAAGATGCTGGAGAAGATGGCCCCGATCGCCGCGCTTGCGCTTAGCGACGTGCAGCCGATCAACATTCCGGCGCCCGACAAGCTGCTGTCGCCGCCGATCGTTACGCTCGACGAGGTATCGGTCGGCTACGATCCTGGCCGGCCGGTGTTGCGCAAACTTTCGCTGCGCATCGACGACGATGATCGCATCGCGCTGCTCGGTTCGAACGGCAACGGCAAGTCCACACTGGTCAAGCTGATCGCATCGCGGCTCGCGGCGATGGACGGCACGGTGACGCGCGCACCGAAGCTGAAGATCGCCTATTTCGCGCAACACCAGCTCGACGAGCTCAATCCGGATGAGAGCGTCTACCAGCATCTGCGCGAGTTGATGCCGGATGCATCCGAGTCCAAGGTCCGCGCCGTGGCGGGCTCGATCGGGTTCTCCGGGCAGACTGCCGACACCGCGGTCGGGCGGCTATCCGGCGGCGAAAAGGCCAGACTTATGTTGGGGTTAGCGACCTTCGCCGGGCCGCACCTGCTGATCCTCGACGAGCCCACCAATCATCTCGACATCGACAGCCGCGCCGCGCTGATCGAGGCGATCAACGACTATCCCGGCGCGACCATCCTGGTCTCGCACGACCGGCATTTGCTCGACGCTTGCGCCGACCGCTTGTGGCTGGTCGCCAACGGGCGAGTGACGCCGTTCGACGGCGACCTCGACGACTACCGGCGGCGCGTGCTCACGGATCGCAGCGGCAGCGGCGCGCCGGCCAAGCCGGAGCGCACGCCAAAACCGCTGCGCGACGAAGCACGGCGCAGCAACGGGGACCGGCGCTCGCAGGCAGCGTCATTGCGGCAGAAGGTGACCAAGGCCGAGGCCGACATCGCTCGCCTCACCCGCGAGATCGAAAAGCTGGATGCCGCACTCGCCTCCGGTGAGCTTTATGGCAGCGATCCCGCGAAGGCGGCTGCGCTGGCCAAGACCCGATCGAAGTACGCGCACGTCCTGGCGCAGGCCGAAGAGGAATGGCTGGCGGCCGGCGAAGCGCTGCAAGCAACCAATTGAGATGGTTGCTATCGCGTTGCCGTGCGTTTTGGCGGCGGTGCGCGCCGTTGCGGCTTTGGCGGCGCAGGCGGCTCCGGCGCGCGTTCGATCGAGGTCAGGCGGCCCGCCGCAAAGCGGTAGATGCCCGGCCGCGCGCCACGAATGTAAGTCAGCACGACCGTGCGTTCGCCCCGCTCACTGGTGCTGAAGTCGATCTTTTCCGGATGACCGGCGCGCTTGACCACGTCACATTCGGTCATGTCGAGCGCGACCGCGCTCGGGATCATCGGGACGTTGTCCTGCCCTTGGTTGCCGGGAATGTTCGGGTCGGAACCGACCGGAACGCCCGCGCAGCGCCCTTCGGTGTCGACCAGATCCTCGTTGGTCACCGGCTTCACCGGCGTCTCGCGCAGCGTTGCCGTCGTCTTCGGCGCGATGATCGACAGATCTGGCGCGCGGAACGATTCATAGTCGATGGTGCTGCATGCGCCGAGCGCAAGCATTGCTGGCAGCCACAATGTCCTTGCAAAGAGCAGCACGGCCAAATCCCGGTTTAAGGCACTCTGCGCCCGAACTCAAAACGGGACATTGCGTCACCATCGCGGCAGCCGCAACCATCAGGCCTTTTTGACCCAGCGGCCCTGCTCGTCGCGCTGCCAGTAGGTGACGTCGAAGCCTTTGGCCTTGACGTCGGCCCAGCAGGTGCGGGCGGCCGCCACCGCGTCTTCGTCCTCGCCGTCGAAAATCAGGACGATGCGGTCATAGTCGGCGGCATCGGGCGGAACCGGGGCACCATCGATCAGGAAACGGACTTTGGCGCCATTCGGATTGTGCTCCGCGGTGGTCAGCAGGATCGGCTGCTCGGCGGTATCGGCCTCCTTCGCGGTGCCATGCGGCAGGAAATTGTCGTCGCGGTAGGTCCACAAGTGGGCATCGAGCGCCTCGATGCGCTCTTCGGACGAACCCTGCACCACCACGCGCCAGCCGCGCTCCAGCGAGCGCTCGAGCAGGTTGGGCAGCACGCGTTCCAGCGGCTGGCGTTGCAGGTGGTAGAACAGCACCTCGGTCATCGCAGGTCGATCTATCTCTCGTAATAGTCCGCCACCAGCGCGTTGAGCAGCCGCACGCCCCAGCCGGAGCTCCAGCTCTTGTTGATGTCGGTCTGCGGCGAGCCGAGCGCCGTGCCGGCGATGTCGAGGTGCGCCCAGGGCGTCTTGCCGACGAAGCGCTGCAGCAGTTGCGCCGCGGTGATCGAGCCGCCGTAGCGACCGCCGGTGTTCTTCATGTCGGCGAACTTGGAATCGATCATCTTGTCGTATTCGGGCCCGAGCGGCATGCGCCACACCCGCTCGCCGGTCGCCTGCCCTGCTTTGGTTAGGCGGTCGGACAGCCGGTCGTCGTTCGAGAACAGCCCGGCATACTCCTGGCCGAGCGCGACGATGATCGCGCCGGTGAGCGTCGCCAGATTGATCATGAACTTGGGCTTATACTTGGTGTTGACGTAGTGGAGCACGTCGGCCAGTACGAGGCGACCTTCGGCGTCGGTGTTGATGATCTCGATGGTCTGGCCGGACATCGTTTTCACGATATCGCCCGGCCGGTAGGCGTTGCCGTCCGGCATGTTCTCGACGATACCGATCGCGCCGATCGCATTGACCTTCGCCTTGCGCGACGCCAGCGCATGCATGAGGCCGACAACACAGGCGGCGCCTGCCATGTCGCCCTTCATGTCCTCCATGCTGGCCGCCGGCTTGATCGAGATGCCGCCGGTGTCGAAGCAGACGCCCTTGCCGATGAACGCAACGGGCTCAGCGCCTTTCTTCCCGCCGTTCCAGCGCATCACCACGACGCGGCTCTCGTGCACCGAGCCCTGCCCGACAGCGAGCAGCGAGCCCATGCCGAGCTTTTTCATCGCCGCAACGTCGAGTACGTCGACCGCGACGCCGAGCTTCTTCAGCGCCGTGGCGCGCCGCGCGAACTCAGCGGGGAAAAGTACGTTGGCCGGTTCGTTGATGAGATCGCGGGCGAGCACGACACCTTCACTCAGCCCCTCGCTTGAGGCCCAGGCCTTGTTGGCCGCCGCCGGATTACCGACTGCAATGATGAGGCGGGTGGCGGCCGGCGGCTCCTCGCCTTCCTTGCGCTTGGTCTTGTAGCGGTCGAACCGGTAGGCGCGCAGCGTCGCACCCTGCGCAAGCTCGGCAGCCTGATCGGGCTTGAGCGCGCCGGCGGCCGTCTCGGCGACAATCGTCGCGACCTCGGCGGACGACGGCACGCGTCCCATCGCCGCACCGCCGAGCTTGACGAAATCCTGCGGTTTGAACTTTCCCGCCTTGCCGATGCCAAGCACGATCAGGCGCGACACCGGCAACGACGCCGGCGCAACGATATCCAGCGCACTGCCGCTCTTGCCGGTGAAGCGGTCGGCCGACGCGGCACGCTGCACCAGATCGCCCGATGGCGCGAGAATTTTGCGCGTTGCCGGCCCGAGCTTCACGCCGTCCTCGCACAACACAATCAACACGCCCTTCGCCGGCGTTGAAAGCGTCTCGAATCCGAGTTTGAGGGCCTCGGCCATTTGTATCGTTCCTCGTTGCAGGGGTTGCTAGGGGCTTGGAATGGGTCGGTGCAAGGGGTCTCATGCGACGACCGCGCCGTCAAAGTCGGTCAAACTGCTGAAGCAGTCCGGGGAACCTATCGAAGTGCCCTACCGCCGCCAATTGTGGTCACCGCCCCCAGGCCACTGATTTCCGCCGAAGCTAGGTCAGCGGCCCAGTAACCCCTGCCGCCAAAAGTTCCGCAACATCGGCCACTGACCTAGCCAGAACGGGCGGATTTTCTACCATAAATTGTACGATGCGGAACCCACAGCCGTTTTTGGTAATTGTCGCCCCAAATTTGCTTCCAAAACCGCGGAAAACAGTCCGCTGCCATACCTTGCATTTACTTTTTGTTGTGTATGTTCAACAGCTTTGCCATGGCGAAGCCATTTTGTCGGCGGATCAAGCTAGCAAGGGGAACGGGACCGCCTTTGAGGATGCGTTGCGCCGGACGGGGTTCGGGTGCGCCGCGTGGCTGGGCGACAGGGGACGGCGCGGGCGGATGGGGTCGATTGGCGTATATATTTTCCGCACCACCCTCGGTGCGTTTCTCCTGGTGCTCATCAGCCTGACGTCCGTCATTTGGATCACCCAGGCGTTGCGCGACGTCGACCTGATGACCAATCGCGGTCAGTCAGTCTTCGTCTTCGTCGGAATCACCAGCCTCATCATTCCGCATCTGGTGCTGATCATCGCGCCGGTCGCGCTGGTGATGGCGATCGCCCACACCCTCAACCGGTTGGCGACGGATTCCGAGATCATCGTGATGAACGCGGCCGGCATGCCGCCGTGGCGGCTGTTCCGGCCGTTCCTTTTCGTCAGCATCATCGGATCGCTGCTGATCGCTGGCATCGGCGCCTATGTCGCCCCCGAAGGGCTACGGATGCTCCGGCGCTGGCTCACCGAGGTGCGCACCGATCTTATCACCAACATCGTGCAACCGGGCCGCTTCACCTCAATCGACCGCGGTCTCACGTTCTTCATCCGCGAACGTCAGCCCAACGGACTTCTGGTCGGCATTCTGCTCGACGACCGGCGCGAAGAAAAAGAGCGCGTCACGATTCTTGCCGAGCAGGGCGAGATCATCAAGAACGCCGCCGGCTCTTTCATTCTGTTTGAGACCGGCAGCATTCAGCGGCACGAAGCGAAGCAGCCTGATCCCAGCATCGTGCAGTTCGACCGTTACGCATTCGACCTGTCCCAGTTCTCCGGCGGATCGCAGGTCACGTACTATTCGGTGCGCGAACGCTACCTCTGGGAGCTGTTCCGGCCTGACCCCAATGACGCCATGTTCAAATTGGTACCGGGACAATTCCGCTCGGAGCTTCATGACCGCATCCTCGGACCGATCTACCCGTTCGCGTTTTTGGTGCTGGCCTACACGTTCCTCGGCGCGCCCAGCACGACACGGCAAAGCCGCATCTGGTCGATCGTCACGCTCACAGCCGCCGTGGTGTCGCTGCGGCTGATGGGGTTCGTCTCGTCGATCGTCGGCCAAGCTGTCCCGGCCCTGATCGCGTTCCAATATCTTCTCCTCGCGGCGACAATCGGACTCTGCCTGTTTGCCATCTCGCGCGGGACGATCATCGAGCCGCCGGCCAGCCTGGCGGACCGCGCCAATACGCTGATCGAATATTTCAAGCGCCGTGCCGTGGCGATGACGGGGGCGGCACGATGAGTATGACGCTCGCCCGCTACTTCGGCGCGCGCTTCCTGATGACGTTCGCCGCGATCTTTGCGGGCGTGTTCGGGCTGGTCATGCTGGTCGACTACCTGGAGATGATGCGACGGCACGCCGAAATGCCCCATGCGTCTGCGCTGTTGATCGCCAAGGCGTCGCTCTACCGCGTGCCGCAGATTGTCGAGCGTATCCTGCCGTTTGCTGTCCTGATCGCGGCGATGTCGTCGTTCCTCACGCTGTCCCGGCGGATCGAGTTCGTGATCGCGCGGGCGGCCGGGATGTCCGCCTGGCAATTCACCGCGCCGGCGCTGATGGCTGCGCTTGCGGTCGGGGCGCTTGCAACCGGCATCTACAATCCCGTCGCCGCGTTGCTCGCCGAGCAATCGAAGCGCATGGAAGCCGAGTTCACCGGCCGCTCGCTGCTTGCGCCTGGATCGACCGGCACCGGCATCTGGCTGCGCCAGCGCGGCGCCGACGGCCACTCGATCATGAACGCCGCGACCAGCCGCGAGCAGGGCGTGCTGCTCGGCAACGTGACGGTGTTCGCGTTCGATCCGAACAACCGCTTTATCGAGCGCATCGAGGCCAAGGCGGCGCGGCACGAGACCGGGCAGTGGCGGCTTGAGAACGCTCGCGTGTTCGCGCTCGGCGCCCCACCGGCCGATCGCGTCACTTACCTGCTCAGCACCAACCTGACCGCCGAGCAGGTCCAGGAAACGTTCTCCACGCCCGAGACCGTGCCGTTCTGGCAACTGCCCGAATACATCCTTCGCGCGGAAAACGCGGGGCTCTCGGCGGCGGCATTCCAGTTGCAATATCAGAAGCTCCTGTCGCGCCCGTTCCTGCTCGCGACCATGGTGCTGCTGGCGGCCGCGTTCAGCCTGCGCTTCTTCCGTTTTGGCGGCGTGCAAAAGATGGTGCTCGGCGGCGTGGCAACCGGCTTCCTGATCTACGTCGGCTCGAAGCTCGCGGACGACCTGAGCAAAGCCGATCTGGTCAACCCCGTCATCGCAGCCTGGATGCCGACGACCGTCGGCGGCCTCGGTGGGTTTCTCGCGTTGCTGTACCAGGAGGACGGCTGATGGTGCGCTTCGCCACCACCCGTCCGCCGCGGTCGCGCCGGCGAGTGTGCATCGCGGTGTTCGCGTCTCTGGCGCTGGCGACACTCCTCGCTGGTGCCTGGAACGATGTCGCGCACGCGCAAACGGCGCAGCTGCTGAGCTTCCCCAAGCGTCCCAAGCCGATCGTTCCGCAAGCGCGTCCAGCTGCCGAGAAAGCCCCGATGCTGCTGCAGGCCTCGGAGATCAACTACGACTACGTGAACAAGCGCGTGTCCGCCGTCGGCAGCGTGCAGATCTACTATTCCGGCTCGACCCTCGAAGCAGACCGGGTGATCTACGACGAGACCACCAAGCGGATGCACGCGGAGGGCAACGTCCGCCTGACCGACGCCAACGGACAGATCACCTACGGCGACCTGATGAACCTGAGCGAGGATTTCCGCGACGGCTTCGTCGATTCATTGCGGCTTGAGACCGCGGACCAAACCCGGATGGCCGCAGCGCGCGCCGACCGCAGCAGCGGCGATTTCACAGTGTTCCAGAGCGGCGTCTACACGGCCTGCGAGCCGTGCAAGGACGATCCGAAAAAGCCCCCCCTCTGGCAGGTCAAGGCGACCCGGATCATCCACGATACCGGCGAGAAGATGATCTATTTCGAAAACGCGCATGTCGAGTTTTTCGGCACGCCGATGGCGTACTTCCCCTTCCTCTCGACACCTGATCCGACCGTCAAGCGCAAGTCCGGCTTCCTCTATCCCGTCGCGCTGTACAGCTCGATCTACGGCGCCGGAGTGCAGATCCCGTATTATTGGGCGCTCGCGCCGGATTACGATCTCACGATCACGCCGCGACTGATGTCACGTCAGGGGCTGCTCATGAAGGGCGAATGGCGGCAGCGCCTGGATAGCGGCTACTACACCATCGCGTTGTCGGGAGTTTATCAGCTCGACAAGGATTACTTCCTCGAGAAGTACCACACGAAGGATTATCCTAGCTATCGCGACTTCCGCGGCAGCTTCGAGACACGCGGCCGTTTCGCCATCACCGACAAGTGGGACTGGGGCTGGGATGGCCTGCTACCGACGGACTCGCTGTACTACTCGGACTACGGGCTTTCGAGCTATCAGAGGAACAGCAACTTCGTCCTCGCCGGATTCACGGAGGGGCTCAATCAGGTCTACATAACTGGCCGCGGCAACCGCAGCTATTTCGATGCGCGCAGCATCTACTACTACGGCTTCTCCGTCGCGGACGTGCAGAGCCAGATTCCGATCATCCATCCGGTGGTCGACTACTTCTACACCTTCGACCAGCCCGTGTTCGGCGGCGAGCTAGGCTTCCGCACCAACCTGACGAGCTTGAGCCGCAGCTCCGCCTCCTTCGATCCGATTACGCAACTGGCGACCGCCACCGGCGTGTGCCTGCCGGCCAGCGCTGACCCCATGGCCAAGATACCGGCCAATTGTCTGCTGCGCGGCATTCCAGGCAACTACAATCGCTTCTCCGTCGAGGCGAATTGGAAGCGCACCTACACAGACACGATCGGCCAGCAATGGACTCCGTTCGCGTCGTTGCGTGGCGACGCCATGACGATGTCGATCGAGAACCAGATCGGCGTATCCAATTACATCGCGCCTGGCGACCGGGCCGAGGTCCGCGCCATGCCGGCCGCCGGCCTCGAGTACCGGTATCCCTTCATCAACGTGCAGTCCTGGGGCACTCAGACCATCACGCCGGTCGCCCAGATCATCGTACGGCCGAACGAGACCTTGATCGGCCAATTGCCCAACGAAGACTCGCAGAGCCTGATCTTCGACGATGCCAATCTGTTCAAGATCAACAAATTCAGCGGCTGGGATCGCATCGAGGGCGGCGGGCGCGCCAACGTCGGCCTGGAGTACACGACCCAGTTCAATCGCGCCGGATTCGTGAACGTGCTGTTCGGGCAGTCGTACCAGCTGTTCGGCGTCAACTCGTTCGCCGTCGGCGACACCACCAACACCGGCCTCGGCACCGGTCTCGATACCAGCCGTTCCGACTACGTCGCGCGCATCGCCTACCAGCCGGACCGGACCTACACCTTCACGACCCGCTATCGGTTCGATCACGACACCGTGGAGCTCAACCGGTTCGAGATCGAAGGCCGTGCGGTTTACGACCGCATCTCACTGTCCGCCATGTACGGCCAGTATGCACCGCAGCCAGAACTCGGCTTCCTGACCTGGCGGCAGGGCATTCTCGGCACCGCTAACATCAAGCTCAGCGCCAACTGGGTGGCCCAGACCGCGTTGAACTACGACATCGACGCGCGCAAATTCTCCAGCACGCAGTTCGGCCTCGGCTACATCGACGATTGCTTTATCTTCGCCATGAACTACATCACCGCTTACACATACAGCAACCTGCCGGGCACCGCGCCGGTGTTGGACCAGCGCGTCATGCTGACGATCGCGTTGCGCACCATCGGTGCGACCGGGACGTCGCAGTCGCTCGGCAGCACCGGCATGTTCGGGTCGCAGTGAGTATCGAGACGACTTGCGCGATGGCAGTCCGCACCGATAGAAGAGCCCGAGCAAGCAAGGGACAATGCGATGCCTAACCCGCACGAATTTTCGGGGTGTCGCCGCCTACTGGCTGTCGTGGCCGTCCTGGCCGCCGTGTTCGCCGCCGCACCGGCCCAGGCCCAGCACGTCGCCGTCCTCGTCAACGGCGACCCGATAACGGCCTTCGATATCGACCAGCGGAGCAAACTGATCCAGCTCACGGCGAACAAGACGCCGTCCCGCCAGGAGGTGATCGACGAGTTGATCGAGGAGAAGCTCAAGCTGCAGTTGCTCAAGCGCTACAGCATCGAAGGCATGGATCTCGAAGTCGACAGCGCCTACGCCAACATGGCGCGGCGCGCACGGCTGACGTCCCAGGGCCTCACAGACACGCTGGAAAAAAACGGCATCAGACCCGGCACGCTCAAATCGCGCCTCAAGGCCGAACTCACTTGGAACCAGGTCATCCGCGGCCGCTTCCAGAGCAGCTTCCAGTTCTCTGAAAAGGACGTGATGGAAAAGCTGGGACCCGCGAATCCGGATACCCCTTCGGTCGGATACGACTACACGCTGCGTCCGATCCTGTTCGTGGTGCCGCGCGGCTCACCGGAAGGACTGCGGGACGTCCGGCGCAAGGAAGCCGAAGCGTTGCGCGCCCGCTTCACGGACTGCGAGGAAGGCGTCAAAATGGCGCGCGGTCTGCGCGACGTCGCGGTGCGTGGCAGCACCGTAAAAAGCTCGGCCGATCTCGCGCCCGCGCTGCGCGACATCCTGGAAAAGACGGAAATCGGCAAGCTCACTCCGCCCGAAGTAACGACGCAGGGCATCGAGGTCTATGCGGTTTGCCGCAGGGAGAAGTCGAGCGCCGAGAACACACCGGACAAGCGCAAGGTCCGCGACGAACTGGTGAACCAGCAGTTCGCGGCCAAGGGCAAGGCCTACATGAAGGAATTGCGCAGCCAAGCCATGATCGAGCACCGGCAATAGCGATGTCGCGACCTCTGGCGCTGACGTTGGGCGAACCCGCCGGGATCGGCCCCGACCTCACGGTGGCGGTCTGGCTGCGCCGCGACGAACTTAAAGTTTCGCCGTTCTACGTCATCGCCGATCCGAAAAGCCTGGAGCGCCGCGCCAAGCGGCTTGGTCTCACGGTGCCGATCGCGGTGGTCGAGCCGCAGAACGCGGCCGCGGCCTTCGCGCAGGCGCTGCCGGTCGTCGACCTCAAGCGGCCGGCCGGTGCCGAACCCGGCGCTCCCGATGCCGACAGTGCGAGCGCCACAATCGCCTCAATTGATCGCGCTATCGAAGACGTGATCGGCGGTGTTGCTGCGGCGGTCGTTACCAACCCGATCGCCAAGAGCGTGCTCTACAAGTCCGGCTTCGCGGAGCCCGGACACACCGAATATCTCGCCAAGCGCTCGTTCGAGCTGACGGGCGATCCGGCCTGGCCGGTGATGATGCTGTGGTCGCCGGAGGTTGCGGTGGTTCCCGTCACCATCCACCTGCCGTTCAAGGACGTGCCGGAGCGGCTGACCCGCGATCTGATCTTCGAGACCGGCCGCGTCGTTGCGCACGATCTGACGCGCCGCTTCGGCATCGTGCGACCGAGGCTTGCCGTGGCGGGACTCAATCCGCACGCCGGCGAGGACGGCACGATGGGCAAGGAGGACTCAACCATCGTGCAGCCAGCGATCGAGCGGCTCGCCGCCGACGGCATCGACGCGCGTGGCCCGCTACCGGCCGACACCATGTTCCATGAAGCGGCGCGCAAGACCTACGACGTCGCGCTCTGCATGTACCACGACCAGGCGCTGATCCCGATCAAGACGCTCGCCTTCGATCACGCGGTCAACACCACACTCGGCCTGCCGTTCGTGCGCACCTCGCCCGACCACGGCACCGCGTTCGACATCGCCGGCACCGGCAAGGCCAACCCATCGAGTTCTGGTCGCGGCGCTGCAGCTTGCGGCGCGGCTGGCGCTCAAGGACGAGGCGCAGCGGATACCGGCGGCCGCGGCCTCGTAGATGAGC
Source organism: uncultured Alphaproteobacteria bacterium (assembly GCA_963814215.1). Classification (GTDB taxonomy): domain Bacteria; phylum Pseudomonadota; class Alphaproteobacteria; order Rhizobiales; family Xanthobacteraceae; genus Z2-YC6860. The sequence continues at coordinate 160,338 of CAWFCM010000029.1, read as the reverse complement.
GGCCCAACCGACGGCCTGCCGCCACTGCGTGAGGTGATCGCCCGCCACTCGCTCGCCGCCAAGAAGTCGCTCGGCCAGAACTTCCTGCTCGACCTCAACCTGACCGGCCGGATCGCCCGCGCCGCCGGTCCGCTCGACGGCGTCACCGTGGTCGAGATCGGCCCCGGCCCGGGCGGCCTGACGCGTGCGCTGCTCGCCGAGGGCGCCCGCAAGGTTATCGCGGTCGAGCGCGACAACCGTGCCATCGCCGCGCTCGGCGAGATCGCGCAGCGCTATCCGGCCCGGCTCGAAGTCATCGCAGGCGACGCGCTTGCGATCGATCTGAAAGCCCACGTTTCAAGCGGCCCCGCCCGCATCGTTGCCAACCTGCCTTACAACATCGCAACACCGTTGCTGGTGTCGTGGCTCGCCACCGAGCCTTGGCCGCCGTGGTTCGACCGGCTGGTGCTGATGTTCCAGCGCGAGGTCGCCGAACGCATCGCCGCGCCGCCGGGCGGCAAGCAATACGGACGCCTTTCGGTGCTGGCGGGCTGGCGCACCCGCGCCAAGATCCTGTTCGACGTGCATCCGTCGAATTTCGTGCCACCGCCGAAGGTGACGTCGTCCGTCGTAGAGTTGGTGCCACGCACCGACGCGCCGGACTGTGATCGGGCGATGCTGGAACGCGTCACCGCCGCCGCGTTTGGACAGCGCCGCAAGATGTTGCGCCAGAGCTTGAAATCGCTGGGCCTCGATCCGCTGCCGCTGCTCACCGCCGCCGGTATCGAGCCCACCGCGCGCGCCGAGGAAATCCCCGTCGAGGGATTCATCGCGCTGACCCGCGTCTATCAGGACGCTAAGATCGACCCATGAAGATCGTGCCATGACCCAGCTCCGCCGCCTGTCGCTCACCGCCTACGAAACCCCGCTCTGCGAGACCATCGTCGACTGCCCCGCCCCGCACGGCAGCGAGGTGTTGGTCCGCATCGACCGCTGCGGCGTCTGCCATTCCGACTTGCACATGCAGGACGGCTATTTCCTGCTCAGCGACGGCAAGAAGCTCGACGTGCGCGCTGGCCGCACGCTGCCGTTCACGCTCGGCCACGAGATCGCCGGCACCGTCGAAAGCGCCGGGCCGCAGGCGTCGGGCGCAACGCCCGGCGCCAAGGTCGCGGTGTTCCCCTGGATCGGCTGCGGCCAATGCGCCGCCTGCCACGCCCGCGAGGAAAACCTGTGCAACGCCAACCGCCATCTCGGCATCTCGGCCGACGGCGGCTTCGCCTCGCACGTGCTGGTTCCGCATCCGCGCTACCTGATCGACTACGCCCCGCTGTCCGCTTCATTCGCGGGCGCGCTGATGTGCTCCGGCCTCACTGCCTATTCCGCCCTCAAGCGACTCACCGAACACGCGAAGCGCGGACCGGCACTGCTGGTCGGCATGGGCGGCGTCGGCATGATGGGCTTGTCGATCGCACGCGCGATGTTTCCGCACGGGCCGATCGTCGCCGACATCGATGCCGGCAAGCGCGAAGCCGCGCTCAAGGCGGGCGCCGCCGCGGCGTTTGATCCGGCCGATTCGGAGGCGCGACGCGCAATCGTGAAATTGACCGGCGGCGGCGTGTTCGCAGCGGTCGATTTCGTCGGTTCGGAAAGGTCGCTCGCGTTCGCCAGTGGCGCGCTGGCCAAGGGAGGCAAGGTGGTGGTGACCGGCTTGCTCGGCGGCAATTTTGCGACACCGGTCGCGATGTTTCCGCTCAAGGCCATGACCATCGAGGGCACGCTGACAGGCACGCTCGAGGAAGCGAACGAAGTGATGGCTCTCGCCCGCGCCGGTAAAATTACAGCGCCACCGATAGCAGAACGCCCGCTTGGCGACGCTCAGACCGCGCTCGACGATTTGCGGAACGGCAAGGTGATCGGGCGTGTGGTGCTGGCGACCTAAATCTTCTTCTGCAATCCGCGCACGAACGCAGCCAGCCCGATTTGACGCTCGCGATTGAGCCGCTCGGCGGCAAGGATCGCGCGCACTTCGCCGAAGGCGCGGTCGAGATCGCGATTGATCACGACGTAGTCGTATTCCGCCCAATGACTCATCTCATCCGCCGCCTTCGCCATCCGGGCGCGGATCACCTTCTTGTCGTCTTGGGCGCGCGTGTGCAACCGCCGCGCCAGTTCGCCGCTCGAGGGCGGCAGGATGAAAACACTGACCAAATCCGCGCGTGCCTGCTTGCGAAGTTGTTTCGTGCCTTGCCAGTCGACGTCGAACAGCACGTCGCGCCCATGCTTGAGGGCCTTCTCGACCGGCTGCCTCGGTGTTCCGTAAAAGTTGCCGAATACTTCGGCGAATTCCAGCAACTCGCCAGCCTTCACCATCTGATCGAACTTCTTGCGGTCGATGAAATGGTAGTGCCGTCCGTGGACCTCGCCAGGACGCCGTGCCCGCGTCGTCACCGAAATCGACAACGTAACATTGCGTTCTTCGGTCAGCAGCATGCGCGACAGCGTGGTCTTGCCGGCGCCCGACGGCGACGACAGCACCAGCATCATGCCGCGCCGGGCGACCGACTTGCCTTTGGCACCGCGCGCCATCGTCACTCCAGGTTCTGCACCTGCTCGCGGAATTGCTCGACCACCGCCTTGAGCTCCAGTCCGATGTTGGTGAGTTCGACGTCGTTCGCCTTGGCGCACAAGGTATTCGATTCGCGGTTGAGCTCCTGCGACAGAAAATCGAGCTTGCGCCCGACCGGACCGCCGTCAGCGAGCAGCTTGCGGGCCTGCGCCACGTGGGCGGCGAGGCGGTCAAGCTCCTCGCGGATGTCGGCCTTGGTGGCGAGCAGGATCGCCTCCTGGTGCAGGCGGTCGGGATCGAGCCGCTGCGATGCTTCGAGCAAGGTCGCGACCTGTTCGGCGAGCCGCGCCTTGATCGCCTCGGCCTTGCGGCCGGGCGTCGCTTCCGCGCGCGCCGACAGTTCGGCGATCTGACCGAGCCGCTCCGCCAGCACATGGCCGAGCGCCGCGCCTTCGGCGCGGCGCATCTGCTCGAGGCCTTTCAGCGACTGCACAAAGCCCGCGACGATCGCGGCTTCGGCGGCCTGTCGCTCGCCCTCCTTTTCCTCGGGCTCGATCACATCCATCACACCTTTGAGCGAAAGGATGCCGTCGAGGGTTGGCGGCGCGGCTTTGGCTTTGCCATCGAGGTCCTTGAGGGTCGCCAGCACGGCCGCGAGCACCGGCTCGTTGATCCGCGCCACCGGCGCGACGCCCTCGCGGCTTACCGTCAGGTTTGCAAATACCGAGCCGCGCGCCAGCGCCTGCGCGGCGGCGTTGCGCACCGCCACTTCAACGGCGTCCCACCCGGACGGCAGGCGGAGCTTGAGATCAAGCCCCTTGGCGTTGACCGATTTGAGCTCCCAGGCCCAGGCATAGGCGCCGGCAACACCGTGGCTCCGCGCGAAGCCGGTCATGCTCGATAGCGCCATCGTGTTCCAACCTCTCCGCCGTCATGCCCGCGCATAGCCGTCCGAAGGACGGCGTCGCTCCGCTCGCCTACGTCGCGGGCATCCACGTCTTTCGCGCCGCAAAGCAAGGCGTGACGGCATCGCTACTCGGGCTTGCCCGAGTAGCGCAACCATCAAGAGCCCAAGTCGGGTAAACCCGACTTGGGTGACAAGCCCGGCCATGACGAACGCATGATTCAGCGCGCGCGAAACTTAACCCAACCTGTGCCGAAGGGAAATTACCGGTTGTTGGAACGTCCACCGGGACGTTGCGGCTGTGGCGCGCGGCCGGTCGGCGCCGCCGGATTGGCCTGCTGCTCAAGGACGCGCAGCCGCGCGACGTTCTTCTGGTGCTGCTCGTAATTGTCCGCGAAGGCGTGCCCGCCGCTGCCGTCGGCGACGAAGAACAATTCCTTGGTGCGCGCCGGGTGGGCGGCAGCCTCCAGCGAGGCGCGGCCGGGGTTAGCGATGGGGCCGGGCGGCAAGCCATCGATTACATAAGTGTTGTAGGGAGTCGGCTGCTCGATCTCGCTCTTGAGGATGCCGCGGCCGAGCGTGCCCTTGCCGCCGACCAGGCCGTAGATGATGGTCGGATCGGACTGCAGCTTCATCTTCTGCTTGAGGCGATTGACGAACACCGCCGCGACGCGGGTGCGCTCCTCGGGCTTTCCGGTCTCCTTCTCGATGATCGAGGCCAGCGTCACGAACTGTTCCACCGAACGGATCGGCAGGTCGGGCATCCTGCGGTCCCAGATTTCCTGCACCATCTTGCGCTGCTGCGCCTGCATGCGCTGGATCATCTGCTCGCGCGTCATGCCGCGGGTGAAACGGTAGGTTTCCGGCAGTAGCGTGCCTTCGCGCGGAACCTCGCGGATGTTTCCGGTCAGCACGTCGTTGTCGAGCAGACGCTGCACCACCTGATCCGACGTCAAGCCCTCGGCGATGGTGAACGCATGCTGCACCACCTTGCCATCGATGATCGTGTTCACGACATCGCGCAGGCTGGCGTTCTTCGTAAACTGGTATTCGCCGTACTTGAGATCCTCGCGCGTCTTGTACAGCAGCGCGCCAGCCATGAAGATGTAAGGCTGATCGATCACGCCTTCACGCTCAAGTAATTCGGCAACGTCGCGGACGCCGCCGCGCGGGATGTTGACGATCTTGTCAGCCGCGAGCGGTCCAGGTGTCTCGAATCGCTGTTTGCCGATCACGAAACCAACGCCGGCGCCGATCGTCACCAGGAACAGCAAGGTCAGCAGCAGATTGCCGACGATGACGACTGGATTGCGGGCGCGCTTGGACCGCTTCTTGGGCGGCGGCACCCGGTCGGGCTCGAGCGCGGCACGAGCGCTGCGCGGCGCGATGCGCGGTCCGCCATCCATCGCTCCGACCTGCATCGGCGGATAGGGATCACCGGCGCCGGGAACCACGCGCGTGCTTTCATGCGGCACGGGTGGTGCGGGACACGCCGCCTGCGCTGGACGTCCATTGCCGTTCGGCTGCGGCCTGGCCGGGGCTGCCGCTTGCGGCGGAGCCGGAGGACGCGGCGGAGCTGGTGGCGGCGCAAGCCGTTGCTGCTGTTGCTGCACCAGCGGCGGAGTTGGACGCGGCTGCGGAGGCGGTGCGGCGGGGCGCTGTTGGGTTTTCGTCGATGCGGGCGCTGGCGCGGGTGGTCGCGGTGCCGGCGCGGCTTGCGGCTGTGGCGCGGGCTGGAATGGATTGCCGGAATTGGGACGCGGCTGTGGCGGAGGTGCCTGCGGTGCACGCTCCGGCTGGCCCTGAACGGGCTGGCGCGGGGCCGGCGGATTTTGCGACGGCGGCTGCCCGAAGCCTGGCGGCGGCGGCCGGCCTGCGTTGCCGCCCGGCGGCGGAGTCTGGGAATTCACCGCCTGGCTCCAGCATTCATGCGCGCACGTTCCCTATGGGCTGACAGATCGAGTGAACCGCTCATGAGAGACGTGCCCGCAGGCATGGTTGCAGATTTCTCGCGTCATGCCCATGACTTTTTCCCCAGGGTCAGAACGATGCGCCCGGGCATGAAACCAAATATGGCGAAAGGGTGGAGGCCGCCCGGAACGGTTAGCCCTCGCACCGCCGGAAGATCAGCGAGGCGTTGGTGCCGCCGAAGCCGAACGAATTCGACAGCGCCATGTCGATCTCGCGGTGGCGAGCCTTGTGCGGGACGAGATCGATCGGCGTCTCAACCGAGGGGTTGTCGAGGTTGAGCGTGGGCGGCGCCACATTGTCGCGGATCGCCAGGATCGAGAAGATCGCCTCGACCGCGCCGGCCGCGCCGAGCAGATGGCCGATTGCCGACTTGGTCGATGACATCGACGTCTTGCTCGCGGCGTTGCCGAGCAGGCGCTCGACCGCGCCGAGCTCGATCTCGTCGCCGAGCGGCGTCGAGGTGCCGTGCGCGTTGATGTAGTCGATATCGCTCGGCTGGATGCCGGCGCGCTTCACCGCCGCCTGCATGCAGCGGAACGCGCCGTCGCCATCGGGCGTCGGCGCGGTGATGTGGTGCGCGTCGCCGGACAGACCGTAGCCGATCAGCTCGGCGTAAATCTTGGCGCCGCGTTTCTTGGCGTGCTCGTATTCTTCCAGCACGACGACGCCGGCGCCCTCTCCCATCACGAAGCCGTCGCGGTCCTTGTCATACGGACGCGACGCCTTGGTCGGCGTATCGTTGAAGCCGGTCGACAGCGCGCGCACCGCGGCAAATCCCGCGAGCGAAATCCGGTTGACCGGCGATTCCGTGCCGCCCGCCACCATCACGTCGGCGTCGCCGAGCGCGATCATGCGGCCGGCATCGCCGATCGCATGCGAACCGGTCGAGCAGGCCGTCACCACCGAGCTGTTCGGACCTTTCAGGCCGTGCTCGATCGAGACATAGCCGGAGGCGAGATTGATGATGCGGCCCGGAATGAAGAACGGCGAGACGCGGCGCGGCCCCCGCTCTTTCAGTGTAATCGCAGTCTCGGCGATACCTTCGACGCCACCGATACCGGAGCCGATCAGCACGCCGGTCGCGCACTGGTCTTCGTGGCTCGCCGGCTTCCATCCCGCATGCTGCAGCGCCTGCGTCGCCGCGCACACGCCATAGACGATGAATTTGTCGACCTTGCGCTGCTCCTTCGGCTCCATCCACTGGTCGGGATTGTAGGTGCCGTTGCTGCCGTCGCCGTACGGCACCATGCAGGCGATCTGGCAGGCGATGTCCGACACGTCGAAGCGGTCGACCTTGCTCGCGCCGCTCTCGCCCGCAACCAGGCGCTTCCACGTCTCCTCCAGCCCGCAGCCGAGCGGGCTGACGATCCCCATGCCGGTGACGACGACGCGTCTCATCTCGTTTTCCCGCCGGCTGTCATGGCCAACGGCCTTTGTGGGCAGCAATGGGAACTGGTTTCCGCACGGCAATCAAGGCGGCGCGGCGTGCCGGCCAAAGCCACCCCGCCGGTCATCGCACGTTCCAGGATCGGGCTGATTTCGGGCGCCCGCTGGGGCGCCCCACGAGGAAACAACGGCCAAGGAGCGCCTAGCCGTCAGCTCTTGGCATTCTTTTCGAGGAACTTGACGGCATCACCGACGGTCAAGATCGTCTCGGCCGCATCGTCCGGAATCTCGCAGCCGAACTCTTCCTCGAAGGCCATGACGAGTTCCACGGTATCGAGACTGTCGGCGCCGAGGTCGTCGATAAAGCTGGCGGCTTCGATGACCTTTTCGGGCTCAACGCCCAGATGCTCCACGACGATCTTCTTCACTCGCTCGCCGATATCACTCATCGTCTGACCCTCTAGTTTGTCGCTCTAGTTCGTTGGGCTCGAACGGCCTTGAGCCAACGGGGATGAACGTCGCCTCATCTGCAGGGTTGATCAGCACGGTCGCGAGCGGACCGCGTATCGCCCTCGCCCATCCGGTTGCCCCAGCCAGGCCGCGGGCCCGGTTAAAACACACTTCAGAACCCTTGACTAGCACGGCCAACAGCCCCCGCCACACCTAGATCATCGCCATTCCACCATTGATGTGAAGCGTCTGCCCGGTGACATAGGCCGCCTCGTCGGATGCGAGATAGACCACCGCCGCAGCAACATCCGCCCCGGTGCCAAGCTTACCCGCCGGAACCATCGCCAGAATCGCTTCCCGTTGCTTTTCGTTGAGCTTGTCCGTCATGGGCGTCGCGATGAACCCCGGTGCCACACAATTCGCGGTAACGCCGCGCTTGGCGTATTCCTTGCCGATCGACTTGAACATGCCGATCATCCCCGCCTTGGCTGCGGTGTAGTTACTCTGCCCTGGATTGCCGGTGATGCCGACCACCGATGTGATGCCGATCACGCGGCCGAACCGGCGCCGCATCATTCCTTTCACCGCTGCGCGCGCAAGCCGGAAGGTCGATGTCAGATTTACGTTGAGAACCTGTTCCCAGTCCTCATCTCTGAGCTGGACCAGCAGATTGTCCTTGGTGATGCCGGCGTTCGCCACCAGGATATCGAGTTGACCCAGCGATTCTTCGGTCTTGGACACCAGTGCTTCAACCGCTTCCTTGTCGCCAAGATCGCACGGCAGCACTGTCGCGCCGCCAAGCTCGCTGGCAAGCGCGTCGAGCACCTCGCGCCGCGTGCCTGAGATCGCAACCTTGGCGCCCTGCGCGTGCAACGCTCGCGCGATCGCGCCGCCGATGCCTCCTGTCGCGCCGGTGACGAGGGCGGTTTTGCCGGTTAGGTCAAACATGCACGGCTCTTATCGAGTTTCTCGATCATTCATCAAGGGCCTTCGCAATGGCTTCGACGGCCGTTCGTAGGAGGGGCAGATCTCGCTGTACCACCTCCCATATCACGTCATCCGAAATGCTTTGATATTCGTGGCGCAGCAAGTTTCCCATTCCGGCGATGTGGGCCAAGGAATTTCTGGGCGTGCGGCTTTCAACTCTACCGGCAGGCGGCGGCTTGCCTCAGATATGATCTCTATCGCTCGCTGCACGGCAAAGCGGAGTTTCCAGTCGCGCCGAAAGTCGGCGAAGCTTTGGCCTGAGATTTCGCTCTGGATACGTTCGATGTTTTCCAGGATATCGTGGAGGTAAGGACCGGCTTTGCGCGGCATCAGAACACGCGAACCGCCGACTTTTCGATATCGTCGCGGAGCATTGGGTGCAAACTGTCGCGCGTGGTCACGTCAACCCATCCCCAACTCGTCCTCAAGAAAAAGTTTGATGCCGACGAGATCGACCAGCGACAACTTCTTTTCCGGATCGTAGTCGAGGAAAAGATCAAGGTCGCTGTCCGAGCGCGCCTCGTCGCGGGCTGACGAGCCAAAGAGGTAGAGGGACGTGGCGCCAAGCGCCTTGATGGCGCCTGCACGCTCCTGCAATCGAGCGATGGCTTCGACCCGGTTCATGCCGCCACTCTATCACATCCGGCATTCACAGAAATCTTGCTATTTTCGCGCCGCCTTGAATGTCGCGACATCCTCGGGCGTACCGACCGTCGCGCCCGTCGCACCGTCCGCGATGCGCTTGAGCAATCCGGTCAGCACCTTGCCGGCGCCGACCTCATAGAACGTCTTGACGCCCTGTCCCGCCATGTACGCGACGCATTCGCGCCAGCGCACGGTTCCGGTCACCTGCTCGACCAGGCGGCGCACGATCTCCTGCGGATCGCTGATCGGCCCCGCCACGACGTTCGCGATCACCGGGACCACCGGCGCCTTCACCACGGTCTTGCCGAGCACCTCCGCCATCGCGTCTGCGGCTGGTTTCATCAGCGCGCAGTGGAAGGGCGCGGACACTTGCAGCAGCATGGCGCGCCGCGCGCCTTTTCCCTTGGCGATTTCGACCGCGCGATCGACCGCCGCCTTGCTGCCCGAGACCACGACCTGGCCGCCGCCGTTGTCGTTGGCGACGTCGCAGACCTCGCCCTGGGCTGCCTCCGCGGCCGCTTCTCGCGCAGCCTCGAGTTCGAGCCCGAGCAGCGCTGCCATCGCACCGGTGCCGACCGGCACCGCCTGCTGCATGGCGCGGCCGCGAATGCGTAACAGCCTTGCCGTGTCGGCGATCGTGAATGTGCCTGCGGCCGCGAGCGCAGAATATTCGCCGAGCGAATGGCCGGCGACGAACTTGGCGTCGCGCGCGAGATCGATCCCGGTTTCCGCTTGCAGCACACGCATCGCGGCGATGGACACTGCCATTAACGCCGGTTGCGCGTTTTCGGTCAGCGTTAGTTTGTCTGCCGGACCGTCCCACATGGTGGCGGACAATTTCTCGCCGAGCGCCGCATCGACCTCGTCGAACACAGAGCGTGCCGGCGCGAAATTTTCGGCGAGCGCCTTGCCCATGCCGACCGCCTGGCTGCCCTGCCCCGGAAATACGAACGCAACCGCCATTGCAGTCTCCTCACGAACGCGCGCCGAATGACACCGCAGCGCCAGTCGTGTCAAGGCGAGGCTCTAGGCGAGCAGCCCTTCCTCAGCGGCCTTGATCTGCAATCCCAGATATTTCGAATAGATGCGGCACTGCGCAAAGCTTCCGGCGATAAACCAGAGACCCGGCTGCGGGGTGCGCACGAACATGTTGCGCAGTTCTTGCCCCTCGCCAAATCCCCAGATCGGCCCGACGCGGGCGGCGACGTCGTCGCCAAACAGCTTGCGCACCAGCGTGTCCTGGCCGTGATATCCGGTCGCCAGCACGATCAGGTCGGCGGGCAAGATCTCACCGCTGCGCATCCGCGCACCGTCCGCAACGAATTCGGCGATGTCTGCGTGCTGCACCAGGCCGACGTCGCGGTTCGCGATCAAATCCGAACAGCCAACGTTGAAGTAATAGCCACCGCCTCGCGTCAGGTACTTGAACTGCCAGCCGGTGCCATCCTCGCCGAAGTTGAGCCGGAAACCCACGCGCTCCAAGGCATCCAGCAGCTTCTGGTCGAGCTTCCTGGCCTGCTCAGTCAAGAGCTTGTGGCTCTTCTTCGCCAGCGATAGCGGGATCGACGTGGTGATGAGGTCGCAGTCCTCCAGCGGCGGGCCTTCGTCATAGAGCGCATAGGGAAGTTGCGCGCTTGGCTCGACGTTGACCACCATGGTCGAGTTGCGCTGCACCAGCGTCGGCTTCGCGCCGCTGGCATGCAGATCCTGCGCGATATCGTGGCCGCTGTTGCCGGTGCCGACGATGAGCGCCCGCTTGCCCTGCCACGCCTCGCCGTCTTCATATTGGGTGGAGTGCAGCACGGTGCCGCGAAAGTTTTTCAAGGTCGGAATGTCGGGCACTACCGCGAGCCCGCTCAGTCCGGTGGCCATGATCACATGGCGCGGATGCAGCTCACGCTTGGTGCCATCCTGCCGCCGCAGCACGATCGTCCACCGTCCTGCCCCCTCGTCATAGATACCGCTCTCTAACTCGGTGTCGGACCAGATGTTGAGCTCCATGCTCTCCGCATACGCCTCAAACCAGGCGGCGAGCTTGTCCTTCGGAATGTAGGTCGGCCAGTTCGGCGGAAAATTCATGTACGGCAGATGGTTGACCTGCACCTGATTGTGCAGCGTCAGCGCGTGATAGCGCTTACGCCAGTTGTCGCCGATGCGCGGCCATCGATCGACGACCAGCGTGTCGACCTGCAATTGCTTGAGACGCGCCGCGATTGAAAGCCCGGCCTGGCCGGCGCCGATGACCAGGACCGCCGGATCGCTGTTGGAATATTCGGCGGAAGATTTTCGGAGATCGAGCCAATTGGGACCGCGGAAATCGCGCGAGTACGACTGCCCGGTCGGCCGCGACCGCCCGACAGTCTCCTCGTGTCCCTTGAGTTCGTCGAGCGCAGTCAGCAGCGTCCATGCTTTCGGCGCGCCGCCGCTGTCCGGCGTGAGCCGCACGATGCCGCTGCCTCGTCCCTGAACCGTCTCAAACCGGAAGATCGCTTCGATCGCCGCTGTGCCCGCGTGGGTGACGTTGCGGGGCGCAGTCCGGTCCGGATTGATCTGAAAGCCGGACGGCTTGGCGCGCCCGGCCTGCGCCTTTAGAGCCGCGATAATGGGGGCGCGCCCGTCCAACGTGCCAATGGTCCAGGTCAGCGCCAGCAGGTCCCGCCAATGGCTGTCGGGGTGAAACAGGGCTTCGAGCGCGGCCGTTCCCGGCGTCGTCAAAGCTCCTTCGAACTGCGATAGCCAGGCATCGGCAGTGGCCGCAATCGGCTCGGGTCTTGTTTTTGCCAGCATTGGTTCACTCGGACGCGCGCTTGAATGCCCAAAACGTAGGCCTTTTGAAGCCTTTAGGCGAGAGCGACGGCATCGGACGAAGCTTGCCTTCCGGCCAAAAGCCCCTATAACCACCACCATTCCGTTGGTCCCGGCCGGGAGCTGAACGGACGGCCGCCTCGGTCAAGGCGGTAGGGCCTCTGGTCCGGCGTCCCGTGTTCCCGCCTTCAGAGCAGTCGAGCCTTTCCGAGGCTCGAAGGGCTTGGCGCCGAGAGACGGTCGAACAGAGGAAAGGCATTCCATGCCGCTATACGAGCACGTCTATCTTGCGCGCCAGGACGTCAGCGCGCAGCAGGTCGAGGAATTGACCGCGCAGTTCACGGGCGTCATCGAGCAGATGGGTGGCAAGGTCACCAAGAACGAGTACTGGGGCGTCAAGTCGCTCTCGTTTCGCATCCGCAAGAACCGCAAGGCGCACTACACGCTGCTGAACGTCGATGCGCCCGCCGCGGCCCTGACCGAAATCGAGCGCCAGCAGCGCATCAACGAGGACGTCCTTCGCTATCTCACCGTGCGTGTCGATGAGCTCGAGGAAGGGCCGTCGGCGATGATGCGCAAGGTCGACCGTGACCGCGAGCGCGACGAGCGCCGTGGCGGCGGCTTCGGCGGCGGCGACCGCTTTGGCGGTGGCGACCGGTTCGATCGGGGTGATCGTCCGCCGCGCCGCGATCGCGATGAAGGTCGCCCGCGCGAAGACGCTATTGCGGAAACGGAGGAGTAATCGCCATGGCATTCGGATCTTCACAAGGTGGTCCTGGTGGTCCTGGTGGTGCCGGCGGCGCCGCTGGCGCGCGCCGTCCGTTTTTCCGCCGCCGCAAGACCTGCCCGTTCTCGGGCGAAGGCGCACCGAAGATCGACTACAAGGACGCGCGGCTGCTGCAGCGCTATGTGTCCGAGCGTGGCAAGATCGTGCCGAGCCGCATCACCGCGGTGTCGGCCAAGAAGCAGCGCGAGCTGGCGCGGGCCATCAAGCGCGCGCGCTTCCTCGGTCTGCTGCCGTACGTGATCCGCTAAGTTTTTACGCCCGCCCTTCGGGGCGGACGTCGACTGAAAGTAAGATCGCGGGCTCCGGACATTTCCGGAGTTCGACAGTTGGGACGGACGTCGATCCGTCTCTAACCGCTCAAAGGTGCGGGACAGCTCGATGATGCAAGTTGTTCTCATTGGTATCGGTGCCGGCGCGGCGACAGCATTGCTGTTCGCCTCCGTTGCGTCCGGCTCGCTGATCTCCGTCCTGTTGTTCTATCTCGCTCCGCTGCCGATCCTGATCGCGGCGCTGGGCTGGAGCCATTGGGCGGCTCTGGTCGCCGCAGTCTTCGCCTCGATCGGCCTCGCCGCGGTGTTCGGCCCATTGCTGTTCGCGGCGTTCCTGTTCGGCATCGGGCTGCCGGCGTGGTGGCTCGGCTACCTCACGCTGCTGGGGCGGCCGACCGGACAGCCCGCGCCGGACGACATGGAATGGTATCCGGTCGGTAACCTGGTGGTTTGGGCTGCGATTCTCGGCGCACTGATCGTGATCGCCGCGCTGATCAATTTCGGCAGTGGGGAAGAAGGCTTCCGCGCCGCGTTGCGCAGCGGGCTCGAGCGCATGCTCAAGTTTCAGACCCGCAAGGGGCCGATGCCGGACGTCAACCGGCTGGTGGATTTCCTGGTGCTGGCGCTGCCGCCCGCCGCGGCCGTGCTCACCACCATCGTCAATGTCCTCAACTTGTGGCTCGCCGGACGGGTCGTCGCCATGTCGGGGCGGCTGAAGCGGCCGCAGCCCGATCTGCCGTCGATGCAGTTTCCCTCCTACGCGCCGCTGCTGACCGGCGCTGCGATCGCAGCCTCTTTCCTGCCGGGAATGATCGGCACCGCCGGCGGCGTGCTCGCCGCGGCGATGCTAATGGCTTACGCGATGCTTGGTTTTGCCGTGCTGCATCACATTACCCGCGGCATGAATGCCCGGATGCTCATGCTTGGCGGCGCCTACGTCTCCGTGTTCGTGCTCGGCTGGCCCGCGCTGCTGATGATGCTGGTCGGCCTCACTGACACTGCCATCGACATTCGCGGCCGCGTCGCCGGGCGGCGCGGCCCGCCCAATCCTTCAACCTAACAACAGCTTCAAAAGGAGAAACGGAAATGGAAGTCATTCTGCTGGAACGCATCGGCAAGCTCGGCCAGATGGGCGACGTGGTGCGCGTCAAGGACGGCTATGCGCGCAACTACCTGCTGCCGCAGGGCAAGGCGCTGCGCGCCACCGGCGACAACAAGTCCAAGTTCGAAGGCATGAAGGCGGAGCTTGAGGCCAAGAGCGCCGCCGCCAAGGGCGATGCCGGAAAGGTTGCCGGCAAGCTCGACGGCAAGAGCTTCAAGGTGCTGCGCCAGGCGTCCGAGGTCGGCCAGCTCTACGGCTCGGTGTCGCCGCGCGACATCGCCGGCCTGCTCAGCGACGGCGGCTACGAAGTCGACCGCAACCTGATCGCGGTCAACGTCCCGATCAAGACGATCGGCAGCCACAAGGTGCCGGTGCATCTCCACCCGGAGGTCGAGGTGACGATCACGCTTCACGTCGCGCGCAGCGCCGACGAAGCCGAGCGGCTCGCGCGCGGCGAGGACGTCATGGTCCAGCGCACCGACGCCGAGGAGGAAGCGGCCGAAGCCAAGACGGCGGCGGAAGCCTTCTTCGAGCCCGAGGCGCTCAAGGGCAAGGAAGAAGAGTCGGAAGGCGCAAAGGTCGAAGGCAACGAGGCGAAGAAGACCTGAGAAGAACGCCCGAGCTATGAGAGCAACGCCTGAGCTAGTCGAAGATGTCCCACTGCGGCTTCGGCGGCTCGGGCGGAACCGCCGGTGCTGGCGGCTCTGGTGCTGGCGCCGGTGTCACCGCCGGCGGCGGGGTTTGTTGTGCCGGCGCAATGGCTTGGCGGCCGCGCTGAGCCCGCACGGCGGGCGCAGGCTTGGCTGCCGGTTCGCCGGTTTCTCCTGATGGTGCCACCGGAATGGCCGCCGGGGGCCTGCGCTCCGCCGGTTTTTCGTCCGTCCGCGTCGCCGCCCGCGGCTGTTGCTGCTTGGGGTCGGCCCTGGCGGCGCCCGGCACGCCAACAAGATACGCGGCAAGCGCCGACGCACTCTCGCGGCTGTTGGTATAGTGCTCGCGCAGGAAGCTCGCGAGCGAGCCCGCCCCGCGATCTCTCGCCAGTCCCTGCGGCCCTTTGTGACAGCCCGCCCCGGTGCAATCGCTGGCGAAAAGCTGCGCCGCCGGCTTGCCGGCGCTGAAGTTCTCTCCGCGCGACACACCCTGCGGGGGCGTTGAAGCGGGCGCCTGAGCCTGCGGCGCTGGCGAGGCCGGAGTGGTCCATCCCCATTGCGCGCCCGACTCGGTCGCGGCGAGCCCAGCAAGGGTGCCCCCGAGGGTCAGTTGCAGCGCTAATTTTCTTAAGCCGATCAATGTGATCTCCCCGCGCCCCAGGAATCGGCCGACGGCGCGCCGCCGGGTTTTATCCCATATTCGCGCGAAAGTGAGGCGTTCCCGAGCCCGCGCAAGCCGTTGACTTGGTCCCGACATATGTCGGGTATCCGGCGGTCAACGTCCATCTTGTCAGCTAAACTTATCCTTTGGTGTAATACGAAAGTCGCTAGTTGCGCTCAAGGGACGGCAATTTAAGGGGTGCTGGAGGCGGCCGTGGACCGGTTGCTTCAATGGGGATTGGGGCGATTTATCCGGCGTGGCAACCTGCGCGTTACCACGGCGAAAGGAAGGGTTTTTCACTTTGGCGACGGCTCCGGAACGCCTGTAGCGCTGCGTTTCACCAGCAAAGCTGCGCAACGCGCAGTGATGCTCGACCCCGAGGTAAAGGTCGGCGAAGCCTACATGGACGGCACGTTGCAGATAGAGGACGGCACAATCGCCGACCTCCTCGCCCTCGTGCTCGGCCAGACGCCCGACGGAATGCCGCCCGTCTGGGCCCGCCTGCAGTGGTTCGGCCGCTATCTCAAGCGCCGGCTGCAGCAGTTCAACCTGCCCTCCCGGGCGCGGCGTAATGTCGCCCACCACTACGACCTGGACGGCCGGCTCTATTCGCTCTTCCTCGACGCCGACCGGCAATACAGCTGCGCTTATTTCGAGGTTCCCGATCAATCGCTCGACGACGCGCAACTCGCCAAGAAGCGCCATATCGCCGCCAAGCTTCTTGTCAGTGAGGGCGCCGACCGCCGCGTACTAGACATCGGCTGCGGCTGGGGCGGGCTCGGGCTCTATCTCGCCGAGTTCTGCCGCGCGAAAGTCACCGGCATCACGCTATCGGAGGAGCAGCTTGCGATCGCCAGGCAACGCGCCAGCGAAAAGAACCTGACCGACACGCTCGAATTTCGCCTGCGGGACTATCGCGCCATGACTGAAACGTTCGACCGGATCGTCTCGGTCGGCATGTTCGAACACGTAGGGCTTGGCTACTACGATGCGTTCTTCCGGAAATGCGCCGGCATGCTGGCTCCGGACGGCGTGATGCTGCTGCACACCATCGGCCGTTCCGAAGGGCCTAACGTCACCAATCCGTGGATCGCCAAGTACATTTTCCCGGGCGGCTACATCCCGGCGTTATCCGAAGTTATCCCGGCCATTGAACGCGCCGGGCTGCTGGTGACCGATATCGAGTTCCTGCGGCTGCACTACGCGGAAACTGCAAAGGCCTGGCGCGCCCGGTTCCTCGCGCACCGCGACGCAGCCGAGAGGCTGTACGACCACCGGTTCGTGCGAATGTGGGAGTTCTATCTCGCCGCCTCCGAGATGGCGTTCCGCGAACAGGCGATGATGGTGATGCAGGTCCAGCTCGCCAAGCGCCAGGACGTGGTGCCGATGACGCGGGACTATATCTTCCGCGAGGAAGCGCGGCTGCGAGAGCTTGAAAGCCGCCAGACGGCGCCCTTGCGCCTCGCCGGCGAATAAGTCCCGCTACCGGCAGGGAAACCGCAGCCCGCTACCGCTGAATTGCGGTCAAGCGGCCGGACGGCATTCACAGCCGGGACTGTGGGTATCGCGGACAGCGCCAAACAACGCGCCCCGCCCCATCCGCGCGGTGCTACGCATACGTCCGCTTCGCTTCCGCTTCCGAGAGTGCCACGATGTAGCGTTGAGTCCGGCTGTCCTCGTTCATCACCGCGTTCCCGATTTTTGACACATCCGGCTTCTCCGATCGCAGATCATGGCACCTGTTGATTCGACCGCGCGCAAACTCGCGGATGTCACCGCACCGCAATACCGCACCGCGCCTCATAACATTGAGGCCGAGCAGGCGCTGCTTGGCGCCGTCTTGGTCAACAACGAGGCGTTCTACCGGGTTTCCGATTTTCTCGATGCAGCTCAGTTTCATGAGCCGCTGCACCAGCAGATCTACCAGATCGCCGCCGACCTCATTCGCGCCGGCAAGGTTGCAACGCCGATCACGCTGAAGACCTTCCTGCCCGCCGACATCGACATCGGCGGGCTCAACGTGAGCCAATACCTCGCCCGCCTCGCGGCAGAAGCGACAACGGTCATTAACGCCACCGACTACGGCCGCACCGTTGCCGACCTCGCGTTGCGCCGCAACCTGATCGGCATCGGCGAGGACATGGTCAACGTTGCGTTCGACGCCCCGGTCGATTTCGCGCCGCGCGAGCAGATCGAGGACGCCGAACGCCGGCTGTACGAGCTCGCCGAGACCAATCGCTACGGCTCGGGCTTCCAGCGCTTCGCGCAGGCGCTCACCACCGCGGTCGACATGGCTGCGCGTGCCTTCCAGCGCGACGGCAAGCTCTCAGGTATCGCGACCGGTCTGAAAGACCTCGATTCCAAGATGGGCGGGCTGCAGCAGTCCGATCTGATCATCGTGGCCGGCCGCCCCGGCATGGGAAAAACCGCGCTCGCCACCAACATCGCCTACAACGTCGCGCACGCTTATCGCGGCGAAGTCCAGCCGGACGGCAGCATGCTCACGATCAACGGCGGCATCGTCGGCTTCTTCTCGCTCGAAATGTCGGCCGAGCAGCTCGCCACCCGTATCATTTCCGAGCGCACCGAAGTGCCATCGAGCACGATCCGACGCGGCGGCATCAGCGAAAGCGATTTCGAGAAGATCAAGGATGTCTCGATCGAAATGCAGAATCTGCCGTTCTATGTCGATGAGACGGGCGGCCTGTCGATCGCGCAGCTTGCGGCGCGCGCGCGGCGTCTCAAGCGCCAACGCGGCCTCGACCTGCTGGTGATCGACTACATTCAATTGCTGCAGGGCTCGCAGCGCCGCGCCTCCGAAAGCCGCGTACAGGAGGTGACGGAAATCACAACCAACCTGAAAGCCCTGGCCAAAGAACTCAACGTCCCGATTATCGCGCTGTCGCAGCTCTCGCGTCAGGTCGAGAGCCGCGACGACAAGCGGCCGCAACTGTCCGACCTTCGCGAGTCCGGCTCGATCGAGCAGGACGCCGACGTCGTGATGTTCGTGTTCCGCGAGGAGTACTACCTCGCCAACAAGGAGCCGCGGCCCGGCAGCGAGGAACACCTCAAGTGGCAGACCGACATGGCGCTGGTCCACGGCAAGGCCGAACTGATTATCGGCAAGCAGCGTCACGGCCCAACCGGAACTGTGCAAGTGCAGTTCGACGCACACGTCACGCGGTTCGGCGATCTTAGTCCCGACGATCGTCTGCCAACGCGGATGGAATGATTTGACGATACCGTCGCCGACCGCTGGACGGGCGCGCCACACCCGGCCATAACCCGCCCATGGCACGCCAACCCAAACCAGAAACCGCTGCACTACCGGAGCCCGCTACTACAGCCGGCCCGGCCGAAGCCGAGGCCGGCGGGCTTCTGACCATCAATCTTGGTGCGATTTTCGACAACTACCGCGCGCTGGCCGTGAAGGTGATGCCGACCGAATGCGCGGCGGTGGTCAAGGGCGACGCCTATGGCTGCGGCCTGGACCAGGTCACCGCCACCTTATCGCGTGCGGGCTGCAAGACATTCTTCGTCGCCCACCTCGACGAGGCCCGTCACGTGCGCCGGCTCGCGCCGGAAGCCGCCATCTATGTGCTCAACGGGTTTGCCGCGGGCACCGGACCTGCCTTCGCCGACGTCTATGCGCGGCCGGTGATCAATTCCTCGGTCGAGCTCGCCGAGTGGGACCAGTTCGTCGTTTCGAGCGGATGGCGGGGCGGGGTCGGGCTGCATGTCGACACCGGCATGAACCGGCTCGGCATGTCGTTGGATGAAACCGCCGCCGTTGCGATGCGGATGCAGTCGGAGAACCACGGACTCGCGCTGCTAATGAGCCATTTCGCCTGCGCCGACCAGCCGCAACATCCGCTGAACGATCAGCAGATCCGGCAATTCCGCGAAATCCGCACGCTGTTCCGCGGCATTCCCGGCTCGCTCGCCAATTCCTCCGGCATCTTCCTGGATCAGTCGGCCTACTGTGACATGGTTCGTCCTGGCTCTGCGCTCTACGGCGTCAATCCGACGCCGGGCAGACCCAATCCCATGAAGCCGGTGATCGAGCTGCACGCCCGCGTGCTCCAGGTGCGCAGCGTGCCGCGCAACGCCGTGGTTGGCTATGGCGCGACATGGACGGCAAAACGGGCGAGCCGGATCGCCGTGGTCGCCGCGGGCTACGCCGATGGCATTCTGCGCGCGGCGAGCGCGGCCGACCGCGACGTCATCGTGGCCGGCAAGCGCTGCCGGATCGTCGGGCGCGTCTCGATGGATCTGCTTACGGTGGACGTCACCGACCTGCCGGACAACGCCGTCCGGCGCGGCACCTTGGTGACGCTGATCGGCGGCGCGCTCACCGCCGACGCGGTCGGCGCGCAGGCCGGCACCATCGGCTACGAGGTGCTCACCTCGCTCGGCGTCCGTTACCATTGCACGTGGAAAGCGTGATCCGCCGTTAAACGGACGGCGGACGAGAGGCGCCAATTCGTCGAACTTTGGGCCGCATCCCCATTGTTCTTGATATGTTCTCATTTTGTGGTATCGTCTCCGCCCAATCACCGGAGAATCGCACATGGCCATTACCGGCCTGACCGCCCACGACGCCCTTGGGCTCACCCTGTTCGTCCCCAACGGCCGTCAGGAGGCGGCCGCCGCGTTCTACATCCGCGCGTTCGGCGCGACCTCGCCGCGCCACTGGATCCATCCGAAAACCGGCGAGGTGGCCGGCATCGACGTCACCATCGGCCGCGCCACCTTCACGGTCTGCGGCGCCAATCCCAAGCGCGACGCCGACCCCAGCGTGCCAGGTCCTTGCGCGGTCGCGGCACCCGGCCGCGGCAGCACCATCTTCCAGATTTGCGTCAATGACATCGAGGCGACGGTGGCCCGTGCGGTTGCCGGCGGCGCCGCCATTCGCACCCCGGTGCAGGACGCCGACTGGGGTGATCGCGTCGCCACCATCGTCGATCCGTTCGGGCACATCTGGTCGATTGCTGCGATCCGCGACTGGCTGTCGGTGCCGGACTACAATGCGCGCGGCAACATCCAGCTCATCGAAGCAGCGTAGCGCATGCTCTCGAACCAGATCATGCGCACGGTGAGGTGAGATGGCGCGTCACCAGACCCTCAATTTCGTCTGCCAGAACTGCGGCGCGGTCGCCAACCGCTGGCAGGGCAAGTGCGACGGCTGCGGCGAATGGAACACGCTGGTCGAGGAAGGCGTCGCGGCACCCGCCCCGGGCGGCGGCCGCGCCACCCGCAAGGGCCGGCTGATCAAACTTGAAACGCTTGCCGGCGACACGGCGGAGGCCCCTCGCCTGCCATCCGGCGTCGCGGAGTTCGATCGTGTCACCGGCGGCGGTCTGGTGCGCGGCTCGGTGCTGCTGATGGCGGGCGATCCCGGCATCGGCAAATCGACCATCCTGATCCAGGTCGCGGCAGCGCTGGCGAACGCCGGCCACCGCGCGGTCTATGTGTCCGGCGAGGAAGCCGTGGCGCAGGTGCGGCTTCGGGCCGAGCGGCTCGGCCTCGGCGGCGCCAAGGTTCAGCTCGCCGCGGAAACCTCGGTTGAGGACATCGTCGCTACGCTGTCGGAAGGCGAGTTGCCGCGCCTTGTCGTCATCGACTCCATACAGACCATGTGGTCGAACGCGATCGAGTCGGCGCCCGGCACGGTCACGCAGGTGCGCGGCTCCGCGCAGGCGCTGATCCGCTTCGCCAAGCGCTCGGGCTGCGCGCTCATCCTGGTTGGCCACGTCACCAAGGACGGCCAGATCGCCGGCCCCCGCGTGGTCGAGCACATGGTCGACGCCGTGCTGTCATTCGAGGGTGAAGGCTCGCACCAGTTCCGCATCCTGCGCGCGGTGAAGAACCGCTTCGGACCGACCGACGAGATCGGCGTGTTCGAGATGACCGGGCTTGGCCTGCGTGAGGTTTCCAACCCATCGGAGCTGTTCCTGTCGGAGCGCGACCTCGGCTCGCCCGGCACTGCAGTCTTTGCCGGCATCGAAGGCACCCGCCCGCTGCTGGTCGAAATCCAGGCGCTGGTGGCGCCGTCCGCGCTCGGCACGCCACGGCGCGCAGTGGTCGGCTGGGACCAGAGCCGGCTCTCCATGGTGCTCGCGGTGCTGCAAACCCATTGCGGCGTCAATCTCGGCAGCCACGACGTCTATCTCAACGTGGCCGGCGGTCTTCGGATCGTGGAACCGGCCGCCGATCTCGCCGCCGCCGCCGCGCTGGTGTCGTCGCTGGCGAACGCGCCGCTCCCGGCCGACGCCGTCTATTTCGGCGAGGTCTCGCTGTCCGGCGCGGTCCGCCCGGTGGCACAGGCGGCAGCGCGGCTCAAGGAGGCGCAGAAGCTCGGCTTCGCCCGCGCCATCCTTCCCGAGGCCGCGCGCGGGGACAGTTCCGAAGCCAACCCAGGCCTGAATTCAGGCCTGGCGCTGACCTCGGTCGGCACGCTGGTCGGCCTGGTTTCGGAGATCGCCGCGCGCGGCGAAAAACCCCGCAGAATCGACCGAAATCCGGAGGCGTGACGCCGCCGCCGGAGCCCGCTATACACCCCTCGCATGGCGGCCGACGGACGCGAAAAAGCCTCATCTTGAGGATTTTTACGGCCTTTGCCCGCCGACCCTTGCCGAAGCCAACCGGCGCAGTTGAGGTGGTGCACAGCGTGCCTTCGATTCGCGCCCATCGCTTCGATCCAAAGAACCCGCAGGCCTGACGACCCATGCCGATCACGTGGCTCGATTTTCTCCTGCTGGGCGTGATGATGATTTCTGGCCTGCTCGCCATGATCCGCGGCTTCATGCGGGAGATTCTGTCGATCACCGCCTGGGCGGCGGCAGCCGTGGCGACGATCCTGCTCTACAACCGCCTGCTGCCGGTCGCGAAGGCGAACATTCCGAACGACATGCTGGCGGCCGGTGCGGTGATCGGTGGCGTATTTCTAATCACGCTGTTGCTGGTTTCGATCATCACGGTGCGCGTCTCCGACATGATCCTGGACAGCCGGATCGGAGCGCTCGACCGCACCTTGGGGTTCCTGTTCGGACTGGGCCGCGGATTGATCATCGTCGTGGTGGCCTTCCTGTTTTTCTCCTGGCTGGTGCCGGGCAACAAGCAGCCCGAGGGGGTGCGCAACGCGAAGTCGCGGGTAGTTCTGGAAAACACCGGGGAATGGTTGCAAGCCCTGTTGCCGCAGGACATGGATAACTACCTGTCGCAGTGGTTCAAGCGCCGGAAGGGCGACGAGCAGGAGCCCCCGGATGCTCCGCCGGACCGGCGCTCCAGCCTGGATCGGCCGGAGAAAGTCGTGTTCGTGCAGTTGGCTCAAGTCCAGTTTAACCGCGTCACGCAACAATGAGGCGGCAGCCGATGGGCGAAACGATGGACCACAACCCCGCAGAGACCATCTTCGACCCCTCCAACGTTTCGAAGTCGAGTGAACTCGACTTCGACGCCGACCGGCTCCGCGAGGAATGCGGGGTGTTCGGCATCTTCGGCCATCCGGACGCCGCCGCCATCACCGCGCTCGGCCTGCACGCGCTCCAGCATCGCGGCCAGGAGGCCGCCGGCATCGTTTCGTTCGACGGCAAGCGCTTCCACTCTGAGCGCCGCATGGGTCTGGTCGGCGACAACTTCTCCCGCCGCGAGGTGATCGACCGCCTGCCCGGCATGAGCGCCGTCGGCCACGTGCGCTATTCGACCACCGGCGAGACCATCCTGCGCAACGTACAGCCGCTGTTCGCCGAGCTCGAAGGCGGCGGCTTCGCGGTCGGTCACAACGGCAATCTGACCAACGGCATCGCGCTGCGCCGCCAGCTCGTCCACGACGGCGCCATGATGCAGTCGACCACCGACACCGAGGTGATCCTGCACCTCGTCGCGCGCGCCAAGCGCAACCGCTTCGTCGACCGCTTCATCGAAGGCCTGCGCCAGCTCGAAGGCGCCTATGCGTTCGTCGGCATGACCAACAAGAAGCTGGTCGGCGCGCGCGATCCGCTCGGTATCCGCCCGCTCGTGCTCGGCAAGCTCGACGGCGCGCCGATCCTCGCCTCCGAGACCTGCGCGCTCGACGTGATCGGCGCGCAATACGTGCGCGACATCGAGAACGGCGAGGTCGTCGTATTCGACGACGAGGGCATGCAGAGCCACAAGCCGTTCCCGCCGATGCAGGCGCGGCCCTGCATCTTCGAATACATCTACTTCGCGCGGCCCGACTCCATCGTCGGTGGCCGCCCGGTCTATGACATCCGCAAGAGCATGGGCGCGGAGCTCGCCCGCGAAGCGCCCGCCGCGGCCGACGTCATCGTGCCGGTGCCCGACTCGGGCGTGCCGGCTGCGCTCGGCTTCTCGCAGGCCGCCGGCATTCCCTACGAGCTCGGCATCATCCGCAACCACTACGTCGGGCGCACCTTCATCGAGCCGACCCAGCAGATTCGCCAGCTCGGTGTGCGGCTCAAGCATTCGGCCAACCGCGCAGTGGTAAACGGCAAGCGCATCGTGCTGGTCGACGACTCGATCGTGCGCGGCACGACTTCGACCAAGATCGTGCAGATGATGCGCGACGCCGGCGCGACCGAAGTGCACTTCCGCATCGCATCGCCGCCGATCACGCATCCCGACTATTACGGGATCGACACCCCGGAGCGCGACAAGCTGCTGGCCGCGACCCACGATCTCGAAGGCATGCGCCAGTTCATCGGCGCGGATTCGCTCGCCTTCCTCTCGGTCGATGGCATCTACCGCGCGATGGGCGCGGGCGCGCGCGACCCGCTTCGCCCGCAGTTCACCGACCACTGTTTCACCGGCGAATACCCGACCGGGCTGACCGACCAGACCGGCCAGCAGACACCAGCCAAGGCAATTGTCGCTGCTCGCGGAAGCGGGCTGACGAACGGCTGTAGCCCGGATGGAGCGAAGCGACATCCGGGGCAAGCCCATCCCGGATTTCGCCATAGCGCGTCGAAGACGCGCGTAAACGCGCTTATGGCATCCGGGCTACGTTTGCGGCACCCGGCTCACCCTTGCATAATGACACCGAGACCGCCGGCAATCCGCCTGCGGCGTCCTGGTGAATTCCAATGAAACGCGTGCTGATCCGTTGCGGCTGGCTGGTCACGCTCGATCCCAAGCTGGGCGATTTCAAGAACGGCGAGCTCCTGTTCAACGGCAACCGGATCGAGGCGGTCGGCCGCAATCTCGGCGCCACCGCGGACGAAACGATCGACGCTTCCGACAAGATCGTGATGCCGGGCCTCGTCAACGCCCACATGCACACCTGGGAAACCGCGCTGCGCGGCATCGGCAGCGAATGGCTGTCGGCCGACTATTTCAAGCACGTCCACGGCAATCTCGCGACGCGCTACAAGGCCGAAGACAACTACGTCGCCAACCTGATCGGCGCGCTGGCGCAGATCGACGCCGGCGTCACCACGCTGGTCGACTGGTGCCACAACATCACGTCGCTCGACATGGCGGAGCGCGCCATCGACGGCCTCGCCGACAGCGGCATCCGCGCCGTGTTCGCGCACGGCACCGCGAAGCCGATGGGCCGCAACGATCCCGTCCCCTTCACCCACCAGCCGCATCCGCGCGACCGCCTCGAGGCGCTCCGCAAGGGCCGGCTCGCCTCGAACGACGGGCGCATCACGCTCGCCATGGCGATCCTCGGTCCCGACTGGAGCACCTGGGAGGTGGTGGAGCACGATATCAGGCTGGCGCGCGAGCTTGGGCTTGTCGCGTCGTCGCACACGCGGCGCAATGAAGACAGCATGAACCCGGACGGCTACGCCCGCATGGCGAAAGCCGGCCTGCTCGGCCCCGACCACAACCTGGTGCACGGCACCAGCTACGATCACGGCACGCTGCGGATGATCGTCGATTCCGGCGCGACGCTGACCTCGACCGTGCTGGTCGAGCTGCATCATCACATCGGCGACACCATGGTCGCCGCCTACCGCGAAGCCGGCGGTCTGCCTTCGCTCGGCATCGACGTCGAGCTGTACTGCTCGGGCCAGATGTTCCGCGAGATGCAGGCCGCGCTGCTGTTCGCGCGCGGCAAGGAAGTGCGCAACAACATCTTGCGCGGCAATTCGCAGTTCAAGACCATCCCGGTGCGCTCGCGCGAGGCGCTGGAGTGGACCACCGTCAACGGCGCCAAGGCGTTCATGATGGACGACAAGATCGGCACGCTGTCGCCCGGCAAGAAGGCCGACATCGTCATGCTGCGGGCCGACGACGTGAACATGGCGCCGGTCCATGACCCGGTCTATTCGATCGTGGAGATCGCGGGCGCCGGCAACGTCGACACCGTCATCATCGACGGAGTTGTGCGCAAGGAGAACGGCAAGCTGACGTTCCCGGCCGACGTGCTGCGCAAGCGTCTCGGCGAGCTTGCCGAGTCCGGCGCGCGCATCATGCGCGAGGGCGGCTACAAGGTGGAGAGCGCGCCGCAATGAAACTGAACCTCTCCTCCGTCATTCCGGGACACGCGCGAAGCGCGTGGACCCGGAATCCAGATGCGCGTTCGGAGTCTTCGTCTGGATTCCGGGCTCGCTGGCTTTCGCCAGCGCCCCGGAATGACAACGTCGAAATCGGAGTTCAACGATGACCAACCCCATCACCCGCCGCGCCGCCCTCGCCGGCCTCGCGGTCTCCGCGTTTCCTGTCCCCGCGCTCGCCCAGTCCGGCCGCCCGATCACCCTGATGCACGGCTTCACGCCTGGCGCCAATGTCGACATCACCGCGCGCCTTGTCGCCGACGGTCTCAGCAAGCGATTGGGCCAGCCGGTCGTGGTGGAATCCCGGCTCGGGGCCGGCGGCACGGTTTCGGCGGCGGCGGTGGCGCGCGCGGCGCCGGACGGCCACACGCTCACCATCCTGCCCAGCGGCCATCCGGTCGCGGCCGCGCTCTACAAGCAGCTCTCCTACAACGTGGTCGACGACTTCACCTTCATCAGCATGCTGACGGAGAATCCGTTCATCCTGGTGACCTACCCCGACCATCCCGGCGAAGACCGTGGCGGACGTCATCAAGGCCGCGCAGGCCGACCCCGGCAAGCTGACCTATGCCAGCGCCGGCAACGGCACCGGCATGCACCTCGCGTCCGAACTCTTCGTCGCCATGGCCAAGGCGAAGATCCAGCACATTCCGTATCGCGGATCGCCGCAGGCGATCACCGACCTGCTCGCCAAGCGCGTCGATTTTCAGGTCGACACGCCGCAGGTGCTGCTGCCGTTCCTCGCCGACGGACGCCTGCGCCCGATCGCCATCACCGGAACGAAGCCGTTCTTCGCGCTGCCCGGCGTGCCGACCATCGAGTCCGGCGGCCTGCCCGGCTATTCGGTGACCGGCTGGCTCGGCCTCGGCGCCCCGGCCGGCCTGCCGGCGGACATGATGAAGCAGCTCAACGCGCATGTCCGGGAGATTCTGGCGGAGCCCCTCGTGATCGAGCGGCTTCGGGCGCTGGGCGCCGATCTGACGCCGACCACCCCCGAAGCGTTCAAGGCGCGCGTGGTGTCGGACATCGCGAAGTGGACCAAGGTGATCAACGACGCGAACATCCCGAAGGTGTAGAGCGCAGAGTCGTCTGCCTGCCAAAATAGCGCCTTCGCTATTGACTTTATTCCTTTATATTGATTATATTCCTTTCATCCCACCCACCCGAGGCGTTCTCATGAGACGTCATTTGAGCGGGGCGGGATGCGGCGCCTGCGGGCGGGATTCGTAACCCCGCTCCCGGGAGGCCTCGGGGCCCCGCCCTACGGACACTACGATCCGTGCGCAGGGAGCCTGCTGGACGGCCGGAGCAATCCGGTTCGCAAGCGCGGCCTGAGCGCCAGTGCGGACAAGCGTAACGCCCCGCACGAAAACGCCGCGGTGAAGCGCCGGAAGGCGTGCCGGTCCGCGTCATGGGCCGGCTGTCCCTCGCAAATCAAGGCAAGGGGGACCGGCCCGACCGCAAGGCGGGCCACGGGGTGCGGCGATCCGCACCAGCGCCTGTCGGCGCTTCACCCCCTCGGACTTTTCGAGCGGGACGACGAGACCGGCGGCCGGGCGCCGGAAAAAATAAGGGCCCGGAGATGTGTGTCCAAATGACAATTCAATGCGATGAAGCCAGCGCGGGCCATGCGGGCGGTGCGCTCCCTCCCCTGAAAGGGGGAGGTCGGGGTGGGGGTCAAATTGATCCCCACCCGGCGCGCCATAGCGCGTCGAAGACGCGCATGAATGCGCTTTCGTCGCGCCGACCTCCCCTTTTCAAGGGGAGGTAAGGGACCGAGTTTGCCGCTCTTGCACGGTACATCTGCACGCGCCATGACCAAATCCGCAATTGAAGACAGGAACACCATGACCAAGCCTCTCGCCAACCGCATCGCCCTCGTCACCGGAGCCTCGCGCGGCATCGGTCACGCCGTCGCAATCGCACTCGCCCGCGAGGGCGCGCATGTGGTGGCGACCGCGCGCACCGTCGGCGGGCTGGAAGAACTCGACGACGCCGTCAAGTCGGCCGGCGGCACCGCCACGCTGGTGCCGCTGGAGCTGCGCGACGCCGAAGGCATCGCCCGTCTCGCCGCCGCGGTTGAGGAGCGCTACGGCCGGCTCGACGTGCTGGTCGGCAACGCGGCGCTGGGCGCCTCGAATTCGCCGCTCGACCATTTCCATCCCAAGGAGTGGGACGAGGTCATGGCGGTCAATGTCACAGCCAACTGGCACCTGATCCGATTCTTCAATCCGCTGCTGCACAAGTCCGATGCCGGGCGCGCGGTGTTCGTTACATCAGGCTCTTCGACCAATGCGCGCGCCTATCGCGGGCTCTACGCGGCATCGAAAGCGGCGCTTGATACGATGGCGCGCACCTACGCGGCAGAAACCGCGGCGACGCCGATCCGCGTCAATCTGTTCAATCCGGGGCCGACGCGCACGAGGATGCGCGCCGCGGTGATGCCTGGCGAGGACCCGATGACGCTGCCGGCACCTGACGAGGTTGCAGCGGCGATCGTGCCGCTGTGCCTGCCGAGCTTCACCGAGAGCGGCAAGCTCTACGACTTCCGCGTCAGGAAGCTGCTGTCGTTCCGAGCGCCGGCGTAGCGCATGATCCCGAAAAGTGGGAACCGGTTTTCGCGCAACGAAAGAACTTCACCCTCGGACGCGCAGCACGCGGCACGACCGGCAGCGCGGATAGACGATCGGCCCATCGACCAGCGCCGGCCGCCGCACGGTGTAGTACTGCTGGGTGACGAAATTGATCACGACCGGCTGCGCATAGGTGCGCGGAACATAGCGCGGGACATGGACGCTCGGCCGCCGCTTGTAGCGGACTTCCTTCTCGATGATCGTGTGGTTGTGGCGGACCACACCGACGTGGCGGATCGTGTTCTGGCGGATCACGAGATGGTTGTGGGTGCGGACCTTGCGGCTCGGCACCTCGACCACCGACTGCGTGTTGATGACGCGCGACTTGTCGATGTCCCTGGTGGTGCGCACCACCTCCTGGCTATCGTAATGCGGCCGCGGCGCGACGCAGTTCTTGCACTTCTTGTCGGTCGCGAATGAGGGCGCGGCCGTCGCGACGGCGACGGCACACAGCACGGCAGCGGCAAACAGCTTCATCATGAGGCTCTCTCGACTGCGAGACCTGGCCTCCTCATGATCTCCGTTAATGTAACCTCTGGCGCGCCGCCGCGCCGATCCGTCTCCGGGACTGGTTAATTGGTTAGCGGCGCGCGGTCAGCGGCGTTTGGCGCGGCCCGCGAAAGGGTTGTCCTTCTCCCGCAGGGTCAGCCGGATCGGCGTACCGGGCAGTTCGAAGGTATCGCGCAGGGCGTTGACCAGGTAACGCTTGTAGTCGTCGGGGACCGCGTCGGCGCGTGTGCAGAACAGGACAAAACTCGGCGGCCGGCCTTTGGGCTGCGTCAGGTAGTTGAACTTGAGGCGGCGGCCCGACACGGCGGGCGGCGGATGCGACGCCACCGTGTCCGAAAGCCAGCGGTTGAGCGCCGCGGTGCCGACGCGCTTGTTCCATACCTCGTAGATCGCGAGCACCGCCTGCATCAGGTGGTCGAGTCCCTCGCCGGTCAGGCCCGAGACCCCGACCACCGGCACGCCCTTGAGCTGCGGCAGCCAATGGTCGGTCTGCGCGCGCAGCTTGGCGAAGGCGCCAGGCTGACGTTCGCCCAGGTCCCATTTGCTCATGCCGACCACCAGCGCACGGCCCTCGCGCTCGACCAAGGAAGCCAGCCGCAGATCCTGTTCCTCGAATGCCCGCTCGGCATCCATCAGCAGGACCACTACGTCGGCAAAGCGGATGGCGTGTAGCGCGTCCGCAACCGACAGCTTCTCGAGCTTCTCCTGGACCTTCGGGCGGCGGCGGATGCCGGCGGTGTCGTAGAGGCGGAAGGTGCGCCCCTGCCAGTCGAGATCGACCGCGATGGTATCCCGCGTGATGCCGGCCTCCGGTCCGGTGAGCAGCCGCTCCTGACCGATCAGGCGGTTGATCAAGGTCGACTTGCCGGCGTTGGGCCGCCCGATCACCGCCACGCGAACGGGGCGCGCTGGATCGTCGTCCGCCGCCTCGTCTTTCGCCGGTTCGGCGGTCTGCTCCGGCAGCGCCTCGCGCAATGCGTCATAGAGATCGGACAAGCCTTCGCCATGCTCCGCCGAGATCGCTAGCGGATCGCCGAGCCCGAGCTCGTACGCCTCGAGCCGGCCGGCCTCCCCGGCTTTGCCCTCGCTCTTATTGGCGGCGACGATCGCGGGCTTGCCCGACTTGCGGATCAGATCGGCGAACACCCGATCATCCGGCACCAGACCGGCGCGCGCATCGATCAGGAAGAGCACCGCGTCGGCCTGTTCGATCGCCGCCTTGGTCTGCTCGACCATGCGGCCGGCAAGGCTCGACGGCGCCGCGCTTTCAAGGCCCGCGGTGTCGATCGCGGTGAATTCGAGGTCGCCGAGACGCCCATGGCCCTCGCGGCGGTCGCGCGTCACGCCCGGCATGTCGTCGACCAGTGCAAGCCGCTTGCCGACCAGGCGGTTGAACAGCGTCGACTTGCCGACGTTCGGCCGGCCAACGATGGCGATGGTGAAGCTCATGGCTCCACTCTAGCGAGCGGTGGTCCCGGGACGAGGGGGATCAGGCCAAGCCGGCCCGGATTGCTGGGGCTGCGCGGTACGCGACGGTGGATCGGGCCAAGCCGCCCCAGATTGCTGCGGCTGCGCGGTACGGGCCTGCGGCTGTTGCTGCGGCGGCTCCTCCTGAACTTGCTGTTGCTGCCTTTGGGGCGGCGGCGCGGCCTGACGCGGCGGCGGAGCCTGTTTGGGCGGCGAAGCGGCGCGGCGCGGCGCGGGCTTTGGCTTCTCGGACTCGGCGGCAGGCGGCGGCTCCGCGGGCGGCCGCTGGCCCTGCACCAGTTCCGGCGGGATGCCTTGCTGCACGCCCGGCACACCTTGCGGGAACATCTCGCGCCGTTCGCCCGGCAGCGGCTTCTTGCTGCTCCAGATGCTTTCGAGATCGAACGTTTCGCAGCCCGCCAACATCAGGCCGGTCCCGAGCAACGATATCGACACGAGGGTGCGGCGCAGTCTCATTGCAGATCAGCTCTTCCCGCCCTGATCGCCCAGTGCGATCAGCATCTCGACCTGACCGCGCGTGCTGGACGGCGTCTGCGGATCGGCCAATACCATGTCGGTCCAGCGCCGCGTATCCGCGACGTTGCCGGCGCGCCATGCCGCGAGCGCCAGCAGGTTACGCGCGCTGTGCCGAAACGGCCGGCTCTCGGCGGTCAGCGCTTCAATCCGGGTCCTCAGTTCGTCATAGGTTGCGGTATCAACCAGGAGAAACGCCGCTCGCATCATGGCGAGATCCCGCTGCATCTGGTCGAGGCCGCGATCGGCGGCGACTGCGTCGTAGATCGCAACGGCCGCCTTGGCATCCTGGTGCGCCAGCGAAGCAGCCTCGCGTAGCTTGGCAAGCATGCGGTAGCTCGCGGTTCCATCGGCGGCGATCTTGGCAAAGGCCGATTCGGCCTCCTTGTGCTGACCTTGTTCGCTGAGAAGCGCGGCAGCATCGAATGCGACGCCTGCTTCAGCGGCCTGCTTGGCTTCGTACCATTGATAGCCGCGCCAGCCGCCGACAGCCGCGATAAACAGAACTGCCAGCGCGATGACCAGGATGCCGTAGCGATCCCACAGCTTCTTGAGCTGCTCGCGACGCAGTTCCTCATCAACTTCATTGAAAATATCGGACACGAAGCTTCCCCGGCGCCCGCCGCAACCGCCGCCCTCGGCTAAGGCTATGCCCCAGACGCGTAAAATGCCGATGTGGCGGAGGCAAGGCAAAATCGGGACGACTTCTACAGGAGCAGCCCGGAGCGGTCTACCTAACCGCGACTTACCGTTTGCGGCTTCTTCATCGCGTAGACGTGGTCGGCGCCCGGGAAGGTCCGCGACCGCACGTCCTTGGCGTAGCCCGCGACCGCCGCCTCGATGCCCGGCCCGATATCGCCGTAGCGCTTGACGAATTTCGGCACCCGCGGCGACAGCCCCAGCATGTCCTCCAGCACCAGGATCTGGCCGTCGCAAGCGGCGCTCGCCCCAATGCCGACGGTCGGAATGGCAACCTGCTGGGTGATGCGCCGCGCCAGCGGCTCGGCAACCGCCTCGATCACAACGGAAAACGCCCCGGCGTCCGCAACCGCGCGGGCATCGTCCTCGATCGGAGCCCAGTCCTTTTCCTCGCGGCCCTGGGCGCGGAACGATCCGATGGTGTTGATCGCCTGCGGCGTGAGACCCACGTGCCCCATCACCGGCACGCCGCGCTCGACGAGAAAACGGATGGTTTCTGCAAGACGGCGGCCGCCCTCGACCTTAATGGCGCCGCAACCGGTTTCCTTCAGTACGCGCGAGGCGTTCATGAAGGCTTGCTCTTTCGAGGCCTCGTAGGAGCCGAACGGCATGTCGACGACGACCAGCGCGCGCTTGGAGCCACGCATTACCGCGTGACCCTGCAGGATCATCATGTCGAGTGTAACCGGAACGGTGGTCTCGAGCCCGTGCATCACCATGCCGAGTGAATCGCCGACCAGAATGACATCGCAGTACCGATCCACCAGCCGCGCCGTGTGCGCATGGTACGACGTCAGCGACACAATCGGTTCCCCGCCTTTGCGGGCACGGATGTCGGGCGCCGTGAGCCGCCTGATCTCGTTCTGGGTGGACATGTCTAACTCGTAAACGCGGGAACGCCGATCACATAGGGATGAAACAACCATCCAAGCAAGAGATAAAGCACGGTGCCGCCGACCACCGCGATTACGTCGTTTTTCGCGCCGCCAACCGGGATCGGCGGCGCGCCCGGATCGGTTCGGTGCTTGAGCGAGATGCGATCGAACACGGCGTAAGCCAGCAGCGCCCCGAACAAC
Source organism: uncultured Alphaproteobacteria bacterium (assembly GCA_963814215.1). GTDB lineage: Bacteria > Pseudomonadota > Alphaproteobacteria > Rhizobiales > Xanthobacteraceae > Z2-YC6860. Next base: position 127,752 of record CAWFCM010000029.1, on the reverse strand, counting down.
ACCATCGACCCGAGGTCACCGTTGGCGATCAGGTGCGCGAGCGCCCAAAGCTTGAGGCCAACCAGCGTCGGATGCTTGAGCGTGGTCTTGATCTTGCCCGGGCTGTAGGTCGCGACGAGGCAGATGATGGCCGGCCAGACCAGCAGAACTGCAACGTGGCGCGTCCAGGCCGGCGGATACCAGACGTTGATCCAGCCCGTCGCCCGATATTGCGAATAACCGTAGAAAATGAGGATGAGCCCAATCGCGGAGACGATAGAATACAGTATCTTGTAGGCGTTCTCGCCGATGCGCGCGATTACGCTCTCCCGCTGCTCTCGAAACACGGTAAAGACGTGCGGAGCCAGAAACAGCGCCAGGCCCGCAATGAGGATCGCAAAACCCATCCTTCGCTCCGTGTCAGGGCGGCCAACATGACGATGTCGGGACGACAAGGCTACCATGAGGCGATGACCCGATACATCCGCGGTACATTCGCCATGCCGCTTGCCGCGACGGCCCTCGCCGCACTTACGTTTTGGATTTCGCCTGCCGCCGCGCAGGACTGGCCGAGCCGCACGGTGAAGATCATCGTGCCGTTCGGCGCGGGCTCGACGCCCGACATCATCATGCGGCTGATCGCCGAACGGCTGCAGCAGAAGCTCGGCCAGCCGTTCCTGGTCGAGAACAAGCCCGGCGCGAGCGGCATGACCGGTACCGATGCCGTCGCCAAGGCCGCGCCCGATGGATCGACAATCGGCATCAGCATCGGCGGACCGCTCGCGCTCAACACGATGCTGTTCGGCAAGATGCCCTACGACCCGGCCAAGGACCTCGCGCTGGTCACGCTCCTCACCAGCCAGCCGAGCGCGCTGGTGGTTAATTCCAATATTAAGGTTAACAGCGCCGCTGAACTGACGGCGCTGCTCAAGCGCGAACATGATAAATTCAACTTCGGATCGATCGGCGCGGGCTCGCTCTCGCATCTCGCGATGGAGGCGATCGCGCTCGCGAGCGGGACCAAGATGGTACACGTGCCGTACCCCGGCTCGCCCGCGGCGATGACGGCGATCATCCGCGGGGACGTGCAAATGGGCGGCCTGCCTGCGATCGCGGCGACTCCTCATGTCGCGTCCGGCGCGGTGAAAATTCTTGGCGTCACGACCGCGAAACGCTCGCCTTATTTGCCCGACATTCCGACGCTCAAGGAAAGCGGCATCGACGTTGAAGCCGACGCCTGGAACGGCCTGATCGCGCCCGCGGGAACCCCGGAACCCGTCGTTGCGAAAATTCGCGCCGAGGTGATAGAAGCAATTGAATCGAAAGGCATCCGCGACAAGCTCGCGGCCCAATTGATGGAGCCGACCGGCAGCACGCCGGCCGAGTTCCGGGCGAAGATCGAGGCCGAAATTGCCCGCTGGGGGCCGGTGATCAAAGCCGCCGGGATCAAGGTTAACTAGCCGGCGGTACAGAGTCGTTTGTTTCGTTGGGGAGTGGTGCGAGATGAGCACAGAGCGTTCGGATCAGTACCCTGAGGTCAGCGGCGAGGACGCCGGGATCGTGCCGCCGCAAGGCGGAGCCAAACAGGAATGGCCGAAGAAGATCCGCACCCTGACAGCGAACGAGCTCGATCGCCTGACCATCGACGGTCTCGGCCGCTTCTATTGGGACGGCCAGTTGGTCAACTACCAGGCGCACCCGAGCCGCATCGAGAAGCCGGTCGACCTCGACCAGCATGCGATGGATCTGCTCGATCGCACCGCGCGCGAACTCGATCCGAATGCACCCGCGCCGAGCGCGGACGCCGCGACTGCAACTGAGGCGCAAACGCCTGACCCTTTGACCGCGGACGCCCCTGCCCTTGCTGCGACCCCGGCCGATCAGCTCGCGCCTATGACTCCCGCCGTGGACAAGGCCTCGCCGGTCGTCGAAGTGCGGCGTCAGGAGGTCTTGATCCCCACGGTCGGCCAGCCGGGCACCACCCGCATTCTGCTGACTGGCTGGCAGTCGATTGGCCTGGTCATTGTGATCGCCGGCTTCCTGGTCGCGGCGGCCGGCATGGCCGCCTCCGGCTTCGTTGCCTTGCACGACTGGGGCTGCAAGGCGGGCATGGTCAAACGCGGCTGTGCGGCCGCTCCAACCATGCCGAAGGCACCACCGCGGCCCGATATTCCAGCCTGATCGCCGGTCTGTAGCGGCAAGTTGTGCACCGGATGTAGTCGCGGCCCTCGCGCGCTGGACACGAATTGCTCGTGCGGCAACCATTCCGCGCCATGAGTCTTTTCCCCGCTTATTTTGGTCTGCGCAAGCGTGCGGAGGAGGATTCGGCCCCTTCGTCGGAGCCGGAAAACGAATCGCGGGCCGATATCTTCAATCTCATTCCGCCGCGCGCCTCCGACAAGTACGAGCGACCGAAAGAGCCGCAGTCATCGGCCAAAGCTGAAGGTATTGAGCCGCCGGCCAAGCCCGAAGGCCGCAACGTTCATCCTGCCACCGCGATCGACCTGACGCGTCTTTCGATCGACGACGGCGGTCATCTGCCGCACCGGCCTGAGCCAGTGCGAGACGCCCTCGGCGCCGAAGCCAAAGCCGCGTCCCGATATTCCGGCCTGATCGTCGCCGCTATACGACCGGCGAACGGCCTCCGTCCACGTTGGTCGCCGTGCCGGTGATGTAGCCGCCGGCATCCGACACCAGGAAGCAGGCCAGATTGGCGAACTCCTCAGCCTTGCCGATGCGGCCGAGCGGGATCTCTTTCTCGCGCGCCTTGACGTAATCGGCGAGCGGAATGTTCTGACGCTTCGCGGCCTGGACGTGCTGGTCTGCCTCGATAAAGCCAACCAGCATCGCATTGACGAGCACGTTGAACGGTGCGAACTCCTGCGACAGCGCCTTGGTCATCGCCATGCCGGCGGCGCGCGACACTGAGGTCGGCATGCTGTTGGCGCGCGGAGCCTTGGCGCCGATGTTGAGCACATTGATGATGCGGCCCCAGTGCCGCTCTTTCATCTGCGGCGACACCAGACGGATCATGCGGATCGCGGCGAACAGCTTGTCCTCCAGATCCTTTTGCATGATCTCGTCGGTGAGTTTCTCGAACGCACCATTGCGCGAGGTGCCGGCGTTGTTGACGACGATGTCGACCTTGCCGAACGCCTTCATCACATCGTCGTAGGCGCGCTGGATGCCAGCGGCCTCACTGACGTCGGCCTGCACGCCGATCACCTTGCCCTTGGCTTTCGCCTTTATTGCGTTGACGGCCTGATCGAGCGTCTCGCGGGTGCGCGCCAGAATCGCAACATCGGCGCCGGAATCGGCGAACCGCGTCGCGATCGCGTAGCCAATACCTTTGCTGCCGCCGGTGACAATGGCGCTGCGGCCCTTCAAACTGATTTCCATGCTTTCCTCCGGATACGCGAAACCCCGCGCCTGCCGCATGTTCCTACAAGCAGGCGTGGCGGGAAAGCCGCTTGACGGGCCACTTTGGCTCTGGTCGATCTTGCCCAACGAGCAGGGACGAGGCGTGCCAATCAAGAAATCTCGGCAGCAAAGGATCGTAGTAGCGGCCACGGCCTCGATCAGACGGCCACGGCCCTGATGCGCGAGGCGCCGTGCGCAGGGTCACCCGGCGTCGCCACCACGACGCGGTTGCGGCCCTGCTGCTTGGCTGCGTAGACCGCCATGTCCGCACGCCGCATCAACGTGTCGAGGTCGTAACCAAACGTTTCTGTCGAGGCGATGCCGAGGCTTACCGTGGCCCTCACCGTCGCGCCTGCGACATCCACCGTCGCGGCCTCAAACTGATGGCGGATGCGCTCTGCCACACGCTGCGCCTGCATCACTGCCGTGTGAGGCAGCAGACAGCAGAATTCTTCTCCGCCGATCCGGAAAAAGAAGTCGGTCGGTCGGATGTTGTCGTGCACCACCGCGACGAACTTCATCAGCGCGTCGTCACCGCCCGAATGGCCGAACCGGTCATTGAGCGACTTGAAATGGTCGAGATCGAGAAAAAGGAGGCACAGCGGCTTCTGCTCGACGCCGTGGCGCCGCAGCAGCCGCTCGCCGCGGCTCATGAAGGCGCGGCGGTTCAAGGCGCCGGTCAGTGGATCGGTCTGCGCTTTCATGCGCAGGTCGAACTCAAGGCGTTCCTTCGACATCGCCACGATCAGCACGGTGATCAGCAGGGTGTGAAAGAACATGATGAGATTGAACGCGCCAACCGAGCCGGGCTGCATCGGCAGCGCCCCGAACGGAAACGGCAGCACACCGACCAGCACGATGCGCGACGCGAAGAACAGCGCGAAAGTCGAGAACAGCACGATCACCGGCCAGCGCGACGGCAGTTGCTCGCTGCGAGCGCGCCACATTTCGGCGGCTGCCAGCGCCAACAGCGAGGCGGCGATCAGCGAAGAAAACACAACACGGTACGCGGTGTTCTCGATGAAGCCGGGCACAAGACAAGTGGCAAACCACAGCGCCGGCACCGCGAAGATCGGCAGCCATAACGGGCGCTGGTGGTTGAATACGCGCGCTGCTTGCCAGTTGCAGACAAAGGCCGCGATCAGGGCGACGTTGCCGATACCGATTGCGAACAGGTCGGCGGCGAAGCCGCGCACGGCAAACAGCACCGTGGCGGCGCAGGCGAGAAACAGCGTGGCACTCCACCAAACATACCAAGGCGCGCTGCGCTGCTTGTACCAGAACACCAGGAACAGGCCGCCGATCACCAGCTTGATAAACAGGCCGAACAGCAAAATCGTGAAAGAATTGATCTGCATGAACGGATTGCCCAGGCTGCCCGCGAATCGCACCCGCAGTCTAGCCGAGCGCACGGTGCCACGTTGGGCAGCGGGTCGTCGGCCCACGAATATGATTGCTCGATCGATAAGCGTCCGTTGTACCTAATAAGGACACGTCGCCTGCCCTTATTGCGGCACGGCCTCGTTGTACGTTTCAGGCCTGAATCCGACGAGCAATTTGCCGCCGCCGAGGTCGAGCACCGGCCGCTTGATGATAGACGGTTGCGCCAACATTAGCGCCAACGCCTTCTTTTCGGTCAGCCCCTGCTTGTCCTTGTCGGCCAGCTTGCGGAAGGTCTGACCCGAGCGGTTGAGCAACGTCTCCCAGCCGACCTTCTTGCTCCAGCGCTCCAGCCGGTCGCGGTCGATTCCCGCCACCTTGTAGTCGTGGAAGGCATGCTCCACTCCCCGCTTCTCCAGCCAGGAGCGGGCCTTCTTCATGGTGTCGCAGTTCTTGATGCCGTAGATGGTGACGGCCACGGATCTCACTCCCACTCGATCGTGCCGGGCGGCTTCGAAGTCACGTCATAGACCACGCGGTTGACGCCCTTCACCTCGTTGATGATGCGCGTCGCCACACGGCCGATGAACTTCATATCGAACGGATAGAAGTCCGCGGTCATGCCGTCGGTCGAGGTGACCGCGCGCAGGCCCACCACGAAATCGTAGGTACGCCCGTCCCCCATCACCCCGACGGTCTTGACCGGAAGGATGACGGCAAAGGCCTGCCAGATCTCGTCGTAGAGCCCTGCCTTCCTGATCTCGTCGATGTAGACGGCGTCGGCGAGCCGCAAGATATCGAGCTTCTCCGGTGTGATGTCGCCCGGGCAGCGGATTGCGAGACCCGGCCCCGGAAACGGGTGGCGGCCGACGAACACGTCCGGCAGGCCCAACTCGCGGCCGAGCGCCCTCACCTCATCCTTGAAGAGTTCACGCAGCGGCTCGACGAGCTTCATGTTCATACGAGCCGGCAGTCCGCCCACGTTGTGGTGCGATTTGATGGTCACCGACGGGCCGCCGGTGAATGATACGCTCTCGATAACGTCGGGATAAAGCGTACCCTGCGCCAGGAATTCCGCGCCGCCGATCTTCTTCGCTTCCGCTTCGAAGACGTCGATGAACAGCTTGCCGATGGTCTTGCGCTTGACCTCAGGGTCGGTCGTACCGGCGAGTTCGCCGAGGAACTGGGCGGATGCGTCGACGTGAACCAGCGGAATGTTGTAGTGACCGCGGAACAGATCGACGACGGTCTTGCCTTCGTTGAGCCGCAGCAGCCCGTGATCGACGAACACGCAGGTCAACTGGTCGCCGATCGCCTCGTGGATCAGCACCGCCGCAACCGCGCTGTCGACGCCGCCGGACAAGCCGCAGATCACACGACCACGCCCGACCTGCTGGCGAATGCGCTCGACCGCCTCGTCCTTGAAGGCGCGCATCGTCCAGTCGCCGCGGCACTGCGCGACCTTGCGCACGAAATTTCGGATCAGCGCCGCCCCTTGCGGGGTGTGCATCACTTCAAGATGGAATTGCGTGGCGTAGAACTTGCGCTTGTCGTCCGCGATCATGGCGATCGGCGCATTCTCCGAGGTGCCGACCACGCGGAAGCCCTTCGGCAGCTCGGTGACGCGGTCGCCGTGGCTCATCCACACCGGGTAGCGGGCGCCCTTCTGCCACACGCCTTCGAACAGCGGGGTGTCCTCGGTGACCAGCACCTCGGCGCGGCCGAACTCGCGATGATGCCCCGCCTCGACCTTGCCGCCGAGTTGGTGCGCCATCGCCTGCTCGCCGTAGCAAATGCCGAGGATCGGCACGCCGGCGTCGAATAATTCCTTGGGGGCGAGCGGCGCGCCCTTTTCGAGCACCGAGGCCGGGCCGCCGGACAGAATCACCGCCTTGGGCATCATCCGGGTGAAGGCTTCGGCCGCCTTTTGGTACGGCACGATCTCGGAATAGACCTTCTCTTCCCGCACCCGGCGCGCGATGAGCTGCGTCACCTGGGAGCCGAAATCGACGATGAGAATCTTGTCGTGCTGGTCCATAGCGGGTTCTAGGGAACCCGTTTTCGCTTGTCGAGGCGCTTCTCTAGCCGTGGCCGCCGAACTCATGATCGTCGCATGATAGAGACGAAAAACCCGTCAGTGTCCGTGCGGCGCGGAGTCATCAACAAGCCTTCGTCCGAGACAAACGCCGCCTTGCCGAACATATAGGCGCGCTCGCCCAATGTGCTCGCCGTTTCCGCGGGCTTTTCCACGGAAAATTCGCCGTGGCGGGCCAGGAAGCCGCGCACCTGGTCGTTATTTTCTTCATTGAGCACCGAGCAGGTGATGTAAGCGATGCGACCGCCCGGCTTGACCAGTGCGACGGCCCGGTCGAGCAGTTCCGCCTGTTCTTTGACGCGCTGTTCCAGCGCCCCCGGCCGCACCCGCCATTTGGCGTCCGGATTGCGCCGCCACGCGCCGATGCCGGTGCACGGCGCATCGATCAGCACCAGATCCATGCGGCCCTTGAGGTCGTCGATCTCGGTTCCGACCGACTTTGGGGTGCGCACCTGGACGTTGCGCGCGCCGGAGCGGGCCAGCCGCTCGTGGATCGGCGCGAGACGGCGCTTGTCGTCGTCGGTGGCATAAAGCTGGCCCTTGTTCTCAAGCGCCGCAGCGAGTGCCAGCGTCTTGCCGCCGCCGCCGGCGCAAAGGTCGAGCACCTGCTCGCCGGGCGTGGCGCGGGCCAACAGCGCGGCCAACTGCGAGCCCTCGTCCTGCACCTCGATCTGTCCCTTCAGGAACGCGGGCTCGGCATGGACGGCCGGGCTCTTGGCGTCGGCCTTGAGCCGCACACGCAGGCCGACCGGCGACCACCGCGTCGGCGCCGGCGCAAGATCGGCGAGCGCGGCCGCCGCCGCGTCACGATCGGTCTTGAGCGTGTTGACGCGCAGATCGAGCGGCGCGCGGGAGCCGAGCGCCGCGGCCTCCTCCGCGCGTTCGTTGCCGAACGCGCGATCGAAATATGGGTCGAGCCATTCCGGATAGTCGCCGACGACGTGCGGTGGCGCATTCTCGACGGAAGCCCGATCCAGCGCCGCGCGCTCGGCGGTGGCAAGCGGCGGCGGTGAATGACCGGCACCGCTGGCGAGCTGCCCGATCGCGTCCGTATCGAGGCCGCGCTCTCGCTTGAGCATGCCAAGCAGAACGGCACGTGGCGTCCCCTCGCCCATCAGCCACGCCGACGACGCGCGGCGGCGCAGTGCGTCATAAACGAGCCCCGCAATGGCCGCCCGGTCACCTGACCCGGCAAAGCGATGGGTCAAGCCCCACGCCTTGAGCGCCTCGGGCGCAGGCCGCCGATGCTGGTCGATATCGGCGACGACCTCGATCGCAGCGGCAAGGCGCGCACCGGGCGTCATGGCAGGCCAAGCAAGATGCGAACGATGAAGATCGCCCACATGATGAAAAGCACAATCGCGCCGACAGCGAACCAGAGGCCGCGCACGCGCAGATTGTTGCTGGTGACATGGATATATGCATGAACCAGCCGCGTCAGCACGAAAACCCACGCCAGCACGACAAACAGGAAATCGGCATGCCGCGTGGCCATCGCAAGGATGGTGAGGACGTAGAACAGCACCGGAAGCTCAAACTGATTCCGGAAGCAATTGGCGAACTGGGTCGTGCGTGGCGGCCAGTTCGGCTGGCCGAGATCGATATCCCGCGGCTTGATCTCGCGGCGGGTGAGCGCGCCGGTGCGCAAGCCGGCAAGCGAGAACCCCACCACGAAAGTGAGCAAGACTTGCACGAACAACGGGGCAAGGATCATCTGAACCGTCATGGCGTGCCCGGACCTGTTTTGCTTCGCGCCGCGAGGCTACGCCCCGCCTTGAACTGCCGTCACACCCGACTCGGATAGTTCGGACTCTCGCGCGTGATGGTGACGTCGTGGACGTGGCTCTCGCGCAGACCGGCCGATGAGATGCGCACGAACTGCGCCTTCTGGTGCAGTTCGTCGATCGTCTGGGCGCCGACGTAGCCCATTGCGGCGCGCAGGCCGCCGGCGAGCTGGTGCAAAACCGTCGCGACCGGCCCCTTGTACGGCACTTGCCCTTCGATGCCCTCGGGCACCAGCTTGAGATTGTCCTTGATGTCCTGCTGGAAATAGCGGTCGGCCGAGCCGCGCGCCATCGCAGCGACCGAGCCCATGCCGCGATAGCTCTTGTAGGAGCGGCCCTGATAGAGGAACACCTCGCCCGGCGTCTCGTCGGTGCCGGCGAGCAGCGAGCCGACCATCGCCACGTCCGCCCCGGCCGCAATCGCTTTGGCGAGATCACCGGAGTATTTGATGCCGCCGTCGGCAATCACCGGCACGTTGCTTTTCTGCGCAGCCTCGACCGCGTCGATGATCGCAGTCATCTGCGGCACGCCGACGCCTGCGATCATGCGCGTGGTGCAGATCGAACCTGGCCCGATGCCGACCTTGATGGCGTCGGCGCCGGAATCGATCAGCGCCTTGGCGCCTTCCGTGGTGGCAACGTTGCCGGCCACCACCTGAACCTTGTTCGAGGCGCGCTTGATGCGATTGACCGCATCGAGCACGTGCCGCGAATGGCCGTGCGCGGTGTCGACCACGACCAGATCGACGCCGGCTTCGAGCAGCCACTCGGTGCGGTCATAACCTTTGTCTCCGACCGTGGTCGCCGCGGCGACGCGCAGCCGCCCCTGCTCGTCCTTGCAGGCGTTGGGATTGGCGACCGCCTTCTCGATGTCCTTCACCGTGATCAACCCGACGCAGCGATAGTCGGCATCGACCACCAGAAGCTTCTCGATGCGGCGTTGGTGCAGCAGCCGTTTGGCTTCGTCCTGGCTCACGCCTTCGCGGACCGTGACCAGCCGGTCCTTGGTCATCAATTCGGCGACGGACTGACGCATGTCGGTGGCGAAGCGCACGTCGCGGTTGGTCAGGATGCCGACCAGCTTGCCAGCCTTACCGTTGCCGCCGCCCTCCACCACCGGGATTCCGGAAATGTTGTTCTGCTTCATCAACTCGAGCGCATCGGCGAGCGTCGCCTGCGGATGGATGGTGAGCGGATTGACCACCATGCCGGATTCGAATTTCTTCACCATGCGCACCTGCGCTGCCTGTTCGTGCGGCTCGAAGTTGCGGTGGATCACGCCGATGCCGCCAGCCCGCGCCATGGCGATCGCCATCTGGTACTCGGTCACGGTATCCATCGCCGAGGCAACAATCGGGATGTTGAGGGCTATCTCGCGGGTGATGTGAGTCCGAACGTCCGCCTCGGAGGGCAGCACCTCGGACAGACCGGGCTTCAGCAGCACGTCGTCGAACGTGAATGCCTCGGGAATGGACGAATCAATCGTCGGGGCCATGCCAATCCGTTCCGCCCAAGCTGGGCTGTTGCGGGCTTCGCCCGCGTGCGGGCACCTGCGGGCCCGCCAAATAAGGAATGAGCGGAGGCTTTGCGAGGGACTGCTCCCTCGCCCCATTCGGCGGCCCGCTTATGGGTTGGCGATGGTGGGTAGCACGCCCTGTGCAAAATGCATAGACCGCCCGGACTTATTCACCCGTTTGACCACCGCGAAATCCCTGCGCCAGCACGTAAAGCTCGGCTGAATCCGCGCGGCTTGCCGCCGGCTTGACGTGCTTCACCGTCGCGAAGTCGCGTTTGAGCGCCGCAAGCAAGGTACTCTCGGTGCCACCCTGGATCACCTTGGCGAGAAACGCCCCGCCGGGCCTCAGCACCTCGCGTGCGAACTCCACCGCGGTTTCGACCAGCGCCATGATCTTCAGATGGTCGGTCGGACGATGGCCGGTCGCGTTCGCCGCCATGTCGGACAACACCACGTCGGCTGGACCGCCGAGCATGGCCTTCAACCGGTCCGGCGCGGCGGGATCGAGGAAGTCGATCTGGACGAATTCCACACCGGCAATCGCATCCATGTCCAGCACATCGATGGCAATCACACGGCCGCGGGCGCCGACGCGCTTCGCCGCCACCTGGCTCCAACCGCCGGGCGCGGCACCGAGATCCACCACCCGCGCGCCGGATTTCAGGACATGGTGCTTGTCGTCGATTTCCGTGAGCTTGAACGCCGCTCGCGAACGAAATCCTTCGCGCTTGGCGCGCGCTACATAGGGATCGTTGAGTTGGCGCTCGAGCCAGAGCGTGGACGATAACGACCGCTTCTTGGCGGTCTTGACCCGCACCTTGAGCGCCCGCTCGCCGCGTCCGCCTTTTTCGCCACGCGACGTCACGGCCGTGCCTCGCCCGGATGATTCCACGCGCCATCCTCACGCATCATCTGCACCAGCATGCCTTCGCGCAGGCCCCGGTCGGCGACACGCAGCCGCGGGCACGGGAAGGCGCGGCGGATCGCTTCCAGGATGGCGCAGCCCGCCAGCACAAGGTCGGCACGCTCGGCGCCGATGCAGGGATTGGCGACGCGATCCTGATAGCTCATGGCAAGCAGCCGCTCGACCACGGCCGTCACCTGCGCGTCATCCATCCAGCAACCGTCGACCCGGCGTCGCTCGTAACGCGGCAATTCGAGATAGACACCGGCGATGGTCGTGACCGTACCCGAGGTGCCGAGCAGGTGCACGCCGTCGAGCGAGCCGCCGTGTTGCGCGGCGAAGCGGCTCACGTATTCCGCGACCTCCGCGATCATCGTCTCGAAGCTTTCCCGCGTGACGCTGACGCCGCCATGACGCTCGGCCAGCGTGACGACACCCATCGGCAGCGACACCCAGGCGTCGACCTCTGGATGCGGGGGTCCATATTCAATCGGCGCCATGCGGCCGAGCCGCACCAACTCGGAGGAGCCGCCGCCGATGTCGAACAGGATCACGCCCTTCGACGCGGGATCGACCAGCGGCGTACAACCAGTCGCCGCGAGCCGCGCTTCGGTCTCCCGATCGACGATCTCAAGGTCGATACCGACCTCCTCGCGGATACGGGCCAGGAACTCGTTGCCATTTCCGGCCGCACGGCAAGCTTCAGTCGCGATCAGCCTTGCCCGCGTGACGCCGCGATTGCGGATCTTATTACGGCAGACGCGCAGCGCGTCCACCGCACGCACGATAGCCGCCTCGCTCAGCACGCCCGAGCTGGAAACGCCTTCGCCGAGCCGGATGATGCGGGAGAACGCATCGACAACGCGGAAGCTGTCACGGGTCGCGCGCGCCACCAGGAGCCGGCAGTTGTTGGTGCCGAGATCGAGCGCGGCATAGGTCGGACCGGACAGGTCCGAACCGCCCGCGTCGTCCTGGCGCGGGTGACCATATGGCGACCTTCGGCCCCGCCGGTGCGCGTGGGGCGCCCGAGGAGGGACGGGGCCGAGGCCGGTCGCCCGGGCCTCGTCGTCCATTGAAAACCTTTCCCCATGCCGAAGCGGGTACGGCTCGACGGCACGGCGGTGAATGCCACTTCGCCGAAAAGTGTAGCAGCGGCAGCGCCTCGCGCAACTCAGGGGGGCGGGCAAAACATAACGGAAACTCGCGGCTGTGCTTGTGAAATCGGCATTGGTCCGATATTTCAGGCGCTACTTTCGTCGAGTGCGCCGCCTGCGCCCTCGCCCCTCCCCTCGTCAATGGCGCGCAGTTTTCATGAACATTCAGACCACGGCGACGAACCGAACCGGTATCGGCGAGCGGGTGCTCCGCACCGAGGACCCAAAGCTGTTGCGTGGCGAGGGGCGCTACACCGACGACATCGACCTGCCCCGCCAGGCTTACGCCTACGTCGTGCGCAGCACGGTCGCGCACGGCCGCATCAAGTCGATCGGCACGCAAGCGGCGAAGGCCATGAAGGGCGTGCTCGGCGTCTACACCGGCGAAGACCTGAAAGCATACGGCACGCTGCAATCGGCACTGCCGCTTAAGAGCAAGGACGGCTCCGACCTGAAGAAGCCACCCCGCCCCGCCCTGCCAACCGACAAGGTGCGCTTTGCCGGCGATCCGATCGCCTGCGTGGTGGCGGAGACCTTGCTGCAGGCGAAGGACGCGGCGGAGGCCCTGGAAATCGACATCGAGACGCTGCCGGTCGTGACCACGTTCGAGCAGGCGACCGCGCCGGGCGCGCCCGCGCTGTTCGAGGACGTGCCGGGGAACGTCTGCCTCGACTTTCACTACGGCGAAACCGAGAAGGTGAACGCCGCGTTCGCTGCCGCTGCGCACAAGGTGAAGCTCAAGCTGATCAACAACCGGCTGATCGTGAACGCGATCGAACCGCGCGCCGCAATCGGCGAATACGACGCGGGCAAGGATCACTTCACGCTGCACTCGGTGAGCCAGGGCGTGATGGGCATGAAGGCCGGCCTGACCAATGTGCTCAAGACCACGCCCGACAAGGTGCACGTCCGCACCGGCAACGTCGGCGGCTCGTTCGGCATGAAGGCGCAGGTCTATCCGGAGTACGTCTGCATCCTGCACGCTGCCAAGACGCTCGGCCGGCCGGTTAAATGGACCGACGAGCGCTCGGGTAGCTTCGTGTCCGACAACCACGGCCGCGACCATGAGCAGACCGCCGAGCTCGCGCTCGACGTCGAAGGTAAATTCCTCGCGATCCGGCTCGCCGGCTACGGCAATCTCGGCGGCTTCCAGGGCGCGATGTCGCCGCAGCCGCCGACGCTCAACGTCGTGCGCAACGTCATCAGCCTCTATCAGACGCCGCTGATGGAGGTATCCACCAAGTGCGTATTCACCAACACCAGCTTCGTGAGCCCGTACCGCGGCGCGGGCCGCCCCGAGGGCAACTACTTCATGGAGCGGCTGATCGACTACGCCGCCGTGCAAACCGGCTTTGACCGTATCGAGCTGCGGCGCAAGAACCAGATCCGGCCCAACCAGATTCCATACAAGTCCGCAGCCGGCACGACCTACGACAGCGGCGACTTCCCGGCGGTTCTCAAGAAGGCGCTCGACGTCTCCGACTGGAAGGGCTTCAACAAGCGCAGGCGCGAGAGCAAGAAGCACGGCAAGCTGCGCGGCATCGGCGTCGGCTGCTATCTTGAGGTCACCGCGCCGGCCAACAAGGAGATGGGCGGCATCCGCTTCGAGGCGGACGGCAGCGTGACGATCCTCACCGGCACGTTGGACTACGGCCAAGGCCACGCCGCGCCATTTGCGCAAGTGCTCAGCGAAAAGCTCGGCATTCCGTTCGAGCGCATCAAGCTGTTGCAGGGGGACAGCGATCAGTTGCTGGCGGGCGGCGGCACCGGCGGCTCGCGGTCGATGATGAACTCAGGAATGGCGATCGTCGAAGCCTCCAACAAGGCGATCGAGCAAGGCAAGCAGATCGCCTCGCACGCACTTGAAGCGTCGGCCGGTGATATCGAGTTCGCCAAGGGCCGATTCACGGTCGCGGGCACCGACCGCTCGATCGGCTTCATGGAACTCGCTGACAAGCTGCGCAACGGCATGAAGCTGCCGCCTGACGCTCCACAGTCGCTCGATGTCGGCCATGTCAGTGATGGCGCGCCGTCGGCCTACCCGAACGGTTGCCACGTCTGCGAGGTCGAGATCGATCCGACCACCGGCAACACCGAGGTGGTGAAATACACCGCGGTGAACGACTTCGGCACCATCATCAACCCGATGCTGGTCGACGGCCAACTGCATGGCGGTGTCGCCCAAGGCATCGGCCAGGCGCTTCTTGAACATGTCGTCTATGACGAACAAGGACAATTGTTGAGCGGATCCTTCATGGACTACGCCCTGCCGCGCGCCCACCACACCCCGGACTTCGAGGTGCACAGTCACCCGGTTCCGGCCACCACCAATCCACTCGGCGTCAAGGGCTGCGGCGAGGCCGGCTGCGCGGGCTCGCTGACCTCGATCATGAACGCCGTGGTCGATGCGCTGTCGGTCTACGGCATCAAGCACATCGACATGCCAGCAACCCCCGCTCGCGTCTGGCAGGCGATCCAGCAAGCGCAAGCCGGCACCAAACAATAACTCACCCGCTTTTCGAGAGCGGTGCATGACAAAGGGCGGAAATGACCCAGGCGGCCGATCTCGCCTACACCACGCGCCGCGCGGGTGAATTCCGACTGATCGCCGGAGTAAGCGCGGCGCATTTCGTCAGCCACTATTACATCCTGGTGCTACCGCCGCTGTTCGCCTTCATCCGCGCAGACTACGGCGTGAGCTACACCGAAATCGGTCTCGCCCTCACCGGCTTCAACGCGGTGTCGGCGGTGCTGCAGACGCCGGCCGGTTTCCTGGTTGACCGGGTCAACGCGCGGCTTGTGCTGGTCGCCGGACTGCTGCTCGGCGCGCTCGGTCTTGCCGTGGCCTCGGCGGTGAACTCGTACTGGGTGCTGATTGCGATGTTCGGCCTGATGGGGCTCGGCAACACGGTCTATCATCCCGCCGATTATGCCCTGCTGTCGCGCCACGTTTCGGCAGAACGCGTCAGCCAGGCCTATTCGATCCATACGTTCGCCGGCCTCGCCGGCGGTGCTGTAGCCCCCGCCACGCTGCTCCTGATGCACAGCCAATTCGGCTGGCGCGGCGCGTTCATGGGAGCGGCTGTGCTGGGCGCCGTCGTCGCCGTCGCACTGCTGATGCTGCGCGACGAAGCGCCGGAGCGGCCGGCCGCCAAAGCACGCGACGATGCGCCCGAGGCGGATACAAGCTGGCGGCTGCTGCTGTCGGCGCCGATCCTGATCAACTTCGTGTTCTTCATGCTGCTGTCGCTGACCAACTTCGGCATGATGAATTTCTCGGTGGTGGCGCTCGGCGCGCTGTGGAACACCTCGCCAGTTACTGCCAACACCGCGCTGACAAGCAACCTGGCGCTGGGCGCGATCGGCGTGCTGGTGGGCGGCTGGGTCGCCGCCCGCACCGAGCGACATGCCTTGGTCGCGGCGACGAGCATGGTGGTGACGGCCCTCGCCTGCGTCCTGATGGCGAGCTTCGACCTCGGCGTGGTCCTGCTGATCCTGGTGATGTCGCTGTCCGGCTTCATGACCGGCGCTTTGATGCCCTCGCGCGACATGATCGTCCGTCAGGCCACGCCGCCCGGCGCCTACGGAAAGGTGTTCGGCTTCGTCACCAACGGCTTCAACATCGCGGGCATGGTGTCGCCGCTGATCTGCGGTGCGCTGATGGACCGCGGCGAACCGCGCGCGGTGTTTCTGACGCTGGCGGCAACCGCCGTCCTCGCGGTCTTCGCCGTGGTAAGCGTGCCGCGCCGGCGCGCGGCCTGATCGGCACATGGCGGCCTCCCCGATCGGCCTCTTCACCGCCTTGTTGCTGCTGTGGCTTGCGGGCAATGCGCTGCGCCTGACCATCCTGGCGGTGCCACCGGTCATTCCGCTGATCCATCTCGACTTGCAGCTTTCGAAAACCCAGGTCGGGATCCTGTCCGGCATCCCGATGGTGCTGTTCGCCGGCGCTGCGATCGCCGGCTCGCTGCTCGTCGCTCGTTTCGGCGCAGTGAAGGCATTGGTCGCGGGCCTGGTGCTCTGCGCGCTCGGCGGCGCGTTGCGCGGCGCCGGCCCCAACCTCTGGATGCTTTATGCCATGACGGTCGTCACCGCGTTCGGCGTCGCCGTCATGCAGCCATCGCTGCCCCCGCTGGTGCGCACGTGGGTGCCGCAGCGCATCGGGTTTGCCACAGCGGTCTATACCAACGGACTGATCATCGGCGAAATATTGCCCGCGGCACTGACCATTCCGCTGGTGCTGCCGATGCTGCACCAAAGCTGGCAATGGACATTCGTGTTCTGGTCGGTTCCGGTCGTCATCATCGCCGTGATCATCCTCTCCGTAGCGCCGCGCACACCCCCAACCGCACCGACCGCCGCCAGTCGAAAGTGGATGCCGGACTTCCGCAGCCCGCAGATCTGGCGTATCGGCCTGCTGCTGGGCAGCGTGAACGCGTCCTACTTCGCGCTCAACGGGTTCCTGCCCGACTATCTCACGCACACCGGACGGCCCGACTTGATCAACGCCGCCTTGACCGCGCTCAACACCGGCCAGCTGCCTGCCTCGTTCCTGCTGCTTGCCTCGGCCGACCGGATGGTACGGACCGTGTGGTCGTACTTAGCGTGCGGCGTCATCTGCCTGCTGTCCGTGCTGGCGATGCTGCTCGGCGGCGCCTGGGTGGTGATCGGCGCCGCGGTCTGGGGCTGCTTCGGCGCGGCGGTGCTGATCCTTGTGCTGGCACTGCCGCCGTTGATCAGCCCGCCCGACGACGTGCATCGCGTCTCCGCCGGCATGTTCACCATCAGCTATTCCTGCGCGGTGATCGTGCCGATCATCAGCGGCGCGTTCTGGGACCTGAGCGGATGGACACTCGCCCCGATGATTCCGATCGTCGCATGCATGCTGGCGCTGATCGGCCTTGCACCCACTATTGTGCTGCGCGACAAAAGTGCGTGAGGTTGCGGCGCAAGTGACGGCGACAGCATTTAAAAACAGCACAGAGAACATCATGGACGTATTCGAAGCCGTCGATTCACGCATCGCTTGCCGCTGGTTTCACGACAAGCCGGTCGACCTGGATATCGTGAAGGACCTAATCGCGAAGGCGCAGCGCGCTGCATCCGGCGGCAACCTGCAATCCTGGTACGTCTATGCGCTGGCGAACGACGAGCTGAAGAAGTTCAAGCGCATCGTTGCCGAGCGCATCGCCGACGAGGACCCGCGCCACATCAAGTCCGAGTATCCGATCTATCCAGAGCCGATGTTCGGCGCCTACAAGAAGCGCCGCGAGGAGCACGGCGTGCAGCTCTACGGCTCGCTCGGCATCGGCCGCGACGATGCGGCGGGACACCTCGCGCAATACAAGCGCAACTTTGAATTCTTCAATGCGCCGGTCGCGCTGTTCATCGCGATCGACCGGCGGCTCGGCCCCGGCCAGTGGGCCGACCTCGGCGGCTACATTCACACCCTTGCCTATCTCGCGCGGGCCCACGGCCTTGACACCTGCCCGCAAGAGGCGTGGGCGCGGCTCTACGACACGGTCGGCGAATTCGTCAAAATGCCGCCGGAGCAGATGCTGTTCTGCGCCGTGGCGATCGGCTACGGCGACCGCAAGCACAAGGCCAACGATTTCCGCTCGCCGCGCGCAGAGCTGAGCGAGTTCTGCAAGTTTTACGGGTTTGATTAGCCCGCCAACTTCAGATTCGAATTTCAAACAGCCCGCGACACGCAAGACATGCGCTATCGCTCGCGGACTTGAGGCGCCACGCCGCCTTCCTTGCATTTCCTTCCTTCACCGAAGTGAGGGAGGCGGAGCGCCGGGAGGCGTTCCTTAGATTTCGCCTTGCGGCGACCACGCTCGTTATCGGAGAGCGTGCCGCGCCTACCGGCGCTCCACCGCGGCTCTTTTCGGTTCGGGTCCCGCTTTTCGTCGGAGCATTTGCTCCGTCCGTCAGCCAAGCTCCTGGCAGGGGATCGTAGTGTCCCCGGGGGGAGCCCCGTCGCCGCCCCTGTCCAGACTTTGCGAGAGCCTGGCCGGAGGGGTGCCGTCGCGGATTGTGTTGGAATTCGGCGTGGCGCGGTCTTCGGTGACATCAGGGTATCGGCTCAGGCAGCGAGGTCAATCGGTTGACCGATAGTGCCGAGGGAGAGGGTTTGCCAGCCATCGACCTTGCGCATGGTGATCTGACCTGAGGCGAGCAAGGCCCAGAACAACATGGCGGCGGTTTCGGCCGATGGCAGCACGGTCTGCGTCTTGATCCGTCGCTTGAACTCCTCGTGCAGCCGTTCGATCGCGTTCGTGGTTCGGGCGCTGCGCCATTGCATCGGCGGCAGGGCGGTGAAGGTGAAGAGCCGGTCGCCGGCTTCCTCCAGGCTGTTGGCCACGGCCCAATGCTTGAGCCGCCATTTGCGGACGAACGCCTTTCTACGCTCCATGATCTCCTCGCGCAGCCGTTCGGGCGCGTGCGCCAGCAGGTTGCGAAGCTTGTGCACCGTGCAGCGCTGCACCGGCACGCCGTCCCACACCGCGGCGATTGCCCTTTCCCAGTCCCGGTGCCCCGTCGACGATCAGGAACTCCGGCCGCCGCAGGCCGCGCCCGATCAGATCGTCGAGCACGGCGCGCCAAGCCTCGGTACTCTCCCCGCCCATGCTCTTGATCGCCAGCAGAACCTTCTGGCCGTCAGTACGCACGCCGATGATCACCAGCAGCGAGATCGCCGTGGCCTTGCGGTCAAGCCGCACCCGGACCACCGTGCCGTCGAGGATCAGCCGAACAATCGGTTGGTCGGCAAGCGAGCGTGCGTTCCAGGCCGCCCAATCGGTTTGCACCTTGCGCCATACCCGGCTCACCACGTCCTTGCCCACCGCCCCCTCGAACAGGGCTCCGAGCGCCCGGCGGACCCGTCGCGTATTGGTGCCCGCCAAGTCGGCGCCGGCGATCAGCGCGTCGGCAGTCTGCGTGCGTCGCTGATAGGCCGGTAGCACCTTGCTCTGCCACTCGGTGGTCTTGCCGTCCGGCGTGCTCAGCCGTGCGCGCGGCATCGCAATCTCAACCCGACCGAAAGTTCCAAGGAGTGTACGTGATCGCTGACCGTGGCGGTGGCCGACCGCGGCCTGCCTCCGTCGCGGCGGTCTTGGGCAACCTTCCATAACGCGGGCGCAACAGCGTTGCCTCAAGCTCACCCTCGATCATCCCCTGGATGAAATCGCGGACCCGCTCGCGCACAGCCGCCTCGATCGGATCAAACCAGTCGTCGAAAAGATGGGTCGAGCTCTCAGCTTCAGCATGCGGTATCGTCGAAGGCGTGATATCGCTCGTCATGGCGTGGTCTCCAATTCGGCGCACCAACGCCGGATGATTCGAGGTTGAACACCCCGGAGACTACGCCACCCTAAATTCCAACCAATCCCGCGACGGCACCGCGCCGCCTTCCCCTCTCCCGCTTGCGGGAGAGGGTGGCGGAGCGCCGACAGGCGCGACGCCGGGAGAGGGAGTTCATCGTGGCCCTCAGTCATGCCAAGACGCTTCGGACCAACATGACCGACGCCGAACAACGGCTTTGGTATCACCTTCGGGCGCATCGCTTCGGCGGCCACAAGTTCAAAAGGCAGGTGCCGATTGGACCTTATGTAGTTGATTTCGCGTGTGTTGGGCAAAAGCTCGTGCTTGAGGTCGACGGCGGCCAGCACGCAGATAGTTTTCAAGATCGCAACCGAGACGAGTTCCTACGGCAGCGCGGTTTCGTCGTTCTTCGCTTTTGGAACAATGAAGTGCTGAACAACACGAACGGCGTGCTGCACGCTGTGATGGCGCAGCTTACAAAGACGGAGTAATTCACCCGCTCCCGCCTCGCTTCGCTCGGCACCCTCTCCCGCTTCGCGGGAGAGGGGAGAAAACATCAGCGCCAGCGCTATTTCCTAAACAAATACCTTCCCTCGCCGTCGCGCTCGACGCCGCCGCGCTCCCGCAACGCCGCAATCTCTCGCACGATCTCGCGCCCATCGCGGCTGCCCACCGCGGTCATCAGCTCTTCGAAGAACTTCGGACCGTCCGCAATCGCGGCCTCGACCGACGCGAAGCGATTGCCCTTGAAGGTCGGCGCGGCGGGCACCCGCGTTTCCAGCCGGTCGCCCTGCCCGAACGGCCACGTCAGGTCATAGCCCGCCTTGGAGCCGACGCGGCTGCCTGGCGGCAGCGACGGGTCGAGCGGCAGCGTGCGCATGCCGGACATCACGATCAGGTCGCGGTCGGGCTGGAAGCGCGTCGCCATCGCCCAGTCCATCTGCTCGTCGGAGAAAATGTCGACGTCGGGATCGACCACGAACACGTTCTTGCAGTTGGCCAACGCACCCAGGCACGCGGCGATGGCGTTCCGCGCCTCGCCGGGCACCCGCTGGCGCAGCGCGACGCGCACGTTGAACGCGCCGCCGCTCGAAGTCGTGGCGTAGACGTTGACCGGCTCGCGCACCGCACTTTCCAGCGTGCGCCAGATCATCACCTCGGTGCGCAGCGCCGAGAGCTGCGCGGTGTCGGTGCGCCCCATGGTGCGGCCGCCGATGGTCGAAGTCTGGAACAGCGCATCCTTGCGCCGCGTGATAGCGGTCAAGTGAAACACCGGATTGCGCTTCACCGCGCCGTAATAGCCGAGGAACTCGCCATACGGTCCTTCGGGTTCAACGTGACCGCGCTCGTCGAGATAGCCCTCCAACACGTATTCAGCGTCGGCCGGCACACGGATGTCGTTGGTCACGCACTTCGCCACCGGCAGCGGCGCGTCACGCAGCGATGCGACGATGCCGAGTTCGTCAATCGGCAGCCGCATCACGCCCGCGACATGATCGATCGGGTGCGCACCGACCACGAAACTGACGGGGAGCCGCTTGCCCTGCCCCGCCGTCGCTTCGTAGATCGCGCGCAGATCGCTCGGCGCGACCAGATCGATGCCGGCCTCCTGGGGACCGCGCAGCATCATCCGGCGCAGACCGACGTTGGTGAATCCGGTCTTGGGGTCGATCACATAGTCAATCGAGGAGGAAATGTAGGGCGCGCCGTCGGCGCCATGCTGGAGATGCACCGGCAGCTTTGTCAGGTCGGCGTCGCCGCCCGTCAGCACCACCTGCTGGCATGGCGCTTCCCCGCGCGATACCTCGACGATTTCCGGCTTGGTCTTGAGCCGACGCTGGATCTCGGCGAGCAGCGTGTCCGGCGTCTTGCCGAAGGCGCGGGCGAGCCGCGTGCGGCTGCCCATGACGCTGCCGACCAGTTCCTGCTTTTCCGGCCCGGCGGCACGGCACAGCAACGCCTTGCGGTTGCCCTCGAGCTTATCCGCGATATCGGCGAGATCGATCGGAGCATCGTGGGTTTCAAGCTCGCCGGTGCCGACAAGATCGTCGATGAAACGGCGCAGCCGGAAGCGGTCGAAATCGACGGCCTGCGCCCGGCCCGCTTGCGGCTTACCGGCAACGTTCATGGGGTTTCCTCTCTGCCGCAATTATAGAGTGTTCTGGGGCGCGGCAAACGCCGGATTGCGGGCGGTTGGCAAGCGCAGGCGCGCTTGGATAAGGTCGCGCCGCCAGTGGGCCAAGAAGACATACAAGAGGGCGGAATGGACCTCAGCAAACCGACCGATCGCGGTCCATTTATCGGGCGCTCCATGCCCCGATTCGAGGACCTGCGGCTGGTTCGTGGCGCCGGCCGCTATTCCGACGACATTTCAGTGCCCGGCCAGGTCTATGCGGTGTTCGTGCGGTCGCCGCACGCGCATGCGCTGGTGATACGCATCGACAGCGCCAAGGCGCGCGCCATGAAGGGCGTGATCGCTGTTCTTAGCGGCGCGGACTATGTGGCCGACGGCATGAAGGGCGCGTTACAGCGGCCCAACCCTGCCGGCGCGATCGATATCAAGATTCCCGCATTCGCGGCGGAGAAGCGGCCGGTGCTCGACGAGCGGCATCACCCGTTTGCGCTGGATCGCGTGCGCTATCCGGGCGAGTGCGTGGCGATGGTGATCGGGGATACCATTTTGGCTGCAAAGGATGCCGCCGAAGCCGTCGAGGTCGAATACCAGGTTCTCCCCGCCGCGACAGACGTCCGCAAGGCGATCGGCGGCGAGCCTATCTGGCCGTCCTCCGCCGCCGACAACATCGCGCTCGACCAGGAGTTCGGAGACGCCGCGGCAGTAAAGGCAGCATTCGCGGCCGCCGATCTCGTGGTTGAGGAGACATTCCGCAACCAGCGCATCGTCAACGCGCAGATGGAGCCGCGCTCCGGCGTCGCCTCCTACGATGCGGCAAACGATTCCTACAAGCTGATTTCCGGCAACCAGGGCGTCCACGTGCCGCGCGGCGTGCTGGCAGAAGCTTTCAGTGTGCCGGCGGAGAAAATCCACTTCATCTGCCCGGATGTCGGCGGCGGCTTCGGCCTGCGCAACAATCTCTATCCCGAGCAGGCTGCGATCCTGTGGGCCACGAAGCGCGCCGGCCGTCCGGTGAAATGGACCAACGACCGCTCGGAGTCCTTCCTCACCGATTATGCCGGCCGCGATCTCGTCACCACCGCGCGCATCGCGCTCAGCGGCGACGGCCGCATCACCGCCTATCAGGTCGACCATATCGGCACCACTGGCGGGCAGACGGTGACCTACGTGCCGTTGAGCAACGCCTATCGCGTCGCCACCACGGTCTATGACATTCCGCTGATGCACATGCGCTGCCGCTCGATCGTCACCAACACGGTGCCGACCGCGCCGTTCCGTGGCGCGGGCCGTCCTGAAGCGACGCTGGTGCTGGAGCGGCTGATCGATCTCGCCGCCGACCGGCTGCGCATGGATCGAGTCGAAGATCCGGCAGCAGAACCTGATCACGCGCAAGAAGCTGCCCTACCGCACCGCCAGCGGCCTCCTCTACGACAGCGGCGATTTCACCGGCAACATGAAGCGGATCGTCGAGGCCGCCGGCTGGAAGGGCTTCCCCGCGCGGCGTCGCGAGTCCAAGCGCAACGGCAAGCTGCGCGGCATCGGCATTTCCAACTATGTCGAGACGCCGGTCGGCATCCCGCATGAGCGCGTCGAGGTGACGGTACAGCCGGCCGGCAAGGTGGAGCTTGCGGTCGGCACGCAATCGACTGGCCAGGGCCACGAGACCACGTTTGCGCAGGTGATGGCGGACCTGCTCGGCGTGCACCCGGAGGACATCAAGTTCATCGGCGGCGATACCCAACTGGTGGCGTCGGGCAGCGGTACGCACTCCGACCGCTCGATGCGGCTTGCCGGCACGCTGATGGTGCAGGCGTCCGGCGACGTGGTGGCGCAGGCGAAATCGGTCGCCGCCAAGGTGCTGGACGTACCGGAGGCCGCGATCGATTTCACCGACGGGCTGTTCGTCACGCCGAAAAGCAACCGCCGCCTAACGATCTACGACGTGGCGCAGGCGCTCGCCGACAATCCCTCGCTGGCGCCGGTCAAGAACCTGCATTCTAAAGCGACCTTCACCGGCCGCATCCCCGCGTATCCCACCGGCTGCGCGATCTGCGAGGTCGAGATCGACCCCGACACCGGCGCTGTGGCCGTTGTCCGCTACGGCTCGATCGACGATGCCGGCCAGGCGATCAATCCGCTGATCCTGCACGGTCAGGTGCACGGCGGCATCGCACAGGGCGTCGGCCAGGCGCTGGTCGAGGACGTGATCTACGACGACAGCGGCCAGGTGCTGACCGGCAGCTTCATGGATTACGGCATGCCGCGCGCGCACATGTTCCCGATGTTCGACATTTCGCTGGCAGAGGACCCGACCAAGGGCAACCCGCTGCGCGTGAAAGGCGGCGGCGAGGCCGGCATCACACCCGCGCTCGCGGTGGTGATGAACGCGATCGTGGATGCGCTGAAGGATTTCGGTGTCACCCACATGGACATGCCGGCGACGCCGAACCGCATCTGGTCGGCGATCCAGCAGGCAAAGGCGAAGCAATGACACCTCAGAACATCGGCGTGATCGGCGCGGGGCTAATGGGCCACGGCATCGCCTACCTCTTGGCAGCCGCGGGTCATACGGTGCGCATCTACGATCCGTCGGCGGAATGGCGCAACTCGCTGCAAAAGCGGCTCAAGGCGGCGCTCGATCTGCTTGAAGGCGATCCTGCTCTGCTCTCCCGCATCTCGGCGCATGACACAATGGCGCCCGCGATGAAAGATACGAGCCTCGTGTTCGAGGCCGCGCCCGAGAAGTTGCCGCTCAAGCAGCAGATCTTCGCGGAATTGGAAAGCCTCACCGCGCCGACGACCATTCTTGCCAGTAACTCCTCGGCAATTCCATCGACGCGGATCGGCGAACAGCTCAACCACCGCGACCGCGTGATCGGCACGCATTTCTGGAATCCGCCCCACCTGGTGCCGCTGGTCGAGGTGACGCAGAACGAATTCACCAGCATGGACACTGTACGCAAGACGATGGAGTTGCTACGCGATGCGGGCCGCTCACCGGTTCATATCAAGCGCGATATCCCGGGCTTCGTCGGAAACCGGCTGCAACACGCGATCAAGCGCGAAGCGATCGCGCTGGTCGCAGCCGGCGTTTGCGATGCCGACACCATCGACGAGGTGGTGAAGACCGGGTTCGGCGCGCGGATGGCGGTGCTCGGTCCGATGGAGCAGTCGGACCTGGTCGGCACCGACCTCACGCTGGACATCCAGAACGTGCTGCTCTCGGATCTCAACCGCGACACCGAACCGACGCAATATCTCAAGGACCTGGTCGCTTCGGGCAAGCTCGGCATGCGCACCGGCGAAGGCCTGCGCAAATGGACGCCGGAGGCCGCAGAATCGGTGCGCGCACGGCTTAGGCGATCGCTGGCGGAACAGGCGAAGGCGCGGAAGCCCTGACGCTAGTTCGTCTTGAGGGTGTATTTGCCGCCGTCGTTTCTCGTCAGCTTGTCAGCCGCGTAAAGCTTATCCAACTCGCGCACGATCTCGCGGCCGTCGCGGCTTCCTGCCGCAGCCATTAATTCAAGGAAGCTCGCCGGCTTCTCGGCCAAAACGTCCGCGACCGGGCGTTTGCCGTTCATCTTCGGCATCACCGGCGGTGTCGGAATGCCCCACTCCAGCGACTGCCGCTTGCCGAACGGGATGGTGCAATCGAACCCGACCTTGGCGCCGACGCGCTGGCCGCCGAGCGAGGGATCGAGCGGCACCACGCGGAAGCCGTCCGCCGCGATCATGTCGCGGTTGCCCTGGAAGCGAGTCGCCAGCGCCCAATCGCACTGCTCGTCGTTGAAAACGTCGATGTCGTCATCGAACACGAACACCTGCTTCGCCTCGGCCATGCTGCCGAACACTGCGGCGATGGCGTTACGCGCTTCGCCCGGCACGCGCTGGCGCAGCGAGACGCGCACGTTGTACATGCCGCCCGACGAGGGCGTGGCGAACACCGCGACCGGCTCGCGCACCGCCGTCACCAGCCCGGCCCAGGCTGCGGTTTCGGTTTTCACCGTCGTAAGTTGT
Organism: uncultured Alphaproteobacteria bacterium; assembly: GCA_963814215.1. Lineage (GTDB taxonomy): Bacteria > Pseudomonadota > Alphaproteobacteria > Rhizobiales > Xanthobacteraceae > Z2-YC6860. The sequence continues at coordinate 102,043 of CAWFCM010000029.1, read as the reverse complement.
GCGGTGTCGGTACGCGCCAGTGACTTGCCGCCGATGGTGACGGTCTGGAACAGCGCGTCCTTGCGATGCGTGATCGCAGTGACGTGGAACACCGGATTGCGCTTCACAACGCCGTAGTATCCGACGTATTCGCCGTACGGCCCCTCCGGCTCGATATGGCCCTTCGGATCGAGATAGCCCTCCAGCACGTATTCGGCATCGGCCGGTACGTAGATGTCATTGGTGACGCATTTCACCACGGGCACCGGCGCCTGGCGCAGCGCGCCGAGCACATCGAGCTCGTCCATCGGCGGAGTGCCGCTCACCGCCGCCATGAAGTCGCACGGGTTCGACCCGACTGCGAACGACACCGGCAGTTTTTCGCCGCGCGACACCGCGTCGAGATAGATTGCGCGTACGTCGCTCGGCGCGATCATGTCGACGCCGGCCTGGCGCGGGCCGCGCAGCATGATCCGTCGGCAGCCGACGTTGGTCCATCCGCTATCCGGGAAGATCGCGAAGTCGAGCCCCGCAGAGATGTAAGGCGCGCCGTCCTCGCCATGCTGCAAATGCACCGGCAGCGCGCAGAGATCGGCGTCCCCGCCTTTCAGAACGACTTGCTGGACCGGCGCGTCTTTGGACTCCATCTTTATAGGCTTGATTGGGCTCGCCAGACGCTTCGCCAGCTCCGGCATCAGGCCCGGCTCATGGGTATCGAGCGCAAGCGCCAGCCGTTTGCGCGACGCCATCACGTTGCCGGTCAGTTCCGCCTTTTCCGGGCCCACCGCCTTGAACCAGACCGCACGCGGATTGCCCTCCAGCACGGCGGCAACGTCGACGAGATCGATCGGCTTGTCGTGGATCTCGCACTCGCCGAGTTGCACCAGCCGCTCGACAAAGCGGCGCAGGCGGAAGCGTTCGGTGTCGATGGCAGTCATGCGCGCAGTTCCCTGGCATTTGCTCGCGGCGGCAGGCTAGTGTCGCGGTTCGGAAGTTCGCCTGAGTTCTCAGCTTGCTCCGAAGCGAACGTCCGAACCAAAGCGACACTAGCAACTCGAAATGATTCTAGTGTCCCTTTGAACCCGAAGTTCGCATAGGCATCTGCTGCACAATTGTGCGAACTTCGGGTTCGGGACACTACATTGCGCGTCCAAAACAGGGAGGGCAAGGCATGGCCGGCGAGCTGTCGAGCCACAAGGTCCGCGGCGTGACGGTGCGGATGCGGCGCGGCGGATCGGGCGAGCCGCTGCTGTTCCTGCACGGCGCCAACGGGCTGCCCGTGTGGCTTCCGGTGCTCGACCTGCTCTCGCAGCATTTCGAGGTGTTCGTGCCGGAGCACCCCGGCTTCGGTGCGTCCGACAATCCGCCGTGGATGCGCAACATCGGCGACCTCGCGATGTACTACCTCGACTTCATCGAGGGCTTTCACTACCCGGTCCATCTGGTCGGTCAGTCGCTCGGCGGCTGGGCCGCGGCGGAAGTCGCCGTGCGCAACTGCGCGCGGCTGAAGAGCCTCGCCCTGCTCGCGCCCGCCGGCATCCGCATCAAGGGCGTGCTGCCCGGCGACAATTTCATCTGGGACGCCGAGGAAGGCATCCGCAATCTCTATCACGACCAGTCGATCGCCGACCGCATCCTGGCGATGCCGATGTCGGAGGAAGATGCCGACCTCGCGCTGACCAGCCGCTATGCCGCCACCAAGTTCGGCTGGGAGCCGCGCTGGTTCAATCCATCGCTGGAACGCTGGCTACACCGCATCAACGTGCGCACGTTGATCGTGTGGGGCAAGAACGACAAGCTGTTCCCGGCCGAATACGCCAAGCGCTGGGGCGACGGCATTCCCGGCAGCCGCGTCGAGATCGTTCCCGACTGCGGACACGTGCCCGCGGTCGAGAAGCCGGACTTCACCGCGAAAGCGATCGTTCGCCAGTACGCCGAGACGCGCTGATGCAGTTCACGTTTTTTCACCTGATGCCATACCGCCCGCTCGACATGGCCGAGCGGCACAAGCATCGCGCCGCCTGGGTCGTGCTGCCCAATTCGCTGTACGATCCCAAGAAAGGCGCGGACGAATATCAGTCGTACATCGACCAGCTCGTTTATGCGGAGAAGCTTGGCTTTGACGTCATCGCCGTCAACGAGCATCACCAGACCGCCTACGGCATGATGCCGGCGCCGAACCTGATCGCCGCCAATTTGATCGCGCGCACCAGCAAAGTGAAAATCGCAATCGTCGGCCGCGCGCTGCCGCTGGTGAACAACCCGGTCAACATCGCGGAAGAATTCGCGATGCTCGACAACCTGTCCAAGGGCCGCATCATCACCGGATTCGTGCGCGGCATCGGCAACGAGTATCACGCCACCGGCATCAACCCGTACTGGTCGCACGAGCGCTTCCAGGAGGCGCACGACCTGATCGTGCAGGCCTGGACGAAGCCCGGCCCATTCGCGTTCGAGGGCGAGCACTTCAACAATCGCTACGTGAACCTGTGGCCGCGGCCCTATCAGACACCGCATCCGCCGATCTGGATTCCGTCGATGGGTTCGTCGGAGACGATCAAGTGGGCGGCGGATCCGGCGCGCAAGTATCCGTTCCTGGTGACGTTCAGCGGCCGCGACCTGGTCGCGCGCTATCTCAATCTCTATCGCGAGCAGGCCAAGCAATTCGGCTACGAGGCATTGCCGAGCCAGCTCGGCTGGGCCTCGCCGGTCTACGTGGCGGACACCGACGAGCGCGCCAAGGAAGAGGCCCGCGCCGGCATGGAATCGCTGTTCAACGACTTCCTCGCGGTGCCATTCCAGATGCTGCTACCGCCGGGCTACACGTCGCTCTCTTCGATGAAGAACACCATGCGGATGCGCAAGCAGCTCGGCGCGCAGAAACGCCACTCGCTCGAGGAACTGATGGAGAGCGGCACCGTGGTGGTGGGGTCACCCAAGACGGTGCGCGACGAATTGTCCGCGCTGCGGGACAAGACCGGCGCCAACAATCTGGTCACCATGCTGCAGTTCGGCGTGCTGCCGGACGACCTGGCCAAGCGCAACATGGAGATGTTCGCGTCCGAGGTGATGCCGCGTCTGAGGAATTGAGACATGCCAATGAGGGGGAGCGCAAAATGAGGATCGGATTTGCGGCGCTGACGCTTGGCGCCGTCGTGAGCACCGCTGCGGCGCAGGATCTGCCTTGCTCGCAGGTGCGGCTGATCGTGCCCTACCCGGCCGGCGGCGCGACCGACGTCGCCACCCGCGTGGTGGCGGAGCGGCTCGACGCGGCGTTCAAGAAGCCGTTCGTGGTGGAGAACCGCGGCGGGGCGGCCGGCAACATCGGCACCGTGGCCGCGATCAACTCGCCGGCGGACGGCTGCACGCTCCTCGTCAACGCCACCGTCATCGCCACCTTCCCGCACAGCTTCTCGAAGCTGCCGTATGACCCGTTCAAGGACCTGCTGCCGGTCGGCGGGGTTGGCGTCACACCGTCGCTGATCGTGGCGGCGCCCTCGGTGCCGGCGACCGATATCAAGAGCCTGGTCGCGTGGGCCAAGTCGAAACCCGACGGCCTCAATTACTCGACCGCCGGCTACGGCCTGCAGCAGCACCTCGCCACCGAGGAGATTGCGCAGCGCACTGGCGCGAAGGTGACGCATGTCGCCTACAAGGGCGGTGGCACCGCGATGACGGACCTGATCGCGGCGCGGCTCGACTTCGGCGTGTTCCTCGCCGGCACCACCAAGGGGCTGATCGCGGACGGCAAGCTGCGCGGCATCGCCATCGTGTCGGACAAGCGCTCGGCGCTGGTGCCGGAGATCCCGACCACCGCCGAGCAGGGCCTGCCTGGCATGAATTCGCACGGCGTGCACTTCATGCTGTTCGCGCCGGCGGCGACGCCGAAGCCGATTGTCGACCGGCTCGGTGCCGAGCTCCACAAGATCGTCTCCGACCCGGCTTTGAAGCAGCGCTTCATCGGCATCGGCTTCGACGCCACGCCGCTGACGGGCGCCGAGGTCGCGGCCATCATGAAAAAGACCGGCGACGATCTCGCGCCGGTGATCAAGCGGCTGAATGTCAAGTTGGATTAGCGCCCCCATCCTAACCCTCCCCCGCGAGCGGGGAAGGGAAAGAGAGAGCGTGCCTGCGGCGCGCGCCGAGCGCGCAATGCTTGCGGCTTAAGCCACCCGCATCACGGCGCTGTCGTAGGCCTTGGCGCCGAGATCGCCGCCGTCGAAAATGCCGTGCTCCTTGATCCACTCGCGCGACTGGTCGAACACCTCGCGCGAATACGGCTCGAACACGATGCGCTCGCCCGGCCCCCAGCGCCGCGTGTCCATCCGGTCGTGGAAGCGCTTGGGGAACTCCTTCGCGTAGTAGTGCGTGTAGAGTTCCGGCCGCAGGTCGATGTCGCGCTGCGCCTTGCGCAGGCCGCGGAAATACTTGCGCACGTCCTCCATGTCCGGCTCGCCGGTGATCATGCTCGCCATCATAAACGTGCAGTCGATCACCTTGCGGAAGCCCAGCTGCTCGGCGAAGTAGTACGGCCCCGAGAACAGCGTGCAGGCCGGCACCTTGCCGTCGATCAGATTCTCCATGCGGCCGAACAGCAGCCCATCCTTGTACGACAGGTTGATCTTGTCCGCGGGCAAGTACCCCTCAAGCGCCTGGATGGTGGCGTAATGGCTGCCCGACTGAAAGCCGACCGAGATGGGCACGCCGGCGAGATCGGCGGGCGTCTTCACCTTTGAATCTGCCGGCACGAACACGCCGCAGGGCGAGACCGAATAGGCATCGCCGTAGAGCTTGCCGTGGCCCTTGGTGGCCGCGACATTGACGGTCCAGTGGCAGGCGCAGGAGACGTCGGACTTCTTGCCGCGCTCGAAGGTCTGGAACGCGCCGACCTTGTCGCCGAGCTGGTGCGCCGCGCCGTCCGAGGACTGCACGGTTTCGCGGAACACGTAGTCGAGCCCTTCCTGCTTGAAGTAGCCCTTCTCCTCCGCCACCCATTCGTGCAGGCGGAAGTGCGGCTCGATAATGAATTTGTCCTTGGCCATGTGTTGTCCTCCGTGTGATTTCTGATTTCAGCAGCAATCCGCGCCATTTTCTCCGTCGTCATTCCGGGGCGCGCGCTCTTGCGCGCGAGCCCGAAATCCAGATGCAGACTCCGAACCTGGTTCTGGATTCCGGGCCCGGCGCTTCGCGCCGTCCCGGAATGACGGGCGGCTCTCCGCCATCCTTCGCGCGCGGATCATCTTGACGTGGTCGTCCATCAGGTGCCGCGCCGCGGTCGGGTCGCGCATCTCGATCAGATTCAAAAGCTCGCGGTGCACGTCGTTGACGCGGCGCGCTACCTTGGCGTTCAGCGTCGGATTGCGGCGCGGCCACGACACGTGCTGCAGCGAGATCAATTGCACCACCAGCACGCGGTTGTGCGACGCCTCAGCCACAGCCAGGTGAAACGCTGCCCCCGTTTGCGTGAAGCGCTCCGGATCGTCGATCGCGGCGTCTGCGTCCGCGATCAGCGCGCGCATCTTTGCGATATCCGCCTCAGTCGCGTTCTCCGCCGCCAGTTCGGCGGCGAGGCACTCGATCGCGCGCTGCGCCTCCATGATCTCGGCGGCGCCGACGCCGGTGAGGTCGAGCTGCACGGCGAGCGCCTCGGCGAACAGCCGCGCGTTGCCGCGCGCGATCCGCGCGCCGCCCCCCTTGCCCATCTTGATCTCGACGATGCCGAGCGCCTCGAGTGTGCGCAGCGCGTCGCGCGCGACGATGCGCGACACGTCGTAGCGCGCGGCGAGGTCGTTCTCGGTGCCGAGGAAATCGCCGGGCTTCAGCTTCTTGGCAAACAGCGCGTCGCGGACGTCGCTCACGATTTGCGAGGACAGCGAGCCGGAGCGGCCGGGGAAGAAGATCCGCCCGGGCAGCGAGGTCGCGATCGGCGAGCGCTGGGTGGTCATGGCCTCAAAATACTCCAGGGCCGTAAGTTAGTAAAGATATCATCTTATAGAGAATTGTGGCTGTTGCTGGGACACTCCAGGCATTTCCCCGCCAATTTCGCGCTCCAGCCCCTCCGGGCGGTTCCCTTCGGCTTCGTATCGGATCAAAATGGGCCACCCGCACTTGCGACGCCTGTCTACAGTGCCAAACACACCCGGGAGGACATTTATGATTGCGTTCGTTCAAACGATGAAGACCGGAACGATTGCTGCGGCCACCGCGGCGATGCTGCTCGCGCTGCCGACGCCGGCGGATGCGCAGTCGACCGGCTCGGTCCGCTTCAGGGTCGCCAGCGCCGGGTTCATCATTGGCACCGGTGGCGGCACCGGCACGCTCAACTTCAAGGGCAGGACCTATCCGCTGAGCGTCGGTGGCCTGAGCGCCGGTACGATCGGCGTGGCGTCGGCGGAATTCGTCGGCACCGCGTCCAATTTGCGCACCGCGAGGGACATCGTCGGCAGTTATTCGGTGGCCGGCGCCGGCTTGACCGTGGTGGGCGGCGTGTCGGCTGTCACGCTGCAGAACTCCAATGGCGTCGTGCTGCGGCTGCGCGGACGGCAGGCCGGCTTCAAAGCCACGCTTGGCGTCGGCGGCGTCCAGGTGACGATGCAGTAGACGGCGCGACGCAGCGCGGCATTCTCGGTTCCCACCCTCCCCCTTGTGGGGAGGGTCGCCGCCGCAGGCGGCGGGGTGGGGGTCGCAGTTGCCACGGTGCGTCCTCGCCACCACCCCCACCCGCTCGGACGTCGCTTGCGCTCGTCCTCGCCGCCCTCCCCACAAGGGGGAGGGCAAAGCGCGGAGAGACCTCGTTAGCTCGATTGCCATCTGGACATGCCTCATCATCTCCCCAGCCCGAGGGGGTGAAGCGCCGGCAGGCGCTGGTGCGGATCGCCGCACCCGTTGGCCCGCCTTGCGGTCGGGCCCGTCCCCCTTGCCTTGATTTGCGAGGGACCGCCGGCTGATGACGCCAGCCGGCACGCCTTCCGGCGCTTCACCGCGGCGTTTTCGTGCGGGGCGTTACGCTTGTCCGCACTGGCTCCCGGGCCGCGCTTGCGAACCCGGATCGCCGCTTGCGCGATGACCTGGGCCGTCCAGCAGGCTCCCTGCGCACGGATCGTAGTGTCCGTAGGGCGGGGTCCCGAGGCCTCCCGGGAGCGGGGTTACGAATCCCGCCCGCAGGCGCCGCCTCCCGCCCCGCTCAAATGACGTCTCATGAAAACGCCCTCGGATGGGTGGGATTGCGGATAGGAATATAGGCGTATAGGAATTAAGTCAACGCCCGTTTTTTGGAAAAATTGTCGGAGGGGCCAGGGCGGGGATAAGTTGCCGGCAGGAAGCAGGCCACCGTTTCACGCGATCCCGAAGTGATGGGCGGCGCTCCGGTGTTTGCCGGTACGCGCGTGCCCGGTGCAAACGCTGCTCGACTACCTCAAAGCTGGCGATACCATCGACGAATTCCTCGAGGGCTTTCCGACCGTGACCCGCGAGCAGGTCATTGAATTTCTGGAGGAAGTGAAGCGTAGAATTCTCATATGACAAAAGAGCAGATTAAGGCCGTTCTCGACCGTGTCCTCACATGGCCGCGCCAGCAACAGGAGGACGCGGCGCAAGTGCTTCTCCACATGGAGGAACGCGGCGACGATCGCGTGCATCTCACCGACGAGCAAGTAGCCGAGGTCAAGCGCCGGATGGCTGACCCCAATCCGAAATTCCTGACGCTCGAAGAAATCCGCGGCCGCTTTGCGCTTCGGCGTTCATGAGAGTCATCATCCGCGAGGCCGCCTATTTCCACCTCGACCGGATTTATGCGTGGATCGCGAGAGACAATCCCCGCGCCGCCCAATCGGTCATCGACCGCATCCTCGACAGCACCGAACTACTCGGACGCAATCCTTATGTCGGCCATGTCGGACGCGCGCCGGACACTTACGAATGGGCGGTGCGCGGAACGCCGTACATCGTCGTCTATACGGTTGATCCCGATGAAAATTTGCTAGTCGTGATCGCCGTCTTTCACGGCGTAGCCCGGATGGAGCGCAGCGAAATCCGGGATGGGTGGCGGGATGCAGGGCAGCGCGCGCGGGCTTCCGCGAGTGCTTACACGCCCGTCAACCCATGCTCCGGCATGACGCGCTGGACATGCGGCGCGCCGAGCAGCGCGATCAGCGCCGCCGCTGCCTGCGGTGACGCTGCGCCCGCGGCGACGCCGGCGGTGAAGGTCGTTCGCTTGTTCAACTCAGGCGGGAGCGGCCCGACCACATCGACGCCCGGCACCAGTTTGTGCTCGCAGAGCTGCTGCACCGCGAGCTCCGCCTCGCCGCTCGCGACGAACTCCGCGACCGGCCCGCCGGAGCCGAGCTTGGCCTTCGCCTTCATCTCGTCCGCGATGCCGAACCTCTCGGCGAGCGACATGAAGAACACGCCGCTCGCGGCGCCGGTCGACGGATCGGTGTAGGCGACCGATTTCGCCGCAAGCAGCGCCTGCTTGAACGCCTCGGCAGTGGAAATGTCCGGCCGCGGCGCGCCGGCCTTCACCGCGACGCCGACCACCGAGCTCGCGATGTTGCGCCCGGTGCCGGCGGCGCAGTGACCTTCCTGCACCAACTCGTCGAACAAATCCGGCGTCACCACCAGAACATCGGTGTTACGCCCCTCGCGCATCCATTTCGCGATTGTGCCCCCGGGCCCCCACGACGGAGCGAAGGTAAAGCCGGTGGCCTGCGTGAACTCCGGCGCGATGCGCTCCAGCACGCCCTTGAGCGCGACGGTGGTGAAGACTTTCAGAGTTTCCATTCGCTACACAGCCTCTCGTCTCGGCGCGGCCGCCCTCCCGACAAAACTCGGCAACTGAAACTTCTTGCGGTAATCGCCCGGCGTCATGCCGGAGAGCCGCCGGAACAGCCGGCGGAACGATGCGAGGTCGCCGTAGCCGACCTCGCGGCCAACCGAGCCGATCGGGCTCGACGTCGTCTCCAGCAACTGCTTCGCCTCCTCGATGCGCAGCGCCTGGATATAGGACAGCGGCGAATAGCCGGTGGCGTCGCGGAAGCGGCGGTCAAAGGTGCGCTTGGGCAGGCCGGACTGCCGAACCAGCGCCGCGACGATGCCGGGGCGCTCGTAGTTCTCCGCGAGCCAGTGCTGGCAGTGCAGGATCGCCGCGTCGCCATGATCGACATTCGCGATCATCGAGGCGTAGGGCAACTGGCCGTCGCGGTGCCACTGATAAAGGAAGAACTTGGACATCCGGATCGCCTCCTCGCTGCCGCCGTGCTTGGCGATCAGCAGCAGCGCGAGATCCTGCCACGACGACGCGCCGCCCGAGCACATCACGCTGTGGCCCGCGCCGCTCTGCACCAGGATGCGGTCCTTGTGCAGTTTGACGTCCGGAAACTCGCGCTCGAACAGCGGGACGTAGCTCCAGTGCGTGGTCGCCGCGCAGCCCTGGAGCAGGCCCGCCTCGGCCAGCACCAGCGAGCCGCCGCAGGCGGCGAGCAGCCGCGCGCCGCCGCCGTGCATGCGCTTGATCCAGTTCAAGAGCCGGCGGTCGAGCGCGCGCAGCGAGCGGGCGTTTTCGAGCATCACGTTGGGCACGAACACCACGTCGGTGCGCTTGATCTGGGAAATGGTGTCCTGCGGCAGGATGCGCACGCCAGTGATCAGCTCGAGCGGCCCGGGTGAGGCGCAGACGATGCGCGGCGTGAACAGCGGCGCATCCGGCCGGCCCTTCCCGAGGAAGCGCCCGGCCGCCCACAGCGTGTCGAACACGCCGTAGATGATCGACGGGTCGCATTCGGGAAACACCACGATGCTGACGTGGATGGGCTTGTGGCCGCGCTTGCCGGCGTGCTTGCCGTTCTGCCCGTTCATGCGCTTTGGCTCGATTGCCTTCATGGCGGCCATTTTGCCTCTCGCGCCCCAAGCGCGCCATCCCTTATCTCCGCGGCAACCGTGCACCGCACGCTCCACACAAGATTGAAAGGGACTTTCCATGACGTTGGACATGACCAAGCTCGAGCCCCTGCTCGGCATGATGGTAAACGAGATCGGCGCGGCGGCGAATGCGGCGCTGGTGCTCACCGGCGACAAGCTCGGCCTCTACCGCGCGCTGGCGGGCAAGAAGCTCACCCCAGCCGGCCTCGCGCAAAAGACCGGCACGCGCGAGCGCTACGTGCGCGAGTGGCTGTCCGCCCAGGCGGCGTCCGGTTTCGTGACCTACGACGCCGCGAAGGGCACCTTCACGCTGACCCCGGAGCAGGCCGCGGTGTTCGCCGACGAGGATAGCCCGGTCTGCATGACCGGCGGCTATTACTCGCTCGCCGCGGTGTTCAACGACGAGCCGAAGCTCACCGCGGCGTTCAAGACTGGCCAGGGGCTGGGCTGGGGCGACCACCACAACTGCCTGTTCTGCGGCGTCGAGCGCTTCTTCCGCCCCGGCTACCAAGCCAACCTGATCGCCAACTGGCTGCCGTCGCTCGACGGCGTGACCGAAAAGCTTCAGCGCGGCGCCAAGGTCGTGGATGTCGGCTGCGGCCACGGCGCATCGACCATGATCATGGCGCAGGCGTTCCCGAACTCGCAGTTCACCGGCATCGACTTCCACGGCGTCTCGATCGCGCATGCGCGCGAGCACGCCAGGAACCTGCCGAACGTGCGTTTTGAGACCGCGCGGGCGCAGAATTACGCCGGCTCCGGTTACGATTTCGCGACCCTGTTCGACGCGCTGCACGACATGGGCGATCCGGTCGGCGCGCTCAAGCACATCCGCACCACGCTGAAGAAGGACGGCACGCTGATGCTGGTCGAGCCGAACGCCGGCGACAGCCTCGCCGAGAACCTCAATCCGGTCGGGCGCGTCTTTTATGCCTTCTCTGCGAGCGTCTGCGTGCCGACGGCAATGAGCCAGGAGGCCGGCAACGGCGCCGGCGAAGCGCTCGGCGCGCAGGCCGGCGAGAAGCGGCTTGCCGACGTCGCCAAGCGCGGTGGCTTCACGCGGTTCCGCCGCGCGACGGAGACGTCGTTCAACATGGTGCTCGAAGCAAGGCCGTGACGCGGCCGGGGCGGGAGCGAGGGCGGCCTACGCCGCCACCGCCGCCGGCGCCGGCTTGCCGCGGATCAGGTCCGCGCCCTTCTCCGCGATCACCATCGTCGCCGAATAGGTGTTCGCGGAGGGAATGTTCGGCATCACCGAGGCGTCGATCACGCGCAGGCCTCCGAGCCCGTGCACCTTGAGCTGATCGCTCACCACGGCCGACCTGTCGGACGCAGGCCCCATGCGGCAGGTGCCGATCAGATGCCAGACCGTGCCGCAGTATTGCCTCGCCCATTGTAGGATCTCGTCTTCGCTGTTGATCCTATCGCCGGGGAACGTCTCGGCATCCACGAACCGCGTGAGCTCCGGCACGCGCAGCAGCGCGCGGGCGAGCTTGATGCCGCCGACCATCGCGCGCTGGTCGGTCTCGTGGGTGAGATAGTTCGGCTGGATCGCCGGATCGACGAAGATGTCGGTCGATTTGGCGCGGATATATCCGGTGCTCTCGGGACGGTGCTGCCAGACCCCGCAGCTCATCCCGGGATAGTCGTCGAGCATGCCGACGAAGCCCTCCTTGTAGCTCGCCGGCGCGAACACGACCTGGAGGTCGGCGCCGCTGATGCCGGGGTCGGACTTCCAGAAGCAATAGCAGAGCGAGGGGCTCACCCCGAGCACGCTGGGTTTGCCGGCGAGCCAGCGCAGGAGCTGCCCGGCGAGCGGCAGGCCGCGGGTGATCTCGTTGATGGTGCGCGCATTCTTCGCCCGCGCCACGATGCGCACCGAACAATGGTCGCGGAAGTTCTCGCCGATCGCCGGCAGGTCGTGCACCACCTCAACGCCGAGGCTTTTGAGGAGGCCCGCGGGGCCGACGCCGGACAGCTGCAGGAGCCGCGGCGAGTTGACGGTGCCGCCCGACACGATCACCTCGCGGCGCGCCCTCACCTCGTGAACCGCGCGGGTGCGCTCGTCGACGTAGCGCACGCCGACCGCCTTCTTGCGCTCGAACAGTATCTTGAAGGCGCGCGCATGCGTGCGCAGATCGATGCGCCCGGTCTCCTTGAGCGCCGGCAGCAGGTACATCCGCCCGGCGCTGCGGCGCAGCCCGTTGTGGATGCAGCGCTGCAGATAGCCGACGCCGGGCTGCGAAGAGCCGTTGTAGTCCTTGTTGCGCGGAATGCCGAGGCCGACCGCGCCGGCGATGAAGGCGTCGCAAATCTCGTGGTGCCAATCGAGGTCGGTAACCGGGATTTTGCCGTCGCGGCCGCGGTAGGTGTCGTCGCCGTCGCCGATGCGGCGCTCGAACCGTTTGAAGTAGGGCAACAGGTCGGCGTAGCCCCAGCCGAGATTGCCGCGCTGCGCCCAGTTGTTGAAGTCGTCGGCCTGGCCGCGGTTGATGATCATGCCATTGATCGACGACGAGCCGCCCACCGTGCGGCCGACCGGGATGATGATTGAGCGGCTGTTGGCGCCCGGCGACGGCTCGGTCTTGAACTGCCACGTGTAGGCCGTGTTGAACATGATCTTGATAAAGCCGGCCGGGATGTGGATGTACGGATGCCGGTCCGGCGGGCCCGAACTCGAGCGCGCAGACGGTGACGCCGGGATCTTCCGAGAGCCGTGCGGCAACGATCGAGCCGGCGGCGCCGGTGCCGACCACGACGTAGTCGTGGGTCGATGTCGATTGGGGCGGGTCGGTTTGCATTGACAATGCAGCGCACTACGCCGCCTTCGCCTTCTCCGCCCGCTGGATCGCCTCCCAGACCCGCAGCGGCGTGGCCGGCATGTCGATCCGGTCCACCCCCAGCGGCTTGAGCGCGTCGATCAGCGCGTTGATGATGGTCGGCGGCGCGCCGATGGTGCCGCTCTCGCCGATACCCTTGACGCCGAGCGGATTGGTCTTGCAGGCGATCTCCTCCATCTTGGCGTCGACGTTCGGTAGCACCGAGGCCTTCGGCATCGAGTAGTCCATGAAGCTGCCGGTGAGGAGCTGGCCGCTCTGGCGGTCGTACACCTGGTGCTCGAGCAGCGCCTGGCCGATGCCCTGCACCGCGCCGCCCTGGATCTGGCCGAGCACGATCATCGGATTGAGGATGCGGCCGAGATCGTCCACCACGTAGTAGCGGTCGAGCTTGACCTCGCCGGTCTCCGGGTCGACCTCGACCTCGCAGACGTGGCAGCCGTTCGGATGGCTCGGCGGCTCGGGGCTGAAGCTGCCCTCCGCCTCCAGGCCGATGCCGAACTTGTTGGTGAGCGGGCCCATCGGCGCGAACGACGCCTTGGCGACGTCGACCAGCGCCACCTTCTTGTCGGTGCCGCTGACCTTGTATTCGCCGTCCTTGAACTCGATGTCGCCGGCATCCGCCTCCATCATGGCGGCGGCGCGCTCCTTGCCCTTCTCGATCATGTTGTCGGCGGCGCGCTTGAGCGCGCTGCCGCCGACCACCGCCGAGCGCGCGCCGTAGGTGCCGCGGCCGATTGCAACTTGAGCCGTATCGCCCTGCACGTATTTGATCCGCTCGAACGGCACGCCAAGGAACTCGTGCGCGACCTGCGCGAACACGGTGGCGTGGCCCTGCCCGTGCGAATGGGTGCCGCCGTACACGGTGAGCGCGCCGGAGGGATCGAACCGCAGCTCCATGCGGTCGTTGAAGATGCCGCCGAACTCGATGTAGTAGCTCACCGCGCGGCCGCGCAGCTTGCCGCTCTTCTTGGAGTCGCGCAGCCGCGCCGCATAGCCTTTCGGGTCGCTCGACGCGATGCAGGTGTCCATCAGCTTGACGAACTCGCCGGAGTCGTAAACCCAGTGGGTCGGCGTGGTGTAGGGCAGCTTCGACGGCGGGATCAGATTGCGGCGGCGGATTTCCGCCGGGTCCATGCCGATCTGCCGCGCGGCGTGCTCGATCAGCCGCTCCATGAAATAGGCCGCCTCCGGCCGGCCGGCGCCACGGTACGGGCCGGAGATCGAGGTGTTGGTGAACACGCCCTGCGACATCAGGTGCATGGTCTGGATGTCGTAGGCGGCGGGCACGAAGCGGATCGAGAACGCGCCGGCGGCGAGCGCGGCGTTGACGAACCAGGCGCCCATCTGGAACAGCGACTTTGATTTCAGCGCGAGGATTTTTCCGTTCTCGTCGAGCGCGAGCTCGCCGTAATAGACCATCTCGCGGCCGTGGGCGTCGTTCATCATGCTTTCCGAGCGCGACGCAACCCACTTCACCGGGCGCCGGAGCTGCTTCGACGCCCACATGACCAGCAGATCGTCGGGGTAGGCGCCGCCCTTGAGGCCGAAGCCGCCGCCGACGTCCGGCGAGATGACTCGGATCTGATTCTCCGGCACGTGGAAGATGTGCGAGATCTCCATGCGCACGCCGTGCGGATTCTGCGAGGCCGAGTGCAGCGTGTACTGGTCGGTCGCCGCCTCGTAGTCGCCGATCGCGACTCGCGGCTCCATCGAGACGGGCGACAGCCGGTTGTTCTCGACGCGCAGCTTCACCACGTGCTTGGCCTTGGCGAAGGCCGCTTCGGTGGCCTCGGCATTGCCGAACATCAGGCGGAACGCGGTGTTGCCCATATTGTTTTCGTCGTGCACCTTGGGCGCGCCCTCCTTGGCGGCGTCCTCGATGTTCACCACGGCGGGCAGCGGCTCGTATTCGACCGTCACCAGCTCGGCGGCGTCGCGCGCCTGGCTCTCGGTCTCGGCGACCACGAAGGCGACGCGGTCGCCGACAGTGCGCACCTTGTCGGACACCAGCAGCGGCAGGTGGGTGCGGTGGCCCTTGGGCGCGCCGAAATCCTCCGGCATCAGATGCGCGGTCATGGCGCCGAGCTTCGCGGCCGCGACGTCGGCGCCGGTCAGCACGAGCAGCACGCCGGGCGCGGCCTTGGCCTTCGATGTGTCGACCTTTTTGATGCGGGCGTGGGCGTGGGGAGACAGCACGTTGACGCCGAAGCACATGCCGGGCAGCACGATGTCGTCGACGTAGCGGCCCTTGCCGATGAGGAAGCGCTGGTCCTCGACCCTGCGCACCGGTTGTCCGATTCCGAACTTGGCCATGGCGTCCCTCCATCGCTTGTTGGAGGAATGCTAGTCGAGGCCAGCGCAGCCCGCCAGAGCGCCTTTAGGCTGTGGCGACCGAGCCGCGCTCGATGCGGAATGCCCGCGTCAGCAGGTCGGCGACATGGCCCTCGTTGCTCTCCGCGATCAGGATCGAGACGCCCTGCGTCTTCAGCGTGGCCATCACCTCGCCGAGGCGGCGGGCGAGCGCGGGCGCGAGGCCCTCGAACGGCTCGTCGAGCAGCAGTATCTTGCGCCCCGCCATCAGCGCTCTCGCAAGCGCCACCATCTTCTGCTGGCCGCCGGACAGCTCCAGCGCGCGGCGGCCGCGGAAGTTCTCGACCTCGGGCATGATGGAGAATATCCACTTCATGCGCGCGGCCACGCCGTCGGCCTCGACGGTCCAGGTCGGCAGCAGGATGTTCTCCTCGACGGTGAACTGCGGCACCAGGCGGCGGT
This sequence comes from uncultured Alphaproteobacteria bacterium, assembly GCA_963814215.1. Classification (GTDB taxonomy): domain Bacteria; phylum Pseudomonadota; class Alphaproteobacteria; order Rhizobiales; family Xanthobacteraceae; genus Z2-YC6860. The sequence goes on along the minus strand of CAWFCM010000029.1, from coordinate 86,537 downwards.
CCTCAGGCATGTAGCCGATGCCGTGGGCGACGCGCGCGTGCGCGGGCAGCGCGAGCAGATCGACGGCGTCGAGCGCGGCGCTGCCGGTCGCGGGCAGCGCGCCCATCAGCGCGCGCAGCAGCGTGGTCTTGCCGGCGCCGTTTCGCCCGATCAGGCCGCACATCTCGCCCTCGTCGAGGTCGAGCGCGGCGTTGCGGATGATCGGGATCGGGCCGATCGAGACGTTGAGGTCCGCGACCCTAAGCATGGGCGCCCCCGGCCGGCGCGCCGTGCACGCGGGTGCCGCTGATCAGCGCCTGGACGCGCGGATTGGCGAGCACCGCCTCCGGCTTCTCGTCGGCGATCACGGTGCCGTCGACAAAGGCCAGCACGCGGTCGGCGAAGCGGCCGACGATGTCCATGTCGTGTTCGACGAACAGCACGGTCATCCTCCGCGTCTTGAGCGCGGACATCACGACCTCCATCAGGCCGAACTTCTCCTCGATGGAGATGCCGCTGGTCGGCTCGTCGAGCAGCAGAAGACGCGGCGCGCCGGCGACCGCCATGGCGATGTCGAGCAGCTTGCGCACGCCCTGCGGCAGCGTCGCCGCGCGGGCGTCGCGGTAGCGCGCGATCTGGAACAGCTCGATCGCGGCGTCCGCCTCGGCGATGGTCTCGGGCGTCTCCAGCGGCGTGAACAGCCGGTCGAGCATGCTGTCCTTGCCGCGCGCGATGGCGGAGGCGACGCGCATGTTCTCGACCACCGTCATGGTCGGGAACACCTGTGCGACCTGGAACGAGCGCGAGATGCCGAGCCGCGTGATGGCGCGCGACGGCATGCCGGTGATGTCCTTGTCCTCGAACTTGATCGAGCCTTTCGAGGGCGAGAGATGCCCGGTAATCATGTTGACGAAGGTGGTCTTGCCGGCGCCATTCGCGCCGATGATGCCGACGGTCTGCTGCGCCGGCACGTCGACCGAGATGTCGCGCGCGGCGACCACCGAACCGAAGGTCTTCTCCAGGTCGCGCACGGAGAGGATCGCGCTCACGATGCGGTCCCCTTCTTTCGCCGCAACCGTGCGACCAGCGAGCCGAGCCCCTCGGGCAGGAACAGGATGGTGAGGAGCAGCGCGGTGCCGAGAATCATCTGCCATTCGCCGGGCACCAGCGTCACCGCGATGGAGCGCACCAGTTCGAACAGCAGCGAGCCGACGAACGCGGCGGCGACCGAGCCGGCCCCGGCCAGGATGGTGACGAACACGAAACCGCCCGAGGTGGTCCAGTACGCCATCTGCGGATCGACGTGCTGGATGGCGAGCGCGGCGAGCGCACCGCCGATGCCGGCCAGGATGCCGGACACGACGAGCTTAAGATGGATCAGCCGGTCGACCGAGATGCCGAGGAACTCGACGCGGATCTCGTTGTCGCGGATCGGGTGGGTCAGCGATCCCGCAACCGAGCGGAAGTAGCGCGCCACCAGCCACGCCGCGATCGCCGAGAACGCCAGCACGATCCAGAAGATCGCGAGGTTGCGCGTCGCGCCCTGCGGCTTCCACCCGAGGATGGTGCCGGCCTCGACGTGGAAGCCGTCGGTCGAGCCGAGCGTCTCGGTCTTCACCAGCACGCCGTAGAGGATCATCGACATCGCGAGGCTGAGCATGGCGAAGAATATTTCTCGGTAGCGCGCCAGCAGGAAGCCGATGAGGTAGGCAACGATGCCAGCGGCAATCGCACCGGCGAACACCACCAGGAACACGTCGCGAACCGGCGTGTAGCGGCCGAGCAGCGCCACGGCATAGGCGCCGATCGCGTAGAACAGCGCCTGCCCGAACGGCACCAGGCCGGTGCGCCACAGGATGATCAGGCCGAGCACCACCAGCGCGTTGGCGAAGGCGATGGTGGCGAGCGAGACGAGCCACGGTGGCAGCCAGGGCGCGACCGCGCCCACCGCGACGAAGGCCAGCGCTCCGAACAGAGTGTTGCGCACGGTCACGGTCATATCTTCCGCGGCTGGGCCTGACTGAACAGGCCGTGGGGACGGAAGCTCAGCACCAGCGCCATCACCGCATAGATGACGAACAGCTCGAGCTGCGGCACCAGATGCACGGCGGCGGCGCGCGCGAGACCGACCAGAATCGCACCGATCAGCGCGCCTTCGATCGAGCCCATGCCGCCGATCGCGACAACCGCGAACGCAAGCACGATCACCTCGACGCCGATGCCGAGCGTGATCGACATTTTTGGCGCCATCACCGCGCCACCCAGCGCGCCCAGCATGGCGCCGATGATGAAGGTGACGGTGTAAAGGACACGAACGTTCACGCCAAACGCCGCCGCCGTCTCGCGGTCAAAGATCACCACCGTGAGGAGCCGGCCATAGCGGGTGTACTTCAGCGCCCACCAGCACAGCACCGCGAGCGCAGCGGCCAGAATGACAAGGCCGATGTCGTAGTTCGACAGCGTCAAATCGCCGATATCGATCGAGCCGGCGGCGGTCATCGGCTGGTACGCGGTGTAGGAGCGCGGGCCCCACACCAGCACGAGCACGTCCTCGAGGATGAGGAACACGGCGTAGGTGACAAGCACCACCACGACCTCGTCGCGGCCGTAGACGAAGCGCAGGATGCCGCGCTCCAGGATAATGCCGATGACGAGGCCGATCAGCATCGCGAGGCCGATCATGAACAACAGGCCGCCCGCGTCGTTGAGGCCGCGCTCGTACCAGACGCCGGCCGCGGTCGCCGCGCCATAGGCGCCGAACGCATAGAACGAGCCGTGCGTGACGTTGAGAATCTTCATCACGCCGAAGATCAGCGTGAGGCCGACGGCGACGAGAAACAGATAGGCGGCGTAGACCAGCCCGTCCGAGAAAATGGCGAATGCGGTGAGCAAGGAGGGTTCTGCTTTCTATGCGGCAACGGCAGCGCTTCTTCTCCTCCCCCTGCAGGGGGAGGGTCGGGGTGGGGGGTCATGGCCTATAGAGAGGTGACCCCCACCCGACGCGCCATAGCGCGTTGAAGACGCGCGTGTACTCGCTTACGGCGCGTCAACCTCCCCTTTCAGGGGGAGGTACGCAAGCATCAGCACTTGGCACCGGGCATACCGGCCTTGATCCACTCCTCCGAGGTCTTGTCGGAGGGCGGGTTGACGCATTCCGCGTTGAAGCGGATCACGTCGATCAACTCCGGCTCCTTCTTCTGCTTGTTGAAGCGATAAGTGCCGTAGGCGGTCGCCTGGATGCCCTGGTGGCCGTTGCCAAGCGCCATCTTCACGTTGCCGCTCGGGCTGTCGTACTCAATGCCCTCGAACGCGGCGACGACTTCGTCGGTGGTCGGCTTGGCGCCGCCCTTCTTGTCGGCTGCCTTCTCCCAGGCGAGCTTCAAGCCGAGCAGCGAGAGCGCCATCTGATAGGACGGATAAGTCGGCGGCGTGCCGTAACGGTCCATATAGATTGTCTTGAACCACTTGTTGAGCGCATTGTCCGGCGCGAGCGGGCCGTGCGGGCCGCGGCCACCGACGATGGTACCATCCGGCATCTGGTCGCGCAGACGCCACATCGACGACTCGGCGGTGGTGCCGATGAACGGCATGCGCTTGCTGAGGCCGCGCGCCGAGCTTTGGATGATGAAGCTTTCCAGGTCGCCATCCCAGAAGCTGGAATGCACGGCCTGCGACTTCGAGGTCAGCAGGGTCGAGATTTCCGCGCCGAACTCACCCTGGAACAGCTTGGGAAACAGAACCTTGTCGGCCTGCGACTTCGGCGCCAGGATCTTCATGGCGGCGTCGAAATCCTTCCAGGAGTCCTGGCCCCAGGCGTAGTTCTGGTTGATGCCGGAATAGAGCGTGATGTCCTTTTTCTTGGCGACCAGGTAGCGCGCCGCACCGGTCGAGTCCTTGGTCGCGTGCGACGACGGACGGAACACGTACTTGCGCGGCTTCTCCTCGAAGATGCGCGGCGTGCCGCAGTCGAAATAGACGGTCAGCGCCTTGAGCTCTTCGGCAACCGGGGTCACCGCGAGGCAGCTTCCCGACGAGATGTAGCCGACCACGGCGTCGACCTGGTCGCGCTGCACCAGGTTGCGGAATTCGGTGACGACCTGGGCGGTCGAGCCGGCCTCGTCGACCCATTTGATTTCGATCTTGGAGCCGCCAAGGCCGACCTTGTTGTAAGGCGCCGGCGCCTTGCCGGCGTTGAGCGCCTCGATGACGATTTCGGCGCCGTTGCGGCCGGGAACGCCGAACGGGCTCGCAGCCGGGCCGCTGAGGAACGAGACGATGCCCAATTTGACCGGCGCCGCAGGAGCGGCAGCCTGCTGAGCGGACGCAGTCGCGACCGATCCAGCGGTCAGGCCGGCCGCCAACGCAAGTGACCATTTGAGACGCTTCATCGTTCCTCCCCTGCCCGATGTCCGGGCTCTCTCCAATGTTGTGCCCCAAGCAAACGCGATCCAGACAGCCAATTCAACCGGTTTTCCGCCGCCAAGGCGATGATAAGATAAGCGAAATACGCGTCGTGGTGACGCGGATCGCATCAAGGAGCCGCCATGGCCGTCGCTTCCGCCAAACAACAAGCGCCTGCCGTTCCCCAAACCGGGCTCGAGGCCCGGCTGGCGATCCGAAGCGGCGCATGGACCGGCCCGACGTCGGGCATTGCGCCGGGCTTCGTGCAGGGCAATCTCGCCATCCTGCCGGCGGCGCTGGCGACCGACTTCCTGCGGTTCTGCCAGCTCAACCCCAAGCCCTGCCCGGTACTCGCCGTCGGCTCGCCCGGCGATCCCCATCTGCCGTCGCTGGCCGAGGACCTCGACATCCGCACCGACATCGTGCGCTACCGCGTGTTCCGCAACGGCGAACTGGTCGATGAGCCGACCGACATCAAGAAGCACTGGCGCGACGACCTGGTCATCTTCGCGCTCGGCTGCTCGTTCTCGTTCGAAGACGCACTGACCGAGGACGGCATCGAGTTGCGTCACGTCACCGAGAACTGCGCGGTGTCGATGTACCGCACCAATATCCCGACCAAGGCGGCCGGACCGTTCCACGGCCCATTGGTGGTGTCGATGCGGCCGATGAAGCCGGCCGACGCAATCCGCGCCATCCAGATCACGACGCGGTTTCCCGCCGTGCACGGCGCGCCCGTGCACATCGGCAAGCCTGAGATGATCGGAATCAAGGACTTGGCGAAGCCCGACTACGGCAGCGCGGTGACGGTGAAGAGCGACGAGATCCCGGTGTTCTGGGCGTGCGGCGTGACGCCGCAATCGGTGGTCGCGACTGTGAAGCCGGAATTCTGCATCACCCACTATCCGGGCACGATGCTGGTGACCGACCGCAAGAATTCCGAATTCGCGATTATGTGACGCGAGCTACTGGCGCGGCGCGAGCGCTGTCGCTTCCTGCGGGAAATCGTCGGTGGGTTCTTCGGCAACCGGCACACCTTGCCGTCCCGGGCGGCGCGGGGCCGCCGGCGACAGCGCGCTGCCGTCGAGGCTGCGCACGAAGGCGCGGAACTTGGTGTTGGCGTTGAGCGCATCGCGGCCCGCGGCGACCACCATATCGACCTGGGCTGGTGGAAGCTTGAAACGCGTCTCCACCGCGTCGAGCTGCGCGGCGCGCTCCTGCCCAAGCTGCTCGAAGCCGATGCGGCTGACGTAGAATTTCACGTCGCGGCAATTCCAGTTGGGGTCGGCACCAAGCCGCGCCCGTTCGGTGGCCGACAGGCGGCAGCGCCAGGCGACGAGCCTGCCCTGCCAGTCGTTCATCATCTCGCTGAACGCGGTGTAGCTCTGCGCCGCGCTCGAGCCGGTCGCGGTGTCGGCCGTCGCCATGATCAGATCGACGCCGGACGGACCGGCCACCGTCTTGCTCCACGCGCCGGACGGCTGGCGGCCGGCGTCCACCACCATGAACATCACGCGGCGCAGCTTGACGCCCTCGCGGGCCGACAGCGGACCGTGCGCGGTGTTCGACAACAGCCGCGAGATGGTGAAGCCGGCGAGCCCGTAGTTGTCGACCAGCCCGCCGTCGAGCAGCTTGACGTATTTCACGTCGCCCTTGCGATAGCGCACGATCGCGTCGGCGTACTGACGCAGCATCGGCGGCGAGTTCGGGATTGTTACGCACGCGCTCGACCCACTCCGGCAGCGGCAGCGGGCACTTGTCGTAGAAGTTCTCGATCACGACCGGCGCAAAGAACACCGGCACCGCCGCCGAAGCCGCGACCGCGAGCGACACCGGATACTGCGTGAAGTCCGAGCACAGCGCACCGAACGCACCGCGGCCGAACAGGAACGGCGTGCGGTTGTAGATGTCGGACGCGTTGATCGAGACGCGCGGCCGCTGCGTCTGGCTCATGTCGGCGAAGGTCGCGCCGTTGAACAAATTGGCGTCGAGCCAGCGCGGGAATTGCGTCGAGTCGTTGATGCCGCCGGAGAAGCCGCGCGACAGGTTGGTGATGTTGACGTCGGTCGAGAGCGATTCCTCGGCGTTGCGCAGCAGGAACCGCTCGCGGAAATCGGCAAGCGCGGCGCGCTTCTTCAGGCCGAAGTAGGCGGCGGGCACCGCACCGCCGGACACGCCGGAAATGATGTCGATCCGGTCGATCAGCGACACCGCCCCGCCGCGGGTGCGGATGTTGGTGTCGGCGAGCGCAGTGAGGACGCCATGGGAGAACGCGGCGGCGCGCATGCCGCCGCCCGAGAACGATAGCGCGATCACCGTATCGTCGAAATGGGTTTCGGATTCGCGGCTGGCCCCGGGACCGTCCTGGGCCAGCGCCTCGAGCGGCTTGTTGATCGGGTCGTTGTTGATCGAGGCGCAGCCGGCGGCGGCCAGCAGAAACGCCAGGCATGCCAAGCCGCGGACAGGAAAGCTGCCCGTTGGACGCCCCGCTCCGTCAATTGACGTGTGCAACTGACCCCGACCCATGTCCCGAACGCGAATGACGCCCCCGCTTCAATTTATCAGATTGCGAGCGGGCTTTTGTGCGGCATTACCACAATTTTAAAGCCCGCTCAGGCCGTTATGGCTTCTGGCAGCACGCCAAAGTACCAAAAATGCCGTCCATTCGCGGTAAAAAAGTCCGGCTAACGAACCCTCAAGGCGGGACGTGGTTAACGCGGGCGCGATGGATCTACACGCTGCGAATGCAGGCGAATTTGGTTCGGGAACCGGCTGCCACAATTCGGCTCGGGCTTCAGCGCGGCAACTCGGGAACCGTCTCCAAAGCGTAGAACTCGACTTTGGCCACCCGGCCCTTCACCGGCACCTCGTGGAGCGGCCGGCCGCCGGTGTCGAGCCGCGCGGCTTCGGCTGCCTGGCGCGACACCACCACCGGAACATTAAATTCCTTGGTGAGGCTTTCGAGCCGCGCGCAGGTGTTCACGGTGTCGCCGATCGCGGTGATGATCTGCGACTTCGGCGGGCCCATCGCGCCAACAATCGCCTCGCTGTGGTGGATGCCGATGCCGATCTGGAGCGGCTGCGACATCTCGTTGCGCAGCTGCCGGTTGAGCCGTTCGAGACCCGCCAGCATCGCATGCGCGCCGCGCAGCGCATCGGCGGCGCCGCGCGCCGGATCGGATTCGTAAAGGCCGTAAAGCGCCATCAGCCCGTCGCCAGTGAACTGCGAATAGTGACCGCGGGTGGCGATGAGCGCGCGCGTCATCTCGTGGAAGAATTGATTGAGCAGATAGAGCACGTCGTAAGGCAGCTTCGCCTCGCCGATGCTGGTGGAGCCGCGCAGATCGACGAACACCACGGTAATCGGCCGCTCGCTGCCTTCGAGCCCGCCGCGCACCGTGCCGTCGGCCGCAGCCGCGTCGGCGGCGAACAGCGGCATGATGGAAATGCTTTCAGTGGGTCGGATCTGGCAGGCGAGCCGCGTACCGGGACTGGCCTTGATGCGGGCGAGCGCCGCCGCCTCCTGCGGTCCCGGCTCCGGCAGCGTGTCGAGCCCCAACGTGACCATCACGCGGCAGGTGGTGCAGCGGGCGCGGCCGCCGCACACCGCGGCATGTGGCACGCCGTTGTCGCGCAGCGTTTCCAGCACCGTCGCGCCCGGCAGGATGGTCATGCGCCGCCCGTTGGCATGGGTGAGGATCGGCGGCTCGCGGCGGCGGTAGAGCCAGCCGCGCAACGCGCGCGCGCCGAATGCCAAGCCGACCAGGCCGATGTGGACGTAGAGCGCGATCCTGGCGCCGCCATACACCAGCGCCACCGATTCCGGCGTCGCATTGGTGCTTTGCCGGACGGTCTGGACATAGTCGGCTTCCATCGCCGCCTCGCGCAGCGTCTCGTTGCCGGCGGCGACGAAACCCGCGAGCGCCAGCGTCGGCAGCAGGATGGCGAAGGCACGGAACGCCACGACCCAGTCGCGGTACCAGCGCTTGTTGCGCAGCCAGAAATGAATGCCAATGCAGCCGTGCGCCCAGACGACGATCAGCGCAATCGTCTGCATGACGCCGATCCACGGCGCCGAATACCAGAACGTCAGCAGGATCGACGCATAGGACGTGCTGACGTCGTGCGTGAGCTCCGCGACGCGAGTGCCCATCACGTGGAGCGCCAGCAGAAACGGAATGGCGAGGCCCAACAACACCTGCCACAGCTCCCATCGCGGCATGCGCAGGCTGCGCCGCGAATAGATCGACCACAGCGCGTTGGCGTAATGCACCAGGAAAGCGGCGGCGAGCAGCACGGTCCCGGGCATGGTGCGCCACGGCATCATCAGGAAGGCGAGCGCCGTGTCGGCCGTTTCGAACGAAATCAGCAGCACGACATGCGCCATCATATGCATGGCGACAAAGGCAAACAGGATCAGCCCGCTGCCCAGCCGCAGCCTGGCTCGTACGATCTGCATATCCCAGGTGGTCATGTCGCCCGACAGAGTTAAGCCGGCTGATGATAGCAACCCCGGCAATGGCGGTCAGGCCGCAGGCGGTCACAGCCGCCTCACTGCCTGTCACGTTCGCGCTATGTTAAGGTCACGGCCGACGGGCCTTTTGGGGGATGATCTATGCGCCGGCGCGAATTTGTCGTGTTGCTCGGTGGTGCGGCGATGGCCGGGCCGGCCGCCGGATGGGCGCAGCCGGGCAAGCTGCCGCGCATCGGCATTCTGGCCCTCGGAAATCTCGATCCCGCATTGTTCTTCAAGGAATTCCGCGAAGGCCTGCGCGAGCTTGGCTATATCGAAGGGCAGTCGGTCGCCTTTGAATTCCGCTCTGCGGGGGGCGACGCCCAAAGGCTCGCCATTCTCGCCGCAGAGCTTGTTGCGCTTAAGGTCGACATCATCGCCGCGTTTCAGACGCCGGCCATAACGGCCGCCAAGCAGGCCACGGCTGAAATCCCGATCGTGATGGCGGGAGTTGGCGATCCGGTCGGCACCGGCTTCGTCGCCAGCCTGGCGCGGCCGGGCGGCAACCTCACCGGGATGTCAGGCGCAACGGCAGAACTTGGCGGAAAGAACCTCGAGCTCATCAGAGAGGCATTGCCGTCGGCGCGCCGGGTGATCGTGTTGGCGAATACACCTGATCCGTTCCACAAACCCTTCCTCGAAAACATCCTGGCCTCCGGCCGGACCCTCGGCATGGAAATCAAGCCCGTCCTCCTGCGCGGACCAGATGAGTTTGAAGCCGCGTTTGCCGAGATGGCGCAATGGCGGGCCGATGCCGTCATGGTCCAGCCGAGCTTTCCGCACAAACGTTCCGCCGACGTGGCGCTCAAGCACCGCCTGCCCGCGTTCGCGCCACACTCGGATTTTTCCAGGGCTGGAGGTCTGATGTCGTATTCCGCGGACCAGTTGGCGATCTATCGCGAGTCCGCGAGCTTCGTTGACAAGATCCTCAAGGGCCGCAAGCCGGCCGACCTGCCGGTTCAGCTCGCGACCAAGTTTCAGCTTGTCGTCAATCTCAAGACCGCGAACGCGCTCGGCCTCACGCTGCCGGCGACGCTGCTCACCCGCGCGGATCAGGTGATTGAGTAGAACGCCCCCTCCCCCAACCCTCCCCCGCAAGCGGGAGAGAGAGCCCGCTGCCGCCGGAGCAGCCGTTTCGCTTTAAGTGCTCGTTCCTTAGCTCTGCGTCTGCCGCCCGCTCTGCGCGACACGCACCTCGACAGCCATCGTTTCCGCACCGCCGCCGTGCCGCGTGCCGCGCACCGGCGCCGCGCCGAGATAATCGAGCCCGACCGCGACACGAACATGCGCGTCGGTCGTGGCGATGCCATTCGTCGGGTCGAATGCGACCCAGCCAAGATCGGGAACAAAAGCCTCCGCCCAGGCGTGGCCGGCCTCCTGGTCGGTGACGCCATCGGCGCGATGGAAGTGGCCGCCGACATAACGCGCCGGCACACCGAGGCTGCGCGCGCCCGCGATGAAGATGTGGCTGATGTCCTGGCACACGCCGCGCTTGAGCGCGAAAGCCTCGGCGGCCGTGGTCGTGGTGCCGGTCGGGGCCGTGTCGAACGCCATATCCGCGTGGAGCCGCTGCGCCAGATTATGCATCGTCTTCAGCGCATCGCCGGCCGCGTCCTTGCGTGCGGCTTGGGCAAAATCCGCGATCGCCGGGTCGATATGCGTCAGCGCAGTCTCGCGCAAATAGAGGCTCGGTGGAAACCGCTCGACCGTACCCTTCACCACGCCGTGCGTGTCTTGCGTCTCGACCTCGCCCTCCACCGACAGGCTCAATTCCGAGAGAGGCCCATCCACGGTGAAGACGTGGCTGATGTTGCCGAACGCGTCCTCGTGCTGGGCAAGCTGGCAGTTCTCCGACACGTCGATGCGCCAGCCAACTACATACTGGCCGTCGTGGTTGCGCGGCGTCAGCCGCAGCGTCTGGATCACCGCGCGGGCCGGCTGGGCGTACCGATAGCTTGTCGTATGCGCGATGCGAATTCGCATGTCCACAAGATGACCGGCGCGAGCCGCCGGGACAAGCCCGGCCATGACTGAGGCTACGACAAGTATTGCTTGCTGATGGCGCCGCCGAGATTGTTGTTGTCGGCGATGAAGGCGCTGACGAACTCGTGCAGCCCGGACTGGAAAATGTCGTCCATCCGGCTGTTCTGCAGGCGGGTGCGGATGGCGCGGGCCTGGCGCTGCGCCGGCCCCTGCCGGCCGTACATGTGGGCGATGCGATCGAGATTCTGCTCCAGGTTTTCGTAGCAGCTTGCAAGCGAGCGCGGCATTTGGTCGTTGAGGATGAGCAGGTCCGCTACCAGCCAGGACTTGAGGCTTTCGCGGTACACCCAGTGATAGGCCGTCAAAGCCGACACCGAGCGCAGGATCGCCGACCACTGGAAATAGTCGAGCGGCCCGCCGACGTGCTCGTCCTCCGGCAGCAGCAGATGATATTTCACGTCGAGAATGCGCGCGGTGTTGTCGGCACGCTCCATGTAGACGCCGAGCCGCGAGAACCAGTAGGCGTCGTTGCGCAGCATGGTCCGGTAAGCCGAGCCGTCGTAGCGCAAGGACGAGCTTTGCACCCATTGCAGAAAGCGTGCGATCTCCTCGCGGGTGTTCGGCTTGTTGCCAAACCGCTTGAGCTCGAGCCACGTGCTGTTGATGGCGTCCCACATTTCCATCGTCAGCGCGGTGCGCACGGCGCGCGCATTGTGGCGCGCGACCTCGAAACAATTGCGGATCGACGACGGATTGTCCGGCGAGAACGCCAGGAAATCGGTGACGGTTTCCTCGTTGGCCTCGTCATGCGCGGCAAAGAATGCGTTGGAGCAGCCAGCGGTTGCGACAGCCGTAATCCACTCGTTGGTCTCGCCGACGTAGGCGAGCGGCAGCGCGGTTAGCCGCTGCGTTGCCTCAAGGATACGCGCGAGATATTCCGCGCGCTCGACATAGCGTGCCAGCCAATACAGGTTGTCGGCGGTGCGGGAGAGCATCTACTTGTCCAGCACCCACGTATCCTTGGTGCCGCCGCCCTGGCTGGAGTTGACCACCAGCGAACCCTGCTTGAGCGCGACGCGGGTCAGTCCGCCCGGCACGATACGCACCTTGTCGCGGCCAGTGAGCACGAACGGCCGCAGGTCGACGTGGCGCGGCGCGACGCCCAACTCGACGCAGGTCGGCACGGTAGAGAGCGCGAGCGTCGGCTGCGCGATGAAACCCTTGGGATCGAGCTTGAGCTTGGTGCGGAACGCCGCGATGGTGGCCTTGTCCGCGGTCGGACCGATCAGCATCCCGTAGCCGCCCGAGCCGTGGACCTCCTTCACCACCAGATCCTCGAGATTATCGAGCACGTATTTGAGGTGTTCCTCCTCCCGGCAGCGCCAAGTCGGCACATTCTTCAGGATCGGCTCCTCGCCAAGATAGAACTTCACCACCTCAGGCATATAGCTGTAGATCGCCTTGTCGTCGGCGATGCCGGTACCGACCGCGTTGGCGAGCGTCACGTTGCCGGCCTGATAGGCTGACATCAGCCCGGCAACGCCGAGCGCGGAATCCGGGCGGAAGGTCAGCGGGTCGATGAAGTCGTCGTCGATGCGGCGGTAGATCACGTCGACGCGCTGCGGCCCCTGCGTGGTGCGCATGTAGACCACGCTGTTCTTGACGAACAGGTCGTTCCCCTCGACCAGTTCGATGCCGAGCTTGTCGGCCAAGAACGAATGCTCGTAGTAGGCCGAATTGTAGACCCCCGGCGTGTGCAGCACGACGATCGGATCGCGCGGCGCGGTTTCCGGCGCCACCGATTTCAAGGTGGCGAGCAGTTCGTCCGGATAGTTCTCGACCGGCGCGACGCGATGCTGCGAGAACAGCTCCGGGAACAGCCGCATCATGATCTCGCGGTTTTCCAGCATGTAGGAGACGCCGGAGGGCGTGCGCGCGTTGTCTTCCAGCACATAGAAGGTGTCGGCGTCGTCGCGCACGATGTCGATACCGGCGACGTGCAGGTAGATGTCGTGCGGCACCTTCTGGCCGTTCATCTCCGGGCGGAACACCGGGTTCTGGAACACCAGATCTTCCGGCACGATGCCGGCGCGCAGCACTTCACGCTTGCCGTAGATATCCTTGAGATAGAGGTTGAGCGCCTTGACGCGCTGCTCCAGTCCCTTGCTCAGCCGGTCCCATTCGCCGGCCGAGAGGATGCGCGGGATGACGTCGAACGGAATAAGTCGTTCCTGGGCGTCGGCCTCGCCATAGACCGCGAAGGTGATGCCGATCCGGCGGAACAGAAGCTCAGCCTCGCGGCGGCGGTAGTCGAGTACGTCGGGACGCACCTCGCTGAGCCACGCGGCCAGGGAGGCATAGGCCGGGCGCACCTGCCCGTCCGCTCCGGTCATCTCATCGAAGGCCACGCGCAACCGACACCCCCGCCCGCCTGTCCGCTTCCCAACGCAACGAACCGCCAGCCGTTCCAGGACTTGCAAGCCTCGCGCCAATCCGGCGGCGGGGGAAGAGGCTGCGGCACCGCTGTCCGATGCGGGTTGCCACTATTTTGGGCGGAGCATGTCCAGTTCGGCGGCGGGCCTAGCTGGCCTTCCAGACCGAGGCTTCGTCGACCACGCTGACGTGAGCGGCGACCACGCGCCAGCCCTCCGGAAAGCGCACCCATGTCTGCATCTGGCGGCCGACCTTTCCCGGCATCGACTTTCGGTGAAACAGGGTCGAGGCGACAGCAAAGTCGCGTCCGTAGGTCGTGATCACGGTCCGCGAGATGCTGCGCTCCAGCCCGACCGGCGAGCGCGCGGCGCGGAACGCCGCGATCTCGTGATGGCCGTAGAGGATTTCGGCGCCACCGTAGCGGATGGTGCGGCGATCGACCTTGAATGTCTCGTCGAGCACCGCGACGTCGTTGGTGATGAGCGCCTTCTCGTAGCGGTCGAAGGCCGCTTTCACCTCGGCGGCCACGTCGGGCAGATCGATGTCCATTGCAGCTCCCGGTCATTCCGGCCGAGCCATAAGCGCGGTCACGCGCGTCTTCGACGCGCTATGGCGAGAGCCGAAATCCATACTCCGCAGCGGTGGTTATGGATTCCGGGTTCGCTCGCTGCGCTCGCGCCCCGGAATGACGGCTACCCCTTCAAAATGTCGCGCCAGTTTGCGCCGGCGCGTTTGATGGTCTCGGCGACGTCGATCGTCTCCTCGCCCGGCACGCGGATGCGCTTGAACGTCATTTCGTCGGCCGCAAGAGGCTTGGTCGCGTCCATGCCCATCTTGGCGCCGACGCCATCGCGGTTGGTGGGATCGAGCTTGGAACCCTGGCTTTCCGGCACGATGAGCAGATCGCGGTCGGCCTGGAAGCGCGTCGCCACCGCCCACTCCACCTCGGTCGGATTGTGGATGTCGACGTCCTCGTCGACCACGATGATGTGCTTCAAGTCGAACGAGGCGGCGAACGCGCCCATCATGACGTTCTTGGCCTCGCCCTCGTGGCGCTTCTTGATCTTCACATAGAGGTGGAAGCGCATCACGCCGCCGGGCGACAGATGCACGTCGACGACGTTCGGGAAATTGCGGCGCAGGTGATTGAGCAGCGTCGCTTCCTTCGGGATCGCACCGAGCAACTGGTGCTCCAGCCCACCGCCGACGATGGTGTGGAAGATCGCATCCTTGCGGTGCGTGACCGCGGTGATTTCCATGACGTGGCGGTTGGCGCGCTCGCCATAATACTGCGGGAACTCGCCGAACGGGCCTTCCGGTTCGCGCAGCTTCGGCAGAAAGCGGCCCTCGATCACCACCTCGGCTTCTGCCGGCACCCGGATTTCGCTGGTGACGCATTTCACCACCGGCAACGGTCGGCCCTGCAACGCGCCGGCGATCTCCAACTCGTCAAAGTCGAGCGGCGCGATCGCCTGCGAGGCGAGCAGCGTCAGCGGATCGATGCCGACCACGATGGCGGCGTCGAGCGGCTCGCCGCTCTGCTCGGCGATGTCGAAGAACACGTGGGTGTGGCGCGGCAGCAGCAGCACGCCGAGCCGGTTCGGCCCGGTGAGTTGACAGCGGTGGATCGAGACGTTCTGCTTTCCGGTCTTCGGATTGCGAACGATCATCAGACCGGCGCTGATATACGGCCCGCCGTCGTGCTCGTTGTGGGTCGGCAGCGGCAACTGCCGCACCAGATCGACCTGACGATGCACCACCTCCTGCGCCGGCGCGGACTTCACCTCCTGCCACGGGATCGGATTGAGCGAAGCCTCCTGAAAGCGCGTGACAACCTCGGCGGGCTCAACGCCCATCGCCTCGGCCATCCAGCCACGATCCGAAATGAGGCCGGACACCACCGGCATTGGATGACCGCCCGGTTTCGGGAACACCGTCGCGCGCTGACCGTCGAGCCTCTTGGCGTAAGCGGCAAGCTCGAAGCGCAAATTGGCGTTCGGCTTGATCACCGCGAGGCGCTCGCGCGCAGCCAGATGATCGAGCCAGTCGCGCAATGTGCGGACCGGTTGCGGTGCATTGCTGCCGCGCGCGGAACGCTTTGGCATCTCGCGCTTGGGCATCTCGTGCTTGGTCATCGTGCCCAGATGTAGCATTGTTGCCGCCGGAGGAACACTGACGACATGACCGCGGAAAACGCCGGCAACAACGCCAAATGGTGCGGTCAATCGATCGAGCGGGTCGAGGACGCCGCGCTATTGACAGGCCGCGGGCGCTATATCGATGACATCGGCGTGCGGGCGGACACGCTGCACGCCGCAATCCTGCGCTCGCCGCATGCTCATGCGGTCGTCAAGAAAATCGATGTCAGCGCGGCATTGCAAGCGTCTGGCGTCGTGGCGGTGCTCACTGGCGCGGAGGTTGTGAAACTGTCGGCGCCGCTGGCGATGGGTATTCGCGCGCCGATCCAGTGCTGGCCGATCGCGGTCGAGCGGGTGCGCTACGTCGGCGAGCCGGTCGCCGTGGTCGTCGCGTCAGATCGTTATCTCGCCGAGGACGCGCTGGAGCTGATCGAGGTCGATTACGAGCCGCTGCAGGCGGTGGTCGATCCGGTCGCAGCGCTGACGTCCAGTGTGCTGCTGCACGACGGACTGAAATCGAACATCGCGAGCGAGCGGGCGTTCCGCTACGGCGATCCCGAAGCGGCCTTCGCCAAGGCGGCGCACCGCATCGCCGTCGAGATCAAATATCCGCGCAACTCCTGCACGCCGATCGAGACCTATGGCGTGGTGGCGGAATACGACCCCGGCGAGGACAGCTACGATGTGCTTGCCAACTTCATGGGGCCGTTCACGCTGCACGCGGTGATGGCGCGCGCGCTGAAGGTGCCGGGCAACCGCTTCCGGCTGCGCACGCCGCCCAACTCCGGCGGCAGCTTCGGCGTCAAGCAGGGCGTGTTCCTCTACGTGGTGCTGATGTCGCTGGCCGCGCGCCTCGCGGAGCGGCCGGTGAAGTGGATCGAGGACCGGCTGGAGCATCTCGCAGCGTCGGTATCGGCCACCAACCGGGTGACGAAGCTCGAGGCCGCAGTCGAGGCGGACGGGCGCGTCACCGCCCTCTCCTACGACCAGGTCGAAGACGTCGGCGCGCACATCCGGGCGCCGGAGCCGGCGACGCTCTATCGCATGCAGGGCAACCTCACCGGCGCCTACGCGATCCGCAATGTCGCGGTGAAGAACCGCGTGGTGCTGACCAACAAGACGCCGACCGGCCTCAACCGCGGCTTCGGCGGGCCGCAGGTCTATTACGCGCTGGAGCGGCTGATGCAGCGCATCGCTATCGAGCTGAAGCTCGACCCGCTCGATGTGATCCGCCGCAATCTGGTGCCGTCCGGCGCTTTCCCCTACCGCACCGCGAGCGGGGGCCTGCTCGATTCCGGGGACTATCCCGCCACGGTCGAGAAGGCGGTGCAGGACGGCGGCCTCGCCGAATTGAAGGCGCGGCAGGCGAAAGCGCGTGCGGAAGGCAAACTCTACGGCATCGGGCTCACCGCCGCGGTCGAGCCGAGCGTCTCCAACATGGGCTACATCACCGCGGTGCTGACACCCGAGGAGCGCCGCAAGGTTGGACCGAAGAACGGCGCGCAGGCGACCGCCACGATTTCGGTCGATCCGACCGGCGCGGTGTCGGTGCATGTTGCCTCGGTGCCGCAGGGCCAGGGCCACCGCACCGTGCTCGCGCAGGTGGTCGCCGATGCGCTCGGCCTCGCGCCGAAGGACATCCGCGTGGTCGGCGAGATGGACACCGCGCGCGACGCCTGGTCGATCGCGTCGGGCAACTACTCCAGCCGGTTCGCCGCGGCGGTGTGCGGCGCCGCGCATCTCGCGGCGATACAGATGAAGGAGAAGCTGGCGCGCGGCGCGGCGGCGCAGCTCAATGTTGCGCCGGATGAGATCGTGTTCGCGAACGGCAAGATCGGCGCCAAGGGCAATCCGGACAATGCCGTGCCGTTCGGCCGCCTTGCCGCGGCGGGCCACTGGTCGCCGGGCGTCGTACCCGACGGCGCGCAGGTGCTGCGCGAGACTGCGTTCTGGACGCCACCGCAATTGACCGCACCGGCTGAGAACGACGAGACCAATTCCTCACTCTGCCACGGCTTCATCTTCGATTTCTGCGCCGTCGAGGTCGACCGCGTCACCGGTGCGATCAAGATCGACAAGTACGTCACCATGCACGACTGCGGCACCGTGCTGCATCCCGGCATGGTGGCGGGCCAGATTACCGGCGGCTTCGCGCACGCGCTTGGCGCGGCCATCTACGAGGAGTTCGCCTATTCGGAGGACGGCGCGTTCCTGTCCGGCACGTTCGCCGACTACCTGTTGCCGACCACCACCGAGGTGCCGGTGCCGGTCATCCTGCACGTCGAGACGCCGTCGCCGTTCACGCCGCTCGGCGCCAAGGGCGTCGGCGAAGGCAATTGCATGTCGACGCCGGTCTGCCTCGCCAATGCGGTGGCCGATGCGTTGGGCGTCGCCGCCATCGATTTGCCGCTGACGCCCAAGCGGCTGCTGCCGCTGCTCGCGGAGCGCAAATCGTGAAACCGGCGAAGTTCGATTACCTGCGCGCGGCCTCACTCGCGGAGGCGCACGAGGCGCTGGCCGCGGAAGGCGCCGACGCCACCGTCATCGCCGGCGGACAGACGCTGGTGCCGCTCCTCTCGATGCGGATGGCGCGGCCGAAGGTCTTGGTCGACATCATGCACGTGGCCGAGCTTGGCGGCATTGCCGTGAAAGACAACACGATCCGCGTCGGCGCGTCCGAACGGCAGGCATCGCTGCTGGCATGGCCAGAGCTCGCGAAGCGCCAGCCGCTGCTCGCGTTTGCGCTGCCCTGGGTCGGCCACGCACAGACCCGGGCACGCGGAACGGTCTGCGGTTCCGCCGCGCTGGCCGATCCCAGCGCGGAAATCCCCCTCACGCTGGTCGCGCTCAACGGCGAGATCGAACTCTCATCCGCAAGGTCCAAGCGCCGCATCGCGGCCGACGACTTCTTCACCGGGCTGATGTCCACCACGCGCAAAGACGACGAGCTGATCGAAGCGGTGCACTTCCCCTGCGCCAAGCCGGGCGAGGGTCACGCGTTCCGCGAATTCGCGCGCCGTCACGGCGATTTCGCCATCGTCGCCTGCGCCGCGGTCGCCACCGCGCAAGGCACGCGCCTCGTGGTCGGCGGCGTTGCCGACCGTCCTTCCGCGCAGGACTTCGGAAACCTAGAAGGCTCGACGCTGGACGACGCGCTGCAGGACTTCGCCGCCGAGCTGGAATCGCGCGAAGACCTCAACGCCACTGCAGAACAGCGCCGCGATCTGGTCCGCAAGCTTGGCCGCCTGACCATTGAGGAGGCGCGCGCATGCCGCGCCTGAGCGTCGGGCAACGCCATCGCGTCTGCCTCACCCTCAACGGTCGCGCCGTCGAGGGCAATGCAGAGCCGCGCATGCTGCTCACCGATTTCCTGCGCCATGTGCTGGGCGCGACCGGCACCCACGTCGGCTGCGAGCATGGCGTTTGCGGCGCCTGCACCATCGAGATCGACGGCGCGCCGGGGCGCGCCTGCCTCACCCTCGCAGTGCAGGCCGACGGCGCGACGATCCGCACCGTCGAAGGGCTGGCGCCGGAGCCCGGCCGTCTCTCCGTGCTTCAGGAGGCATTCCGCCGCCACCACGCGCTGCAATGCGGCTTCTGCACACCGGGCGTCCTGATGTCGCTCGACATCTATCTGCGCGATAAGCCCTCGCCCAGCGAGACGGAGCTGCGTGAGTTTCTTGGCGGTCACCTCTGCCGCTGCACCGGCTATGTGCCGATCGTCGCAGCGGCGCTCGACGCCGCGGAAAAGCTGCGGAATGGCGCGCGCAATGCTTGACCTCGGCACCAGCTTCCTGGCGAGCGTGGCGCGCGACCCCGATGCGCTGGCGATCGTCGATGGCGACACCCGCCTCACCTACCGGCAATGGTACGAGCGCATTTCGGCGCTGGTCACGGGCTTCGACGAACTGGAGCTTGAGGCCGGCGACCATCTCGTCACGGTGCTGCAGAACCGCTGGGAGGCGGCGACCGTGCACTGGGCCTGCCAGTTCGCCGGCATCATCGTGACGCCGATCAATTGGCGCGCCACGGCCGAGGAGCTGGACTACGTCCTGACCGACGCGGAAGCGAAAGCGCTTGTTTATGAAGAAGTGTCAGCCCGCGCCGTCGCTACATCCAAAGAGGCGCAGCACCATCCGCGCATCTCGGTCGGCGTGCCCGACGATATTCCGTTCATATCCCTGGTGAACGACCGCGAGCCAGACATCGCGCCGCGCGCCGATGCCGGGGCGTGGTCGGTGATGCTCTATACGTCCGGCACCACCGCCAAGCCGAAGGGCGTGCCGCGCCGCCAGCGCGCCGAGCGGGCGGCCGCCCTCGCTCACGTCGCACAAAACCTCTACCGCAACGGCGAGCGGACGCTCGGCGTGATGCCGCTCTACCACACCATGGGCGTGCGCTCGCTCCTCGCGATGTCGCTGATCGGCGGCACGTTCGTCTGCCTGCCGCGGTTTGACGTGGCTCAGGCGCTGAAGTTGATCGAGCGGGAGAAGGTCACCAATCTCTATCTGGTACCAACGCTCTATCACGACCTGGTGCACCATGCGCGCTTCAAGCCGGAGCGCGTGCACTCGGTGCGCAAGCTCGGTTTTGCCGGCGCCTCGATGACCGACGGGCTGCTCAAGAAGCTCACGGCCGAGTTCAAGCCGGAGCTGTTCGTCAACCACTACGGCTCGTCGGAGATCTACACCTTCACCATCGACCAGGACGCACCGAAGAAGCCGGGCTCGGCCGGCCGCGCCGGCATCAACCAGATGGTGCGGGTGGTGAAGCTCGGGGCGAAATCGGCCGACGAGACCACCAAGCCGAACGAGGAAGGCGAGATCGCCGCGCTGCTGGCCGGAGACGAGTCCTTCGAGGGCTACTGGCGGCGGCCCGACGCCGACGCCAAGGCGTTGCGCGACGGCTGGTTCTTTACCGGCGACACCGGATACATGGACGACGAGGGGAACCTGTTCGTCACCGGGCGGGTCGACGACATGATCATCACCGGCGGCGAGAACGTCTCGCCGGTCGAGATCGAAAGCTGTCTGTCGCTGCACGAGGCGGTGTCGGAAGTCGCGGTGGTCGGCCTCGCCGATGAGCGGTGGGGCAAGATCGTTGTGGCGTTTGTGAAACGCAATGCGCCGGTCAGCGAGGACGATTTGGACCAGTATTGCCGGACGTCCGGCCTCGCCAACTTCAAACGGCCGCGCCGCTACATGTTCGTCGAAGCTATTCCCAAGTCGCCGGTCGGCAAGCTGCTGCGGCGCATGCTGGTCGCCGGCGACTACGAGCAAGAACGCAATCCGCCCACAGGACACAAGCCATGAGCGAAACCTTCATCGACCCCCGCCTTGCCATGCTCGACGGCTTCCGCGTCGAGGTCGATGCTGCGCGCGAGCGGGCCGACGTCATCCTCGACCGGCCGCCGCTCAACGTGGTGTCGATGCCGCAGCGCGACCAGCTCCGTCTGGTGTTCGAGGCGCTCGACCTCGACGAGGTCGTGCGCGTCATCGTACTGCGCGCGGTCGGTGAGAATTTCTCCTCTGGCGGCAACATCAAGGGTTTCATGGAGGCGACGCCTGAGAAGGTCTCCAAGCTCGCCTGGAACATCGCCGCGCCGGCGCGCTGCGCCAAACCGGTGATCGTGGCGAACCGCGGCTTCTGCTTCGGCGTCGGCTTCGAACTGTCGCTCGCCTGCGACTTCCGCATCGCATCCGAAACCACGCAATACGCGCTGCCCGAGCAGCGGCTCGGCCAGATCCCAGGCTCCGGCGGCTCGGCGCGCCTGCAGAAGATCGTCGGGATCACCCGCACCAAGGATATCGTGATGCGCTCGCGGCGCATCCCGGCCAAGCAAGCCTGCGACTGGGGCATCGCCACCGAATGCGTGCCTGACGGCAAGCTTGAAGCGGCGACGGATGCGCTGGCCGACGAGCTGCGTGCCTTTTCTCCGCTCGCGCAGCGCACCGCAAAGAAGCTCCTCAACGATACCGAGGATGCTATGTTGAGCACGGCAATCGAGCTGGAAGGCCACTGCTACAGCCGGCTGCGGCAATCGGACGACTTCCGCGAGGGCGTCGAGGCATTTCATGCTAAACGGCCGGCCAAGTTCAAAGGTACCTGAGAAAAAGGAAGAAGACATGACGATGACCAAGCGGTTCTGGATGGGGGCGACCGTCGCGGCCGCGATGACGATCGGCGGCGCGGCGCACGCGCAGAGCTATCCGACCCGGCCCGTCACCGTGATCATCCCGTTTGCCGGCGGCAGCGCCAGCGACGTGGTCAGCCGCATCTTGTTCAACAAGATGTCGCAGTCGCTGGGCCAGCCGATCGTGGTGGAGAACAAGCCCGGCGCCGGCGGCAACTCCGGCACCGCGCTGGCCGCCAAGGCCACACCGGACGGCTACACGCTGGTCGGCGCCGGCTCGGGCCCGATCGCCGCCAATCTCGAACTCTACAAGAACCTCGGCTACGACCCGCTGAAGGAACTGAACATCATCTCGCCATTCGCCAGCTTCACGATCGTGGTGACGGCGAGCAACAAGCTCGGCATCAAGACGGTCAAGGAGCTGATCGAGCGCGCCAAGAAGGAGCCGGGCGCGCTGAACTACGGCTCGGTCGGCATCGGCTCGTCGCAGCATCTTGCCGGCGAGTATTTCGCACAGGTCACCGGCGTGAAGATGACCCATGTGCCCTATCGCAACATCGGGCAATTCGCCCCCGACCTCATATCCGGACAGGTCCAGCTCGGCTTCCAGTGGTATCCGAACGTCGCCGGCCCGATCAACGCGAACGGCGCAACCGCGCTCGCGGTCGCAGGCGATGTGCGACTCGGCGCACTGCCGGACACGCCGACCACAACGCAGGCGGGGCTGCCGCAATACAAGGTCGACGGCTGGTTCGCGCTCGCCGCTCCCGCTGGCGTGCCCGCGCCGATCATGCAGCGGCTCAACAAGGAGCTGAACGACGCGCTCAACGATCCGGCGGTGAAGGCGGGCTTCGAAAAGGCCGGCGCCGTGCCGATCGGGCTCGGCCTGGAGCCGGCCAAGAAATTCCACGCCGATGAGATCGTGAAGTATCGCGACATCATCACCAAGGCGGGCATTGCGAAGATCGAATAGGACATGATCCGGAAAAGTGGGAACAGGTTTTCGGAAAAGATCATGCCCAAGCAAAAAAGCGCGGTACGCTTGATCGCGTGAGTATTTTCCAGGATCGCGTTTTCATCGCCGGCGCGGGGCCGGTCGGGCTCGTCGCGGCGGCAAATCTGCTGCGCGCAGGCGTGCCGGTCACCATATTTGAGGCGGGCGCGGACCTCAGTACTGAGTCGCGCGCCTCGACGTTCCACCCGCCGACGCTCGACATGCTGCATGCGCTCGGTGCGGCCGAGCCGCTAATCGCGCAGGGGCTGATCGCGCCGGCGTTCCAGTACCGGACCAAGAAGGACGGACTGGTCGCGCAGTTCGACTTCGAGACCATCGCGGACGCAACCGCCCATCCCTACCGGGTACAGGCCGAACAATCCAAGCTGACGCGGATTTTGCTCGACCAGTTGCAGGGCAAGCCGGGCTTTGAGATCGCGTTCAGCAGCCGCGTGCAAGGCGTGACGCAGGAAGGAACGTCAGTCACGGTCGCGATCGAGCAGAACGGCGCAACACAAAGCCATACCGGCCGCTGGCTGATCGGCGCCGACGGCGCCAGCAGCAGCGTGCGGCGCGCGCTCGGCATCGAATTCGAGGGCTTCACCTGGCCGGATCGCCTGCTGGTGGTGTCGACGCCGTTCGATTTCCATTCGGTCATTCCCGGCCTGACCGCGGTGAACTACGTGGCCGATCCGGAGCGCTGGTATTTCCTGCTGCAGATCCCCGGACTGTGGCGCGTGATGTTCCTGATCAAGGAGGACATTTCCGACGAGCAAATCCGCACGCACAAGTACGCGCAATCACTGATGGCGGGCGTCGTGCCGGGCATCACCAACTACGAAATCTCGCACACCACACTTTACAAAGTGCACCAGCGCGTCGCGAAGGCGTTCCGGCAGGGTCGCGCGTTCCTCGCCGGCGATGCGGCGCACATCAACAATCCGCTCGGCGGCATGGGCATGAACGGCGGCATCCACGACGCGATCAACCTGACCGATCGCCTCGCCTCCGTATGGCATGGCCGCGCGGGCGACGCCGAACTCGACCGATACGACACGCAGCGACGCCTGGTCACGCTGGAGACGATCCAGACCCAGACCATCCAGAACAAGAAGAACCTGGAGACACCGGAGCCGTTCAAGCAGAGCCTTGAGGCGATCAAGGCGGACCCGAAGCGAACCTATGACTATCTGCTGCGCGTCTCGATGATCGCGACGCTGCGGCGGGCGATGGAGTTAGGTTAGGCCGCGGCTTCCAATTGCCTCGTTGCGCGCCGCGGCGTAGCCTTTCGATAAGGGCGCAACCCCGGATCGTTTCGGGAGACGCTCTAACAAGAAGTTTTTGGGAGGCCGTCGTGATCGACCGACTTGGCAGGCGCTCGCTTGCGTGCATCGCCCTTTTGCTTGCTACCTTGATGCCACAAGCCGAAGCGCAGTCGATTTCCAAGACCGTGACTCTGGTGGTCCCCTACTCGGCCGGCGGCGGGACGGACACCGTAGCGCGGCTGATCGGCGACCAGATGTCGCGCGCACTCGGCCAGAACGTCGTCATCGAGAATGTGGTCGGAGCCGGCGGTACGATCGCCAACGAGCGCGTTGCGCGCTCAGCCCCCGACGGGTCCAGCGTCCTCATCAATCACGTCGCGCTGCTGGCAGCGCCGGGCCTGTTCACCAACTTGCGATACGACACGCAGACAGCGTTCGAGCCGGTCGGCCTCGTCAACAACGCACCGATGCTTTTGGTCGGCCGCAAGTCGATCCCCGGAACCAGCCCGAAGGATTTCGTAACCTGGATCAGGACACAGGGCTCGAAAGCGAATTTCGCGCATGGCGGCGTCGGCACCAATAGCCACCTGTGCGCCGTAATGATGGGCAACGTGCTCGGCTTCAAGCCGACCGTCGTGGCTTATCGCGGGTCGGCGCCGGCGATCACCGATCTCCTGGCGGGGCAGATCGACCTGCTGTGGGACCAGGTGACGAACGCGATCACGCAAGTCCAGTCCGGCGCGCTGCATGGTATCGCCATCACGTCGAAGGAAAGACTCGAACAGTTAAAGGACGTGCCGACAACGGCCGAGCTCGGCATGCCCGAGGTCAGCTACACGATGTGGCATGGGCTCTACGTGGCGAAGGGTACGCCGAGGGGAATCGTGACCGCGCTGAATGCGGCCCTTCGCAAGGCTCTTGCCGATCCCGGTGTCGCGGCAAAGCTGAAGCAGCTCGGAACACTGCCCTTCCCCGATGCAGAGATGACGCCGGAATCCCACGCACGCCTGTTTGCCAGCGATCTGCCGCGCGTGGCAAAGCTCGTCGAAAGTTCCGGGATCAAGGCCAGCGAGGCGAAGTGAACCTTGTCCGCCGTCGGCAGCAGCCGTAAAATTGCGCCATGAGCCAGGACTTCTCCAAGTTCTTCGCACCCGGCCGCGTGCACCGGCAGATCTACACCGATCCGGCGATTTTCGAGCTGGAGATGGATCGCGTGTTCGGCACGGCGTGGATCTACGTCGGCCACGAGAGCCAGATCAAAAATCCCGGCGACTATTTCGCCACCAACATCGGCCGCAAGCCGGTGGTGATGGTGCGCGACATGGATGGCGCCCTCAATGTCGTGCACAACCAGTGCGCGCACCGCGGCGCCATGGTGGTGGCGACCGAAAAGGGCAACGCGCCGGAGTTCACCTGCTGCTACCACGGCTGGACCTATCACCTGAGCGGCCGGCTCAAGGCGGTGCCGCTCAACCACGGCTATCCGAAGGACTTCGATCCTAGCAATCCGAAGACCGCGATGCGCGCAGTGCCGCGGGTGAGGAGTTATCGCGGCTTCGTGTTCGTCAGCATGGCGGCGGACGGGCCGAGCCTCGAAGAATCGCTCAACCATATGCTGACCTCGCTCGACGACCTGGTCGACCGCGCGCCCGACGGCGAGATCGAGGTTGCCGGCGGCACGTTCAAGCACGCGTATGACGCCAACTGGAAAATCTACTTCGAGAACCTGTGCGACGCTGCGCACCCCCTGTTCACCCACCGCTCCTCGATCGAGGCCGCACAGGCACAGTCCGACAGCGTGCATTCCGACGGCTCGGGTGAGATCGCGATCCGACAGATGCGGCAGAACGCGGCGCCCTACTCTTTCTGGGAAACCCAGGTCGGCATTTGGACCTATCCGAATGGCCACAGCTACCTCGGCGACTACCACGATGACTCGAAGCTGGTGGCGGCGCTGAAGGATCCGGTGTTCCGGGAATACATCGCGGCATTGGAGAAGAAGAAGGGCAAGGCCGAGACGAAGCGCATCCTCGAGGTGCGGCGGTGGAATTCCAACATCTATCCGAACGTCTCGCTGATGAGCCAATTCCAGCAATTGCGGGTGGTTCACCCGATCGCGGTCAACCGCACCGTGGTGCAGACCTACAATTTCCGGCTGAAAGGCGCGCCGGAGCAGATGTTCCGCAACACCGTTGCGTTCGCCAACATCGTCAACGGCACCGGCTCGCTGGTGCTGACCGACGATCTCGAAATCTACAACCGCATCGAGCTCGGCCTCTCCAGCGAAGGCACCGAATGGCTCCAGGTCGGCCGCGGCTACCAGTCCGACGTGCCGGACGCGCATGACGGGCGGCGCGGCGTCAATTCGACCAGCGAGGTCTATATCCGCAACATGCTGGATGCCTGGCTCGCCTATATGAACCAGACGCCGCTCCGCGAGGCGCGCGCCGCAAGCTGATATGGCGAAGCGTCAAAAGCCCAAGACGAAGATTGCGTCGAGCCGCCGCCGTGTCGCGGCGCCACGCGGCCGCATGCCGGCGAAGCCCACCGACACGCTCGATCTCGCACGCTGCGAGCAGTTCCTGATGCACGAGGCGCGCCTGCTCGACGAATCCAAGTTCGACGACTGGCTGGCGCTGTTCACGACGGATGCCTGGTACTGGGTGCCGAGCGAGCCCGACCAGGACAATCCGCACGACACCGTGTCGCTGATGTACGACGACCGGCGGCTGCTGGAGACGCGCATCCGCCGCCTCGCCAGCCCGCGCATGTATTCGCAGGAGCCGCGCTCGCGGTGCAGCCGTCTGATCGGCAACGTCACGCTGGAGGACGTGGAGGGACGCGCCGCCACCACGCGCTCCAAGTTCCTGATGATCGAATATCGCCGCGAACAACAGCGGCTGTTCGCCGGCACCGCGTTCCATCGGCTGGTGCAGATCGACGGCGCGATCCGCATCGCCTGGAAGCGCGTTGACCTGGTCAATTGCGACGCACCGATGGATGGGCTGACGCAGCCGTTTTGATTTCAGAGCGTGGACTTGTCCGCTTTCAGGAGTAGCGGACGGCGTTAGAGGGCTTTACGACCGGCTTTGACCCAACTCGGATATGGGCGTGACCGGCATTACGGATCGGAAGAGTGCCTTTTTCGCACTTTGTCCAGACACACAGTGCTAAGCTTCAGCAATCTGCCGAGGGCACATGCAGCGGCGCAAATTTATCACGCTTGTCGGCGGCACGGTTATGAGTTTGCCGCTTGCGGTGCGCGCCCAACAGGGCGAACGGACGCGCCGCATCGGCATGCGCTTTGGCGGTGCCGAGAGCGATCAGGAATTTCAGCGGCGCTTCGACGCCATCCGGCAGGAACTCCGGCAATTGGGTTGGACCGAAGGCCGCAACCTGCGGATCGATATTCGCTTTGGCGGCGACCTCGGCAGCAACGACCCCGGCCGCGTGCGCAGAGAGGCGGAGGAATTGCTTGCCCTCGAACCGGACGTCATTTTGTCCGGAGGCGGGAGTCCGTTTGTCGGGGCCTTGCAACAGGCCACCCGGAGCGTACCGGTTGTGTTTGTCGGCGTGGTCGATCCGGTTGGCGCAGGTTTCGTCGCAAGCCTCGCGCGGCCGGGCGGAAACATTACCGGCTTCACACCGTTCGAATACGGCATCAGCGCCAAGTGGCTCGAGTTGCTTAAGCAGGTCGATCCGCGCGTGAGTCGGGTGGCGGTGCTTCGCGATGCTGCCAATCCCGCCGGGATCGGGCTTTGGGCTGCGATGCAGGGCGTCGCACCGGCGCTCGGGTTGGAACTAAGCCCGATCGGCGTGAGCCAGCCGTCCGAGATCGAGCGCGACGTTGTGGCCTTTGCGGGCAAATCCAATGGCGGCCTGATTGTTACGCTGAGCGGACCGACCATCACGCATCGCCGGCTTATCAGCGAGATGGCGGCCCGACACCGCTTGCCGGCGATTTATCCGTATCGCTACTTCGCCGCCGACGGCGGCCTCATATCCTACGGACCGGACAACGCTGATCAGTATCGCCAAGCAGCCCAATACGTCGATCGTATCCTCAGGGGCGAGAAGCCAGCCAACCTTCCGGTGCAGGGGCCGACCAAATTCAGCCTGGTGGTGAACCTCAAGGTTGCGAAGGCCCTTGGCCTCATCGTGCCGTCGACGCTGCTCGCCCGCGCCGACGAAGTAATCGAATAAAGATACAAATTGCTGCTGCGCATGAGTCCGCGCATCGCGTCGCTGCATTTTGGGTACCCACGACCTCGGTGAGGAACACCGTTACGTCCCCGTTGGCCGGTGCATCGCCGTCTTGGTGCGCTGCTTCACCACCCATTTCGACTTGCCGGCCAGCGACAAAGCGAGCGCGCGCAGCTTCGGCGGCCAGGTGGCCGGCCAGCCGAGCGCGACCGAGACCCACTGGGTGTGGTCGGTGATCGGCCGTTCGGCGCGTTCCCACTCCGCCAATGCCTTCGGCACGTC
The DNA here is from genome assembly GCA_963814215.1 of uncultured Alphaproteobacteria bacterium. Lineage (GTDB taxonomy): Bacteria > Pseudomonadota > Alphaproteobacteria > Rhizobiales > Xanthobacteraceae > Z2-YC6860. The sequence goes on along the minus strand of CAWFCM010000029.1, from coordinate 58,213 downwards.
ATTCTCGCGGTCGAGATGCACGGCGAGCGCCAGCGCGTTCATCATGGCACAGCCGCCGCCCTGCCCGATGTTCGGCGGCAGCGCATGCGCCGCGTCGCCTAGCACCGCGACCTTGCCCTCCGACCAGCGTTTGAGGCGGATCAGCTCGAAGCGGTCGTAGCGGCCCTCGACGCCGAGGCGGTCGATCAGTGGCGCAAGGTGCGGAAACCAGCGCTTCCAGGCGCCTTTGTCGACCGGTGTTGTCTTGGCCACCGCGTCGCTGTCGAGCATCACCAGCGCGATATAGACCTCGGTCTCGCTGCACGGCGTATAGAGCACGCGACGGCTGCCCGACCAGTATTCGACCGTGGTCGCGCCGTCCTGCGACCGCATCTCCGCCGGTGTCTTGGGAATGAGCAGCCGCGTGCAGCCATCGACCAGGGCTTTCCGCTTCTCAACCAAGTTGAAGGCGTCGCGCAGCCGCGAGTTGGCGCCGTCGGCGGCGACGATCAGGTCCGCCTTGTACTTTTGGCCCTGCGCCGTCATTAGCTCGCCGCCGGCCGAGGCAATGGCGCCGGCCGAATTTAAGACGATCTCCACCCCGGCCTTTCGTGCCTGTTCGGCCAGCGCGTTGATCACGGTCTGCCGCACGATCGAGAACACCCGGCTGCCGCCCCAGCGGTGCACCGACACCACGTTGTTGTGGTCGTCGCGTACCTCGCGGGTGTGCGCGAACGGCGCGCCTTTCACCGCTGCGTCGTAGGCGCCGAGCGCCTCCAATACCCGCAAGCCGTTCTCGTAGATGTAGATGCCCGCGCCGGTGGTGCGCAGCGCGTCGGCGCGTTCGTGAACGCGCACGCTCCAGCCGCGCTGCGCCAGCGCGCAGGCGGCCGAAAGCCCGGCAAATCCAGCGCCGACGATTTCCGCATGCCGTTTGATCATGCCGCCATGTTATGGCATCGCGGTCTTGTTCGAGCATGATCTTTTCCGAAAACCGGCCTCCACTTTTCGGGATCATGCTTTGGCGCTATGATGGTGCAAATCTTTCAGGAGAAAGCCATGGCCCGCCTTCGCCATATCGCCGTCTGCGTCAGCGACCTCGACAAGGCCGCCGAGTTCTATTCCAAGGTGTTCGAATTCAAACGGATCGGGCGCGAGGATCTGGACATCGGCTCGGCCGTCTACATGAGCGACGGGGTCATCAACATGGCGCTGCTCAACTTCAAGGGCAAAAGCGGCAGCGCGGCGTCCGACATCAAGGAAGGCCAGACCTTCATCGGCGCGCACCACTTCGGCATCCAGGTCGAGGACCTCGCCGAGACGCAGAAGAAGATCGAGGCGGCCGGCGGCAAATTCTTCTTCGACCTGGGTGACGAGCGTGCCGGAAACTTCGAACGCAAGTTCAAGGACCCCGACGGGGTGATCTTCGATATCTCGAAGCACGGTTGGCAGGGCACCGACGGGTATAAGAAGTAGACCTCTTCGCTTCGTCTCCCCTCGCGGGGACCAGCCCTCAGTTAAACTTCAGCCCCGCCTTCTTCACCAATTCGATATTCGCCGCGATCTCCCGTTTGACCAGCGCATCAAACTCGGCCGGAGACAACGGCATGGGCTCGATGCCCTGCCCTTTGAACTTCTCGACCACGTTGGGGCTCTGCAGCGCCTTGGCGGTCTCGGCGCGCAGCTTCTCGATGATGGCAGGCGGGGTCTTGGCCGGCACGAACATACCCATCCAATACACGTAGTCGGAATTGGGAAGTCCGGCCTCAACCGTGGTCGACACGTTCGGCAGCGCGCTGGACCGTTTGGTGGAGCTGACCGCGAGCGCCACGAGCTTTCCGTCCCGGATCAGCGGCAACGCCGCCGACATGCCCATGCTGGTCCAATTGACCCGGCCGGTCATCACCTCGGTCAGCGCCTCCGGGCCGCCGCGGAACGGCACGTGCGTCGCCTGGAAGCCGCCGGCCATCCGGATGCGCTCGGCCGCCCAATGGGTGGCGCTGCCGACGCCGGCGGAAGCGTAGGTCGTGTTGCCGGCCTTCGACTTCTCCACCAATTCTTTCAGCGTCTTGATGCCGCTTGCGGGCGCGACCACGGTCACGTTCGGGATGGTGCCGAACGGAATGACCGCCTTGAAGTCGGCCGCGGGGTCGTAGGTGATGTTGGGATAGGCCGCCGGCGCCGACGAATGGGCCGAGGCCTGGATCAGGATGGTGTAGCCGTCGGGCTCGGCCTTGGCGACCTGCGCGGTGCCGATCGAGCCTCCCGCGCCGCCGCGGTTCTCCACCACGATCGACTGGCCAAGCTGGGTGGCGAGCGGGTCAAGCACGATGCGCCCGATGATGTCGAGCGAGCTTCCCGCCGCGAAGGGAACCATCGCGCGAATGCCCCGCGTCGGCCAGGCTTGCGCGAAGGCGGATCCCGGCAGCGCCGAGGCGGCCAGCGCGGCGGTGGTGAGCTTGAGGATGTTGCGGCGAGTGATGGTCATTTGATTCCTCCCATTCCTAGTGCCGCGAACGGCACCCTATCCTTCGTCATGCGCGCGCTCGTCGCGGGCATCCACGCCTTCACTCCTTATCAAATAGGAAAGCGTGGATGGCCGGGACAAGCCCGGCCATGACGTCGCATGTGCGGTATGCTTGTTACTTGATGAACTCGTTGCTGTAGAGTTCCGCGACCGGGCTCTTCTTCTGGATGAAGCCCTTTTCGAGATAGAAATCCTGCAGCTTAGTGAGCCGCTCGACATCGACCTCGCCGAGCTGTTTCTGTCCCGGATAGACCAGCTTGGCGTAGTAGTTGAGCGCCACCTTGACCTCGTTCTCCTTGCCTTGCCATTCCGGCACGAACTTCACAAAGTCCACCGCGGCCTGGTCCGGATTGTCCATCACGTCCTTCATGCCGCGCAGCGAGGCGCGCACGAACTTGCGGATCATCTCCGGGTTCTTCTTGATCATGTCGTCGGACACCGCGATGCCCTGCGCCATGTGCGGGAAGAACTCGTCGGTCGGCAGCACGTTGACCTTGGCGCCGGCCGCCTGCACCGCGGCGATCCAGTCCGGCACACCGGCCATGCCGGCCGATTTTCCGGTCGCCACCGACTGCCAGACGCCGACCGGGCCGGCCTGCTGGATGTTGGCATCGTCCTGCTTCAACCCGACGCTCGCCATCAATCCGAGCAGCGCATAGAACGTGGTGTCCTGGTACGACATCACGGTGAGCGTCTTGCCCTTGAGGTCGGCGGGCTTGGTGATGCCGCTGTCCTCGCGCACCACCAATTGCATGAAGCCCTTGCCGCCGAACACCGCGACGATCTTCACCGGCACGTCGTTGCCGCGCACCATGATCGGCCCGTCGCCCACGATGCCGCCGATCGGCGCATTGCCGGCGCCGACCTGCTTTGCGACATCGACGCCGCCGCGGCCGACCGCGAACGCCACGTCCAGGCCGGCGTCCTTGTAATAACCCTTGCCGTGCGCCAGCCGGATCGGCGCGAATGCCGGCAAGAGCGGCGGCGCGGGGAATAGATAGGTCACCTTTTCCAGAGTTTGCGCCGGCGCGGGAGCGCTCGTGAACGCAAGGCCGATCGCCGCGCCAGCCAACAGCAGGCGACGGGACAATTTATTACTTTCAGTCGCGAACATCTCACGCTCTCCCTCGGCAAAAACGTCGCAGAACCACCGGTGTCGCGGTTCGGAAATTCGCCCGAGTTCTCGGCTTGCTCCGAAGCGACCTTCCGAACCAAAGCGACACCAGCAACTCTATGATTCTAGTGTCCCTTTTGGAACCGAAGTTCGCAAGAGCGATTGCTGAACAGTCGTGCGAACTTCGGGTCCGGGACACTAGCCGATAGACTATCGGAGGCCTTGCGCTTTGCCACTATACTCTACGGCTGCGCGCCGTGGAATGCACGGCGGTCCTCGCTTGCGGTCGAGTTCAACCCGATGTCGGACGTGGTACGGCTCGAATACCGCAACGTCACCATGCGGTTCGTGGACGGGGCCGGCAAAGGCCTGACCGCGGTGCAACAGGTGAGCCTGTCGGTGCATGACGGCGAGGTGGTCTCGCTGATCGGGCCGAGCGGCTGCGGCAAGTCCACTTTGCTCAACATCGGCTCGGGACTTTATGCGCCGAGCGAAGGGGAAGCATTCGTCGACGGCGAGCGCGTCGAGGGGCCGAACGCGCATGTCGCCTTCATGCTGCAGAAAGACCTGTTATTGCCCTGGCGCACCATCGCCGAGAACGTTCAGTTCGGCGTCGAAATCCAGGGACTCCCCCTGCCCGAGCGCCAGCGGCGCGCCAAGGCGCTGCTCGACAACCTCAACCTTGGCGAATTCGCCAACCACTACCCGCATCAATTGTCGGGCGGCATGCGTCAGCGCGTCGCGCTCGCCCGCACGCTGGCGGTCGATCCTTCGGTATTACTACTCGACGAGCCGTTCTCGGCGGTGGATGCGCAGACACGCATCGTGCTGCAGCGCGAATTGGCCCAGACCCTCAAGCGCGCGGGCAAGACCGCGCTGCTCATCACCCACGACCTGCTCGAGGCGGTCACGCTGTCCGACCGCGTTCTGGTGATGAGCCGCCGCCCAGGCCGCATCATCGACGAAATCAAGATTGATCTGCCGCGACGCGACGAACCGATCGCGCGCCGCCAGGACCCGAAGGTCAACGAATACGTCGGACGGCTGATGGAGCGGCTCGACATCGGCCACACCCCGGCTGGGCAAGCGGGCGCCGTGGCATGAGCCTTACAAACCAAGCCATGGCGCGCGGAGCGGCGATCAGCGTCGCCGTGCTGATCCTGTTCCTAGCGGCGTGGCAGTGGGGACCGGGCCTGCTCCGCATCCCGACCTTCATCGTGCCGCCGCTGTCGATGGTGATTGAAGAATTCGTGCGCATGCTGTCGCGCAACGCGCTGATGTTCCACACCGGCGTGACGGCAGCCGAGGTGATCGCCGGCTTTATCCTCGGCTCGCTGCTGGGCGCGTTCTTCGGCTACATGCTGGGCATGTCACCCACCGCCGAATTCGCGCTGTCGCCCTATATCCTGGCGCTGCAGATCGCGCCCAAGGTGGCGTTCGCCCCGCTGTTCATCATGTGGATGGGCTTCACCGTCTATCCAAAAATCCTGGTTGCGATCCTGATCGTGTTCTTCCCCGTCATGGTCAACGTGCTCACCGCGGTGCGCACCGTCGATCCCGACCTGATCAACCTGGCGCGCTCGTTCAAGGCGACACGAGCGCAGATTTTCTGGAAGATCGAATTCCCGGCCTCGATGCCGCCGCTGTTCGCGGGGCTGCGGATCGGCTCGACGCTCGCCGTGGTCGGCGTGGTGGTCGGCGAGCTGGTCGGCGGCAACATGGGGCTCGGCTACCTGCTCGCGTTCGGCGAAGGCCAGGCCAACACGCCGATGGTGTTCGTCGTCATCATGATGCTCACGCTGGTCGGCGGCGTCGCCTATCTGGCCGTGATCCTGATCGAGACGCGCGTGCTGCACTACCTACCCAAGCGCGCGCTGGGCGGGTTCTGAGCGACGTTCACTCGATCACCTCATCGGCGCTGGCGAGGATCGCTTGCGGCACGTTCAGGCCGAGCGCCTTTGCGGTCTTCAGGTTGATCACCAGTTCGAACTTGGTCGGCTGCTGCACCGGCAGGTCCGCCGGCTTCTCGCCCTTGAGGATACGGTCGACGTAGCCGGCTGCGCCGCGGGACGCATCGGTCGTATCGGGCCCGTAGGACATCAGGCCGCCGCTCGCGACGAAGGCCCGGAACGGATAGATCGAAGGCAGGCGATGACGGGTGGCAAGCCCAACGACCAGCTCCCGGTTCCGGATACCCGAGGCGCCGGAGGACATGATCAGGCCGCCATTCCCGCGACCCGCGAATGCCGCGACCGCACGTTCGATCTGGGCCGGGACGCGCACGTCGAGCGGGCTGACCTCCACGCCGACCGACGGCGCTGCCGAATGTATCGAGGACAGTTGCGCGATGCCGGTGGGTGTCGTGGGATCGCGCAGCACCGCTACGCGCTTCAAGTTCGGCGCGATCTGCTTGAGCAGTTCCAGCCACTTGCCGCTCATGCCATATTCGAACTGCGCAAATCCGGTGACGTTGCCACCCGGCCGCGCCAGGCTCGCGACATACCCCGCGCCGACCGGATCGGTGACGTTGATGAACACGATCGGCACGCTGCGCGTAGCATCCATCATCGGCTGCACCGCCGATGTGCCGTTGCTCAGGATCACTTCCGGTGCGAGCGCGACCATCTCTGCCGCACGCCGACGCAATTGCGCGTCATTGCCCGGCCCAACGTCATATTCAATGTGAATGTTGCGGCCGACGGTCCAGCCCAATTCGCCCAGAGCCTGATGAAACGCCGCGAGGCGAACCTGCCATATCGGATCGTCGGCTGGCAGCGTACTGAGCACGCCGATACGCCGCATGCGCGCACCCTGTTGCGCCAGGGCTGCGAATGGCCACGCGACGGCCGACCCAGCCATCAAATTGATGAAATCGCGTCGTCGCATTTAGGGGCCTCGGGATTGCCTTCGCGTTCAGTTTAGCAGCCAAAAAGGAAGCCGGGATGACTTTCGGCGAAGCCAATTGGCGCAGAGTCGCCGAGGCTACTTCAATTCCCGCCTGAACATCGCGAAGATATTCTCCCAATCGCGGTTGGCGCTCTGCTTGTGATAGATGTTGCGGTCCGGTAGCGAATAGCCGTGCATCGTGCCGGGATGCACGATCGAGCGGTAGCGCACGCTGTTCTGGTCCTCGAACAGCTTCGCCAGCGTCTCGATCGTGGACGGCGGCGCCCACTGATCCTTCTCGGCGAAGCCACAGTAGATTTCGCCGCGCATTCTGTCGGTGAAGCGGTGCGGTGAATCGGCGGCGTCGGTCACCATGGTGGTGCCGTGCAGCGCGGCCGACGCGCGCATGGCGTCAGGGAACTCGGCCGCAGCCGCAAGCGCCAGCCGGCCGCCGAGGCAATAGCCGACGCTGCCCTTCGCACCCTTGCGGGCGGCCGTCTCCGCATCGAGAAAATCCAACGTCGAGCCGATGTCGGCCACCGCCATGCGGTCGGTGACGAGGCCAGCGTTGTCGCGAATCTCGTCCTGCGCCGCCTGGGGCAAGTCGATCATCGAGCGCATCTTGCCCTTGTCGTCGCGATACTCGAACCGCACCTTGCCGCGGCGGTACCAGAAGTTCGGCAAGGTGCAGTGGTAGCCAACCATCGCGACGCGACGCGCGACGTCGTACAGCTCCTCGCGCAGTCCCCAGATGTCCATCAGGATGAGGACGGAGGGAAATGGGCCACCTTCGTCGGGATGCACGACGAACGCGTCCATCTTTCCGTCGTTGGTCGGGATGTCGACCATCTGCTCTTTCATTGTGTCCTCCCCTCAGCTTCCCAGCAGCCGTGGCAGCCACGTCGCAAGCGGCGGCCAGAGAAACACCAGCAGCATGACGCCGACGCCGAAATAAAGGTAGGGCATCACCGATTGCACGATCTGTCCCATCGTGATGTGCGGCGGCGCCACACCCTTCATGGCGAACAGCAACAGCCCGAACGGCGGGCTGAGCAGCCCGATCTGCATGTTGATCAGGAACAGCACGCCGAACCAGACCGGATCGACGCCCATCTGCTGCACCAGCGGCATGAAAAACGGCAACGTGATCATCATCATGCTGACCTCGTCGACGAAGAAGCCGAGGAAGATCAGCAACCCCATCATGCCGAGGATCAGGAGCCAGGGCGGCAGCCCCTGCGCGCCGACCAGGCCGATGATGCCGTTGGTGGCGCCGGAGAAGCTGAGCACCTGCGCGAAGGTGGTGGCGCCGACGATGATGAACAGGATGGTCCCGGACACCGCCACGGTGCCCTTGAGCGCGGTCATCAGGTTGTCGAACGTCAGGCTGCGATAGAGCGCGGCGGCAACGATGGTCGCCGCAGCGCCCAGCGCCGCGGCTTCGGTCGGCGTCGCCCAGCCGCGCGTCATGGCTCCGACCACGACGGCAAAAATCAGAACGAGCGGCATAACGTGAGCGACAAACGGGCGCCAGCGCGCCAGCCCCGCCGGAAGGTCCACCACCGCGGGCTCCGGGGCTAGCGACGGATTCCAATGGGCGCGCAGCACGATATAGCCGATGAAGATCGCGCTCAGGATCAGTCCCGGCACGATGCCGCCGATCAACAACCCCGAGATCGAGATGCCAGCGAGGCTGCCAAGCAGCACGGCGAGCGCCGACGGCGGAATCAGCACGTCAACGCTGCCGATCGCCATGATCGGGCCCATCGCCATGCGCGGGTCGTAGCCGCGGCTGAGCATGGTCGGCAGCATCAGGCTGCCCAGCATCGCGGTGGTGGCAATGGTCGAACCGGAGATCGCCGAGAACACCGTGCCGGCGACGATGGTGATGACCGCGAGCCGGCCCGGCACGCGGTGGATCAGGTTGGCGATGGCGTCGATTGCCTTGATGGCGAGGCCGGTGCGGAACAGCACCTCCCCCATCAGCACGAAGAATGGGATCGGCGTCAGCGAGAAACTCGTCACCGACGCCACCGAATTGCGCGCAAGCTGTGAGAGACCCACCTCGCCACCGAGGAAAAAGAACGCACCGATCACGTCCAGCATCAGGAACGCAAACGCCACGGGCACGCCGAAACCCATCGCCACGCTGAGGCCACCGAACAGGATAAGGCTTGCGGTGACCCAATCCATGGCTAGCTCGACGTGGCTTCGATCCGCCGACCCGGCTCGCTGTCGAGCAGGCGGTGCACGCGGAACACGAATTCGGCGGCCAGCAGCGCAAAGAAAATGGGCAGCGGCGCCAACAGCCACCATTCGGCAAACACCAGGTTCTTGATGGTGAGCGATCCGATCCGGAAGCTGTCGGCCGCCATGTGGACGCCGTAACGCACCATCACGACGCAAACCAGGAAGCCGATGACGTCGCCCGCCGCCTCCATCAGCCAGGCAACGCGCGACGGCACCACGGACAGCAGCAAGTCGATGCGCACGTGCTGGCCGCGGCGCAGCAGCCACGGCGCAGTGAGCAACGTCATTCCGTAGAGCGCGTATTCGGAGACTTCATTGGCCCAAGGAAATCCGCTGCGCGTGAGATTGCGCAACACGATGTCGGCGGTCACCAGCACCACCATGACCAGCAGGATCAGCGCCGCCAGCACCGCAAGCATATCGAACAACCGACCGAAGGTTGCAGACAACCTGTTCACGGCAGCCCAGTGGTTTTGACCGGGTTTGACCGCAGGAGTAAGTTCACGCCGCAACCTCCAACAAGAAAGCGTTCTTCATGAAATCGATACGCGCGCTGGCCGTCACCGCCGCCCTGCTCGCTTATGCACCGGCCGCTCATGCGCAGGTGCTCGACCTGTCCAAGACCAGCTGCAAGGAGCTCATCGATAGCGGAAAGGACGGCCTCATCATCATCTGGTCCTGGCTCTACGGCTACTATTCCGACCAGGACGCCGACCCGGTGGTGGATTTCGGAAAACTCACATCGCAAGGACAAAGGCTGGTCGAGTACTGCGCCAAAAACCCGTCGACCGACGTCATCACCGCGGCCGAGCCGATCTACGACAAGTAAGCCTTGGCAGTCCTCCGCCCGCGTGACGCGGGCGGAGTCGCGGTCCGTCAGTTTCCAGCCAGTTGCCGCAGCTTCGGCGCGGTGTCCGGCGCGCGCTTGATCACCGACTGCCAGGCAACGTCGTAGGCCTTGTCGAGAAACTTCTTGCCCTCGGTCGGCCCGAAGTCGATTGGCTGGATGCCGGCCTTGGTCTGCCGGTCGCGCTCGGCCGCAATGGCGGCAACGTTCTCCGAATCAAGTCCTTCGAGCCAGAGCGCGGCGGCGCTCAGCACCTTTTTCTGCGCGACGCTTAAGCCGTTCCAGACATCCTGATTGACCAGCACATTGACTTCGACGCTGTAGAACGCGGGCTCCATGCGGAACTTGGTCACCTTCTCCCAGCCCAGGTCGAAGATCCCGGTCACCGGCCAGCCGTAGCCGTCGACCACGCCGCGCTCCAGCGCGGTGTAGACTTCGCCTGGGGGCGTTGTGATCGCGGTGCCGCCGAGCGCTTCGACGATGTCCTTGTACACCGGCGTGACACGTATCTTGGTGCCGCTGAAGTCGAGCTTGTCGATCTTCTTGTTGAGATAGATGTGGAACGGCACGTTGTGGAACTGCCGCGCAAGATAATACGAATTCAGCTTCTTGTTGTGCAGTTCGTTGATGTAGGCCCAGGTGCCGTTCTTGCGCTGCTCGCTCATCGGCTTGCCAATCAGCTTGAAGCCATCAGCTTCCGGCATCAGGTTGGTGTAGAACGCGCCGGTCACGTTGGCGATGTCGACCACCTTGGTGCGCACCGCGTTACCGACCTCAAACGGCGGCATGGCGCGTGGACCGCCGATGTAGTTGATCTTGACCTGTCCCTTCCCGGTCTCGTTCACCCGGTCGATGAAGCGCTCGAAATTCTTGGAGAACTGGGTTTTCTCGGCAAACGACGTGACGGCACGCAGTGTCACCTCCTGAGCGCTGGCCGAGGTCGCCAGCAGACTGGCCGCAAGCGCGGCGAAAACGGCATTGCGCATGGAACTCCCCTTTGTGTCGGCTCGCAAACCGCTGGAATGGCAGCGCTTTTTCTGGCACTTTCGATCGAATATAATCGTCCCGGGCGTGCAGCGAGTCAAACGTCCTCAGCCTCAATCCGTCATCCAGCGGTGGCCACGAAGCGGCCCTCGAAGGAATGGACGGCCGGTGATGAATCAAAGGTCGGAACAAGTCGATGGCGGAACGTTCTTTCAAGGAAGAGGTCCAGAAGCTGAAACTGGGCGAAGGCGCCGAGTTTCACGGCGAGGGCATCCTGGCCGTGACCAAGGCGCTGCTGCAGTCCGGCGTATCGTATGTCGCGGGCTACCAGGGCGCACCGATCTCGCACCTGATGGATGTGCTGGCCGACGCCAACGACATCCTGGAAGGCCTCGGCGTGCACTTTGAGAACAGCGCCAGCGAGGCGACTGCGGCCGCTACCCTCGCCGCTTCGGTGAACTATCCACTGCGCGGAGCGGTGACCTTCAAGTCCACCGTCGGCACCAACGTCGCGTCCGATGCGCTCGCCAACCTCGCCTCCGGTGGCGTCACCGGCGGCGCCCTGATCATCATCGGCGAAGATTACGGCGAAGGCTCCTCGATCATGCAGGAGCGCGTCCATGCCTTCGCAATGAAGTCGCAGATGTGGCTGGTCGACCCGCGTCCCAACCTGCCCTCGATCGTGCGCGCGGTCGAAACCGCCTTCGAGCTGTCCGAACATTCCAACACGCCGGTGATGCTGGAACTGCGCATCCGCGCCTGCCACGTCTATGGCCGATTCACCACCAAGGCCAACAAGCGGCCCGATTTCACGCTGACCGACGCGCTGGAGAATCCGCGCCGCGACCTCTCGCGCATCGCGATGCCGCCGATGGTCTATGTCCACGAGAAGGACAAGTGGGAAAAGCGCCTGCCGGCGGCGGTCAAGTACATCCAGGACAACCAGCTCAACGAGTTCTTCGACGGCGAAGCCGACGACATCGGCATCGTGGTGCAGGGCGGGCTCTACAACACCACGCTGCGCGGTCTGGAGCTGCTCGGCCTTGCCGACGGCTTCGGTCATTCGAAAATTCCGGTCTATTGCCTCAACGTCACCTATCCGTTGATCGACGCCGAGTTCGTGCGCTTCTGCGCGGACAAGAAGGCGATCCTCATGGTCGAGGAAGGCCAGCCCGACTTCATCGAGCAGAACGTCAACACCATCCTGCGACGCGCCGACATCCAGACCAAGATTCACGGCAAGGACATGCTGCCGATGGCCGGCGAATACACCGGCGGCGTGGTGCGCGAAGGCCTGCGCAAGTTCATCGCGAAGATCCGGCCGGACCTGGCGCCGGACGCCGCGGCCGCGACCGACGTGGTGCCGCTCGACGAGCGCAACGCCAAGGCGCAAGCCGCCGTGGCCGACAAGGTGCACGGCCGCCCGCCGGCGTTCTGCACCGGCTGCCCGGAGCGCCCGATCTTCGCCGCGATGAAACTGGTCGAGCGCGACCTCGGCCCGCATCACGTCTCGGCCGACATCGGCTGCCACCTGTTCTCGATCTTCCCGCCGTTCAACGTCGGCGCCACCACGATGGGCTACGGGCTCGGTGCCGCCGGCGCCTCCGCGCTCAACGTGAAAGCGGGCAAGCGAGCCATCTCGATGATGGGCGACGGCGGCTTCTGGCATAACGGCCTGACCAGCGGCGTCGGCAATGCGGTGTTCAACAAGAGCGACAACGTCCTGATCATCGTCGACAACGGCTATTCGGCCGCGACCGGCGGGCAGGACATCCCCTCCTCGTTTCACAAGCATCCCAACCGGCAGACCCAGAATTCGATCGAGAAGGCCGTGCGTGGCGTCGGCGTCAACTGGGTGAAAACGATTACACGCACCTACGACGTCGCCAAGATGCGCGACACGCTTCGGGAGGCGCTGACCACCAAGGAGCAAGGCCCCAAGGTGATCATCGCGCAGTCGGAATGCATGCTGAACAAGCAGCGCCGCATCCGCCCTCTGTTGCGCAAGGCGGCGAACGAAGGCCACCGCGTGGTGCGTGAGCGCTTCGGCGTCGATGCCGACACCTGCACCGGCGATCATTCGTGTATCCGGCTCTCCGGCTGCCCGTCGCTGACGATCGCGCCGAACCCCGATCCGCTGCGCCGCGAGCCGGTAACCAAGGTGATTAACTCCTGCGTCGGCTGCGGCCTGTGCGGCGAAGTCAGCCACGCCGCCGTGCTGTGCCCGTCGTTCTACCGCGCCTCGCTGATCACCAATCCGACCGGCTGGGACAAGTTCAAGGCGCGCGTCCGCGAGGCGGTGATCGGCTTCTTCCAGCGGCGCATCGCGCGCAAGCTCGCGGTGGCCTGACCCGATGGCTGCCACCGCGCCGCGTCCCATCACCATCGCCATCCTCGCCATGGGCGGCGAAGGCGGTGGCGTGCTGGCGGAATGGATCGTCGATCTCGCCGAACACGCCGGCTATATCGCGCAGATGACTTCGGTGCCGGGCGTCGCGCAGCGCACCGGCGCGACCAACTATTATGTCGAGCTGTTCCCGAAATCGGCGACCACCGCGAACACCGGACCGCCGGTGCTCGGCCTCACCCCGGTGCCCGGTGATGTCGATATCGTGATCGCCTCCGAACTGATGGAAGCGGGCCGCGCCGTGCAGCGCGGTCTGGTGACGCCGGACAAGACGACGTTCATCGTCTCGACCAATCGTGTATACGCGATGACCGAGAAGATCGCGCTGGCGGACGGCCGGGTCGATTCCGGCGAACTGCTCGAAGGCTGCCGCGCGGCGGCCAAACGGCTGATTTCCGGCGACATGGCGCAGCTTGCGGAGTCGACCGGCAGCCTCATCAGCGCGGTTCTGTTCGGCGCGCTGGCCGGCGCGCAGACACTGCCGATGCAGCGAATGGCCTTCGAGGCCGCGATCCGGCGCGGCGGAGTGGGCGTGAAAGAAAGCCTGGCCGCGTTTGGCGCGGGCTTCGCGGCGGCCACCGACGGCGTGCCGGCGAACGCCGCGGTCCCCGTCGTCTCCCATATCTCCCCTACTCTCGCGCCGCTGATGGCGGAGGCCGGCGCCTATGCCGAGCCGGCCCGCTCCATGATCCGCGCCGGCATCGAACGCACCGCCGACTACCAGGACGCGGCCTACGCGCGCGAATATCTCGACCGGCTGAAGCCTGTCGCCGAAGCCGACCGCAAGCATGGCAATGGCTCCGATCTAATGCTGGCCGAAACCGCGCGAGAACTGGCGCTCGGCATGGCCTACGAGGACACGGTTCGCGTCGCCGAGCTAAAGATTCGCCCTGACCGCTTCGCGCGCGTGCGCGAGGAGGTGCAACTCGCCGACGGACAGATCCTAGAAATCGCCGAGTTCTTCCATCCGCGTGTCCAGGAGATCGCCGACACGCTGCCGGCCGGACTCGGCCGCTGGCTGCTCAACAGCGGCTGGCCACGCCGGCTGCTCGAGCGCTTCACCAAAAAGGGCAAGGTGCTCAAGACGTCGAGTATCCTCGGCTTCCTCCAGCTTTATTTCGTGGCCTCGCTGAAACCGACGCGCCGCCGTTCGCTGCGCTTCCAGAACGAGCAGGCATTTCTTGAGGCTTGGCTCAAGAAAATCCTCGACGTGGCGCAAACCAATTACGCGCTGGCAGCCGAGATCGCGCTGACCCGCACGCTGGTGAAGGGCTACAGCGATACGCATGAGCGCGGCCGCGAGCGTTACGACACGCTGATGCAACTCCTGCCGCGGATTGCCGAGATGCCGGATGCCGCCGCAACGCTCGCCAAGCTGCGCAAGGCCGCGCTCGCTGACGACACCGGGGCGGCGCTCAACGCTGCCATCAAGGACATCCGGCCGCTGCAACAAGCGGCGGAGTAGCGTGCTTACGCGGCTGCGCGAATGGGCGCGCGCGCTCAAGCGTGACGTTCAGGATCATGCTCTTACGGCACCACCGCGGTGGTCTCGATCTCCAGCCGCGCCTGCGGCTCTACCAGTCGGCCCACTTCGACAAGAGCCATCACCGGAAAATGGGAACCCATCACTTCGCGGTAGGGCGTGGCGAGCTCCTTGCGAGCGGCGAGATACTCGTCCATGTCGCGCACGTACCAGGTCATGCGCGTAACATGCTCGGGCTTCGCGCCGCCCTCCGCCAGCACCGCCGCGATGTTCTGCAGGCATTGCCGCGCCTGCGCGACGAAGCCTTCGGGGAATTTCTCGTCCTTGTCCCAGCCCACCATGCCGCCGACGAACACGAACTCGCCCTGGGCCTTGATGCCGTTGGAATAGCCCTTCGGCTTGCGCCAACCCTGCGGCTGAAGATTCTTGTGCACTTGCACTTCCAGTTCTCCCCTACGAGGCCGTTGTCCTGGCGGTCCCGGCCGCCTTCTTGCGAAGCTCGAAACGCTGCAGCTTGCCGGTCTGCGTCTTCGGCAATTCGGTGACGTATTCGATCGAGCGCGGATACTTATACGGCGCGACCGTCGCCTTGACGTGATCCTGCAGTTGCTTGGTCATGGCATCGCCGCCGGCCGAGCCGGGACGCAGCACGATGTAAGCCTTGACGATCTGGCCGCGCTCGTCATCCGGCGCGCCGACCACGCCGCATTCGGCGACCGCGGCGTGCGTGAGCAGCGCGGATTCAACCTCGGGACCGGCGATGTTGTAGCCCGACGAGATGATCATGTCGTCGGAGCGCGCCTGGTACCAGAAATAGCGGTCCTTATCCATCACGTAGGTGTCGCCAGTGACATTCCAGCCGCTCTGCACGTAGTTGAACTGCCGCGCATCGGAGAGATAGCGGCAGCCGGTCGGGCCGCGCACCGCAAGGCGCCCGGCGATGCCCGGCGGCATCTCCTTGCCCTCGTCGTCGATCACGATCGCCTCGTAGCCCGGCACCACGCGGCCGGTGGAGCCGGCGCGAACTTCATGCTCCGGCGAGCCGATGAAGATGTGCAGCATCTCGGTCGCGCCGATACCGTCGAGAATCTTGATGCCGGTCGCCTTGTGCCACGCTTCGAAGGTCGCCTTGGGCAGCGCCTCGCCGGCCGACACGCATTTGCGCAACGACTTAATGTCGTATTCGGGAAGCTTCGGGATCATGGCGCGATAGGCGGTCGGCGCAGTGAAGCAGACCGTGGCGCCGAATTTCTGGATCGCCCCGAGCATGTTGTCCGGCGTGGGCTGCTCCAGTAGCACGGTGGACGCGCCGATCCGAAGCGGAAACAACACGAGCCCGCCCAGTCCGAACGTGAAGGCGAGCGGCGGCGAACCGATGAAGCGATCCGACGGCTCGGCGCGCAGGACGTGTTTGGCGTAGCTGTCGCAGATCGCCAGCATGTCGCGATGGAAGTGCATGGTGCCCTTGGGCTCGCCGGTGGTGCCCGAGGTGAAGCCGATCAGGCAGACGTCGTCCGCGGCGGTGTCGCAGGCGGAGAAATGCTCATAGCCCGGCTGCTGCATCATGGCTTCGAGGCCGTCGTTCTTGCCCTCGCCCCAATAGACGACGCGCTTGAGATCTGGTGCGACCGCCCTGGTCTTCTCCATCTCGTCGGCAAGACGCATGTCGCAGAGCGCCAGCGCGATCTTGCCCTTGGCGACGGGGTACGACAGTTCCTTGGCGCGAAGGAGCGGCATGGTCGCGACCACCACCGCTCCCGCTTTCAGTGCGGCGAGATACGCCGCAACCATCATCGGATTGTTGGCGGAGCGCAGCAGAACGCGATTGCCGGGCACCAAGCCAAAATCGCGGGTGAGCACGTTCGCAATGCGGTTCACACGCTCGGAAAGCTGGGCGTAGGTCAGCGTCTCGGTTAGTGAGATCAGACAGGGCCGCCCGCCCTCCCCCGCCGCGACCCAGCGGTCGAGGAACTTGGTGACGCAATTGAGCCGGTCGCCGTAGCGCAGCTCCGGCAAATCGAAGCGAAATTCCGGCCATTGCGCGCGCGGCGGGAGATTGTCCCGCGCGAAGGTGTCGATGTGCCCGCTTGCCACCATCGCCGTCCCCTATTCCGCCGCCAGCGCAGCCTTCCCCTGCCGGTTCTTCAGCGCCTCGCGCGCGATCACGACCTTCTGCACCTCGGTCGCGCCCTCGTAGATGCGCAGCGCCCGGATTTCCCGGTAAAGCTCCTCGACCTTGACGCCCTTGGTGACGCCAAGTCCGCCGTGAATCTGGACTGCGCGATCGATCACGCGCTGCGCGGCTTCGGTCGCGAACATCTTGGCCATCGCCGCCTCGCTGGTGACGCGGGCGGCGCCCTGATCCTTGGTCCAGGCCGCGCGATAGACGAGAAGCGCCGCGGCATCGACCTCGGTGGCGCTGTCGGCAATCGCGGCCTGGGTCATCTGCAGGTCGCCGAGCGGTGCGCCAAACAGCTTGCGCGAAGATGCATGCTCGATGGTTTCGTGCAGCGCACGGCGCGCGAATCCCAGTGCGGCAGCGCCGACGGTCGAACGAAAAATATCGAGCGTCGCCATCGCCACCTTGAAGCCCTCGCCCGGCCCACCCAGGCGATTGGTGGCGGGCACGCGCACGCCATCGAACGAGAGCCGCGCCAGTGGATGCGGCGCGATCACGTCGATGCGTTCAGCCACTTTGAGGCCCGGCGTATCAGCATCGACCACGAAAGCCGACAGTCCCTTCGCGCCGGGCGCTTCGCCGGTGCGTGCGAACACCACGTAATGGTCGGCGATGCCGCCGTTGGAGATCCATGTCTTCTCGCCGTCGATGCGGAACTGGTTGCCGTCGAGTTTCGCAGTGGTCGCCATGGCGGCGACATCGGAGCCGGCCTCCGGTTCGGACAGCGCGAAGGCGGCGATCGCCTTGCCGTCGCGCACCGGCGGCAGATAGCGGCGCTTCAGGTCGTTGGTGCCGTAAAGTGAGATCGAGCCGGTGCCGAGCCCCTGCATGGCGAAGGCGAAGTCGGCGAGGCCGTCGCGAAACGCCAAGGTCTCGCGCGCGATGCAGAGCGTGCGCACGTCGAGCTGAGGGTAGAGTCCTCCGTATTCGGCCGGAACGACGGCCTTGAGAAGGCCCGCCTCGCCCAGCGCCGCCACGCGCGCCCGGCAAGCCGCATCGACGTCGTCGTGCGGCAAAGCCGGTAGCCGCGCATCGGCCCAGCGCGCCAACGCTTCCGCGAAACGGCGATGATCGTCGTTGAAGAATGGGAGCTTGAGCGTGTCGCCGAGCGCCATCTCAGTTGCCCTCGAACACCGGCTTCTGCTTGGCAGCAAACGCGCGGAAGGCGCGGGTAAAATCCTCGGTCTTCATGCACAGCGCCTGCGCCACCGCCTCGGCCTCGACCGCGGCCTCAATCGACATCGCCCATTCCATGTCAAGCATGCGTTTGGTCATGGCGTTGGCGAAGGTCGGCCCGGAAGCGAGGTCCCGGGCGAGCTTGGTGGCCTCCGCCAGGACCGTTTCAGACGTCGCAAGCTTGTTGAAGAAGCCCCAACGTTCGGCCTCCTCGCCGCTCATGGAGCGGCCGGTGAAGAGAAGTTCCGAGGCGCGGCCCTGGCCGATAATGCGCGGCAAGATCGCGCAGGCGCCCATGTCACAGCCGGCAAGCCCAACGCGATTGAACAGGAACGCGACCTTGGCGGCCGCCGTACCGATGCGCAGGTCCGACGCCATCGCGATGATCGCGCCAGCCCCGGCGCAGACGCCTTCGATCGCCGAAACGATCGGTTGCGGGCAGGCGCGCATCGATTTCACCACCTCGCCGGTCATCTTGGTGAAGTCGAGGAGCTCGGTCGTCCCCATCTTGGTCAGCGGCTCGATGATCTCGAACACGTCGCCGCCCGAGCAGAAATTGCCACCCGATCCGGTGATCACGATGGCCTTGACCTGCTTGTCCTTTGCCGCCGCGCGAAACAGATCGACGATCTCGGCGTAGCTCTCGAAGGTCAGCGGATTTTTCTTGTCCGGCCGGTCCAGCGTCAGCGTCGCCACCTTGCCCTCGACCGTGAAGCGCACATGGCGCGCCCGGTAGTCCGACAGCGGTAACGTGACGGGATTGGCCGCGCTCATCGGCGCGCTCCGCCGTCGAGTGCCTTGCGGGCCGACGACTTGGTCTTCGCCAACGACGCCATCAGCGATGACATATCGCCCGGTGAAAGATCAGCAAAAATCTGGCCGATCCAGTCGGCGTTTTCCCGCGCCATGGCGCGAAAGAAGCGCCGCCCCTCAGCGGTCAGGCTGACGATCTGCACGCGGCGATCGTTCGGCGCCGGGCGGCGCAGGATCAGGCCCTGTGCCACCAGCCGGTCAACCAAGCCTGTTATGTTGCCATTCGACACCATCATGCGCTGCGACAGCTCGCCCAATGTCATGCCATTCGGCGTGCGGTCCAGTTGCGCCAAAAGATCGAAGCGCGGCAGCGTGATGTCGAAATTGTCACGCAGGCGGCGGCGCACCTCGTTCTCGATCAATGTCGTGCAGGTGAGAAGCCGCAGCCAAAGCCGCAGCTCGGTCTTGTGATCGTCAGGCCGCTCCGCGACCTTGGTCTCGGCGTCCAATGGGATTGTCGTTCTATCGTCCATCATAGCTCTCCGCCGGCGACCACCAGCGTGGTCCCGGTCACGGAGGCTGCATCCGCCGAGCACAGATAGAGCACGGCGGCGGCAACCTCCTGCGGTTTGACAAACCTCCCTAATGGATTGTTCTTGAGAATTGCGGCCTCCGCCTCGGCGGGCGTGCGGCCGGTCTTTTGCACGATTCGCGCGACGCTCTCGCGCATCATCTCGGTGTCGGTGTAGCCAGGACACACCGCGTTGACGGTGACGCCGGTCTTCGCGGTCTCGATCGCCAGCGAGCGCACCAGGCCGACGACGGCGTGCTTCGCCGCGCAATAGGCAGACACATAGCCGTAGCCTTTGACGCCGGCGGTCGAGGCGATCGCGATCACGCGGCCGAATTTGCGCTCGACCATGCCGCCCAGCACCGCCTGCGTGGTGTTCACCACGCCCATGACGTTGAGCTCGAACATGCCGCGAAACTGCGTTGGTGTGGTTTCGGCGAACGGTGCGGAGTCCGCCGTGCCAGCGTTGGCGACCAGGATATCCACCGGCCCCCTCACCGTTTCGATCACGCGAAGATTATCGATCATGGCTTCCGGCTGGGTGACGTCGCCCACGATCCAGCCCTTGGCATGACCCGCTTCGGCGGCGTCCTGCAGCGATTTCTCGGTGCGGCCGACCACCGTGACGGTGGCGCCGGCCGCGGACAAAGCAGCCGCAATGGCGCGGCCAATGCCGCGCCCGCCGCCTGTCACCAGTGCATGCCGTCCCTGAAGGCCAGCCATGAAATCCCTCTTGTGCGAATATTACTTTAAGCCTAAACTTTATAAGCTTCAAGTACCCAGCGGCCATGCGGGTTTCCGGGACCCGGACGGAGGCGGCATGAAGGTTCACATCGTCGGCGGCGGCCCGGCCGGGCTCTATTTCGCCATCCTGATGAAAAAGGCGTGGCCGAGCACCCGCATCACCGTGTTCGAACGCAACCGGCCCGACGATACGTTCGGCTTCGGCGTGGTGTTTTCCGACCAGACGCTGGAGGCCTTCGAATCCTACGACCGCGAGACCTACCGGCAGATCGTCGGGCATTTCGCGTATTGGGACGACATTGCGATTCACTTCCGCGACACGGTGCACCGGATCGGCGGCAATGGGTTCTGCGGCACGTCGCGCACCATGCTGCTGAAAATCCTGGGCCGGCGCGCGCACTCGCTCGGTATCGACATCAAATACCGGTCCGAGGTCGATCCGACGAAGCCGACGATCCGCGGCGCCGATCTGGTGGTCGCTGCCGACGGCATCAACTCGCGCACCCGTGAGGCGCTGAAGGACCAGTTCAAACCGACCATGGAGATGCGGCCCAACCACTTCGTCTGGATGGGCTCAACCAAGCCGCTCGACGCGTTCAATTTTTATTTCCGCGAAACCGAGCACGGCATCTTCATCGCACACTGCTATCAATATCAGCCGGGCCGCTCGACCTGGATTTTCGAGACCGATCCCGAGACATTCCAGCGCGCCGGACTCGGCAAGCTCGACGAGGCCGGTTCCGCCGCCGCCATGGAAAAGGTGTTCGCCAAGGAGCTCGAAGGCCACAAGCTGATCACCAACCGCTCGCTCTGGCGCAACTTCCCGACCATCCGCTGCGAGCGCTGGACCAACGACAACACCGTGCTGATCGGCGACGCCAAGGCGACCGCGCATTTCTCGATCGGTTCAGGCACCAAGCTCGCCATGGAGGACGCGATCGCGCTCTACGAAGCGTTCCGCGCGGCCGGCGGCCGCGACGTGAAAACCGCCCTCGCCCGTTTCGAATCGCAGCGCCGCGACGAGGTGGAGCGCACGCAGCACTCCGCCGACGTGTCGCTCGTCTGGTTCGAGCACGTGAAACGGTTCTGGAACATGAACCCGACCCGCTTCGCATTCGGCCTGATGACGCGCTCGCGCGCCATCACCTACGATAATCTCGCGCTGCGTGCCCCGGAGTTCATCGGAGAAGCCGATAAGATGATGGCGCGCGAGGTACAGGCGCGGGGCTTTCCGATCGATGCCGCTCAACCGGTTGCGCCGATGTTCCAGCCGTTCCGGCTGCGCGACATGACACTCGCCAATCGCGTTGTGGTTTCGCCGATGTGCCAGTACTCGGCCAAGGACGGCCTGCCCGGCGACTGGCACATGGTGCACTACGGCTCGCGCGCGATCGGCGGCGCTGGTCTGATGTTCACCGAGATGACCGACGTCTCCGAAAAGGCTCGTATCACCTATGGTTGCGCGGGGATGTACAACGACGCCCACGAGGCGGCCTGGAAGCGCATTGTCGATTTCGTGCACGCGAACTCGTCGGCGAAGTTCTGCCTCCAACTCGGCCACGCGGGCCGCAAAGGCGCGACCAAGCTGATGTGGGAAGGCATAGACCAGCCGCTGCCCGAAGGAAGCTGGCCGATCGTCTCGGCGTCGCCGCTGCCCTACTACCCGCACAGCCAGGTGCCACGCGAGATGACCCGCGCTGACATGGATGAAGTCATTGCGGACTTTGCGCAGGCTGTGAAGCGCGCCGCCCATGCCGGCTTCGACATGGTCGAAATGCATGCCGCGCACGGCTACCTGCTGGCAAGCTTCATCTCACCGCTGACCAACAAGCGCGCCGACGAGTACGGCGGCACGATCGAGAACCGCATGCGTTTCCCGCTGGAAGTGTTCCGCGCCATACGTGCCGCCTGGCCGAAGGAGAAACCAATGTCGGTCCGCATCTCGGCGACGGATTGGGTGGACGGCGGCCTGACCGGCGACGACGCCGTCGAGGTAGCGCGCATGTTCGCGGAGGCCGGCTGCGACCTGATCGACGTGTCGACCGGTCAGACCGTTCACGACGCCCAGCCGATCTATGGGCGCATGTTCCAGACCCCATTCTCCGATCAGATCCGCAATGAGACGGCCCTCGCGACCATGTGCGTCGGCAACATCACCACCGCGGATCAGGTCAACACCATCATCGTCGCCGGGCGCGCCGATCTGGTCGCGCTGGCGCGGCCGCACCTCTCCGACCCGTCGTTTACGCTGAAGGCGGCGGCCTGGTATGGCGCGCCGGTCGAATGCCCGCCACAGTACGAGGCGGGACGTGAGCAACTATTCCGGAACAGTGCACGAGAGCGCACCGAGCTGACCGAGCTCAAGCTCAAGGCCAAGCCAAAGACCCACGCCACGACCTGGAAGCAGGCCGCGGAATAAAAATCGCCGGGCCGAAGCCCGGCGATTTTTTCCACTGAGCAGCTCTACTTCGGATTCGTCGGATTGGCCGACCCGCGCGGTCCGGATGGGTTCGACGGCGCGGCACCGCTGCCGGGCTGCGATGGCGCCGCAGATGGCGAGCCTGAGCCCGTAGTCTGCTGGTTGCGTACGCAGGTCGCGGTTGCTTCACCCTTCTTGGCCGTGTCGCACTGCGCCATGGTGGCGTAACCGCAGTTCTTCGATCCATCGGCCTTCTGCAGGCAGAACGCTTGATTCTGGCCCATCGGCTGGCCTTGTGAGCCCATCGGGGCCTGCTGCGCGATGGCGCCGCCCATGGCGAATCCGGCGATGGCGATCACACTGACGAACGCGATTGGACGCATGCGTTATCCTCCTGGTGGACCTCCCCAACAGGCAAATCACGCATCAGGACAAAGGTTCCGGGAACCCGGCAAAAACGCGGTGGAACGTCGCGCCGCGTTGGTCGCCGGTAGAATTTTTCATTGAGGATGGAACTTGGCGGGCGCGGCCGATGACGCTATAGCAAGCGCACCTGTTCGACCGGCGCGGATTTTCGCCGGCGTGCTGGGGGATGGTGAAATGGTATCACAGCAAACTCTGACTCTGTTTTTCTAGGTTCGAATCCTAGTCCCCCAGCCACACTGCCGTTCGCATCTGTTCGCACGCGACCGCAGATGTTCAAATAGCGCTGAGATACCAATGTCTTTGTGACCGCGTTCATTCACAGGCGTCTGCCTTCGTTCTCTTGCAGCCGGAAAATTTGACGGTATCTTTGACGGTATATTTCGGGCGTCCTGTCTGTCGCGGGACATGGAGATACCGTCATGGCATTGACCGACACGCGCATCCGCAACGCCAAGCCAAAGCCGAAGCCATACAAGCTCAGCGACGGTGGCGGCATGTACCTTCTCGTCATGCCGGACGGCGCGCGCTACTGGCGGATGGACTATCGTTTCGCTGGAAAGCGCCGCACGCTCGCTCTGGGTGTGTATCCTGCTCTATCGCTTTCGGATGCACGCGCACGTCGTGAAGAAGCGCGCGGGTCCCTCGCTCAGGACATTGATCCCGGCGTTGCAAAGAAGGCGAGGAAGCGAGCCGCAAAAGTTGCCTGCGAAAACACGTTCGAGGCCATTGCGCGAGAGTGGATCGCCAACCAGCGGCATCGGCTGGCAGCCCGTTACTGCGCGCTGCTTCTCGCCCGGCTTGAGGCCGACATATTCCCTCACATCGGATCGCGCCCTATTGCAGACGTTGATGCGCCCGAACTGCTAGATGCTCTCAGGAAGATTGAGAAGCGTGGGGCTATCGAGACTGCCCTGCGGCTTCGGCAACTCTGCGGCCAAGTATTCCGCTATGCCATCGCGACCGGGCGGGCAAAGCATGACCCGTCTGCCGACCTTAGAGGCGCGCTGAAATCCCCCGGCAGGCCGCGTGGCCACAAGGCAATGCCGCTCGATGAGATGCCGACCTTTATGCTTGCGCTCGGCGCGTATGACGGTGATTTGCGAACGCGCCTTGCCTTGCGGCTCATGGTTCTGACGTTTGCCCGCACAACTGAACTGCGAGCCGCGCGTTGGCCTGAATTTGAAAATCTCGATGGGAATGAGCCGGTTTGGCGTATCCCGGCGGAACGTACCAAAATGAAGCGCGAACACCTTGTTCCGCTAGCACCGCAGGCTTTGGCAGTGCTTCGTGAACTGCGAGAGCTGCCCGGTTCCGACGCCAGCCTGTTTCTATTTCCCTCAGCGTCACTCGAAAAATGCATGAGCAACAACACGATGCTCTATGCGCTGTACCGCATGGGCTACCATGGTCGCGCCACTGTTCATGGCTTCCGAGCGATGGCCTCCACCGCGCTCAACGAAATGGGGTTCCGGCCCGATGTAATAGAACGCCAACTCGCGCACGAAGAGAAGAATGCAGTACGTGCTGCCTATAATCGCGCGGAATACCTGAATGAGCGTCGCGCCATGATGAACCAATGGGCCGACTATATCGATGCGGTCGGTGGTCGAAATGTCATTCCGCTGCAGCCAAAGACCCGCAGGGAATAGCCAAGCGGGGAGGCTTGGGCGGCCCACTGCACGACGAAAAGGTCGTCCCGTTCGGGAACAAGGCGTAGGCCGCGACGACCTCAGCGGCTTGTGACTGGGAGTAGAGAACGATCTCGCCCTAAATCATCTTGGTCGCAATCTCTATTTGATGACGCGCAGCGTTGACGCCGGTTCTAGCGAGCGCCCGTAGCCGCCAGCAGTCCCCGCCGCAATTTTGCCGACCTGGCCACCGACGTTCTCTGTCGTCCGTCAGAAAGCGTATCCCTCCGCGCGGCAATCCTTATGCGACCTATCAGCTCGCAGATGCTGACGCGCATTTCTAGGGTGATTGTCTCATGTCCAAACCCAAACGCGCTTGGCCTCGCATGCACTATACCGGCGAACTCGCTCAACCGATTTATGCTCCCGTGGCAGGGCTGCCGCCGGATTTGGCAGAGGAAGCAGAAGATAGAGCTTACACAACGTTGAACGAGAAATTTCGCAGCCTCTTCGCTCTTTACGAAATTGATCCAGGCGCAGATCAGAGTTGGCATATGCTCTGCATTGGGCTTGCAATGGAACACGTCCCCGGCATGCGTATTCTTTACGAGCCTCGACCGCGCTCAGCTCGACAACCAACCTGGCAAGCCGGCCTGGGAGAGGAGTTGCTCAAAGACGTCGGGGAAGAGCAGGCTAACGGCGAACTATCGATTGCCGCCGCCATCCGAGAACTTCGCAAAGATCCCAGCAAGCCTTGGCGCAAACATCCGCAACAAACCCTCGAAACGCGCCACCGTGAAGCCCGTCAGCGGCGAGAACGGGCCAAGCAGCGGCTGGGCGAAATCGCAAAATTCATGACCGACAGAGCATCCGACTAATAGTCGGTCGCCTCGAATTAGTCGCCCGACTAATTGAAAACTGCTCGTGATCAGTCGGTTTTTCAAAATTAGTCTCCGCTCGTTCGCGACAACTCTCGCGAGCCCAAATGGAGACATCAATGACCGACGCCTTACACCTGATTGAGAAACAAGGCCTGTCCATAAACGAAGCCTGCACTTTTTCAGGCATTGGGAAGACCAAGCTCTACGAGGCTATCAACTCCGG
The DNA here is from genome assembly GCA_963814215.1 of uncultured Alphaproteobacteria bacterium. Lineage (GTDB taxonomy): Bacteria > Pseudomonadota > Alphaproteobacteria > Rhizobiales > Xanthobacteraceae > Z2-YC6860. The sequence continues at coordinate 32,736 of CAWFCM010000029.1, read as the reverse complement.
GAAGCTTAAGGCCCACAAGGCTGGCAAACGAACCCTGATCCTTTCAGACGACCTGCGCCACTACCTCTCGTCGCTACCTCTGATGGTACGCGCGGCAAAGGCGTCGTGATCGCAACGCACCGTCCACTTTTCCGGACGTTGGCCTCGGGCCTTCTCGGGGGAGAGACATGGGCTTAGCCGACGCAGAGACCAACATCAACCCGAAAGCCTTTACGGGTGCCGAGCCCCACACGTATCAGGGCAACCTGTGGCACCTTCATCCCGCCATCGTAAAGCGGCTCGTGCCGCTGGCGAACTTTGTGAATTGGCGATGGGAGCTGAACGGAAAAGGCGACGCGTGGACCAAGGTGCCGTATCAGCCGCGCGACCCAACGAAGCGCGCCGCTACCAATGACAAGCGGACTTGGGGCACACACGCCGACGCCGTCGCCAATGTCGAAGCTGGTAGAGCAACCGGAATTGGATTTTGTCTGCTCGAAACTAACCTCTGTGCGTTCGACATTGATGACTGCCGCGACCTTGCCACCGGCAACATCGATCCAGTGGCCACCCAGCTGATTGCTCGGTGCGGTGCCACCTACGTCGAGGTAACCGTTTCGGGGGGCGGACTGCGCATCATCGGTCTCGGTGGCACCAAGTACGTAAACCGCAAACACAAAATTCTGGGTAGCAGGGTCTCAATCGAAAGCTACCGAAATTGCGCGCGCTATATCACGATTTCCGGAATGACGTTCGATGGCGTCGAACCGTCGTTGCCTGATCTCAGCGACATCGATCAGGTGATAACCGAGGTGGTCGATGAGCTTGATCAAGGGAACAGTACCTCGAATTTCAACACCACAAACAATAATGCTCAGATCGATGACGACAACGGCGACGTCAATCCTTTTCTCGAACTTTCGCTGCCACCCGACCTGATGCAGCTGGTTCGTGATGGCGTTCCGAAAGGCGACCGCTCGGATCAGTTTTTTCACGCGGTGAAATGGCTAAAGGAATTGAAATGGTCTCTCGGGGATATCATCGCGCTGTTGAGAAAGCATCCCAACGGCATCGCGAACAAATATGCCGCGGGCAATCGCGTCGCAGCAGAAGCGCGCCGCGCCTACGGCAAGCCGGACAGCCACAAACCGGACGACACCCCCACACAGCAAGCGAAGGGCGCACCGAAACTGCTCCTATCGAGTGAGGAGTTCACCCGAAACTTTGTGCCGCCGGATTACTTGTGGGACGGAATTTTGCTGCGCGGCTTTGTGTATTCATTCACTGCCAAAACCGGGGATGGCAAAACGGCAATCGCCTTATCACTGACGGCGGCGATAGCGCGCGGAAAGGATTTTGCAGGTCATGAAGTAGCGCCGGGAACGGTGCTGTATTTCGCGGGGGAAAATCCCGACGATGTCCGCATGCGCTGGATTGCGATGGCAGAGCATTTCAACTTCGACGCTGACACTATCGGCGTGCATTTTATTTCCGGCACGTTCGACATTCAAAAACTGGAAGCAAAAATACGCCAAGAGGTTGCGGCAATCGGCGGCGTGGTTTTGGTGGTGATCGACACATCGCCTGCCTATTTTCAAGGCGAGAACGAAAACGACAACGTCGAGATGATCGAGCACGCGCAGATGCTGTCTCGGCTGAAGCATTTACCGGGTGGTCCGACCGTCATTGCTGCCTGTCATCCGGTGAAGAGCGCCGGCAACGACAATTTGATCCCGCGCGGCGGCGGCGGCTTCCTCAATGCGATGGATGGTAACCTTTGTGCCTACAAGACCGACATGCTGGTGACCGTAAATTGGCAAGGGAAGTTTCGCGGGGTGGATTTTGAACCGATGAAATTTGAACTGGCTCCCGTCACCGCACGGAAGCTGCTCGACAGCAAGGGGCGTCATATACCGACTGTGATCGCCAAAGACCTGTCCAAGGCAGATCAGCGCCAGAAGGCGGACGAACTCCGCAACCAAGAGGACGACATTCTGATCCTGCTGTTGGATCGCACCGTTTCTACGTCTTACACGGACATTGCGGATGCCCTGCACTGGTACACCGGCAAAGACAGTCACCCCAACAAATCCAAGGTCCAAAGACTGATGAAGGACCTGACCAGTGGCGGTGCTAAAAACAAGCTAATTGAGGTGGACCGCGATGGAGCCAAACTCACCACAAAAGGGAAGGCCGCTGCCAAGGCGGCGGAATACAACCGTGATGCAGCCGGGGCAACTTATGGCTGACCAAAGATGGAGCGATACGCGGTGATACGCGGAGGCGTATCATGCGAAAACGATACGCGGCGATACGCCATGGCTAAGCCGCTGAAATCGCGGCGTATCAAGCGATACGGCGGCGCGATACGAGGCCCAGTTCTTAGCGTATCGTATCGCCCCCCTTCTTTAGAAGGGGGCGATGATACGCGAGGGTGCTGCTCCTCCTTTGTGGAGGTTATAAAAATCCTCCCGCCCCGCCGACCCCCCGGCGCCAACGGAGCTGCTGGGCGCAGAATTCGGCGCGACGGCGTAGGCGGCACTGTCGTGGTCAAAAAGGCTGGGCGGTCGCTGTCGGTGCTAATGCGGCTATGAGCTGGGGACGGCGGTCCAGCGCGGCGGGCCGTCGCTCGAGATGCCGCCACAGACGCAGCTGTAGCGGTCGCCGACACGCCGCAAATTCATAAACCATCAGCACGGGTCAGCTTTGGTTTACCAGACCCCTTAAACCTTCAGGTTCGAAGCCATGCCATGGTGGCTCGCAGATCGGGGACAAACATTCGTATACTATTCGCCTGTTGTCGCCCGCGCCGGACGCGCGATGGCTGCGCTAACAGGAGGGGGCACCCACCCCGTAAGTTACAATGACCAGGGCCGAGACAGCCGGGACGGAAACCCGAACGGCCAAGGCGGACGCGATGGAGTTTCTACGGGCCGCATTGGTCGGCGACCCGGTGCCGGCGGCCGAGCTGAGCCGCGTGGCGCATGAGCGCGGTTTGACACCCAAGGCCATACGCTCGGCCCGCGAGGCTCTCGGGGTGGAGATCGAGCGCAACGGGTTCGGGCCGGGTTCCAGGTCGCTATGGTCGCTGCCAGGGCGGCACATAGAAGCCCCTCCTTCAGACGAGAAAGTCAGCGCGATCCGGGAGGGGCCCTACATGAGCGAGACCCACCGACCGAAAACCATAGATGGCTATGAGGTCATCGGGGTGGAGCCGAATGCGGCTTGTGAATATTGCGGCCAGCGCGGCGACGCCCCGGTCTACTTGATGCAAGCCCTGTTCAAAGGGGTCGGCCGCGAGCCACTGCACGAGGAATGCGCGGGGTATTGGTTTGAGTTTTACAGCAGGATCAACAAGAGAGGCGGTCAAGTCTGACCCAGCCCTGGGGCGGAAGCGCATACTTGCCCGACACTCCCTCATAGGTGCCCAATGCGCCGTTGCGAGTGCAGCATTCGCTGTGGTTGAGGCTGTCGCTACGATTTGGTAATACAGGCCCATGCGAACCGGCGGTCGCGCTCTGGTCGAAACCACGTTCTCGCTCGACATCCGGCCCCTGGTCCGGGCCGGCGCCATCCGGGATGACGTCCACGCTGACGGCAAGATGAAGTTCGGGCCCGACGACGACGACGCTCTCACCATCGCCTTCGAGGTGTCGACCCGTGACCGCGCGAACCGTTGGATCCGGGTGCGCTGCACCATCATCAACGAATGGTCCGGCAAGCGGCGCGACATCGATGACAAAATTTCCCTCGCCACAGTCCGCCACCCGTGCGGTGGGCGGAGATGGTGGTTTGTCTGCCCCGCCCAGGGGTGGCGGGTGCGTAAGCTCTACCTGCCGCCGGGGCGCGGCATTTCCGGTCCCGGCAGGCCTACGATCTCGCCTACGAAACCGAGCATCTGGACGACCGCGAGCGGGCCTGGCGGCGCGTGCGCAAATGCCGCCGGCAGCTCGGCAGCGACCCGGATGGTATCGGCCAGCCCTACCCTGAGAAGCCGGCGGGGATGTCGCCGGCCAGGTACGCCTGGCTGCTGGACCGGCTCGACGCCGCCGAGGATGACTTGGACCTGCCTTTGACCCTGGGCGGGCCGCGGTTTGCGTACCGCCCCGACCGCCATAGGTTGCGCGGCAGACCGTAGGGTTTGCCCGTCCTCGGGTCGGGTCTTGGTTTTGGGGGGGACGGTCGGTGAGGGCCCCAGCCATGACACCGTTGCTCAGTCTTGCCGACGTCGTGCCCCGTCGGCTGAGCCAGCGTGAGGAACCCTAAGGATCGCGACGCTTGACGTTTCTAACGTCCGATTGGCTCCGAAACCGCCCCGGCGATGGCGACCGCGCGGCCGCACCCAACCGATCTGGGCCATGTTTCGCGGGGAACATGCCCGGCCGTGCGGGTTAGCCGAAAGGATAGCTCCAGCAGGGCTGGACTACTGTTCGTAAAAGGATCATTGTTCAGCCAGTCGATCTTCCGGAGCACTGACATCAATGATCAAATTGCCCCTCAGGTTGGTGCCGCCAACCACCGAAAATCGAACAGTCACCCCGACCCGGCGACCCAATGCGGCCTACAGGACCCGGGAACACCTGACCCAGGCCGAGGTCGAACGGTTGATCAAGGCCGCCTCGAAGAACCGCTGGGGACATCGCGACGCCACCATGGTCTTGGTGGCCTTCCGGCACGGCTTGCGTGCGTCGGAACTCACCGACCTTCGCTGGGACCAGATCGACTTCAACGCCGCGACCTTGCATGTCCGCAGGGTCAAGAAGGGCACGCCTGCGACCCATCCGATCCGTGGCGACGAGCTGCGGGCGCTGCGTCGGCTTCAGCGGGAGCAGGATCCATCCTCGCCGTTCGTCTTCACCAGCGAGCGCGGCTCGCCCTTCACCACCGCTGGCTTCGCGCGCATGATCGAGCGGGCTGGCGAAACCGCCAAGCTGGGCTTCAAGGCCCACCCCCACATGCTGCGCCACGCCACCGGCTACGCCCTGGCCAATGCGGGGCATGATACGAGGGCGCTACAGAGCTATTTGGGGCACCGGAATATTCAACACACGGTGAAATATACAGAGCTAGCACCAACCCGCTTTCGTGACTTCTTCCGGTAACCGCCATGCAAACAATACGTCGCTCTGATCGACAAGCGCCATGACAGCAGTTACGGGGTTTCGTTCCCGGACTTCCCCGGCTACGACGTAGTAACCGCCCGACGCATCACGTCGGGCGCTTTTTTTGCGGCGGGCAGCAAACAGGAGGAGAACGACCTAGGGGTCGCTTGCTGCCCGCCGGGGACTGCTCAGCACTAGGGAAACCGAGCGGCCCCTATTTCGGTGTTGTAGCAGTGGTGGTGCCGCGCCGCTCGTTACGGCGGTCGTGGCGTCCAGTCCGTCGCGCGTCACGACGGTCGCGGCGTCCGGTCCGTCGATCCTGACGACGGTCCATCCCGACGGTTTGCGCTTCGGCGTCTGTCGCCGTTAGCAACGTTGCGGGTAATGCTAGGCCCAGAGAGGCTACTCCCATGAGTGACAATGCTGTCCGACGCGAGATTTCGTCTTTCATGTTGTCCTACCTAGTTGTTGTCCCCGCGAACACCTCAGACAATAGAACCGAGCCGCGCGTTCGTTTTGACCTACATCAAGCTGGCGTGGAATTAGCTCTACGCTGCTATGACGTGCTGACGCGCCCCGCGCATCATGATGGGCGGCTTTGTACTCTCTGCAATTGGGGGCTTTTTGAACCGGGCCGAATAGGCGACTATGTCAATCCCCGATTTCCAAGTTGAATCGGCGGCTCGGGAGGCTCGCCTGTCGTCGATGGATGGGCAGCCGTTCAATTCTCCTCTGTTGTCGCGCATGCGCCCGGAGCGTTCGGCGGCGGGTCATCACCGGAACGCGCGATGAGGTCCTCGATCACAGGTATGTGCATCGTGCGGCTCATGAATTGCCGGAGCAGATGCGGCGTGCGGCATCAGTCGTTATCACCCCGATCCGCTCGCGGCGATTGAATAGGCGTCTTGCTGCGCTCACGATAGATTTCGGTGATGATCTGCTTTAGAAAGTTCTCGTCCGCGTTTGCCCCCTGCATCACAGCCTTGATTCTCTTGAGCGGCTCCAATGACTGTTGGACACCGACTTGCACTGCCTCATCCAGCAACGTGGCTTGCACGACCGGGGCCAGCCCGTAGAAGTCAACCTCCATTTCCTTCAGCGCATCGATCAGCAGTTGCTGCACAGTTCGCTTGAAGTTGTCTTCTTCAAACCAATCGGAGACCATTGTTCCTCAACGCCCCCTTGGCCCGTTGCTACCCGACGCGGCGCTGGCGCTCGAAAACGCGATCGAGGCGCAGGCGCGTTGTGAGGAGTACCAAGGCGACTTTATCCTGACGGGGCTGACGTGTCTCTTAGGCGCCAGGGGCCTGGAAGCCCAGCGGCTCGATGCCGAACAGATCGCCGAGGACGGCTTGTGCCCTCTTGTCGTTGCGCTGCTGGAGCGAGCAGGCAAAACAGTCACGCTTTTGATCACGACGATCGCATTGGACGCCGCGACGCTGCATTGAGGCGACTCCGGATTTCAGGAGTCGCGCGCAACCTCCAGGTCTCTCATTTCGGGGGGTCACCCGGATCGTTTATTCGATGACCTCATCGGCGAGCGCTAGCAACGTTGGCGGGATTTCGAGATTGAGCGCCTTGGCGACCTTGAGGTTGATAACAAAAACGATCTTCGTCGCTTGCATCACTGGCAGGTCACTGGATTTTTCACCCTTGAGAATGCGCCCGGCATAAACTCCGGCTTGGCGGTAACTGTTTGGGATGCTGGCTCCGTAGATCATGAGGCCATCGGGCTCAACGAACGCAAGGTCATGATAGATCGTTGGAATTCGATAGTGCGCTGCCAGGGCGACGAGTTGATCCCTGCGCGAACTGAAGAACGGATCGCTGCCGATCAGCAGCGCGCCGTCTTTACGTTGCGTCAGGGTTGAGAAAGCGCTATCGATCTCGGCCGCAGTTGCGGCTTTCAGCACATGATATTGCCGCCCTAAGGTGCTCGCTGCGGCTTCGACATCCTTCAATTGGATATCGATGCGCGGATTGTTGGGGTTTACGAGCATGGCTATGGCCGTGGTTTTTGGTACGAGCGCGTGCAGGATCTCCAGACGTTTTGCTTCCAACTGCTGATTGAGGGGACTGATACCCGTGATGTTGCCGCCCGGTCGATTGAGGCTCGCGACGAGTCCGAGCCTGACGGGGTCGTCACCAGTCACGAACACAATCGGGATCGTCGAGGTCGCGGCCTTGGCAGCACGAATGGCCGGGACGGCCCCGACGGCCGCGATCAATGCGACGGGACGGCGGACCAGCTCAGCTGCTTGGCCCGGTAGATGGTCGTATTGACCGTCGGCCCACTTGAACTCGATTGACGCGTTCTGGCCTTCGACAATACCTGCTTCGCGCAGCCCGTTGCCAAATGCGACCACCAGAGATCGCGACTCGCTGAACGAGCGGCCGCTTAGGAAGCCGATCACCGGCGGCGAAGATCGCTGCGCACGCGCCGCGAACGGCCATGTCGCCGCTGCGCCTCCGAGAAGCGTCATGAACTCGCGCCGCCTCATTCGATCACCTCGTCGGCGCGCGCGAGCACGGAGGGCGGGATCGTCAGGCCGAGCGCCTTGGCGGTTTTAAGATTGATGACGAGTTCGAATTTTGTCGGCGCTTGCACCGGCATGGTCGCGGGCTTCTCGCCCTTGAGAACTCGGTCGACGTAGTCGGCGGCTCGCCGGAATTGGTCGATCAAATCCGGCCCGTAGGACAGCAGACCGCCGGACGTTGCGAAGAAACGATCGTAATAGATCGCAGGCATCCGATGCCGTGCCGCCAAGGCAATAATGAACTCACGCTGCCCGACCGCGGTGAAACTACCTGTCACGATCAGGCCGCCGGCCCCGGCACGCGCGACTTTGTCGGTGGCGCGCTCGAGTTCTCCTGAGTCGCGCACGTCGACGGGAAAAATGTCCATGCCGAGCGAAGGCGCGACCGCCTGGATGGCAGCCCATTGTCCGATCCCGGCTGTCAACGTCGGATCTCGGATCACAGCAGCGCGCTTCGCATCAGGCACGATCTCGCGCAGCAATTCGAGCCATTTTCCGGCGATGTTGTATTCGAACAGCATGAATCCGGTGGCATTGCCGCCCGGGTGCGACAGGCTAGCCACATAACCGGCGCCGACCGGATCGGGGACAACGACAAATATCGTGGGGATCGAGCTGGCGCCCGGCGTCTGCGCCAGGATGCTCATCGACACGCTACCGGAGGTGAAAATTACGTCGGGCGGTGCGGCAGCCACTTCCGCGGCCTGCTTGCGCAGGTCGGCATTGCTGGCGCCCCACCGGACCTCGATCTGAACGTTGCGACCGTCGTTCCAGCCCAGTTGCTGGAGGCCTTGCAGGAGCGGAGCGAGCCGGGCGCGCCCCTGCGGATCGGTTGGTGCAAACGGCAGCAGCAGGCCGATGCGCCGCATGCGCTGCTGTGCGGGCGCCGCGAACGGCAAGACGGTCACGCCGCCAAGGCCCGCAATGAAGTCGCGCCGCTTCATGTTCCCCCAAGGCTTCGGACGAGGCATCGTATCGGCTTAAACGAGTGCTTTGATAGGGGCTTCGCTACTGCAATATGAAATGCTGGTCGATGTCGCAGATGGGTCATTCGCGTCATTTTCGGCCGGTTTACCGGATGTCTGCTTTACCCCCGATAGCGACCGAAAAGCGGACGAGCCGAATTGGTCGCTAAGTGCCAATGGCTGCCATATGCGCCGCAGCAAAAACAGGCGCGTCGGCCAGCTTAATTGCCCCGTTATTCGATCACCTCGTCGGCCATTGAGGACACGCCCGGCGGGACGTCGAGACCGAACGCCTTAACAGTTTTCAGGTTGATCACGAACTCGAACTTGGCAGCCATCATGACTGGCAAATCCTGCGGCTTGTCGCCCTTAAGAATGCGCGCGGTGTAGACGCCAACCTGGCGATAGGCGTCTACGACGTTCGTGCCGTAGCTCATCAGGCCGCCGGCAGCGGGGAACTCGCGCCCGACATAGGTCGCCGGAATGCGATGACGCACCGTCAACGCCGTGAGCCGGTCGAGCCGGCTGCGGAAGAACGGGTCACCGCCGATGATGAGCGCACCGGCGCCACGTTGTAGTAGGGTCGCGAAGGCCGTATCGATCTCAGCGTCGGTGCCGGCATTCAGCACCAAAAGCTCGAGACCGAGCGCCCGGGCCGCCTCTTGCGCGTCGGCCGGCTGGCGCGCCGAATCCGGAACGTTCGGGTTAAACAGCAAGGCAACGGTACGAGCCTTGGGTACGATCTGGCTCAGCAGCCCAAGAGCCTTTGCTGTCAGGTCGGCGTTGAAGAAGCTCACTCCCGTTAGGTTGCCCGTCGGGCGCGCGAGGCTTGTCACCAGGTCGAGCCTCACCGGGTCGCCGCCGGTCGCGAACAGGATCGGGATCGTCGTGGTCGCTTCTTGGCCACATTGGTCGAATTGATGCCGCCCGCTGCGAAGATCGCGGCCACCCGCCAGCTGCACGAGATCGGCGGCCATGGCCGGCAGGCGGTCGGCGTGACCTTCGGCCCAGCGATATTCGATGGTCAGGTTTTGGCCGTCGACAAAGCCGCCCTCCTTCAGACCCCTTTGGAATCCGGCGAGGAGCGGGCTCATCGGACCGGCCGATTCGCCATGCAGGAACTCCGATCACCGGCATCGCCGCCTGCTGCGCGTGCGCTGTGAGGGGCCAAGCCGCCGCACCGCCCAGCCCTACGATGAATTCCCGCCGCCTCATGTCTGCCCCCAGGCTAAGGACAAGGCTTCATGCGGGTTGAGTCTAACACGCTGGAGGCGCGCTCAATACAGGTCGCGATGTCCGCTCTGAGTCATTCGCGTCATTTTCGGCCGGTTTACCGGATGTCTGCTTTACCCCCGATAGCGACCGAAAAGCGGACGAGCCGAATTGGTCGCTAAGTGCCAAAAGCTGCAATATGCACCGCAGCAAAAAGCCTCGTTATTCGATCACCTCGTCGGCGAGCGCTAGCAGTAGCGGCGGAATTTCTAGGCCCAGGGACTTGGCGGTCCTGACGTTGAGGAAGAATTGGAATTGCGTTGGCCGCACGACCGGCAAGTCGGCCGGATTTGCGCCCTTGAGAATCAGACCCGTGTAGACCCCGGCCTGTCGATATCCGTTGACGATATTCGGACCATAGCTCATCAGGCCACCAGCTTCGACAAACTCGCGCAAAAAGTAGATCGTGGGAACCACGTGACGCGCGGCCAGCCGCACGAGTCGGTCACGTTGGCCAAGCAAAAACGGGTCGGTGCCGATAACCAGAGCGCCGCTTCTTTGCTCGATTATCGTTGCGAAGGCCGCGTCGATTTCACTTTCGGTGCTGGCGTTCAGGACATTGATCTGTATTCCGAGCGGAGCCGCAGCACTCTGTGATTCGCGTAGCTCGGCCGACGCCGTAGGAAACTTTGGATTGATAAGCATCGCAATGGCGGTCGTTTTAGGTACAAGCTGGCGAGTCAGCTCCAACCGCTTCGACGCCATTTCCACCGCCATAATGGTGGTGCCCGTGAGATTTCCGCCTGGTCGGTTGAGACTGGCGACAAGCCCCGTCTCAACTGGGTCACCGCCGAGAGTGAAGATGATCGGTATGGTTTTCGTCGCTGCCTGAGCCGCCAGTGGTGACGGCTCGCCGCCCGTCGCAGCAATGACTGTGACCTGCCGGCGGACCAGCTCGGTGGCCAACTCCGGCAATCGATCGTAGCGGCCTTCTGCCCAACGATATTCGATTGTGACGTTCTTACCTTCGAAATAGCCGGCTTGGCCCAGACCTTGGCGAAACGCCTGGAGGACGGTTGCCGCCTCGGCTGGTGATCTTGCGCTCAGGAATCCGACCACCGGCATTGCCGGCTGCTGCGCGCGCGTGGCGAGCGGCAACGCTACCGCTGCGACGCCAATCGTCGTGATAAACTCGCGTCTCCTGATGGAAGCCTCCCCCCAAAGGAAGACTCAGTCGATGCGGGGCCAGCGGGCGCCGCCGTCCGAGTCTAGATCGGATTTGAGATTGGTTTTTGTGCCTACCGATGGCACCAGGCTGCCAGTTGATTAGAGCGGCGACTTCGGTGCGTCGCCGTTTTTGAGGACAGCTCTCAGGCAAGCAAGGCGCTTACCAGCGCAAGGACGCTACACTGTTTTCAGTCCAATGCCACGTCCGCTTTGGGTCAAAAGACGACTTGGCAGCCTGTTTTGTCGCTGTCCGCTCTTCCCCCAATAACGGACATCGGCGGGGCTAGTCGATAACCTCTCGGCGCGCAGTAGGAACGCTTCAGGAAGTCCAAGCGCCTTCGCGGTTTTGAGGTTGATGACGAGATTTGCCGGTCGGCCCCTTGTCACTGGATCTGGAGCTGAAGCCGAAACCGCTTCGTGACCGATGCGTCGCCTTCCCAGTGACGCCAATGTTTCAGCAAAAGTTGGCTGGTGCCGGCTTTCCTTGCGCAGAACATGAAAGCAATGTCGCCACCGGAGCCGATGGAGTTCGACGTATAGCTCGCTTCAGCCGGCAGTGCTTCGAGGAATTCGTCATCATATCGTTCAATAGTCCAGCAGTAGCCGGTGCTGGCGTTCTCGGGCAAGCTTATCCGTACCGTGTCGCCGACGCGAACACTTACGGTTCGGTCATTATCGGTTTGCGACAGCACCAACATGGGTGGAAGGCTTTCAGCTGAAATCTGCGCTGGTGTGCGCTTGATCCTCATGCCACCAGCGCAGAGGCGCGCGTATCCGGGCACCGGGGGTTCAGAGCGACACGCCATAGCTCTCGTTGAAGAACCCGGCATTGATATAGGCCTCGCTGGCGTAAGCGAAACCCTTGTCTCCCCAGCTGGTGCCCCAGCTGTTGCGGATAATGAAGCGGTTGTTGGTAGTGTAACCGACCACGCAGACGGCATGTCCGCCACGAACGGTGTTGGGCTGGAAGGTGTTCAGGTTGCCTTGGGTTGCCGTGGCATTGTCCCAGGTGGCATCGACGCTGAGCGCGACCAGCAGTGGGCCCTTATTGGCAAGCCAAGTGCGCCAATTCGCCAGATTTTTCTGGAGATTGAAATATGAAGCGATGCGACGCGTTGCTGCGGTGGCGAAGAAGGTGTCGTCATCTCCCAGGTACATGCTGGTTGCGATTTTGAAAGGCAGCAGGGTTTCAGGCACGGCGCCGTACTTGCGCAAAATGTCCAGGGCGGCCTTGAGGCTGGTACCGGCGCCTTCGATCATCGTCTCCGGTCGATTGACGAACTCGTCGGTTTCCTTCGAGGCCATCCAGATGAAGCGCGGCGACAGCTTGGCGCTCTGGGCTAGTCGGTTGGCCTCGACGAAATGGTAACGAGCGACGCCGTCAGTCGACGCCCAGCCGACGCACGACCCTGTTGTTTCCTGGTTGCCGATGCCCCACCAGGAGGCGCGAAGGTCGATTGACGCCGGCGCGGTCACGGGCGCGGCCGCGACTGCCGGGCCAGCAAGTGCGCCGGCCAATATTGCTTGTTCGATACCCCAGTCGTTCTGCGTGTTGCGCGACGGCACCACGTTGCAGATGCGGTGGGCTTGAGGTCTCGTTTTCCTGGCAGATTTCTTGGCTTTCTTAGCCGATTTCTTAGCCATAGGTATTTTCCTCCTCCCGTGTGTGATGAGACTGTGATGTCGTCAATTTTCGGGCCCAAAGGATTTTAGGCGATCTGCAATCTCTCCTACGACGTCGCAAAAGACTTTGAATCCGTCATCTTGCTACCCGAGGGACGGAGCTAATGGTTCTGTTCGATCACCAACCGGCGCTGCAATGGAAACACTTGCCAGCCGAAGCGGTCGGCAACAAGACCCCATAGCCCCTTGGGTGCTTTCAACATGATGGCGATAGCGACCACGCCGAGAATTATCAGATAGATCGCGCCAAGATCGGCAAGCGTATGACGCAAAACAAAGAACACTACAGTTCCGACGATTGGCCCCTCGATGCGGCCGATGCCGCCGATCACCACGATGAAGATGACGAAGGCCGTCCAATCGTTCACCGAGAAAGCTGTGTCGGGAGAGATGCGGATTTTCTGCAGGAAAATCAGCGCACCGACCATTGCGGTGCCGAATGCGGTGATGACATAGACGATATATTTCACCCGCGTGACGTCGACGCCGTTTGAGCGTGCGCCGAGTTCATTATCGCGGATTGCTGTGAGCGCGAGGCCGTAGCGCGAGCGAAGAAGGAGCACGATGCCGCCGATGACGGCGACGACAAGCGCCAGCGCTATCCAATACATGACGAATTCGCGCATCTGACGAGAGCCTGCGACCGAGGTGATGACAGCAACCGGAAGGCTGGTGCCGGAGCCGCCGTCGAGTGCGGTCACTTGTGAGGCAAGCAGTCGGAAGACTTCGGCCACGACCCATGTGCCGATGGCAAAGTAATGTCCGCGCAGGCGAAAGATCAGCGCGGCGACGGGTACGGAGACGATGGCGGCAGCGACACCGGCAATCGGGATCGCGACGAGCGGATGGATACCCGCGAGCATTGCCAGCGCGAACAGAACATAAGCACCGAGTCCGACGTAGGCTTGCTGGCCGACCGAGACGAGGCCGGCGTAACCCGCCAGCAGATTCCAGAGGCTCGCTAGCGCGACGTAAGCGAAGATTTCCGAGAGAAGGCGCAGGTCGGCGCGGTCCGCCCACCACGGCGCGGCGGCGAATAGCACCAGCGCCGCCCCGGCGACGGTGATGCCGATGCGGCTGGAGCGGTTGGCGTGCTCGATCCTGAAACTCATCCTTGCACCTTGGGGAAGAGTCCTTCTGGCCTGAACGCCAGCACAAGCAGGAATGCGATGTGACCAGCGAGCAGGTTCCAGCCGGGGTCGATCTGCGCGCCGATGGCCTGCGCGACACCGATGATGACCCCGCCCACGAGCGTGCCCCACATGCTGCCGAGGCCGCCGATGATCACCGCTTCGAAGCCGAAGATCAGCCGCGCCGGACCAATCGAAGGGTCGAAGTTGGCGCGCACCGCGAGCAGCACGCCGGCGAGCGCGACGATGGCGAGAGAAAGTGCCATCGCGAGGCCGAAGACATGCGAATTGTTCAGGCCCATGAGCTGCGCAACCGACTGATCGTCCGAGGTGGCGCGGAACGCGCGGCCGAGCGCCGTGCGGTAGAATAACCATTGCAGGCCGGCGATTACCGCGACAGCGAGCAGAAATTGAATAAGCGGCAGTGTGCCGACCGCGAGTCCGCCGCCGAGATGGATACTGGCGATCTCGATGTGACCGGCGTTGAGCTTGCGACTGTCAGCGGTGAAGAACTCGAGCAGGCCGTTCTGGATGATGACCGAAAGGCCGAAGGTGACCAGCAGCGGCGGCAGGAGATCGTCGCCTAGCGTTCGATTGAGAATGCCGCGCTGAAGTGCGTAGCCACCGACAGCCATCAGCGGTACGACGACGATCAGTGAGAGCAGTGGATTTATACCGAGCGCTTCGGTCGTGACGAGCGCGACGTAGGCCGCCAGCACGATTAGGTCACCGTGCGCGATGTTGACGAGGCGCATCACGCCGAAGATGAGGGAGAGGCCCGCGGCGAACATGGCGTAGAGTCCGCCTAGAAGAACGCCCTGGATGATGGTGTTGACCCACTCCACCGTCAGACCCCGAAATACGCAGCGGAGATGGTCTCGCGCGTCAACGTGCGGGCGTCACCTTCGAGCGACACGCGACCTTCCTGCAGGCAATAGACGTGGCGCGCGGTTTTCAACGCCTGAACGATGTCCTGCTCGACGATGACGAGCGAGATGCCCTCAGCGACGATGTCCGGCAGCCGGGCATAGATATCGCGAATGACGATGGGCGCGAGACCGAGGCTGATTTCGTCGCAGAGCAGGAGCTTCGGGTTCGACATCAGCGCGCGGCCGATGGCGACCATCTGCTGCTGGCCGCCGGAGAGCGACGCACTGGGCTGCCTGCGGCGTTCGCCGAGCCCGGGGAACAGTTCGTAGACGCGGGAGAGATTCCATCGGCCAGGGCGGCCGAGTTGACCGCCGATCAGCAGGTTCTCCTCGACGGAGAGGGAAGGGAACAGCCGTCGGCCTTCCGGCACCAGCGCAATGCCCCGCGCAACGACATCGTGCGCGGGAACGTCACCGATGGGCTCGCCCTCGAACAAGATCGCGTCACGGCGCGACGGCATCATGCCGGCGATAGACTTCAGCAGGGTGCTTTTGCCCGCACCGTTCGCGCCGATGACGGCGACAACCTCTCCCACGGAGACGCCCATCGAAACGCTGAACAGCGCCTGGAAATCGCCGTAGCGCGCATCGAGCGCGCGCACTTCAAGGAAGCGGTCAGGCATCGGCGGCGATCCCCATGTAGATCTCGCTCACCTGGGGCCGGCGGATTACCTCCGTTGGATTTCCCTCCGCGATGAGCGCGCCGCCGTGCAGCACCACGAGCCGGTCCACCGCCGCGATGAGCGCGTGGACGATGTGTTCGATCCAGACGATGGAGACGCCGGTCGCGCGGACTTGCTTCACCAATTCGACCAGCGTCGCGGTCTCGTGCTCGATCAGGCCGCCTGCGACCTCGTCGAGCAACAGGACGCGCGGCTTGGTCGCGAGTGCCCGCGCTAATTCCAGCCGTTTGCGGTCGAGCAGCGTCAGGCTTCCGGCATGGCGATTAGCTTTGTCGGCGAGGCCACATTGTTCCAGCAACTCGGCGCAGCGACCGTACACGTCGCGCTCGCGCTGCTCCCCGCCGAAAGCCGCCGCGACCACGAGATTCTCGAACACGGTCATGCCGCCGAACGGCTGCGGGATCTGGAACGAGCGTGCGATGCCGGCGCGGCAGCGATGCTCCGGCTTATCGCGCGAGATGTCGCGACCGTCGAACACCACGCGGCCGAAGTCTGGCGCGATGGTGCCGGTGATGATGCCGAACAGCGTGGTCTTGCCCGCGCCGTTCGGCCCGATGATCCCGAGCGCCTCGCCGTCGTTCAGCGCTAGATCGATGCTGTTCGCGACCACCACGGCCCCGAAGCGCTTGGAGATCTTTTCCAGCGTGAGGATCGGGACCATGGAAACGCGGACTTAGCTCAACAGCTCCAGCTTGCCGCCGGTCGGAATGTTCGGCGCGGGCTTGTTCGCCGTGATGACCAGCTCGAACTTGTCGCCCTTCCTCTGCCATTGTCCGGCGACCAGTGGCGTCTTGGTGACATTCTTCACCGGCTTGCCGGTCCATTGCACCGGACCGACCATCGACTGGTAATTGGTGGCGACGATCGAATTCGAGGATCGCCTTCGGCTCCAGGCTCTTCGCACGCTTGAGCACGTCGATCGCTACCTCAAAGAGCGCGTGCTGGAAGCCGATCGGCTGCGACCAGGGACGCTTGGTGGTGTCCTCATAGGCTTTCGCCAATTCTGCCGCGCTCTGCCCTGTAAGACCCGATTTGAACGGATGGTTCGGCGTCCACCAAATTTCCGTGGTGAGGCCGTTGCCGCGCGCACCGAGCGAGTTAATCACCGACGGAAAGAGGAGTGCCTTGCCGATGGTGACGATCTTCGGCTTGAAGCCCTGCTGCGCTGCCTGCGACCAGAATGTTGCGAAATCCGGCGGGATCATGTTGCCGGTGACGATCTCCGCGCCCGCCGCCTTGAAGGCCGCGATCTGCGAGGAGAAGTCGTTGTTCATCACCTGATAGCGGCCCGGATCGAGCAGTTTGTATCCCGCGGCGGCAAGCGCCGGCGGCAGGCCGCGTTCCTTGTCGCCCCAGGCGTTGCCGTCGGCATCGTTGGGGAACAGGCCGCCGACCACCTTATTGGTCTGAGCGCCGTCCCACAGCGCGAGGAACGATGCGATCACGTCCTCAAGACCCCAGAAGAAATGATAGGTCCAGTTGAACCCCTTGGCCGGATCGCCCTTGCGGCCGAAGAAGTACGGCTGCCACGGGCAGTTGGTGGTGACGCAGGGCACCTCGTTGACCTCCGCCTGATCGGCGACCGGGTTCGTCGTGTCGGGCGTGCCGGCGGCGACAAGGAGATCGACCTTGTCGGACAGGATCAGCTCGGAGGCGACTTCGGCCGCGCGACTGCCGGTCGACTGGCTGTCCTTGGATATGATCTGCACCTGATAGGTGCGGCCGCCGCTTTGCAGGCCGTTCTTCAGGATGCCGCGAACCTGATCGATGATAAAATTGTCGGCTTCGCCGAAGCCCGCGAGTGGGCCGGTGCGCGGGCTGACATGACCGATCTTGATGACCTTCGCCTGGGCGCTTGCTGAATTGGCTCCAAACAGCGCTGGCATGGCGATTGCCGCAGAGCCTGTCTTGATCAAGTTTCGGCGGTTCAATCGTTGGGAATCCGTCACGTTTGTCTCCTCCCAGTGTTGGCAACGCCTTCGGGTGCCGTCTCAAGATTTTGCATCATATTGGCTACAGAGCGGCAGCTGCACTTGTAGTCAAAGCCGTATTCGAGCTTATCCTCGGCGAGTGGCTATTCCAAATAGCTGCGTTGCGGGGGTACACTGCAACGCAGCTGACCGACGTCTTGGTCGGTAACTAGACGTCGGCCTTGCGATCTGTTCTGCCGGGAATCGGATGTCGATCAGCATTATTCGAGCAGTGAGCTAGTTGGAAACCGTCGCGCCGGCTGGCAAGCGATCATTAGAAGCGTTTACACTTCGCTCGACATCGACATTGGCGAAAAAGAGACTTTTTCAGCGAGGATTTGCCGAAGAGCGATCGGATATGCCGATCTTACCGAGGTCGCGGCAGACTGCGAGTATGCGCGCCGGACGTCCTACCATATTTCCCGCGCGCCGTCGGACTCTTACATTTATCTTTTGGTTCAAAGCGGGCACTTGAGCGTTGCGCACGGCGGCTTGCTCCCTGGTCCAGCGGAACTCGGTGCCGTCAATCCAGATGCGGTGCAGGATCACGGCCAGCCGGCGTGCCAGCGCCACGATCGCCTTTTTCATGCCGCGGCGCCTGGCGATCTGCATCGCCCAGGCCTTGAGCCAAGACCATTTCTTCGAACGCAGCCTGCATATTTGCGATAGTTTTCAAGATTGCCTGCGCTCCTAAGATTTGGAAGGAGAGTTCAAATGATAAGCGTTCGTAACGCCATGATCTCGACGCGTAGCGGATTGAGCAAGTTAATGTTGTGCTTGCTGGCCCTAGCGCTGCTCACATCAACCTCGCATGCACAAGGCTTCGACAGATATCCTGAGCGGGTCATCCGGCTGGTCGTACCGTTCGCAGCCGGCGGCGCGACCGATGTGCTGGCGCGGTTGATCGGCCACAAGCTCACAGCATTGATGGGCCAGCAAATCGTGGTGGAAAACCGGCCGGGCGCGAACGGCAATCTCGGCACCGACTTGGTAGCCAAGAGTGCGCCCGACGGCTATACACTTGTGCTGGTGGCGGATGGTACGGTTGCTATCAACCCAAGTCTCTATGCGAAGCTAAGCTACGATCCCGAGAAAGACTTGGTTCCGGTTTCTCGCGTCGCGCTGCTGTCGTTGATCCTCGTCGCCCATCCTTCGGTCAAGGCAAATACCCTTCAAGAGCTAATCGCGCTCGGCAAAGATCCAAATTCCAATCTGCACTTCTCGTCTGCCGGTCCGGGCAGCACCGGCCACCTGGCGGGCGAATTGCTCAAGAGCCGAACCGGCATGCGCATGAACCACGTCCCCTACAAGGGCGGCGGACAAGCCGTCAACGACGTGGTTGCCGGCGAGGTGCAGCTCCTCGTGACCGGACTCTCGACCGCGGGCCAATTCATCGTATCGAAGCAACTCAAGCCGATCGCCATAACCTCCGGCAAGCGGGCTTCCGGCGCTCCTACCGTGCCGACGGTGACGGAAAGCGGCGTTAAGGATTTCGACGTCGCGTCCTGGTACGCAGTCATGGCGCCGGCCCGTACGCCGCCCGCGATCGTCGAGAAGCTCAATCGCGAAATCATCAAGGCGCTGCAAGATCCCGAACTGAAGGCCAAGTTGCAGGCGATGGGTGCAGAACCCATCGGTGACACACCGATACAATTCGCTCAGGTGCTGAGGGAAGATCTCGCTCGGTGGAAGCGCGTCGTTCAAGAAGCCAACATCAAATTCGACTAGCGCAAGGACCGCCTGCGCATCGTTGGTGCAAAGCCAAATCTCCTGCGGTGTGACGCCGTTATCACTGCGTCCGTTTCGCGATCTATTACCAAGTTGCGACGTTCACGGCTTGATCAAATACCTCCGGCAACTGACACGATCTCGCCAGTCATGTAACTGGCGCTGTCAGAAATCAGAGAACAGGCAACCGCCGCGATTTCCTCTGGGCGGCCCATGCGCCCGACGATGCCCCCAGCCGTTGCCGCTGCATTATCTCCCAGAGCTAATTTTTTTGATTGCTTTCCCGATCACGACGAGTTCGAGCGCGCGTCGCCTATCGGGCCAGGCAACGGCGCACCGTCTCAACGCTGACGTTGAACTGCCGGGCCACGCCTCGCAAACCGACGCCACCGGCCTCGTAAGCCAGCCTGATCTGCGCGCGGATGGGCTCGGCCAACTTGGGGCGGCCGATCGACTTGCCGCTCTTGGTGCCCTTCTCTTTGGCTCGAGCCATGCCGGATCGGACCCGCTCAACGATCATGGCGCGCTCGAACTCAGCAAAGACGCCCATCACCTGAAACATCGCCTTGCCAGCAGGAGTGGTGGTGTCCAGACCCTGCTGGTGCAGATACAGCTCGATCCGCAGTGCGTGAATCCACTCAGAAAGGCCACCAAATCGGGCATCGAGCGCCCCAGCCGGTCAACGGACCACGCCAGGATGATGTCGAACTTGCGCCGGGCCGCATCCTTCAGGAGCCGGTCGAAACCCGGCCGCTTGGCCCGACCCTTGGAACCGGAAATACCATTGTCGGCATAAATCTCCACCACCGTGTGGCCCAGCGATCGGCTGCGGCCTGCAGTTCGCGTCGCTGGTTTTCGGTGGTCTGATCGGCGGTGGAAACCCGCAAATATAGCGCCGCTCTCATGCCCTGAAGACTGAAAAATCCACGTTGATTTCACTGGGGAAAAAAGGGTGCTATCAAATAGCCTTTTGTGACAGTAAATCCAGAAGCTAACCCCCGCAATTTGTAAGTACACGCACCTAGTCTGGTCCTTCGTTTGGGGGGGCACTCTGATCAATCAACTTGATGTTCTCGCCGTTGCGCAGCGCCCGGATCCGCTCCTGGAGCAGCTCCTGGTTCTCGGCCAACGTCATCGTTGTTTGATCAATCACGCGAAGCTGCGGCAGTGTCGCCGAGACTTGCATCGGGAGAAGTTTTCCCAGGAACGAAAGATACGCTGCGCGTTCGAGTAGTGCGCTCGTGCGCAGGTAGCCGATCAATCCGTCTTTGCCGGTGCCATCTTCACCGATCGATTTAGCAGCAAGCAGCGCGGCCTCTTTGAGGAGGCGCGTTGTCTTGTTGCGCTTGCCAGCCGGACGACCGCGCCCGCGGCTGTTGCCATCCTTGAACTGCGTATCGGTTTTCGTGGGCAAATTTCACACCGTTATTTTATTTGGTGGACACACTACCGTCGGCGCGCATCTTGGGGGGTTACCACTGAAAACGGACACTGGCGGGGCGCTACTCTACGCGGCAGCCAAATTGTCGTTCTCGGACGCCTCTTATTTTAAAGATAAGACTAGATAAGAGAGATACAGAATAGACTTATGACCGTATGGCCTAATCGGTCTTAAGATGTCGAAAATCATGAGACCGATTGGACCATGGCGCATGGCCTTATCGGTCTCATGATCTGATCGGTCGATACCGGCGGGCCACCATGTTGCAACTGTCCTCACGCCAGCTCGAATCCCAGCACGCGGGTCATGATCACGTCCGCGGCGCGAGAATCGTCGCACGCCGTGCCGCGCCAGGCGATGTGCTGATCCGGCCGCACCAGCAAGAGCCCGCGGCCGTAGATCGGGACGAATTCATCATCGAGCTGCAGAACTTCGAGCGGTACGCGCCGCCGCGCCGCGGCCGCGACCAGCGCCTCGCTCGGGTGTGTGCCGCAGCAGAGCAGCGTGAACCAGCGTCCGAGCCGATCGAACAGCGGTGCGCCGTCGCGCAGCACGACGCTCGGCAGCCGCACGCCGGGCGCGGTGGTCGGCTCATAATGCAGCGGATCGTTTGGGATCACGGCGCCCGGCTCGCTGCAGATCGCGGGCGAGGCCGCGTAGGCGTAGCCGAGCTCGATGCCGAAGCTCTCGTTCTCGGCATTGCCCAGCGCCGCAATTTTTTTCGCGGCATCACGGCGCGCGGCTTTGCCATCGGGGCCGTCGGCACACAAGTCCGGAGCGCCGCGATAGACCGCCGCGATGTCGGCGCGCACTCCGCTGTGGCGCTTCGCGGCCTCGCGGTTGCGCAGGCCGACCGGCCGGCGTTCGGCACCGTAGGATGTGAGCAAGCCGGGCGGCGCGAAGCCGTGCAGCATTGCGGCGAGCTTCCAGCCGAGATCGCAGGCGTCGCCGATGCCGGTGTTCATGCCGTATGCCCCGGTCGGCACGTATTGATGCGCGGCATCGCCGGCGAGCAGGACGCGGCCGGTGCCGTAGCTTTCGGCCACCAGGAAATGCGGCGTCCAGGCGTTGTGCACCAATATCTCATAGGGAAACTCGCAGCCCACGAAGGTTCGAAGCAGCACCTGCGGGTCGACCTGCTCGGGCGGCAGCTCGTCCGGCCAGCGCGTCTGCAAGGTCCACACATCGCGGTCGTTCTGCGCGATCAAGGTGCCGGCGATGGACTGGTAGTGCCAGGCCACGCCGAAGCGTTGCAGCACATCGGTCGCGGTCGAGCGGATGTGCGTCAAATGGCGCTGCTGCACGCGCGACTGGCCCTCGAGCACGATGTCGAGGCATTGCCGCACCCTGCTGGTGCCGCCGTCGCAGCCGATCAGGTAGTCGCAGCGCACCTGCTCGGCCGCGCCGCCGTCGGGCCGCAGCGTCACGGTCACGCCGGTCTCGTCCTGCGCCAAGTCCTCGAAAGCGACACTCCAGCGCGCCTCGATGTTCGACGCCGCCTGAACGAAGTGTTGCAGCACCGGCTCGATCTCAACCTGCGACACCCGCATCGGCGCTTCGCCCGGCATGCTGCCGTCGTTGCGCTCGCGGATTTGGCGCCGCCATTCGGTCACGCTCGGATAGCGGAAGCGATGCAGCTCGTGGCCGCAGAGCGTCGTGATCCAGGAAACGTCGAAGTTGTTGTCCTCCGGCACCGCGACCGCGCGCAGCGCATCCGCGATGCCGAGCCGTCTGAACAGCTCCATGCTGCGCACGTTGGTAATGTCCATCTTGGGATGGTGCGTGGTGGAAGCGTTGCGTTCCACCAGCATGCAGGCGATGCCGCGCTGCGCCAGATCGCAGGCCAGCGTCATTCCCACCGGTCCGCCGCCGGCGATCAGGACCGGAACGTGCTTCATGGGAGCGCGAGCCGGCGCGCCAAGATCATTCGATCTTGATGTTGGCTTCGCGCACGACCTTCGACCACTTTTCGGTTTCGGCCTTCATGTGAGCCGCGGCGGCTTCGGGCGTGCTGAGGATGGGATCGAAGCCGATGGTATTCAGCCGGTCCTTGATGTCGGGCAGCGCGATCGCGCGTGCGATCTGGCGGTTGAGCAGGTCGATCACGTCTTTCGGCGTGCCGGCCGGGGCCAGCACGGCGGTCCAGAACGCGACCTCGTGGCCCGGACTGCCGGCCTCCGCGATGGTCGGCACGTCGGGGAAATGCGGCGAGCGCGTGGCGGCGGCGACCGCGAGCGGCCGCATGGTGCCGGCGCGGATGTGCGGCGCCACCGCCGGCAGCACGTTGTGGAAGATCGGCGTCTGGCCGGACAATGTGGACTGCACCGCCGGCGCGGCGCCCTGGAACGGCACGTGCGTGACGTCGAGCTGGTTGGCAACCTTGAACAGCCATTCGCCAGCGAGATGCGGCGTCGTGCCGTAGCCGGGGCTCGCATAGCTGTATTTGCCCGGATTGGCCTTGAGCAGCGCGAGCAGCTCCTTCAAATCCTTGGCCGGCACGGATGGGTGCACCACGATCATCTCCGGCGCGCCGACCACCAGCGTCACCGGCGTGAAGCTCTTGAACGGATCGTAGGGCACCTTGGACTTGATGATCGGCTGCACGATCACGTCCTGGTTGACGACAATGAGGGTGTGGCCGTCCGGCGCCGCGTTCGCGAGCGCGCCGGTGGCGAGGGTGCCGCCCGCGCCGGGCTGGTTCTCGACGTAGAAATTGCCGCCGGTTGCCTCCGAGAGTTTCAGCGCCAGGATGCGCGCCACGATGTCGTTCGGCCCGCCGGGCGGATAGGGCACCAGGATCTTCACCGGGCGCGTGGGATAGCTTTGCGCCTGCGCGAGCTGCGGCGTCGCCGCCGCGAGCATCATCAGCACGGCCGCAAGCCACTGCATCGCACTCTGGTCATGAAGTCCTCCCCTGCGGCCCGCCTTTGCCGTTCGCCAGTCCGGTGCGAGAGCCCGTGCGGTCAACGATAGCGTCGTCCGGGCATGTGTCCAAGGCCGCCGGCGAGACACTAAGCCGGGATTCTCCATATGACTCTCGAGCTGTTCTCCAGCTCGCCATGCGTCGGGCTCACGCTCGAATCAATGAGTTGATCGAATAAAGGCGGCCCATGTCCGCTATTGGCACTTAGCGGACATCGCAGCCTAGCCGTCCGATGTCCGCTATTCGGGGGTAAAGCGGACATGCCTCAGCGGCGCAAATGTCCGCTAATGACCCAAGCGGACATTGGCCCTTCCAGAATGATTGGCTACGATAGCCGCACCCCATCCTCGGACTGGGCGATGAGACGGCGGGACTTTCTCAAAGTATTTGCTGCCATGGCGCCCGGCTGGCCGCTGCTCGCTCGCGCGCAGCAGCCGGCGATGCCCGTGATCGGATATTTCAGCGGTCGATCATTGGATGCGGAGGCACCGATACGCGTGCCGTTCCTGAAGGCATTGGAGGAAGTTGGCTTTGCGCCCGGGCGCAACATCGAGATCCAATATCGTTTTGCGCAAGGATGGGAGGAACGTTTGCCGCTACTTGCAGCCGACCTCGTTGGCCAACGGGTGGCGATGCTGGTTGCGACCGATAGACCATCGGCATTGGCAGCAAAAGCAGCCACTGCGACAATTCCAATCGTGTTTACCAGCGGCACCGATCCGGTTCAGCTTGGTCTCGTCGCTAGCTTCAACCGACCGGGCGGCAACGCCACCGGCGTGCACTTGTTAACACTCGAACTGGGGCCCAAACGTTTGGGGCTCACACGTGAACTGTTGCCAAAAACAGGCACAATCGCTTTTGTCGTCAACCCGAATGCCGCTACCACGCCGCATCAGGTCAAGGAGATGCAAGACGCGGCGCAGGCTATTGGACAACCGTTGCTCGTCGTTGAGGTGGGGACTGAAGAGCAGGCCGACAAGGCGTTCGCGATGATGGCAGAACGCAACGTCGGAGCGATCCTCTATGCGGCGAGCATATTTTTCCAGGTGATTAGTGGGCAACTCATCGCGCTCGCGGCGCGTTACCGGCTTCCGGCGCTCTACGAATGGCGCGAATTTGTGACGGCCGGCGGCCTCATGAGCTACAGCACGGATCGCAATGAATTTGGGCGGATAGCAGGGAACTACGCGGGCCGCATTCTCAAGGGCGAGAGGCCGGCCGACTTGCCGGTTGTGCAGTCATCGCGCTTCGAGTTCGTCATCAATCTCAAGACTGTAAGGGCGCTCGGGCTCGAAATCCCGGCAAACCTGCTCGCTCGAGCTGACGAGGTGATCGAATAGTAGTGCCGATGTCCGCTATTGGCACTTAGCGGACATCGGCGATGGTCTGATCGATGTCCGCTTCCGGGGCAAAGCGGACATCAGCCAGCGATTGCCGAAGACCAAGCGGTCAAGTCAGACGACGTGGCCCGCAGCAGCGCACTGTGGCGTAAGCTGGGGATGCGGTGCGCTACCGATAAAACGCGCCGAGCCTCCACGGAGCAAAGGGCTGCGCTTCGGCAGTCTTCACAGACTTGATTGCCGTAGGGCCACCGAACTAATTTTTTTTCTTTTTCTTTTTGCGCCGGTCATCACGACGGTCCGTGCGGTTGTCTTGCCGATCATCGCGTCGCTCCTGGCCCTGCGTTTGCGCATCAGCGTCCGTTACGGTCAGCACTGTTGCCGGTATGGCAAGGCCCGCCGCAACTGCCAAGCCTAAGATGGAAAAAGCCCTTCGGCGTGATACTTCGAGTTCGATCTTTTTATCGATCATCACACACTCCTTTTTTTGATGGGCCATTCTCAGCGGAAAGGCTGCGGGCCAATTTGATGTACATCAAAGGAGAGCCGCCGGGCAGTGCGCCGCACCAAATTGCAGCCGGCCTATGTGGAGGATGTGGCGGAGGCGATTGCAAGAGCTCTGCAACGGACGGATATACAGGCGATCACGTTCGAATGCGGCGGCCCTCGCGTGTACACGTACGAGGAATCGGTCAGGACCATCGCAAACGAAGCGAAACTCAAATGCTTGTTGATGCCGTTTCCCTTTGTTGGGTGGCGCGCGCTGGCTTGGCTTGCGGAAATGCTCCCGAGCCCACCAGTCACACGCAATCAAGTAGAACTGATGCAGGTTGACAATGTTGCCTCACCGGAGATGCCCGGATTCAGTGACCTTGGAATTGCAACACACTCGGTCGCGGAAATTCTCCATGAGAGCTTGTGGGACCACTGACCACAAGGATGCAGGAATCCCGGAATGGGCATGAACACTCTCCCTTCGTGGCACGTCACTGTCTTGATCAAGTGTGCCTTGAGGCGTCCCTGTTCTCCACGCAGCGATTGCACAGAGCTCAGCAATGCTGACTTCGACGGCCTACCGAGCCTTGGATCACGTGCCATGCTCAAGCACAATCGCCCGTGCCGAGCGCCTTCTTTACACGGGAATCGCACGTGGATTGATCAGACGACCAGGGAGTTGGTCCTTTGTTCCTCTGTCACGGTTGCCTCGCCCGCGGAGACTGGCAACTGCAACACGGTCACGGTTTGCCCTTCGCACAGATTGGTGACTTCAACGATCCGTCCATCCGGGAATTCCAACGCATCATGATGCGTATCGCGTTTGTCCAGATCGATCTGCCGGAATTCGGGCCACCTTCTGCCCAGTCTTTCCGAACCGAAGGCTCGGCAGAAAGCGACCAAAAACGTGGCCACATTCCGCCTCTTTATCAAAGGCAATCTCGGTACCGGGAAGAAGGCATACTGCCACATTCGGTTCTCCAACTGCAGCAAAGCCACGTGTGATGGAATTGCTGAATTTCGTTGTCAGCAACTTGTCCCCGACCCGAGCCGGTCTCGATGCTACGGAATGCAAGCTGTAATCGCACATTTGAAGGTCCTCCCTCATCAGTGAACAGCCGAGATAGTTGTCCTTTCTACAGGACTGATACCTGGGTCAAATGGCGCTCTTATGGCGCCGAAGACTTGATCTCTGTATTCAAGCGAATGTGATTGAAAAACGTTCGTTGGCTTCGTGCGCATTATTTGCCATCGATGCGGGCCCGCCATTTGAATAGGCGTCGTCATGGTTTGAAGGCTCAGGTGCGTGCGGGGCCCGTCGCTGCTCGTGCGCGCTGACGAGGTAATCGATGCCACGTATTGAAGGCAATCCGTATGTGTTCACGGCCGCCCGTGGGGTAGGACCGTTCAACTCCTTTTCCGAGTGGAAGGCCCAACTCGACGCCAAGCTGCCCGCTGACCTGGCGCATTGGACGATCCACGACCTGCGCAGGACGGCTCGCTCACTGCTCTCTCGCGCTGGGGTCCGGCCGGACATTTCGGAACGCGTGATGGGTCATATCATCCCCGGTGTGGAAGGCGTCTACGATCGGCATCGCTACGACGACGAAAAGGCGCACGCGCTGGAGGTTCTTGCTGACTTGATCGATCGCATCCTGAACCCGCCCGCGGCAAACGTCGTGGCCTTGCGCGCGGGAGCACTGGCAACCCCTTCGAACCTCGGCCGTGAGGCTGTGGTGACGCCAACGTGACCTGGAACGGGGTTATTTTCGGCCATAGCCCCCTTGGCGACCCTATTCGATCACCTGATCGGCGCGGGCGAGCAGGGCGGTTGGCATAGTAAGACCCAGTCTTGGCGATCTTGAGATTAATGAACAGCTCGACTTTGGTGGCTTGTTGGACCGGCACGTTGGCCGCCTCCTCGCCCCTAAGAATCCGGCCGGCGTATTCCATAAGGACAGAGGCACTTCTCGAAAGCCGGTCACTATCTCACGATCAACGCTGGTATCTTGCAATGAGAAAGAACCTCATAAGCCTTGCTGCCAAGCACAAGCCGCGAAACGCCTCGGCGACCATGGGAAGCCATAACAATGAGCGCGGCAATGCTGCGGTAGATGCGGCGTATGTTGGCATTGAAGCCCATGGCCGGTCGGACTAGTCTCACTCTTCTAGACGTAATTTTGGGTTCGGTCGTCATCAGGCCGATCGTGGCGATCACCCTGAATCAACGATCGGGGAGAAAGCATGTTGGCACGCCATATCAAAGCTTCAACTGGAGCAGCTTGCGCGGCGGCGCTGAGCCTCACTTGGTTTATAACCACGAGCGCTCCGGTCACCAGCGCTACGATCGACGACGATGACAAAGCCATCGCCGCAAGCCTTGCATCCATGTTGGGTGCCGCCCGCACAGTGATTTCGCGCAATCAGGAACGGATCAACAATCCCGAAATCGCGGATAAGGGGCTCAGCGGCAAGGTCGTACTCGAGCAAGCAGTGAAGATCTATCAGGAAATAGTCCACTCCGATCCCTTGAAGGCCGACAAATCTACGCGGCATGGCAGGCTGCTGCACATCCAAATGGACGCCATCATCGAGGTCATGGATACCAATCAGAAGACGCTCAACCAGCCGGGCGTCGGCTTCAAAGGCTTCATCCCGGCGACGTTTGGCCGGCTCGTCAACGAAACCTTTGGCAGGAACGCGGTCAATGACGCCGAAATGAAGGGCACCGCGCCGCTCGATCTTGTCCGCAACCGCAAGGCCCGGCCGGATGAATGGGAAACCGAGGTCATTCGCGACAAGCTTCTCGCGCCGGATTGGCCGAAGGGCCAGCTGTTCGCAGCGGTCGCCAAGAGCAAGCGGCGCGACGCCTTCCGCGTCGCGGTGCCGGAATATTACGCGGCATCCTGCTTGACCTGTCACGGCGGCCCGAAGGGGCAGATCGACATCACCGGCTATCCGAAGGAAGGCGCCAAGGAAGGCGATTTGGGCGGGGTGATGAGCATTACCCTCTATCGCTAGGCGGGCAGCGAAAGGACCAATGCGGAGATGCTCGCCAACCTCAGCATCAAGACCCGGCTGTTGTTGCTGTCGAGCATCCTGATCGCAATGATCCTGGCGTCGACGTATTTCCTGACATCGAAGTTGTCGGAGGGTTCGCACGCCGTCACGCGTAACGCGGAACTGGCGGAGCTCATCGACATCGCCCAGGGCGTCCGCAACACTTTCGGCGAATACCGCTACTGGCTCACCGACCTCGCCGTCAGCCTGCTTCGCCAGTCGGAGGGCAACGCTAAAGCCGCCCGCGAGCGGCTGACAAAGAGCCTCGATGAACTCGAGCGCCGGCAACCCGACGTAACTGGAGTGCTGAGGAAGGAGATCGACGAATTCGAACGTTCGGCCATGCGCGCGGTCGAGCAGTACACCGACGATCAGCGCGTGCTCGCCAACACCTCGATCGCCGATGCGCGCCAGCACAGCGTCGTTATTAACGATCGCCTTGAGGCACTAGTCGACGATCTCAACGCCCAGGTGGTTCGCGCGCGCGAGCAGATCGTCGCCGATGTCAGGCGGACAACGGAGCTCGCCTATTTGATCGTGGTGGCGGCGATAGTTCTCGGCCTCGCAATCACTCTGGTCGTGCTTCGCTCGATTCTCGGTCCCTTGCACGACGTGGTTGCCGCGATGAATGGCATCACCGCCGGTAACCTTCAGACCGCGATCCCGGCCGGAACCGGCGGAGAGATAGGCACCATGGCGAACACGCTGCGCCTGTTCCGCGAGAGCATCGTGGAGCGCGAGCGGCTCGCCGAGGAGACCGAGCGCCAACGTCGGATGATCGCGACCGCCCTCGAGACCATCCCGGACGGCTTTGTGCTGTATGATTTCACAGGAGCGTCTTGTGATGTGCAACAACAAGTTCAGGGAGCTTTATCCGAAAGTCGACGATGTGCTGGTACAAGGGACGCCGTTCCCGACCATCCTGCGGGCTGTCGTCGACCGTGGAATGGTCGATCTCGACGGGCGAACGCCGGATCAATGGATCGCCGAGCGCCTTGCGCAGCACCGCGATCCAAAGGGATTTCCCGAATATAGATACGGTAACGTCTGGGCGCGCGTCAGCGAGCGGCGCACGCCAGACGGCAGCACTGTCGCCGTGTTCACGGACATCAGCGAACTTAAGAAGCGCCAGTCGGAGCTTGAGAAGGCGACGGTGGAAGCCGACTCGGCCAATCGCGCCAAGTCGGTGTTCCTTGCGAACATGAGCCACGAGCTGCGCACCCCACTCAATGCCATTATCGGCTATAGCGAGATGCTGCAGGAGATCTCCGAGGAGCAAAGCCTGAAGGACTTCTCCGGCGACCTCAACAAGATCCAGGACGCCGGCCGGCATCTGCTGAGCCTTATCAGCGACATTCTCGACCTGTCCAAGATTGAGGCCGGCAAACTCGAAATCTATCTCGAGGACGTCCAACTGCCGGACCTCGTCGAAGAGGTCCGCGTCATCGTTGCTCCGCTAGCCGCCAAGAATTCCAACCGTCTCGAAATCAATTGTCCGCACGATATCGGCAGCCTGCATACGGACCGCACCAAGCTCAAGCAAAGCATGCTCAACCTGCTGAGCAACGCTTCGAAATTCACCACGAACGGGACTATCGCGCTCGACGTCAAGCGCGGAGCGCGGGCACCGGGTTCCGTGGTCAATTTCATCATCCGCGACACCGGCATCGGCATGACGCAGGAGCAGGTTGCCAGACTGTTCCAGGCCTTTTCTCAGGCCGACGCCTCCACCACCCAGCCGCTACGGCGGCACCGGTCTGGGTCTCACGATCACCAGGCGGTTCTGCGAGATTTCTCGGCGGAGCCGTTACGGTGGCAAGCGAGGCTGGCAAGGGTTCGACCTTTACTATCACGCTACCGGATCGCCGCCTCACAAGGCAGGAGTCCGCTGCGGCGGCAAACGCGCCCGCGAAAGACGCGCCTGAGCCGGGCAACGCTCCTCTAGTCATGGTCGTCGATGACGACAGGTTGGCGCGCGACCTCCTCACCGCGGTGCTGCGCAAGGAAGGCCTCCGTGTCGCCGAGGCGGAATCCGGCGAGGCAGCCATCAAGCTCGCCCGCAAGATCCGCCCCGACGCTATCACGCTCGATATCGTGATGCCTCGCATGGACGGCTGGTCGGTGCTGACCGCGCTCAAGTCCGATCCGGAGCTCGCTGGAATACCGGTCATTGTGGTGACCATCACCACCGACCGTGGCGTGGCGCTCTCGCTCGGCGCCGCAGACTTCATGACCAAGCCGATCGAGCGCGGCCGCCTGGTTTCGGTTCTCAACACGCTGCTGCAAGGGGGTGGCTCTGTGCTCCTCATCGAGGATGACCCGCAATCCCGCAAGCTCACGCAGCGCCAGCTTGAGCGCCTCGACCTGCAGGTGACCGAGACGTGCAACGGCCGCGAAGCGATCGCGTGGCTGTCCAGCAACCCAGCCCCGGGCATGATACTGCTCGACCTGCTGATGCCAGAAATGGACGGCTTTTCCGTGCTGGACGCGATAGAAACGCATCCCGATTGGCGACACATTCCCGTGGTGATCCTGACGGGCAAGGATTTGAGCACGGACGAGCGAGAACTGCTCCAAGGCCGGGTGCGGGAAGTGATCGCGAAAGGCTCGGTGTCGGCCAAGGACCTCGCATCTGTTGTGCGCCAGACGCTTCGCGCGCATCAATCCGCCGGAAATACGGTCGCGGAAGCCGTCGGTGGGAGACGAGGATAGCGATGGCGAAACTGCTGTTGGTCGAAGACAACGAGATGAATTGCGATATGCTTTCGCGCCGCTTGGTCCGTCGCGGTTATGAGGTCGCGATTGCGATCGACGGTGCGCAAGGCGTCGAGATGGCGCGCACCGAAACGCCCGATCTGGTTCTCATGGACCTGAGTTTGCCCGTGATCGATGGCTGGGAGGCAACGCGGCTCATCAAGGCCTCGCGTAAGACTGGGCACCTGCCAGTCATCGGGCTGACCGCGCACGCCATGGCCGGCGACCGAGAAAAGGCGCTGGAAGCCGGATGTGACGATTACGACACCAAGCCGATCGAGCTTGAACGGCTGCTCAAGAAAGTCGAGGCGCTGCTTCAGGCCAAGAGGCCGCCAGCGTAAGAAGATTTCGGGATGACCGAACGAGGCATCGCCGCATCATCCGGACGACTGGAGCGCGCGCTCGCAGCATTCCTGCGGCAGGAGCTGAGCGCGCCGGTCGTTGCCATGCAGGGATTTCTGGACATCATCGCCGCGGATGCCAAGCGCTTCCGTTTCCACGACGCGATTGCCGATCTCGACCGCATGCGCATCGCCAGCGCCGAGCTGGCACACCTCATCGATCGTTTGATCGACGAGCCCGATATCATGCGCCGGGAGCACGAGGACTTTGATTCGTTCCAGAGCCGCCTGCGCCACGATTTGCGCACTCCGCTCAACGCCATCAAAGGATACAGCGAGCTTCTGGCGGAAGAAATGACGGATGGTACGAAGCACGCGCTGGTTCCCGACCTCGAAAAGGTGCACACTTTGGCGGACGATCTGCTGGCGCAAATCGATGTCATGGTCGACTGCGCCCGCGAACCGGGCGGTGGACCGCGCGCCAAGGAGGTCCGACCGGTCCAGATCGTGACCGATCTGCTGCGCACCGTCGCCGCCATCAACAACGCCGATGAAGCGACCGGGCGCGGGGTTGCGAGTTGGATTCCTTGTTGTCGACGATATAGCATCGAACCGCGATCTGTTGTCGCGTCGCTTGCGGCGCGAGGGTCATCAGGTCGAAACCGCGAGCGACGGCTCAAGCGCTCTCGACCGGCTCGTCAGCGAAGAATTTGACCTCATTCTGCTCGATCTCATGATGCCGGGCATGAGCGGTTTCGAGGTGCTGTGCCGCCTCAAGTCCAGCTCGCGCACCCGGCACATTCCGGTGATCATGATTTCGGCCCTCAACGAGCTCGACGCCACGGTGCGTTGCGTCGAAGCTGGCGCCGAGGATTATATCCCAAAGCCGTTCAATCCAATTCTGCTGCGCGCTCGAATTCAGCGCGTGCCTGGACAAGAAGTGGCTACGCGACCGCGAGCAGCTCTATTTGGAGGAGTTGCGTATCGAGAAGCAGCGCTCGGAGGCGCTCCTTCTTAGCATCCTGCCGCATTCGGTAGTGACGCGGATGCGCAATGGTGAAACCATGATCGCCGACCATTTTGCAGAAGTAACCATCCTGTTTTCCGATCTCGTTGGCTTCACTACACTTGCGACCAGATTACCGCCGGCACGCGTGCTGGACATCCTATCGACAATATTCTCGCACTTTGATCGTGCGGTCGCGGAGCGCGGGCTCGAGAAGATCAAGACGATCGG
>CAWFCM010000028.1:0-428635 GCA_963814215.1 uncultured Alphaproteobacteria bacterium | reverse complement strand
GGCGCGACACGTTCAGCGATTGTTGTCATTTGCGGCTCCGGCCGCACCCGCGCTCCGCGAGGCCGCTTTCACTCCCCAGCATCCAACGAACGAAGGAGGCTCGCGATGAGCCTTTCCACGATTCCCGACGCCCTCGACGCGCTCCGCGCCGGGCGGCCGATCATCGTCGCCGACGATGAGAACCGCGAGAACGAAGGCGACGTCATCCTTTCGGCGCAGCTGGCGTCGCCAGAGTGGATCGCCTGGACGGTCCGCTGGTCGAGCGGCTTCATCTGCGCGCCGATGCCCGCGGACTGGGCCGACCGTCTCGACCTGCCCCCCATGGTCGAGGTCAACGAGGATGCGCGCGGCACGGCCTACACGGTGAGCGTCGACGCGGCCGATCGGCAGTCGACCGGCATCAGCGCGTCCGATCGCGCCCACACCCTCAACGTGCTGGCCGACCCGCGGTCGAAGCCGACGAGTGTCATCCGTCCCGGGCACATCCTGCCACTGCGTGCCGTCGACGGCGGCGTGCGCGAACGGGGCGGGCACACCGAGGCCGCCGTCGAGCTCATGCGGCTTGCGGGCCTGGAGCCCGTCGGTGCGATCGCCGAGGTCGTCGCCGAAGACGGTTCGATGATGCGCCTGCCGGGGCTCATCGAGCTCGGCGTGCGCGACGGCGTACCGGTCATCACCATCGAGCAGCTGATCGCATACCTCGACGAGCACGAACCGGTCGATGTCGCCGCTCACTCGTCGCACAAGCGCCGCGTGAGCCTGCGCGCCGAGGCCAACGTGCCGACCGCTCACGGCGACTTCCGCTTCCTCGCCTACAAGGACCGCGTCACCGGCACCGATCACCTCGCCGTCGTGTCGGGCGATCTCACGGACGCCCCGCTCGTGCGAGTGCACTCCGAGTGCCTCACCGGCGAGGCGTTCGACTCGCTCAAGTGCGAGTGCGGGCCGCAGCTCGACGCCGCGCTCGACGCGATCGCGACCCAGGGCGGCGTCGTCGTCTACATGCGCGGACACGAGGGCCGCGGCATCGGGCTCATCAACAAGCTGCGCGCCTACAGCCTGCAGGAGCGCGGGCTCGACACCGTCGACGCCAACCTCGCGCTCGGCCTGCCCGCCGACGCCCGCGACTACGCGGCCGCGGCCGGCATCCTCGCCGATCTCGGCATCGACAGGGTGCGCCTGCTGACGAACAACACCGACAAGGTCGCTCAGCTGCGCGAGTTCGGCCTCGACATCGTCGAGCAGGTTCCCCTTCTCGTCGGAGTCGGACCGAACAACCACCAGTACCTCGCCACCAAGCGCGACCGGATGGGCCACATCATCGCCGAGGACGACCTGGCCGACGCGCTGGCGCAGATGCACGAGGGGGCGGAGCGTTGAGCGGCAAGGGAGCTCCGCAGTCCGTCGGAACGGTCGACGGCACCGGGCTGGACGTCGTCGATCGTCGCCGGCACCTGGCACCAGGTGATCACCGACGGCCTGATCGCCGGTGCCCAGCGAGCCGTCGAGGAGTCGGGTGCGACGTGGCGGCTCGTCCGCGTGCCCGGATCGTTCGAGCTGCCGGTCGCCGCGAAGGCGGCACTCGACGCGGGCGCCGACGCCGCGGTCGCGCTCGGCGTGATCATCCGCGGCGGCACACCGCACTTCGAGTTCGTCGCGTCGGCGGCGACCGACGGGCTCACCCGCGTCGCCCTCGACACCGGCAAGCCGATCGGCTTCGGCGTGCTCACGCTCGACAACGAACCGCAGGGGCTCGCGCGCGCCGGCCTGCCCGGGTCGAAGAGGACAAGGGCTTCGAAGCAGCGGATGCCGCCATCCGCACGCGCGATCGTGCTGCGAGAGCTGCGCGGCTAAGCCCGCGACGCACCCGGGTGTTGAGCGAGGACCTCGGTCGTCTGTGCGGTGACAGCCTCGCCTGGCGCGACGCCGTCAATCGGCCTAGCGTGACGTCATGGAGATCCTTCGCCACGTCGTCGTCCTCATCCACCTCGTCGGATTCGCCATCCTCTTCGGCTCGTGGGTCGTCGAAGTGGTGAACCGCCGCCATCGCAGGTGACGCCGCTCATGAACATGGGCCTCGGGATCGCCGCGCGTCGCCGGACTCATCCTCGCCGCACCGTGGGGCATCTCGTACGAGCTCAACTACATCAAGCTCGGCATCAAGCTCGCTGATCCTCCTCGATCATCGGCGCGCTCCTCGGCATCGGCGCCGGTCGCCAGCGGAAGACCGGCTCCGTGCCCCCGGCGATCTTCTGGTCGATCGGCATCCTCACCCTGCTGAACGCCGGGATCGCGGTCCTCTGGCGCTGACGGCTCGAGGGTGACGAGTGCGTCAGCAGCCCTCCAGCACGGCCTGCGCGGCGCGCCTTGTCGCCGGCATTGATCCCGAGGTCGTAGGCGTCGAGCACCCCGACGAAGTCCTCGACGTACGCGCACCGCAGCTCCGGCACGGGCGGCAGCCACTCGCTCGGTCCGAGTGCGCTCTTCTCCTGGTTCATCGCCTCGGACGCCGCGACGAGGTTGCGCGGATCGTTCGCGAAGGCGGTGCGGACGTCATCCGTCCAGAACTCCGCGCCGTGCCGCCATGCCCACGCCGAGGGCGACGACGTGGTCGATCTGCACCAGCACCGACGTGTTCCAGCCCGACACGAAGTCGACGTGCACGCCGTCGTACGGATCGATGAGCAGGCCGCTGAGGACCTTGCAGTCGTTCGTGCCCGGCCTTGAACACCGGCTCGAGCAGGTCGCGGCCGAGGATGTCGTTGCGGGTGTCGCAGCCGTTGCGATCGACATCGAGCCACCGCTGACCGAATCGATCGCGGTCGTACGCGTGCATCCGAGTAGCCCGACACGACGGGAGGGTCGGCGAGCTGGGTGAGGGCCATCTGCCGTTGCCGTGTCCGGCCCGGCTGGGACGACTCGGGCGCCGGCGTCGGCGTCGGCGTCGGCGTCGGCGACGGCGACGCATCGACGGGCGGTGGGCGACGGCGGGGCCATCGGGTGACGCCGATGCCGCCGGTGCGAGGCTCGGCGCGACGACGCACGTCGAGACGGCGGCGATTGAGAGCCACGACGAGCACGACCACGGCGGCCAGCACCGCGAGGCAGCGCCGCGACGACGACGACGGCTGCGCCGGCGCGGTCGATTCGGCGCCGGCACGGCTGCGGTCGCACCGGCGGCGAGGTGGCGGCCCGCCGACCGTGGACCCGATCCCGGGCGCGGCGGCGGCTCGGGCGCGGGCGGCCGGACCCGGAACGCGGCGGCGGGCCCGACGAGCTGGTCACCGGCTAGACACCGGAGTCGATCGTGCCCGACGGGAGCGGTCGGCGGCTGACGCCTTCGGCTGCTCGACCCGCGCGCTCGCTCCACAGGTGGATCGCCGCCTTCGGCACGGGCCCGGCGATGTCGACACGCCAGCAGATGTCCACCGGCGCCGTGCCGCTCGTCCGCAGAAGGGAACGATCTGCACCGAGACGCCCGGCTGGAACGTCAGGTGGCTCTCCAGCCGCTGCGGCAGCACGAGATAGCTCGTGACACGCTCGTGGTGTCGCTCGCCGAGCTCGAGCTGCCGTGAGCACCGTCGCGCTGAGCGGCGTGACCGGATCGCGGCGATCCGGCGAGCGACCCGAGCAGGAATTCGTCCCACGGCACGTCGCCGCGTCCGCGTGTCGAAGGGATCGACCGCCCGGATCAGCGCCTGCAGCGGGTTGTCGCCGCACCGGGGTGACGTGCGGTCGGCCGCCGTGAAGTTCGTCGCGCTGCGCGCTCTTCACCAGCTCCTCCAGTCGGGGTCCGGCGACCCGCGTCAGGATCGCCTCGTCGTCGAGCGCAGCAAGCAGCATCGCCCGCGTGTGGTTCGACGAGTGCGGCAGGTCCTCGTCGAGAGCGCTCAGTCCGAAGGAGCCGGAGACCGCGCCGCGCTCGATCGCGGTCTCGCGGACGAGCGCCTCGAAGGCGGCGTGCCGCCAGCCCCTTGACGACCAGCTGCTCGGTCATCGACGGCGCGCAGGCGCGCCGTCGCGGCATAGTCGTCGTCCTGGATCGTCGCGATCTGCAGCGCGAAGGGCATCGCACCGCGCGCCACCTCGTAGGGCTGTCGCTGCAGTCCACGGCTCGCGGGATGTGCCACGGGCGGTGGATCGACCGCGACAGCAGCATGAGCCAGTCGACGGTCTGACGGTGCAGCGACGCGAGCCGCGTTCGCCTCCTGGCGGGCATGCCGCGAGTTGCGCCCGAGCTGCCCCAGGCGAAGTCGCTGCACGTCGATGCGACGCTCGAACCGCGACCATCCGGAGTGGTAGCGGATCAGCGCGATGAGGGTGAGCAGCACCATCGCACCGGCGATCGACGCCGATCGCGATCCACAGCCAGTAGTACCACGGCTCGGTGTCGAACGACGGGTCGCGCTCGAACTGGCGCTGCACCGCGAACATGACCAGCACGACGAGCGCAGCGAGCACGAGACCGACGGACCAGCCGACGAGCATCGTGCGATGGAAGCGTCTGACGCAGCCGCATCAGCTCACCAGGCGTGGGCACCTCGATGTGGTCGATCTCCTCCGAGAGCCGCGCCGACAGGCGCTCCGCCGATCGCCGCTCCTCCGACAGGCGCGCGAGCAGACGCCAGATGAACGAGTGATCCTGCATCGCGGCCCAGCCGTCGTAGCGCTCCAGGCGTCCGCGTGCGCGCGATGCGCTCGGCGTCGGCCCGGTAGAACTCGATCTCGACGTCATGACGGCGCGCCTGCGCGGCCGCGAGGCGCGACGCCTCCTCCGAGAGAAGCTCGTCGAACGTCGGCGCGAGTGGGGTTTGCGGCGGCCGGCGGATCCGGCGGCGAGGGACGGATGCCGGATCAGCCGCAGTCGCCGGCGCCGCGGCGGGCCGGACCACGGTGCGCAGCGCCTCGATCTCGGCGTTGAGCGCGGCGAGCTCGGCCTCGGCCTCGGCACGCCGGGCCGCGGCATCCGTCACCCAGTCGTCGAGCTTCTCGCGCGGATCCTCGAGAGCCAGCGCGTACCAGTCGACCTGCTTCGGGAAGTCCTCGGGCACCTCTTCGCGCGGCGGCGTCCACGGCGTCGTCCGGCAGCGCGAGCACATCCGAGACCCGACCGAAGATCGGCGTCGTTGCCCTCGACCGGGGCGAAGCCGAGATCGCTCAGGTCGGCGCTGCCGTCGAGCGCGCCGAAGACGAGCTCGCGCAGTCGCGCCCACAGCCGCGGAGTGGTGCGCACGTGCGCGAGACCCGCGGATGCATGCGCCTGCGCCCGGGCGCGCCTGCTCGGCCTCCTTGATGCGGTCGGCCTCGGCGAGCAGCATGCGGTCGCGCACGTCGAAGATCTCGTCGAGCTGCGGGCCGACGATCTCGGCGCCCTCGTCCGTGTGCAGTGCGCGGGTGAGTCGGCGAGACGTGCGGGAGGTGACCCAGCGCCACGTCCAGTAGGGCATACGCGACGAGCTTC
This sequence comes from uncultured Alphaproteobacteria bacterium, assembly GCA_963814215.1. Taxonomy (GTDB): domain Bacteria; phylum Pseudomonadota; class Alphaproteobacteria; order Rhizobiales; family Xanthobacteraceae; genus Z2-YC6860. The sequence goes on along the minus strand of CAWFCM010000028.1, from coordinate 423,174 downwards.
TCGCCGCGAGAACGCGAAGAACGCGCCGAGCTGACGCCAGATGCCGACGCGCTGCTTGCTCGGATCCGCCTCGAAGCGCGGTTCACGGAAGCCCAGCGCGCCGTCGTCGAGCGACATCGCCCCGCGCACCATGTCGTCGATGTAGCCGTCGACGAGGTTGTCCGGGATGAACGTGGTGCCGTCCGGCGGCGTGCTCATGCTCGGATCGACGAGCAGCGACTCCGGCCGGCGGCGGCCTCGAGCACGCGCGCGGCCGTGCGCCGGCCGAGCGACTCGGTGAGCACGGCGTTGACGAACACGCGCGAGATCCAGACGCTCTGGTGGCCGGACTCCTCGCGATGGAAGAGCTCGAAGCTGCCGGTGCCGACGCCGTTCCACAGCCCCGCGACGCTCGCGAGGTGCGTGAGCGTGAATCCGACGAAGCGATCGTTCTCCCGGACGAACGCGTCGCCCGACCACGGGCTCGAGCGGTCCTCGGGCGAGGCGACGACGACGACGCCGTACTCGCCGCCCGCCCAGTCGACGCGCTGCTGCAGCTGGAACTCCGTCGGCGCGCAGATGAGCGTCGCGTGCTTGAGCTCGGTGGGCTGATCGACGACCGTGGCCGTCGGGTTCGGCATCGGCATCGACTTGCGCACGTACTCGCGCACGCGTTCGGTGATCGCGTCCTGCGCGGCATCGAGCTCGCGCGACGGTACGCGCGGAGCGGAGCTTGACGAGCCGCACGACCGAGAGCGCCTCGCCGCGCGAGCGCCTCGAACAGGTCGACCTCGACCGGCCGCGATCTCGAGGTCGTGACCGACGCCGAGCACGACGGCGCGGATGCGCGGCGGGCCTGCGTTCACGTCCTCGACCTGCTCGGGCATGCACCCACAGCGCGTGGCCGAGCAGGCCCATCTTCGTCCACTCGCCGGCGAGCGAGAAGATCGCCTCGCCCTGCTCTCCGCTCGGGAGCAGGACGATGCTCGCCTTGGCACTCCGGCCAGAAATGGTCGGCCATGTCAGACCCCCGTGTCGTCGGACCTCGTCGCCATCACGGCCGACGTCAGGCCCTCGAGCGCCGACGATGATCTCGTCGCGCAGCTCCCAGCGTCACCGGGTAGTCGTACACCGAGCACCGAGTCGTCCTGGTCCACGACATCGCGCCGGAACTTCGCGAGCTCGCCCGATGAGGTACTCCCGGAGCGCCTGCTGACGAGCCGGCGAGCGTCGCCGCTCGGCGCGTCCCGGCGCGGTCGGCCGGCGGCACCGGCGCGCCCTTGTCGACCTCGCCGCGCTGCAGCCAGTCGGTGAGAGCCGGCGACGGGCCGCCCTGCTCGCCGCCGAGCGCCGACGAGCGCCCGGTACGGCGCGAGCGGCGCGAGAGTCCCGTCGACGTTGCAGAGGGCGAGCGCGATCGTCAGCGACTGCATGACGACGCCCGGGTAAGTCCTGCCGGCAGCGCGTTGCGGCGGTGCAGCAGCGGATGCGGGAAGTCGGCGCGAGCTCGCGGGATGCGGCATCCCACACCGCGAGCTTCGGCCCGCGCTCGCCGTTGTCGGTCTTCGACTCGAGACGGCCGAGGGCCTTCGCGACGTACCATCCGCGGACCATCGACGAGATGACATCTGCGGGTCGGCCGGGATGGCCTCGCCGAGCAGCCGCGCGCGCTTGAACTGCCAGAACGCCTCCCGGCTGTCCTGCGTGTTCGACTGCTCGAGCCAGCCGCGGGCGATCGGCTCCATGACGGAGTCCATCACGATCGGCTGGTAGGGGAAGCCCGACATCGCGAAGACCTCGATGCCGTCGACCTTGGCATCCTGGAACCACGACTCGGACGTCGCGTCGTCCCAGAAGTCCGATCTGGCCGAGCACGCCCTTGGTCACCGTCGTAGCAGCTCGGTGCCCTCGCGGAACGGGATGGAGCTGAACACGAGGCTGCGTGTCCTCGTTGATGGCCTTGTCGTGCACGGCGCGCAGCAGACCGGGATTGAGCTTGACGAGCGGCTCGCTCGCGCCGAGCGCGGCCTGCAGCTGCTCGCGGTAGCGGTCGCGGCGCGCGCGCGAAGACGTCGGGTGCGCAGCGGTCGCCTCGTCGAAGAAGCTCAGCAGATCCTCGCTGATGTAGGCGTGGAACGGCGTGCCCTCGCGGCGCATCCACAGGCGCGCACGGTCGAGGTAGACCTCGGGGTTCGGTCTCGATCCCGAAGTGCGGTGCCTGCGGCGAGTACGGCGTCTCGGGGTCGGCCGTGACGCTCGGCTTCCAGCTGCGCGGGTTGGCGATGAGCGACCAGGATGCCGCATCCGCCCTCGCGTCACCCGTCGCGGGCGGCTCGCCCACGAGCAGCTGCGTCGATCACCGTGAGGATCGCGTCCTGATACTTGACGTCCGAGCCCTCGACGCTCGCACGCACGAGACGCTCGAACTCGGCCGGGTACTCGGTGTGCTCGACGAGCAGTCGCTCGTTCGGAGCGGGTTCGTACTTGCGCGGCACCGTGTGGTCGCTGCGTGTCGGCCAGAACTCGTACTCGTTGTCGCGGTTGTCGGCCGTCTTGCCGCGTGGCCACCCGCTGGCGGAGCGCCTCGAGCGCGCCTTCGAGGTGACGCGCGCAGCGGCGCGAGGAAGTCGTCGCGCAGTTCGGCGACGCAGCCCGCTTGCGCTCTGGCGCAGCCGTGCCTCGCTCGCCCACTCGAGCGCCTGCGTGAGCCGCTCGATGCCGTGGCGCGACGACGTCCTGGTCGGGACGGATGGACTGCTGGTTCGGCGCCTGACGCAGCTCGTCGGCGACGAGCGAGCGAAGGCTGACTCACCCAGTCGTCGCAGCTGGTGCGCCTCGGCCTCGAGTCCGTCCGCGGTGCTCGCAGCGTGCGGTCGAGGCGCGCCGAGCATCGCGACCACGGCGGGCAGCCCGACCTGCGCGACGTACGTCGGCGATCGTGTGCAGGATGTGCGACGGCATCTCGCTTCGATCCACTCCTCGAGCGAGGATCTCGCGGCATCGCTGGTCGCGCTGCAGCAGCTCGCCGCGACGCGGACGGAGTACTCGTTGAGCATCCGATCGGTCCACACCGACAGGTCGAGACCGCCCGACTTGTCGAACGGCCCGGGCTTCGCCGAGGCGCTGATCGACGCCGTGGTCGAGCTCCGCCTTGATCTGGGCGAGGATGTCGTCGGCGCGCAGGGCATCGATGACCTGATTGTTGGCTTCGGTCTCCTCGTTGAGCCGCAGGTCGCGGATGAAGCGCTGGTAGGAGCCTGTCGGCCTTCCGACTCGATCCATTCGCGCTCGGTCTTGCTGCGCGAACAGCGGGTCGTCCTTCGGAGTGCGCGTGCAGCATCCGATCGATGACCGAACGTGCGAATCGCTCGGCGGAGTACTCGAGGAACGTCTCGCGCCCGAGGGTCACTCGTCCGAAGCCCATCGAGGAGAAGGGCGGCGAGTGGTGCACGGGGCTCGCAAGGCCGGAGTCGTCGGCGAGGACGTTCGCGCCGACGCGCGCCTGCCAGTTGCCCGACGAGTACGCGATCATGTCGTCCTGCACCCGCTCGTCGGTGATCCAGGCGGTCAGGCTCGTGGCGACGGCGTTGTAGACCGGCGCTCTGGTCCTCGAACGTGACCTTGCTGTTGCTGCGGCCGACGATGAACGGGTAGGCGGCGCCGACTCGATCCATCGCATCTCCGTACGACGGGCGCGACGCCCTGGCTGCTTGAGGAGCTCGAGCGTCGAATCGGACGGCGAATTCGTCCAGAAGCCGTTCATCGTCTCGGCGATCGAGGCCAGCGCGTTGCCCGGCATGCCCGCGCTCACGTTGAGCTGGTCGAAGACGTCGGGGGCGTACAGGATGCTGAAGAACTGGTTGGACCACGGATGCTGCTTCGCCGTCGACTTCACGACCTCGATGATGTCGAGGAACTGGCCTGCGCCCGACCCGCCGGCGACCGACGAGATGACGATGCACCGTCGGGCTGCCGTCGCCGCCCTCGCCACGCGCCCGGAGCAGCTGGCCGAGGGTCCGCAGCTCGGCGAGCGCCGATGCGTCGCTGAGGCGGGCGATGGCGCCGCGCGCGGCGGAGGCGATCTCCTTCGTCGACGCCAGGGCGACCGCTCGACCGACGGCGCGGAACTGCCCCGCACCCTTGGTCACGTCGACCTTGACGTAGCGGGGGTCGGGGAGCTGGCGCTCGATGTCCTGGTGAACCGCGTTGATTCGACGAGTGCGCGCTCTCGATCGATCGGTAGACGCGTGTTGTAGGTGGCGCCCGTCGAGACGAGTCCCTTGTACTGCTGAGGAGGCAGGAACGGCGCCGGGAAGTCGGCTCCGTCCTGCGCGGTCGGCGTGTCGAAATGAAGGAACTGCCACGACGGCCGGAATGCCCGACTTCCAGCCGACCTGCTGCAGTTTCAGCTGCGACTGGTAGGTGATCCCACGGAGGGTCTTTCCGCCGGATCCGCCGACGCCGATGATGAGGAAGGGCCTGAGCATGTCGAGCTCGCTTTCTGGTGGGTCGATCAGCCGCGGGGCGGCGGCGGTCGGGTCGGGGCGGAGTGGTGGAGCCGGGAAGCGGCGGCGGGGTGGCCCGGCGCGCGCGCCCGGTCGCGGCGGCGGTGGCACCGGCGGTCGGCACTCGGCCTGGGCGGCGGGCCGGTGCGCGCGGGCGGCTGGCCGGGATCCGACGCGGTGCCGTCGGGCGACGTGCCGTCGGAGGCGGGCGGGATGCGCCCGATCGGGCCGGGCACCGTCGCCGTCGACGGGCTGCGCGGACGGCCGAACGCCCGCCTGCTGTCCCGCGCGGCCTCCGCCAGCCGAGCGGCGCGCAGGCGGTCGACCGCGATCGGCGGTCGCCGTGTCGCGCTGATGTCGGCGATCCGGTCGCGATACTGCGTCGGCTCGCGAGCATCGAAGCGGTGGTAGACCACCGCGGTCCCGTTCACCGGGTCGCCCTTCGCGGTGCGCGCGAGTTCGGCATCCGGCACCGTGATCGCCCAGAACGCATCGAAGGGCAGCTGCGAAACCGCAGCGCGCCGTCCGGCGAGCGGACGCCCGCCGACGCCGCGCGAGCACTCGTGCGGGCAGCCGCGATGGCGGTGCCCTGCGCCGGCGTGATCTCGTACTCGGGGGCGTTGAGCGGGAACCACGGCAGCCGCGCGTGGATGCGTCCGAGATCGGGGTCCGAGAGCGCGCGCACGTTGCGCATCGCGCCGCGATAGCGGAAGCGCTCCGACAGTGCGGTATCGGATGCCGGGGCGTCGAGGAACACGACGGCTGCCGGGCGTGATGCGCACCGGGAACGTCGCGCGTTGGATCGAGTTGTCGATGTCGAGGCGCGTGGTCCACCAGTTGAGGATCCACAGGCCGATCAGCGGCAGCAGGATGCCGAGCAGCAGGAGGATCAGGGCGACGAGAGCGACGGAGCCGACGTTGACCGGATGCGTCGAGCGGAACTCGATCGGCACGTTCTGGGTGAGCTCCACCCCGGCGTTCGAGACGAACACGACCGGGACCGTCGCGCGGACGAGGCTGTCGGCCGCCGTCGTGGTTGGTCGCGGCGACGCTTGATGCGCGATCGGTCGCTCACCCTGCGGGCGCGTCGAGGCAGCCGTCGGCGTCGAGGTCGTCGGCGAGCGTTCCACTCCCAGCCTCGCGCGACTCGCGCTGTCGCTGACGACCGTCGGATCCTCGCGTGATGCACACCCTGCCGTCGCCGCCGGACTGCGGGCCGTCGACGGTGATCGCCGCCGCGCGCTGCGCCATCGGCGCCCTCGAGCGGTCGAGCTGCACGGGGAGTTCGCGTGCACGCGGGGGAAGTTCGCCGGGAGCACGGTCTCGACCTGCCTGCGCGTCGTCACGGGCGCGAGCGCGAGGCCGTGCGGGCGCGGTGGCCAGGGGATCGATGCGACGCCGTGACGACGATCTCGCGCGGTCGGACACATCGGTCGGCATCGGAATCGTGATCGCCCCGGTCTCGGGGTCGACGTCGCGCTGCCGGAAGCTCCTGCGACCTCGCCATCCGGACCGATGATGGACGCCGTGAAGTCCGCGGACCCGTAGACGTCGATCGGGCGCGGCGATCGCCCTCGGCGTCCGACACCTGCGCGGTCAGGGTCGCAGCCGTGGCGCCGTCCTCGCCGAGCTCGATCTCGTTCTGCGTCGCCGAACACGATCGCGAGGTCGCTGAAGAGGTAGACGTTGTCGACGTCGCCGGCAGGTCAGCTGCCATCTGCCCGACGAACTCGTCATCGTCGATCGGCACTTCGACGAGCGTCGCGCCGGCGGACGGGGTGACGGTCGCCGGGCCGGGCGAGTCCGCCGTGAGGTGCCGAGCCCTGAATCCGTCGGGCGCGACGAGACTCCAGTCCTCGCCGCCGAGGCGAGCTGGAAGCGCGAGACCCCGGGATCGATCCAGAACCTGCCCTCGGCGTCGAGGGGCTCGGGGTAGCCGCCGGCGATCTGGCTCGCCAGTTCCAGGAACACCCGCGCGAGCGCGTTCGGGTCGGAGGCGTCGACCACCGCCCCGTGTACCGCCGTCGTCGGAGGATCGGGCTGGCCGCACTGCCGCGGGCTGCCGTTCACGTCGCCCGATCCTTCGACCAGCGGCCACATGACCTCGGCCTCGTCTGCGCGTGGATCCGGCGGCCAGGAGCGTGCCCATCACGACGACCCCGGACTGGCGGAACGCGCTGAACAGCCCGAAGCCCTGTGCGGGCGCATGGCCCGCCGGGTCGATCGGCTGACCGCAGAGATCGTTGAGCGCGTCGGCGGTGACCTGTGCGCCCCCCTCGAGGTCGATCGCGCCGTCGGTGAACCACACCACGAGCTGACAGGCATCCACCGCCTCGGGCTGGCGTTCGAGCTGTCGCTGCGTGCCCTCCATCGCGGCGAGCCAGTTGGTGTAGCCGTTGGGCTCGTTCGCCCGTATCGCCGACTCGAGCTCGTCGGCGCTGCCGACTCACTCCACGGCGTCCACCCGATCGCGGGCTCGAAGCCGGTGCTGAAGAACCCTGCCGCCCAGTTGACGGTGACGTCGGAACCGAGCGAGCCCGAGCTGGGCGAGGCTGTTGCCGAGGATGTCTGCACGCGTCTTCTCGGGGTCCGAGCCCGGAGTCTTGCGGTCGTCCTCGACCCGCAGCGACCGCGAGTTGTCGATGATGTAGTACGCGTTCAGTGCATGCCGCGACGCCACGCACGTCCGCAGGTCGTCGACCGCATCCTGTCCGGTCGACGTCCGGGTTGCCGCGGCGGCCGCCGCAACGGGTGCCGTCTGGGCAGTGCGGGCGAAGAGTGCGGCCTGAGCCGCGGGTGCGCCGAGCAGCGGCAGCGAAGAGTCAGCGCGAGGGCGGCGAGGGCGGCGAGCGCAGCCGGAAGGCGTCTCACGACAGCCCCAGCTGCTCTGCCAGACGGGACGCTCAGGTTGAGGATGTGCCACGCGCCGAGCAGGATGCCGAGTCCCGTCGCCCAGGCAAGCGCTCGCGAGTAGCCGGGCCGCAGCACGAAGTTGCGGTTGCGACGCAGTCCATCGCGCTGCGCGATGGCGTTCCAGCCGTAGCACGCGATGACGACCACCGGGGTGAGCAGGTAGCCGATGAAGCTCAGCCACCAGGCATCCGCCGTCACAAGCGGGAAGGTCATTCCGAGCATGATTACCGTCGCGCTCGACGTCGCGAGAACGATGACCGCGAGCGCCAGGCTCACCGCCACCGCCGCACCCGCGGTGATCAGGGGCAAGGGGCTCGCCGTCGTGCGCCCTCGCGGGGGCGCGGCTGACGCCGATCGCGCCTGCGGCGCGTAACCGTCCCGGTCGAGACAGCGATGACGACATACGGAAATATCCCTCGTACTCCGGCCCGACGAGAATCGGATGGCCCCAGAGCCACCAGCGTCGCCGTAGAGCCGACCAAGCGACATTCAACCCGTCGAGTCCGACGATATGCCCGATGTGACCAATGTGACTAGTGTGATTCGAGTTGTGCCGCTCAGTCGAGGAAGAGCGCTCGCAGCCGCTTCGTCGTGAAGACGAGTCCGACGAGATCATCGCGACGTAGTACGCGACGTGCACGAGCATGACCGGAGACAGCGCGCCCGTCGTGAGGCCGCGGACCAGCTCGACGCCGTGCCACAGCGGCAGCGCCATGACGATCCACTGGATGAACTCGGGGTAGACCGTGATCGGGTAGAACGTGGCCGAGAACAGGAACATCGGCAGCAGCACGAAGTTGATCCAGTCCATCTGCTGGAAGGCCTTCATGTAGCTCGTGACCGCCATGCCGAGGCTCGCGAAGCCGAAGGCGATGAGCACCACCGCCGGCAGCGCGAGGATCGCGGTCCACGCGAGGTTCGAGCCCGAACGATCTGCATGATGATCATGAACCCGGTGGCGTACACCAGCGCCGCGCAGCAGCGCGTAGACGATCTCGCCGAGCGCGACGTCGAGAGGCCCGAGCGAGGTCGACAGCATGCCCTCGTAGAGCTTGCCGTAGTTCATCTTGAAGAAGACGTTCCACGTCGAGTCGTAGATCGCGCCGTTCATCGCCGACACGGCGAGCAGCGCGGGGGCGATGAAGGCGGCGTACGGCACCTCGAGCGCCCGGTCGATGTCTCGACGGCGCCGATCAGCGGACCGAGGCCGATGCCCATCGAGGCGAGGTAGAAGACGGGCTCGAAGAAGCCCGAGAGCACGACGACCCAGCTCGACGATGCGCGCCGCGATCAGGCCGCGCTGCACGACCGCGCCGGGATTGCCGGCCCAGAGCGCGCGCACACCGCCGCGCCGGGCGACGGCATCCGTGCCTGCGTCGACGCGCTCACTTGCGCGAGCCTCGTCGTGAAGAAGCGCCGCGCGAGGACGAAGCCGACGACCGTGAGCGCGACCAGGTAGCCGACGTGCACGGCGATCATCCACGGCTCCTCGGGCCGCGCCGTACGTGACGATCCGCGGCCGAGCTCGGTCGCGTGCCACAGCGGCGAGATCCAGCCGATCCACTGCAGCCACAGCGGCAGGCTCGTCGAGCGGGTAGAACGTGCCCGAGAACAGGAACATCGGCACGAAGACGAAGCGCTGCACGAGCGCGAACTGGCCCTTGTCGTCCTCGATCGGATGCCGCGTACGCCATGAGGGGTGTACCGAACGCCAGCCCGGCGAGCACCGCCGATCGGGATCGTGAGCCAGCCCGGTGGCAGGGTCGGGGACCGCGCCGAAGATCCAGATGAAGAGGTAGTAGCCGACGACGGCGACGAGCATGCGCGGCCGTCGCGCCGAAGACGACGCCCGGTGGCGATCTGGCCCGACGACGATCGGGCGACGCGTTGAACCCGTAGAAGTAGCGCCGCCACTTGAAGCCGTCCATGACGGGATAGCGTGAACTCGTCGCTCGCGACCGGATCGCGGCCGTCATGAGCAGCGCCGGCGCGACGAACACGAGATACGACACCTCGCACGCCCGGGCATCCGTGATCGGGGCGTCGATGAGCGCAGGCGAGCCCGACCGCGAGACCGAGCAGGTAGATGATCGGCTGCCCGAGCGCGCCGACGATGATCGTCCAGCCGTAGGCGCGCATCGCGCGCACCATGTGCTCGGTGACGTACCAGGCGCCGAGCGCGCGCGGCTTGCGGCCCCACTCCATCGCCTCGGCGCGCAGCTCGTCGAGCGACGGGCGGCGCGGTGGTGACGCGCTGCCGAGGGTCGGTGTCCGTGCGACTCGGCGGCAGGGTCATTCGATCAGCGACCTTCCGGTCAGCCGGAGGAAGACGTCCTCGAGGCTCGAGCGCCGCACGAGGCTCGTGATGGGCTCGAGCCCAGCCGCGGTGATCCGCTCGAGCGCCTGCTCGCCGTCGTCGGTGTAGATCAGGATGCGGTCGGGCAGCACCTCGACGCGATCGCCGATGCCCCTGCAGCTGCGGGGCGACCTGCTCGTTGCGGTCGGAGCCGAAGCGCACCTCGAGCACCTCGCGGCTCGAGTGCTCGCGGATGAGCGACGCCGGCGTGCCCTCGGCCATGATCCGGCCCTTGTCGACGACGACGAGCCGGTCGCAGAGCTGCTCGGCCTCATCCATGTAGTGCGTCGTGAGAACGAGGGTCGTGCCGCGCTCCTTCAGCCGGAACAGCCGGTCCCACAGGACGTGGCGCGCCTGCGGGTCGAGGCCCGTGGTCGGCTCGTCGAGCAGGAGGATGCGCGGGTCGTTGATGAGCCCGCGGGCGATCGTGAGCCGCCGCTTCATGCCGCCCGAGAGCTGGTCGACCTTGCTCTTCGCCTTGTCTTCGAGCTGCGCGAAGGCGAGCAGCTCGTCGGCCTTCTGCGTGGCAGACCTTGCCGGGCAGCCCGAAGTAGCGGCCGTAGATGTAGAGGTTCTCGCGCGCGTTGAGCTCGCCGTCGAGGTTGTCCTGCTGCGGCACGACGCCCAGGCGAGAGCGGATCTCGGGACCGTACTGATCGGGATCGAGACCGAGGATGGTGAGGTCGCCGCTCGAGCGCGTCGACACCGCGCCGACCATCTTCATCGTCGTCGACTTGCCGGCGCCGTTCGGGCCGAGCAGGCCGAAGGACTCCCCCGGCGCGACCTCGAACGACAGGCCGTCGACGGCGAGGAAGTCGGGCTTGCCCTTGACCGGGTAGGCCTTGACGAGATTCTTCGCTTCGATGACGGGGGCAGGCACCGGACTACCTTACCCACGCTCCCCGACATCCCGATTCCGCTCACCACCGGTGCAGGGGCCGGGGTGGGCGGGGCGGCGGACGGTGTCAACCGAAGTTGACGGGACGGGCGCTCGTCAACTATGGTTGACACACGGATGCCGGCACGGTCGGCATCCGTCAACCGAGAGGGGCCGCAGTGAGTGGTGACGACATCCGCACGCTGATCGGATCCGTGCCCGAGGGCGCCCCTATCGCGGAGCTCCATCGACTCGCCGAGGTGCGGCGCGAACTCGCCCGCGCCGAAGAGACCCAGGTGCGCCGCGCCCGCAATCTCGGCCACTCCTGGCAGGCGATCGCCTCCGCTCTCGGCGTGAGCAGGCAGGCCGTCCACAAGAAGTACGGTCGTAGGTGACCCCTTCCGTTCGAACGAGGTATCCCCGTGTCAACAAGCACCGCCGAGCGCCGCACGCGCGGCCGCAGCCGCACCCCGAAGACGGACCGCGCGCGAGCCTTCGGCAGCTCCTGCCCTTCCTGCTCGAGCACAAGGGCGTGCTCGTGGTCGTCGCCATCCTGAGCGTCATCGGCGCCGTCGACGACCCTCGCCCAGCCGCTGATCGTCGGCGAGGTCATCACGCGCGTCGGCGAGGCCGGCAGGACCTCGGCTACGCTCGTCTGGGGCCTCGTCGCGCTCGTCGTGATCTCGTCGATCATCTCGGGCTACCAGCACTACCTGCTGCAGCGCACCGGCACGGCGGTCGTGCTACTCGAGCCGCCGCAAGCTCATCGCCCGCATCCTGCACCTGCCGATCAGCGAGTTCGACGCGCGCCGCACCGGCGACCTCGTCTCGCGCGTCGGCACCGACACGACGCTGCTGTACGCCGTGCTCACTCAGGGGCTCGCCGATGCCGTCGGCAACGCGTCTCGTCTTCGTCGGCGCGATCATCGCGATGGCGTTCATCGACCCCGTGCTGCTCGCTCTCGATCGTGCTGGTGATCGGCGTCTCGGTCGCGGGCGTGTCGCTGCTCAGCGGACGGATCCGCAAGGCCACGCACGGAGCAGCAGGAGAAGGTCGGCGAACTGCGCCTCGAGCGTCGAACGCGCCGTCGGCTCCATCCGCACCGTGCGCGCCGCGGGCGCGACCGAGCGCGAGTCCGCCGCGATCACCGGCATCGCCGACGGACGTGTACGGCGTGGGCGTGCGCATCGCGAAGGTCTCGGCGCTCATCGTGCCGTCGCCGGCATCGCGCTGCAGGTGTCGCTCCTCGTCGTGCTCGGCCTCGGTGGCTTCCGCGTCGCCTCGGGCGCCATCACGGTCGCGAACCTCGTGACGTTCGTCATGTTCCTGTTCCTGCTCATCGCGCCGCTCGGCTCGTTCTTCGGCGCGATCACCTCGGTGAACCAGGCGCTCGGCGCACTCGGCCGCATCCAGGAGGTCCTCGACCTGCCGACCGAGAGTGCACGACGACGAGGCGATCGCCGCAGCACTCGCGACGCGCCGACGCGAGCGGATGCCGCGCCGCCGGGATGTCGCACCGGCCGCGATCGAGTTCCGCGACGTGCGCTTCCGCTACCCGACGGCCGTCGTCGCGACTCGGCGCAAAGCCGAGTCCGAGGCTCTCGCGGTGCTCGAGAACGCCCACGTCGACACGCGTCGATCGACCTGCCGGAGGCCGGGGCGTCGTCGGCCCGGAGCGACGCACGACGGACGTGCTGCGCGGGGTGTCGTTCACGGTGCCGCGCGGTGCGCGCGTCGCGCTCGTCGGGCCGTCGGGCGCCGGCAAGAGCACGACCCTCGCCCTCATCGAGCGGTTCTACGATCCGACCGACGGCGCGTGCTCCTCGACGGCGCGGACGTGCGCTCGCTCGACCGCGACGAGCTGCGCGCCCAGCTCGGCTACGTCGAGCAGGATGCCCCGACCCTGGCCGGCACGATCGCCGACAACCTCCGGCTCGGCCTCGCCCGACGGCATCCGACGAGGACTGCGAGCGGGTGCTGCGCGCGGTGAACCTCGGCGAGGTGCTCGAGCGCAGCCCGCTCGGCCTCGACGCGCCGGTCGGCGAGAGCGGCGTCATGCTCTCGGGCGGCGAGCGCCAGCGGCTCGCGATCGCCCGCGCGCTGCTCGCCGCTCCCCCGATCCTGCTGCTCGACGAGTCGACCTCGTCGCTCGACGGACTCAACGAGCAGCGCATGCGCGACGCGATCGACGCCGTCGCCGACGGGTCGCACGCTCATCGTCATCGCGCACCGGCTGTCGACGGTCGTCGACAGCGACCACATCGTCGTGATCGACCACGGCCGCGTCGTCGGTCAGGGCACGCACTCCGAGCTCGTCGAGTCGACGCCGCTGTACCGCGACCTCGCGAGGCACCAGCTGCTGGTCTGAGCGTCTGGCGCCCGTGGCGGGGCTGGGCCATGATGAGCCCATGACGACGACCACAGAGCAGTTCGTGCGGAGCCTACGCGACGCGCAAGGATGCCCGCGACTACGGCCACGGGATGCGCGAGAAGGCGCCGCGGCGAGACCTCGGCAATCTGACGCCCACCACCCGTGACCCAGTCGAGCACCTCACCGAGCAGAACGCCGATAGAGTGCAGGAGCTTGTTCCGCTGCGCATGGCGAGAATGCTGGAGAGTCCGTTCGCCTTCTACCGTGGCACCGCCGGCCTCATGGCGCTCGACCTCGCGGACGACCCGCACTCGGGCCTCTACGTCATCTGCTGCGGCGACGCGCACATCAGCAACTTCGGCTTCTACGCCTCGCCGGAGCGGCGGCTGGTCTTCGACCTGAACGACTTCGACGAAGCGGCGGCGGCACCCTGGGAGTGGGACCTCAAGCGACTCGTGACCAGCGCGGTCATCGGCGGACGTCACGCCGGCTACGAAGAGGCGAGCATCGAGACGGCACAGCTCGCGGAAGCGGTGCTCGAGCTACACCTTCACTCTGCGACAAACTGAGCAAGCTCTCGCCGGCGGACCGCTACTTCATGCACTCCGGCGGACCGTACGCGAGGCAGCGTCTCGACAAGGCGCGCCCAGCAGGCCCTCGATGCCGCAGTCAAGGCGGCCGAGCGCCGTACGGCTGAGCGCGCGATCAAGCGCACCACCGAGCGCGGACCCGACGGGAAGCTCCGCTTCACCGAGAACCCGCCGACCATGACGCACGTCGAGGGCGACACGGTCGAGACGCTCGACGCGCTGGTGGGGCGCTACCGTTCCACCGTCAGCGTCGACATCGAACTCGTCTTCGGCAGTACGAGCCGCTCGACCTCGTCCAGCGGGTGGTCGGCGTGGGCAGCGTCGGAACGCGGTGCTTCCTGCATCTCATGGTGGGCGCCGACGATGACCTGCTGCTCCTCCAGGTGAAAGAGGCCAACGAGTCGGTGCTGGTGAAGTATGGCAAGGTGCCGCAGCCTCCCCGCATTGCCCAGGGGATCGCCGATCACGGAAACGGCAACCGCGTGGTCGCGCTCCAGCGAATCCTGCAGGGAGTATCCGATCCGTACCTCGGGTACCTCAGGACGAACAACCGGGACTACTACCTTCGTCAGTTCCACGACAAGAAGGGCTCGATCGAGCTGGAGGGCCTCGACGCAGGCGCCTATCGCGCATATGTCGCCGCGTGCGCCTCGCTGCTGGCCCGCGCGCACGCGCAGAGCCCCGCGGCCATCGAGATCGTGGGATACATCGGCAAGTCGGATGTCGCTGCCGAGGCGATCCTGCAGTGGTCGTACGCGTATACCGAGCAGTCGCTGCGGGACTACATGGCATTGCGCGCCGCCGCCGACGAAGGCCGCGTGCCCGTCGCCGATCTCACCGCTTGAGCTGGCGAGTCGACCGGTCGAGCTGACGGTCCGGCCGGCCGGCGGCGCCTGGCAGGGCGACCGACTCGCCCACGCCGTCCTCGTCGGCGGCGCGGGCGAGAGCGTGCTGCGGGTCAGGCGCGTTGCAGCCGGTACCGCAGCGCTGCCAGCTCAGCCCACAGCGGGGCCGGGATGCGGCCCTCGAACGTCTGGTAGAACTCCTCGGTGAGGTCCGCCTCGCGCAGCCATGAGTCGGTGTCGATCGAGAACAGATCGTCGAGGTCGTCCTGCGAGACGTCGATGCCGTCGACATCCAGGTCGCCCGTCAGGGGCAGCCGCCCGATCGGGCTGTCGACCGCACCGACCTCACCGTCGACGCGGCGGATGATCCAGTCGATGACCCGTGCGTTGTCGCCGAACCCGGGCCACAGGAACCGGCCGTCCGACCCCTTGCGGAACCAGTTCACCTGGAACACCCGCGGTGCGCGGTCGAAGCGCAGCTTCTGGCCGATCTTGAGCCAGTGCCCGAAGTAGTCGGCCATGTTGTAGCCGCAGAAGGGCAGCATCGCGAAGGGGTCGCGGCGCAGTTCGCCGACCGTTCCCTCCGCGGCGGCGGTGCGCTCCGACGAGATGTTAGATCCCATGAAGACGCCGTGCGTCCAGTCGGTCGCCTCGACGACGAGCGGCACGTTCGTCGCGCGCCGACCGCCGAAGAGAATGACATCCAGCGGGACGCCCTGCGGGGCATCCCAGTCGTCGGCGATCTGCGGGCACTGCGCCGGCGCGCACCGTGAAGCGCGAGTTCGGGTGCGCCGCCGGGCGGCCCGAATCGGGCGTCCAGGCGTTGCCCTCCCAGTCGGTGAGCTCGGCGGGCGCCTCGTCGGTGAGGCCCTCCCACCAGACGTCGCCGTCGGGTCGCAGTGCGACGTTCGTGAAGATCGTGTTGCCCCAGAGCGTCTCGACGGCCGTGACGTTCGTCGACTCGCCGGTGCCGGGTGCGACGCCGAAGAAGCCGGCCTCGGGGTTGATCGCCCAGAGCCGTCCGTCGTCTCCCGGGCGCAGCCACGCGATGTCGTCGCCGAGCGTCTCGACGCGCCAGCCGGGGATGGTCGGGCGCAGCATCGCGAGGTTGGTCTTGCCGCACGCCGACGGGAACGCCGCGGCGACGTGGTACTGCCTGCCGGCCGGGTCGATCACGCGGATGAGCAGCATGTGCTCGGCGAGCCAGCCCTCGTCGCGGCCGATGACCGAGGCGATCCGCAGCGCGAAGCACTTCTTGGCGAGGATCGCGTTGCCGCCGTATCCAGAGCCGAACGACCACACCTCGAGCGAGTCGGGGAAGTGCACGATGTACTTCGTCGTCATTGCAGGGCCACGCGACATCCTGCTGCCCGGCCTCGAGCGGAGCGCCGACGGAGTGGACGGTCTTACCCATGGGGCGCCCCCGGCGATCTCGCGCAACACGTCGTCGCCGACGTGGGTCATGATCTCGATCGAGGCGACCGCGTAGCCGCTGTCGGTGACCTGTACGCCGATGTGCGACAGCGGGCCGCCGATCGGTGCCCATCGAGAAGGGCACGACATACATCGTGCGTCCGCGCATCGAGCCGTCGAAGAGCGGCGTGATCGTCGCGCGGATCTCATCGGGAGCGATCCAGTTGTTCGTCGGCCCGGCGTCTTCGGCCCGTTCGGATGCGATGTAGGTGCGGCCCTCGGTGCGCGCGACGTCGCTCGGGTGCGAGCGGGCGAGGTACGAGCCCGGACGCCACTCGGGATTCAGCTTGATGAGCTTGCCCTCGTCGACCATCTCCCGCAGCAGCGCATCGTTCTCCGCCCGCGAGCCGTCCACCCAGTGGACGCGGTCGGGCTTCGGTGAGCGCCGCGATCTCCTCGACCCACGCGACCAGCGCTTCCATACCCTCGCCCTTCACCGTCGGGCGGCTGCCGAACCTCCGCGGAGCAGCCGGGCGTGGGGGCCCGGAATCAGCGGGTCGGGTGAAGATGTCGGCAAGTGCCATGGGGGTTGCGCCTCCTCGATCGGCGGTGAGATCCGTGTCTTCCTCCACTTTCGCGCGCTTCATACGGCTCTTATGGCACGGTTGCATGTCAAAAGTTGTGATTCTTTCACTATCATCAAAGAATGCCGCCTACCGCCTTGGAGCTGTCCACACTGGGTCACCGCATCCGCCACCAACGCGTGTCGCACGGCCTGACCCTGGATGAGATGGGCGAGCGCGTCGGAGTCGCCGGCAGTCAGCTGAGTCTCATCGAGAACGGCAAACGCGAACCCAAGCTCTCACTGCTGCAGGCCATCGCCGCAGAGACGGGCGTGCAGGTCACCGATCTCCTCTCTGCCGAGCCGCCCAACCGCCGCGCCGCCCTCGAGATCGAACTTGAGCGCGCCCAGCGCAGCCCGGTGTTCCGGCAGCTGGGCATCGGCCCGGTCAAGGTCACCAAGAGCATGACCGACGACACGATCGAGTCGATCCTCGGGCTGCACCGAGAACTGCAGCGCCGCGAGCGCGAGGCCATCGCCACGCCGGAAGAGGCTCGCCGCGCCAACACCGAACTGCGCCTCAAGATGCGGGATGTCGACAACTACCTCGGCGACATCGAGAAGCTCGCCGAGAAGCAGCTGAAGCCGCCGGGCACGTCTCGGGAGCCCTCACCCACCGCACGGTGAGCATCATGGCCGATCAGCTCGGCTTCGAGCTCATCTATGTCAGCGACCTGCCCCACTCGGCGCGATCCGTGACCGACCTCGAAAACGGCCGGATCTACCTGCCGCCGGCGTCCATCCCGGCGGCACACGGCCTGCGGTCCATGGCGCTCCAGGCGATGGCGCACCGGATGCTCGGCCACCAGCGACCCAACGATTATGCCGACTTCCTGCAGCAGCGGCTCGAGATCAACTACTACGCCGCGGCGTGCCTGATGCCTGAAACGGCGTCGGTGGCGTTCCTGCAGCAGGCGAAGAAGGACCGCAACCTCGCCGTCGAGGATTTCCGCGACGCGTTCGGCACGACCCACGAGTCGGCGGGGATGCGCCTGACGAACCTCGCCACGCGGCACCTCGACATCCCGCTGCACTTCCTGCGGGTCGATGGCGCGGGCGCCATCACCCGAGTGTACGAGAACGACGATCTGCCGCTGCCGATGGACGTCACCGGCGCGGTGGACGGTCAGATCGCGTGCCGCAAATGGTCGGCGCGGTCGGCTTTCGACGAGCAGAACCGCACGACCGAGCACTATCAGTACACCGACACCCCGGCCGGCACGTTCTGGTGCTCCACCCAGACCGGCACGACTTCGGAGGGCGAGTTCTCGATCACCGTCGGTGTGCCCTTCGACGACGCGCAAGTGGTTCCGCGGGCGCGAGACCCAGAAGCGGGCGGTGTCGACGTGCCCCGACGAGTCATGCTGCCGGCGGCCATCGAGCGACCTCGCCTCGCGCTGGCAGGGCAAAGCCTGGCCGAGTGCGCGCGTGCACATGCAGATGTTCTCGCCCTTGCCGCGAGGTGCCTTTCCCGGCGTGGACGACAACGAGGTCTACGGGTTCCTCGACCGCCACGCGTGAACCGACAGCCCGCGGCCACGGGAGTGCGGCCGCACGGGAGCCCGGAAGTGACCGTCGGTTCTGACCGGGATGCGTCATCGACGGACCTCGCGGGTCACACTGCCGGGTCAGCGAGCCGCATGGTCGCCCCGGCGCGCGCCGCCAAGGCGGTGGCGGTGGCGGTGATCGTGCGCTGCATGACCTCGACCGCGGCCGTCGGCGCGACGTCGGCGGGGCGGGCGACGCTGATCGTGCGGGTGAGCGTCGGCTCCGACAGACGCACCGATCGCAGTCCCGGTCGATCGATGAGCACCATCGCGGGCACGATCGCGACGCCGAGCCCGCGTTCCACGAACCGCAGCACCGCATCCATCTCCGCCCCCTCGAGCACGACGTCGGGAGTGAGCCCCGCCGCGCGGAACGCGGCATCGGTCGTCGCTGCGCAGGTCGTAGCTCGAGCTGAAGACGATCTGCGGCAGGCCCGCGACCTCCGCGAGTCCGATCGTGTCGCCGGTCGGTGACCGGCGGCGCGCTGCCGACGAGATCACCACGAGCTCCTCGACGAGCAGCGGGGTCACCGTGAACCGCTCGGTCGGATGCGGCATCCGACGTCGTGATCAGCGCGAGGTCGAGTTCGCCGCCGGCGAGTTCGTCGAGCAGCCGCCGCGACCCCTGCTCCGAGAGGTGCAGCTCGATCGCCGGATGCGCCGCGTGGAACGCGCTGAGCACCTCGGCGACGAGGCTGATGCACAGGGTGGGCGTGGCGCCGAGGCGCACCCGGCCGCGCTCGAGGCCGGCGAGCTCGGCGAGCTCGCGGCGCACCGACTCCGCGTCGGCGAGCATGCGCCGGGCGAGCGGCAGCAGCGACTCGCCCGCGACCGTCAGCGTGCTGCCGCCGCGGGCGCGGTGGAACAGCTCGGCGCCGAGATCCTGCTCGAGCGAGGCGATCTGGCGGCTCAGCGAGGGCTGGGCGAGGTGCAGCTGCTCGGCGGCGCGGGTGAAGTTGCCGAGCCGGGCGACCTCGACGAAGCCGCGCAGTTGCTCGAGGTTCATATCGCATAGCCTATGCGCTATCGATAGCGACGTATATATATGCATTGGAGTAATCCGATGCCGCTGCCTAGCGTTGAAGCTGAGCACACTTCAGAACGCCAGATCTCCACGACCGTCCTCGTGATCGGCACCGGCGGATCCGGCCTGCGCGCCGCCATCGAACTCGCCGAGGCCGGGGTCGACGTGCTCGCCCTCGGCAAGCGCCCCAAGTCCGACGCCCACACCTCGCTCGCCGCCGGCGGCATCAACGCCGCCCTCGCCACGATGGACGCCGACGACAGCTGGCAGCAGCACGCCGCCGACACGCTCAAGGAGAGCTACCTGCTCGCCAACCCGCACACGGTCGAGATCGTCACCTCGGGCGCGGCCCGCGGCATCGAGGACCTCGAGCGCTACGGCATGCCGTTCGCCCGCGAGGACGACGGCCGCATCTCGCAGCGCTTCTTCGGCGCGCACACCTACCGCCGCACCGCGTTCGCGGGCGACTACACCGGGCTCGAGATCCAGCGCACGCTGATCAACCGGGCGGCGCAGCTGGAGGTGCCGATCCTCGACACGGTCTACGTCACGCGCATCCTCGTGAACGACGACGGCGCGGTCTTCGGCGCCTACGGCTTCGACCTCGAAGACGGCACGCGCTACCTCATCCACGCCGACGCCGTCATCCTCGCCGCCGGCGGGCACAACCGCATCTGGCGGCGCACCTCGTCGCGGCGCGACGAGAACACCGGCGACTCGTTCCGCCTCGCCGTCGAGGCCGGCGGCCGGCTGCGCGACCCCGAGCTCGTGCAGTTCCACCCGTCGCGGCATCATCGAGCCCGAGAACGCGGCCGGCACCCTCATCTCCGAGGCGGCGCGCGGCGAGGGCGGCATCCTGCGCAACGGCCTCGGCGAGCGCTTCATGCACAAGTACGACCCCGAGCGCCTCGAGCTCTCCACCCGCGACCGCGTCGCGCTCGCCTGCTACACCGAGATCAAGGAGGGCCGCGGCACCCCGAACGGCGGCGTCTGGCTGGACGTCTCGCACCTGCCGCGCGAGACGATCATGACCCGCCTGCCCCGCGTCTACCAGACCATGCTCGAGCTGCAGATGCTCGACATCACGAAGGAGCCGATCGAGATCGCGCCGACCGCGCACTACTCGATGGGCGGCGTGTGGGTGCGGCCCGACGACCACGGCACCGACGTCCCGGGCCTCTACGCCATCGGCGAGGCATCCTCCGGCCTGCACGGCGCGAACCGCCTCGGCGGCAACTCGCTCATCGAGCTGCTCGTCTTCGGGCGCATCGTCGGCCAGGCCGCGGCCGACTACTCGGCGTCGCTGCCGGCGCAGCAGCGCTCGGCCGCCGCGGTGCGAGACGGCGCGCGACGAGATCGCCGCGCTGCTCGCGGCATCCGGCACCGAGAACGTGCGCGCCCTGCAGCGCGCCATCCGCAACACCATGACCGAGCACGCCGGCGTCGTGCGCGACGAGCAGGGGCTGCTCGCCGGGCTCGCCGAGCTCGACGCGATCGAGGCGCGCATGGCCGACATCGGCGTGCACCCCGACATCGCCGGCTACCAGGACCTCGCGCACGCCTTCGACCTGAAGTCGGCCGCGCTCGCCGCGCGCGCCACCCTCGAGGCGGCGCTCGAACGGCGCGAGACCCGCGGATGCCACAACCGCAGCGACTACCCCGAGATCGACCCCGCAGCTGCAGGTGAACCTCGTCTGGTCGCCGACGACCGGGGTCGTGCGCGAGGAGATCCCGCCGATTCCCGCCGAGATCGCCGACGCTGATGCGCGAGGTCTCGGTGGCCGGCAAGCTCGTCGAGTAGGAGTCACAGACTCTTCGACAGGCTCGGGGACCGGTGTTTCGGTCCCCCGGACCGGTGTTTCGCTCCCCAGCCCGGTGTTTCGACCTCGAGACGGTGTTTCCGGTCGCTGAGCCTGTCGAAGCGCTCGGCGACGATGAACGCTACGCCGTGATGAAGGCCCGGTAGCGCGCGAGTGCGTCCGCGACCTCGGCGTCGGTGGCGGCATCCGGAGTGAACAGCTCGGGAATCGGATCGTCGGCGTGACGACCGACCGCGACCGAGTGCGTCCATACGCCGACGACCTCGCCGCGCGCCACGATGATCGGGCGGATGATCCCGTTCAGACTCGGACCGATCGCTGAGAGGAACTCCGGTGCACAGGGCACCGTGCGGTCGGCGTACGAGAGGTAATACTCCTCGTAGGGCGGGAGCGCGAGAACTTCGGGCGCCGAGGCGCTCCGCCGCGGTGCGGGTGCGGCGACGACGTACATCGGCTCGCCGTCGTCCGCGACGAGGGAAAGGCGGTCGGATGCGGCGTCAGCGGCAGCGCGGGAGATCCCGAGCGGCAGACCCGTCCACCACGCGAAGTCGCGCACGCCCGCCGGGCCGTGCGACGCGATGAAGCGGTGGAAGAACTCGCCGAGCGGATCGGCGGGGGACGCCGCATCCGTCACCCACTCCTCGGTCAGCACGATGTACTGCTCGCGCGTCGGTCCGCTCTCACGCGGCACGACCGGACCCTGGCAGACGATCGCGCGCAGCGACAGTGCGACGAGCAGGTGATAGCCACGCTGCCGCGCCGTGCTTACCCCGCCGGCCTCGAGCACCTGGAACAGCTCTTTGCGGGTTAGCCGGTTGCCGCCGCGGAGCGCTGCGCGCACGAGCTGCTCGGCCAGCGCCAGTTCAGGTTCATCGATGGCCTCGACGCGCCGCACGGCCGCCGCCTGCCGCGCCTGCCGCTCGCCCGTGATCGAGACCACCCACGCGAGATCGCGAGCCGGAATCACGTGGATCGTGCCGCGCATCGTCCACGAGCGCACGATCTCGCCGCGGTCGAAAGCGGCGTCGACGTCTCGGACGCTCGGAGTGCCCCGCGTCCGCGACGCGATCGCCCATCGGCCGCCCCAGAACTCCTGACCCTGGGTCGCGAGCATGTGCGACGCTGCCTGAGCTATCGTCGCCGCGGGCGCGCTCAGCCGGTGCGACCGCAGCCGTTCACGGCGGATCATCGCGATCTCCATGGCCTTATTCTGCTCCGGAAGCCCGGCACCCTGCTGGCGCCGCGGTTTGCGCCGTTGTGAGCGTCGTTCCCGTGCTGGCTCGCCGAGAGACCACGCCGGCGACGTCGCGCGCGTGGGGGTTCGGCGATCCAGCACGGGAACGACAGCAAGGGATGCCGCAAACCTGCCCGGGGCCAGCCACGGGCGGCGATCAGAACGGGTTCGGGGTGAGCGTGTCCTTGGACGCCGAACACCACATCGCCGACCTTGAAGTCGGTGACGCCCTCACCCAACGCGGCGACGGTGCCGGAGAAATCCCGCCCCAGCACGTAGGGAAATTTCAGCGCGGAATACTCGCCGCGGCGCACCTTCCAGTCGGCGCCGTTGACGCTCGCCGCGACGATGTCGACCAGCACGTCGCCCGGCCCAGCCTTGGGCTCCGGCAGATCGCCGTACTTGAAGACTTCGGGTCCGCCGTTTTGCTCGAGATATGCAGCCTTCATGTGATCGCGCCTCCCAATGGCGCCCGGAGCCTACGGCGTAGGGACCGGCGTGGGCAAGATCGTCCGCGGCGTCCCATCGATTGTGCCGCATCGTCGCTGCGATTAGGCTCGCGCTGAAAACACAACGGGAGGCTTTCGCTCATGCGTTGGACATCGGCACTACTCGCGAGCGGTCTGGCCTTCGGTTTCGCGTCCGCCGTGCTGGCGCAATCCGAGCCCTATCCGAACCGCCCCGTCCGCATAATCGCACCCGCCGGGCCCGGCGGAAATCCGGACGTTATGGGCCGTCTGCTGGCGGAGCGCTTCACCACCGCGTTGGGCAAGCCGTTTGTGGTGGAGAACATGCCGGGCGCGGGCGGCGTGGTCGCCGCCAACGTCGTGGCCAAGGCGGCCGCTGATGGCCATGT
This sequence comes from uncultured Alphaproteobacteria bacterium, assembly GCA_963814215.1. Classification (GTDB taxonomy): domain Bacteria; phylum Pseudomonadota; class Alphaproteobacteria; order Rhizobiales; family Xanthobacteraceae; genus Z2-YC6860. The sequence goes on along the minus strand of CAWFCM010000028.1, from coordinate 400,221 downwards.
GCTGATGCTTGCGGATTCCGGCGCGCTCGCCATCAACCCGGCGCTGCAAACCGGCCTGGCCTACGACCCGCTGAAGGATTTCGTGGCGATCACCGCGATCGCCACGCTGCCGACCGCGTTCGTCGTGCCGCCAAGCCTTCCGGTCAAGACGCCGGCCGAGTTCATCGCACTGGCCAAGAAGGATCCCGGCAAGCTCCGCTATGGCTCGGCGGGTCCGGGCTCGATCCATCACATCACCATGGCCGCGTTCGCCGACCGAGCCGGTATCGACGTTCAGCACATTCCCTACCGCGGCGGCACCGCCATGGTGAACGCGCTGCTCGCCGCTGAAATTCACGGCGGCTGGTCCGGCATTCCCAACGTGCGAGGCCAGATCGAGGGCGGCCTGCTGCGCGCGCTCTGCGTCAGCATCCTGGAGCGATCGAAGTCGCTGCCGGACGTGCCGACCTGCGACGAGCTCGGCGTCAAGGGCTTCGACATCGCGACGATGCTCGGCATGGTCGGTCCGGCCGGAATGCCGCCGGCGGTCGTCACGACGCTGCAGGCCGAAACCGCCAAGGCGCTGCGCGATCCCAAGATCGCGGAGCGCATGGTCCAGCTCGGCGTGGTGATGCAGGAGAACGGCACAGCGCACTATCAGAAATTCGTCAAGGACGACTACGACCGCTACGCCGCGATCGTGCAGAAGCTGAACTTGCAGATCAAGTAGCCGCTTCAATTCAGCTCGATCCTCGCCGCCGCTGCGGCGCGGCGCATGCGCGCAAGCTCGCGCTCGATCTCGGCGCGAAACGCCGCCGGCGAATTGCCGACCACGATGGCCTGCTGGGCGGTGAGCTTGCCCCGTACGTCGGGCATCGCCAGCACCTTGAGCAGCGCGTCGTTGAGCCGCTTCACGACCGGCTCCGGCGTCCCCTTCGGCGCAATCAGGCCGAAAAACGCCATCCAGTTCATGTCGTCGAGCTTGAGCTCGGCGAAGGTCGGCACGTTCGGCAGCGCCTCCGCGCGCTTCGCGCCGGACACGCCGAGCGGCCGCAGCCGGCCATCCTGCGCGAGCTGCAGCGAGGTCGGCAGATTGTCGTACATCACCTGGACCTGGCCGCCGACCGCGTCATTGAGTGCGGGGCCGACGCCGCGATACGGCACATGGAGAAGGTCTGTTCCGGTCGCCAGCTTGAACTGCTCGCCGAGCAGGTGGCTCACCGAGCCGACGCCGGCCGACGCATAGGACAGTTTGCGCGGCTGCGCGCGTGCAAGCGCGGTGAACGACGCCATGTCGGTCGCGGCCACACCCGGGTAGATCGTCATGATGTTGGGCACCGCCGCGATGTTGCCAATCGGTGTCAGGTCGGTCAGCACGTCAAACGGCAGGCTTTTGTAGGCGGCCGGATTGATCGCCAGCGTCGAAGCAGTGCCCATGCCGATGCTGTAGCCGTCGGGTTGCGCCCTCGCGATCGCCAGGGTGCCGATCGAGCCGCCGGCGCCGCCGCGGTTGTCCACCAGCACCGGCTGGCCGAGCACCTGCCGCAATCCCTCGGCGATGACGCGGCCGATCACATCGGTCGAGCCGCCGGCCGCGAACGGCACGATCATGGTGATCGGTTTCGAGGGATAGGCATCCTGCGCACCGGCCGGCGCGGCGCAGGCCGCCAGCGCGATGAGCGCACCGACGAATGCGCGCCGCATACTCATTTCCCTTTCATGCCGACTTGCGCGATCACCGGCTTCCACAACTCCTGTTCCTCCCGGATGTAGGCGAGCATTTCCGCCGGCGTCATCGGCCGCGTGTAGCTGGCGATGTCCTGGAACCGCTTCTTCAGCTCGGGCTGGTCCAGCACCACGCGCAGATCCGCGCTGATCTTGGCGGCTATCGGCGCGGGGGTGCCGGGCGGCGCCATCAGCGCGAACCAGCCGAGCGCGCGCTTGATGCCGGGCAGCGTCTCGGCGACCGTCGGCGTGTCCGGGCGGTTGGGCAGCCGCTGCGCCGAGCCGACCGCGATCAGCTTGAGCTTGCCGCCCTCGACCGCGCCGGCAAGGCTCGGCAGGCCGTCGATGATCGCGTGCGTGCGTCCGCCGAGCGTATCGGCCAGGCCCGCGGGCGTGCCGGGATAGTTGATCGACGTCATGTCGAGCCTGGCTTCCATCTTGATCCACTCCGCCAGCAGATGCGGAATGCCGCCGCGGCTCAGCACTGCGACGTTGACCTGGCCGGGGTTCTTTTTCACGTGATCGATGAATTCTTGAAGCGTGTTGATGCCCAGCGAGGCCGGCACCGCGACGGCCATCGGCTGCTCGCAGATGAAGCCGATCGCAACGAAATCGCGCACCAGGTCATAGGGAAAGCCCGACGCGATTTCCGGCAACGCAACGAAGCTCGAGGAGAGCGCATGCAGCAGGGTGTAGCCGTCGGCCGGCGAGGTCCCCGCCACCCGCATACCGATCGAGCCCGCGGCGCCCGGATGATTGGTGACGAACACCTGCTGGTTCCACTGCTTGGACAGGCCTTCCGCGACGATACGGGCGATCACGTCCGGCGAGCCGCCGGCGCCGGTGGTGACGACCATCTTGACCGGAGCGGTCGGGAAGCTTTGCGCGGCGGCCGGCGGCGGCGCGGTGAAAAATAGGGCCACGCAAACAAAAAACAAACCGGACAAGGCGCGCATGAACTCTCCAAAAGTCTAATCGTTGCCGCCCATCACGAGCAGCGCCATCGTCACCGTATCACCTTGGCGGTTTCCGCAATCACCGGACGCCAGGTGCGCTGCTGCTCGCGAATGAAGGCGGTGAGTTCGGCCGGTGTCATCGGATTGAGGGTGGTGCCGAGGTCCTCGAAGCGCTTCTGCAGTTCGGGTCGCGCCAGAACGGTGCGCAGATCCTCGCTGATCTTGTTGGCGATCGGCAGCGGCGTGCCTGGCGGCGCCATCAGCGCCAGCCAGCCCTCCGCCTCGAAGCCCGGGATGGTTTCTGCCACGGTCGGCAGGTCCGGCGCCGAACGCAGCCGCGTCCGCGTCGCGACGGCGAGCGGCTTGAGCTTGCCGGCTTCGACGGCGCCCCGCACCGAAGTGAGCGGATCGACCAGCACATGTACGCGGCCGCCCAGGATGTCGGTCATCGCCTGCGACGCCGATGCATAATGCAACAGCGTGACGTCGATGCCGGTCGCGCTGCGCAGCCACTCGGCGGCGAGGTGCAGGATGCTGCCGCGGTTGCCGGCGGCGAAATTCAGCTCGCCCTTGCGTTTCCTGGCGAGCGCGATCAGTTCCGGCAGCGTGCCGACGCCGAGTTCCGGGCTCACCGCAACAAGCACCGGATGCCCGCCAACGAAGCCGATCGGCACGAAGTCGCGCACCACGTCGACCGGGAAATTGGACTGCAGCTCCGGCAGCGCGATGTAGTTGGTGGCGAGCGACATATAGAGCGTGGTGCCGTCAGGCGGCGTCGCCGCGACGGCGCGGATCGCCACCGCGCCGCCGGCGCCCGGCTGGTTGATGACGATGACCTGCTGGCCCCACAATTTGGTCAGATGATCGGCAAGGATGCGGGTCAGCACATCCGGGCTGCCGCCGGCGCCGACCGAGGTGACGATCTTGACCGGCCCGGTCGGAAAATTCTGCCCCAACGCCGGACCGGCCACGGCCAGCGCGCCGGCCGCGGCCAGCAAGCTTCGACGCGTCAGCGCATCCTGCTGACGGGACATGGCTCCCTCCTCTGGTCAGCCGCTGACCGGCAGCTTCATCTGTTCCAGCACCGCGCGGCCTTGCAAGCCGTAGGGACTTGCCAGTGTGTCCATGATCTCGAAGTGATTGTACTCGGGACCGACCAGGAGTTGGATCGGCTTGCCGGCCGCTTTCATCGCGGACGCGAAATCTCGGGACTGACGCTGGAATTCCGGCGTTTCGAGCGTGCCGTAAGTCGCGATCACCGGACAATTGATCTTGGCGAGATGACGCTGCGTCGACAGCGCGTGCTCCATCTCGTCGGTGAATTTCACATAGGACGAACGCGCCGACAGCCGCACCGGCTTGAGATCGTACATACCCGACGATAACAGCGCGCCCTTGATGACGTCGGCCGGCACGCCGAAATCCTTCTGCCAGTCGGTGATCAGCGTGACGCCGGCGAGGTGACCGCCCGATGAATGGCCGGAGACGTAGATGCGGTTCGGATCGCCGCCGAAACTCGCGGCGTTTTTGTAGACCCACGCGATACCGGCGCGGATCTGCTGCGCCATCGGCATCAGGTCGCCCTTGGTCTCGATCACATTGTTAAAGTCGAGAACCACGAAATGTGCGCCGGCGTTCACGAACACTTCGGCCGCATAACAATTGTCCTTGGCAAGCCCGGCGCGCCAGGCGCCGCCGTGAACGTAAATGTTGATCGGCGCATTCGCCCGTTTGGTGGTGAAAACGTCGAGCGCCTCGATCGGCGCCGATCCATAGGTGAAGCGCTTCGGTGCGCCAAGCCGCTGCCGGGTCTGTTCGCTCAGCGCCGCCCGCCGCTTGGCGAGATAGCCTGCATTCGGCGCCCAAGGCGCCTGATCGTAGGCGCGGTCGAGTTCCTCCTGATCCATGTCGAGCCAGACCAGCGGGCCCTTGACCCGCGCCGGCGCCGCTTGCTGCGCGAACGCCGTTCCGCTCGCCGCCAGCGCCGCACCTCCCACCAACAAAGTCCGCCGCGTCAACGCACCCATGGCCGCCTCCCTATCGAAGGAATGACTACAGCTTCATCTGCTCCAGCACCGCGCTGCCGATCAGGCTCAGCGGATTGCCGATCATCTCGGTCATCTCGAAATGGTTGTAACCCTCGCCGACCAGCAGCGTGGCGGACTTTCCGGCTTTCTTCACGGCTTCGGCGAACTCGCGGTTCTGGCGCTGGAATTCCGGCGTCTCATAGGTGCCGTAGGCGACGATCACCGGACAGTTCAGCCGGTCGAGATGACGGATTGAGGACAGTTCCTCCTCAACCTGGTCGGTGAAGGCGACGTATTCGGAGCGCTTCGACAGCCGCACCGGCTTGAGGTCATACATGCCGGAGCAGAGCAACGCGCCCCTCACTACATTCTGCGGCACGCCGTACTTCGACCAGTCGGTGGTGACGACGTTACCGCCGAGATGGGCGCCGGAGGACTGGCTGGAGAGGTAAATGCGCTCGGGGTCTCCGCCAAAGGTCTTGGCGTTTTTGTAGACCCAGGCAACCGCGCGCCGCACCTGATCGGCCATCGGCAGCAGGTCGCCTTTGGTACCCTCGACACCGACAAAGTCGAGCGCGATGAAATGCGCTCCGGCGTTGACGAACATCTCGGCGAGGAAGGCGTAGTCCTTGGCCTCGCGCTGACGCCACGCGCCGCCGTGGATGAACAGGTTGATCGGCGCGTTTGGCGTCTTGCATGTAAACAGGTCGAGCGCCTCGATCGGCGTCGGGCCGTATTTCAACCGCATCGGCAAGCCGAGCCGATGGCGCACGCGCTCGCTGTTGAACACGTTGCGCTTGTGGACTTGGTCGCGGTTCGGCGCATAGACCATCTGATCGTAGGCGTCGTCGAGCTCCCTTTGGTCCATGTTCATCCAGACCAGCGGCCCTTTGGCGCGCGGCGCGGTTGCGGTCTGTGCCAACTCAGTCCTCCGTCATTCGAATTTGGTCAGCTTCATCTGCAAGAGCATGGCGCGGCCGGTGATGCCGTAAGGGTTCGCCAGCGTCTCGAGCAGCTCGAAGTGATTATAGCCCTCGCCGACGATCAGTTCGACCGGCTTGCCGGCCGCGCTCACGGCGGCGGCGAAGTCGCGCGACTGGCGCTGGAACTCCGGCGTCTCGCAGGTGCCGATGGCGAGGACCAGAGGCGCGTTGAGCCCGTCGAGATGGCGCTGGGCGGAAAGCAGTTCTTCCATGCGGTCGGTGAAGCTCACATAGGCCGAACGCTTGGAGAGCCGGACCGGTTTCAGGTCGTACATGCCGGACAGCAGCACCGCGCCCTTGACGATGTCGGGCGGGAGGCTTTCCTCGCGCCATCCGCGCGTCAGCACGCAGCCGGCCAGATGCGAGCCGGACGAATGCGCGGACAGGAAAATGCGGTTGCGGTCGCCGCCGAAGCTTTCGGCGTTGCGCGCCACCCAGGCGATCCCGCGCCGCACCTGGTCGTACATCGGGAACAGGTCGCCGCCCGCCTCGTCGACGTTGATGAAGTCGAGGACGACGCTGTGCGCGCCGGCGCGGATCAGCGGCTCGGCGTTGAGCGCGTAGTCGGCGGCCTTATTGCGCCGCCAAGCGCCGCCGTGGACGAAAATGTTGATCGGCGCGTTGCGGATGCCGCAGTCGAAGATATCGAGCGCCTCGATCTCGGTCGGCCCATAGGCGACGCGTTTCGGGTTGCCGATCCGCGAGCGCGCCCGCTCGCTCGCGGAACAGCGGCGTCCGACCACCACTGCGCGGTTCGGCGCATAGACCTCCTGGTCGTAGGCGTCGTCAAGCGCCTGCTGGTCCATGTCGAGAAAGACCGGCGGCCCCTTGGGGCGGGAGGACTGGACGTTCATGCCGCAAGACTAGCGTGGCTACCGCCCCTTCGCCAAATTCGCATACATCCGGGTGAGCAGCCGCTTCGCCTCAGCCAATTCCTTGGCCGTCAGCCCCGCGCTCGCCTTGCGCTCCAGCTCCTGCGCAATCGGGATCAGCCGCCGCACCAACGCCCTGCCCTTGCTGCTGAGCGCCACCACCACCTCGCGGCTGCTGGTCTGCGAGCGGCTGCGGGTCACCAACTCCATCCGCACCATACGACTCACCAGCCGCGACATGGTGGACGGGTCGATCGAGGTCATGCCGGAGAGATCGACCTGGCGCTGCCCGCCGTTGTTGGAGAGCGCGGCCAGCACCCGCCACATGTCGATCGACAGCCCCGTGCCTTTCAGGCCGGCTGCCGTGAAGCTGTCGACCAGCGCGAAGCCGACGCGATTGAGCAGATACGGCAGATAATTGCCGAGTTCGAGATGGACGCGGTCTTTCACCGGCGGCTCCCGGCCAGGCATTGCGGCAGCAATGCTGACCTATTTGATGCAAAATCAATTATTGCATTTACAACAGTTTGGGTTGCGCGTAAAGTTTTTGCCAACGCCACCATGAACGGCGGCGCAGGAGGAGACGAACATGGAATTCGGCTACTTCACGCTCAGCGACAATCACTACGAAAACAACACCCGCGGCGCCAACCAGTTCATCGCCGACATCACCGCCGAGGCGATCTACGCCGACCAACTCGGCATGCACTCGGCCTGGATCGGCGAGCATCATTTCAATTCGCTGGGGGTGCTGTCGTCGCCGGAGCTGGTGCTCGGCTACATCGCCGCGCGCACCAAGCACATCCGCCTCGCGCCGGCCGTCAACGTGACGCCGCTGCACCATCCGATCCGCGTCGCCGAGCAATGGGCGACGCTCGATCTGCTCTCCAACGGCCGGGTCGATTTTGCTTCGGGCCGCGGCTACGACAGCCGCGAATACGCGCCGTTCGGCGTTTCGTTCGCCGACAACCAGAGCATCTTCGAAGAGGGCATGGAAATCCTCAAGAAGCTGTGGAGCGCGGACGGCAAGCGCATCGACCATCACGGCAAGCACTACAAGTTCGAGGACGTGCGCATCACGCCGAACCCGATCCAGAAGCCGCTGCCGGTGTACATCGGCTCGTTCTCGAAGCCATCGATCGAGCTGGCGGCGCGGCTCGGCTTCAACCTGGTCGTCGCGCCGTTCGCCGCCGCAATGAGCTACGGCGGCTTGAAGCAGGTCGCCGACCTCTACAACGAGACCTGCATCAAGCACGGCACCAAGCCCGGCCGGCTGATGTGCAGCTACTTCTGCCATTTCTACGACACGCCGCAGCAGGAGGCGGCGCAGCGCGCCCGCCAGATCCGCTACTACAGGGAATGCGTGATCCCGGCGTTCCCCAGCGATCCCAAGACCGCGCCGCCGAGCTACCACTATTTCATCGCCATGGTGGAGCGGCTGCAGAAGGTGAAGGCCGAAGACCTCACCGAGAATTCCGTTCTGTTCGGTAACGCCGCGCGTATCACCGAAGTGCTCAAGAAGGTCGAGGCCGCCGGGTTCTCCGAGGTGATCCTCTACTCCAACGTCGGCATGAAGCCGCACGCCCAGGTGAAGGAGGAGATGGACCGCTTCATGCGCGAAGTGGCGCCCGCCTTCGAGGGCAAGCACAAGCAGCGAAGGGCGGCGTAGTTCTTCGAAAAGCCGCCCTCTCTCTCGGCCTCACCCTGAGAGGAGCGTTGCCGTAATCTTACTGCGTCAGAACCGACCATGGCGCAACTGTGAGATTGGAATGCAACAGCAAGGGCATCGCGAGAGTGTCCGGGCGAGCGCGATGGCCAATTGTCTGCGCATGGTTGCGATCGATCCCGCGACTTTGTGACTCAGTAAGAGTAAGCGCGTTCACGCGCGTCTTCGACGCTCTATGGCAACGCGTCTCGAAGCATGGGCCGCCCCATCCTTCGAGACGGCGCTTCGCGCCTCCTCAGGATGACGGCGGGAACGTTCAGTTTCTCTCCACCCGCGCCGCGTAGCAGCCCGGCGCAGCGTAGTGGATGTGCAGGCATCCGGATTGGCGAACAGCTTCTCGATGGCGCGCTCGGGGTCGCCGCCTTCGATGAGCTCCCAGCCGGTCATCATTCCGTTGGCGTCGAAGGCGCGCACCGCCAGTTGCCGCACACGGAGCTGCTGTGGCACCTCGTCGACTTTGTCGAACGGCTCCTCGCCTTTGCGCACAAGATCGCAAAGCGCATGCGGTAAGGCGAGTCGACCGCGTGGTGCTCGTAGTTGACCAGGATCAGCTCATCGTCCGGAAAACCCGCGACAAGCGCCGGTCCGGCGAATAAAGTCGCCGCTGTTCGGGAGTTCCTGCCATCCAATCGCTTTCCACCTTCGCCCTTATCTACTGCTTCGTCGTGATGGTCGCCGCCTACATGGCGCGCGGCGCGTCGGGCTTCGGCGCGGCCGTGGCGATGCCGCTGCTCGCCCTCGTCGTCCCGCTGAAGATCCTCGTGCCGGCCTGGACACTGACCGGTATCGTCGCCGGCGTTGCGCTGATGGGCGAGGACCGCAAGCACGTCGCCTGGAACGAGATGGTGAAACTCGTTCCGGGCTGCATGGTCGGTATCGCGGTCGGGCTTTACGTCTTCACCCACCTGTCCTCCGAGACGCTGGCCCGGTGGCTTGGCGTCGCCGTCCTGCTGTATGGGCTCTATTCGCTCGCCGGCACGTTTCGCGCAGATCTGAAGGCGAAGCTGCCACTCTGGGTCGCGCCCGCGCTTGGCGGCTTCGGCGGCGGCATCACCGGCACCGTGGTCGGCACCATGGGCAGCGTGTTCTTTGCGATGTATTTCGACGCCATACGCCTCGCCAAGAAGCAATACCGCGCCACCATGACCGCGATCCTGCTGACGCTGACGGTAACGCGCGGCATCGGCTACTGGGCGGTCGGCGAGTTCACTTACGACGTATGGGTCGCCGCTGCGATGTTGCTGGCGCCGATGCTGATCGGCATTTTCATCGGCAATCGCTTCCACCACGGCATGAGCGACCTCGCCTTCCGCCGCACCGTGTCCGGCGCGCTGATCGCGAGCGGCATTGCGCTGCTCTTCAAGTAGCTTGTCGGCGCCGCAGGGCATGCTACAGCAAGGCTGATCGATATTTTCTCCGTTCGTCCCCGCGAAAGCGGGGACCCAGCGCAAAATGTCTGCCAACGCGGCTGGGCAGAACTGGATTCCCGCTTTCGCGGGAATGAGCGGAGAGAGCCGTGTTGCACACTATACTTTCTAACAGGCGCGAAACGACAGGTGCCAAAGGCCCTCTCCGAATACACGCTCGCGGACTGGAAGCGGCTGCGCCCCCTGGCGCACCGTCTCAAGACCGCGCGCTACTGGCTGATCGACCGCCGCTACCGCGCGCGGCCGGCGGCGGTGGGGGACGCGGCCGCCGTCGCGAAGGCAATCGCGGGCCGCAAGGTGCTGTTCAGCGTCGCCTACCAGGACCCGCAGGCGATCGACTGGCAGGCCGCGCTGGTGCGCCATTTCGTGCCGGGCGCGCTCTACATCGTGGTCGACAACTCGCCGCAGGATGCCGACGCCAATACGATCGAAGCCATTTGCGCGCGGCACGAAGTCACTTATCTCCGCGCGCCGCCGAACCCGTGGGCGAAGAGCAGCCGCTCGCACGGCATTGTGCTGAACTGGATCTGGCACAACATCGTCCGCCCCGGCGCGCCGGAGGCGTTCGGCCTCATCGACCACGATCTGTTTCCCACCGCGCCTGACGATCCGTTCTCGGCTTTGGCGAAGCAGGATGTCTACGGGTACGTGCGCTTCACCGAGCCGCCGAGCGGGCGCTGGTTCCTGTGGGCCGGCTTCACCATGATGCGATTCGCCGCGGTGCGCGACCTCGATCTCGACTTCGGGCAGGACTGGTTCCTCGGCCTCGACACCGGCGGCGGCAACTGGGGCCCGCTCTACAGCAGGCTCGATCTCGACACACTGGCGCAGACGCCGTTGCGCTTCCTGCCGTATCGCGAAGGGATCGAGCTACGCCAAGGGCCGCTGCAATGGTGCGGCGCCTGGCTGCACGAGGTCGGCCAGATGGGCGAGCCCGAGGTGATGGCGGACAAGCGGCGCGTGGTGGCGGAGATTTTGAAGCCACATTTGGCGGCGGCAGGGCCTTCCGTCATTCCGGCCGAGCGTAGCGAGAGCCGGAATCCATAACCCGCAGCCATGGTTATCGATTCCGGGTTCGCCGCTACGCGGCGCCCCGGAATGACAGCTAACCCAAATTCAATTCCTTGAAAAAATCATTCCCCTTGTCATCGACCACGATGAACGCCGGGAAATCCACCACCTCGATTCGCCAGATCGCCTCCATGCCGAGCTCGGGGTATTCCACCGTCTCGACCTTCTTGATGCAGTGCTCGGCGAGGTTCGCAGCCGCGCCGCCGATCGAGGCAAGATAGAAGCCGCCGTACTGCTTGCACGCCTCGCGCACCGCGCCCGAGCGGTTGCCCTTCGCCAGCATCACCATCGAGCCGCCGGCCTTCTGGAAATCCGCGACGAAGGAATCCATCCGCCCCGCGGTGGTCGGGCCGAACGCGCCGGAGGCGTAACCCGCCGGCGTCTTGGCCGGACCCGCGTAGTACACCGGATGGTTCTTGAAATAGTCGGGCAGCCCCTGCCCCTTCTCAAGCCGCTCGCGCAGCTTCGCGTGCGCCAGATCGCGCGCCACGATCATCGGGCCGGACAGCGACAGCCGCGTCTTGATCGGATATTTCGTGAGCTGCGCCAAAATCTCCTTCATCGGCTTGTTGAGGTCGATCTGCACCACCTCGCCGCCGAGCTTGGAGGTGTCGACCTCCGGCATGTACTGCGCCGGATTGCTCTCGAGCTGCTCCAGGTACACGCCGTCGCGCGTGATCTTGCCCATCGCCTGGCGGTCGGCCGAGCACGACACGCCAAGTCCTATGGGTAGCGACGCGCCGTGGCGTGGCAGCCGGATCACGCGCACGTCGTGGCAGAAATACTTGCCGCCGAACTGCGCACCTACACCAAGAGATTGCGTCAGCTTCAGCACCTCCTGCTCCATCTCGACGTCGCGGAAGGCGTGGCCGTCCTCGCTGCCCCTGGTCGGCAGGTTGTCAAGATACTTGGTGGAGGCGAGCTTCACCGTCTTCATGGTCAGCTCGGCGCTCGTGCCGCCGATGCAGATCGCCAGGTGATACGGCGGACACGCCGCGGTGCCGAGCGTCAAAATCTTTTCCTTCAGGAACGCGATCATGCGGTCGTGCGTCAGGATCGACGGCGTCGCCTGGTAGAGGAACGCCTTGTTGGCCGAGCCGCCGCCCTTGGCGATGAACAGCAGCTTGTACTCGTCGTCACCCTCGGCGTAGATCTCGACCTGCGCCGGCATGTTGTTCGCGGTGTTCTTCTCCTGGAACATGGAGAGCGGCGCGAGCTGCGAATAGCGCAGGTTCTTCTTCAGGTACGCGTCGCGCGAGCCCTCGGCGAGCGCCGCCTCGTCCTCACCGTCGGTGAAGACGAGCCGCCCCTTCTTGCCCATGATGATCGCGGTGCCGGTGTCCTGGCACATCGGCAGCACGCCGCCCGCCGCGATGTTGGCGTTCTTCAGGAAGTCGAAGGCGACGAACTTGTCGTTGTCGGAGGCCTCCGGGTCCTCGACGATCGACTTCAGACTCTTGAGATGCGCGGGGCGCAGCAGGTGCGAGATGTCGATGAAAGCGGCCTCGGCGAGCGCGCGCAACGCCTCGCGCTCCACCACCAGCATGTCGCGGCCCATGATCTTCTCGACGCGCACGCCGGCGGAGGTGAGCTTGCGGTAGGTTGTGGTGTCCTTGCCGAGCGGGAACAGCGGCGTGTGCTTGTAGGGCGGCGTTGCGATGGGTGGGGGGATGGGGGCGTTCATTTAAAATCCGATTTAACCCGAGGTTAACGGGCTTTCTCATAGCTCTGCCATGCGGCGATTGAAAGTGCCGCCCCGAGACGATGGCAACGAAAAGATACCACTGGACCTAGCCGGGCTAGCGACGGACAATTGATCCCATTGCGCTGCGATCTTTGAGGCATTCCGTGGAAACACAAGTTCGTACCCCACAAATGGTGTTTATGCAGCCTCAACGGTTTGTGGTCCCACTATTTCAACGCCCGTACGTATGGAACGAGGAAAGCCAATGGGAACCACTCTGGAATGATGTCATCCGTGTAGCTGAGAGAGTTCTTAGTCATCCGACCGAGAAGCCACACCCCCATTTTCTGGGCGCTGTCGTACTGCAACAGGTCCCGAGACAAACGGGATTGATGCAGGAGCGCATCATTATCGACGGTCAACAACGCTTGACGACTCTACAGCTGCTCCTCGATGCACTTCACGGCGAGCTCTCCAACGCCAACGCTATTCAACCCTCGCTAAGGTTAGAGCCCCTTGTAGGGAACGCGCAGGCGTTCCAATCCAAGGCTGAGGACCAATTCAAAGTGTGGCCCACAAATCGGGATCGCCCAGCCTTCAATGCAGTAATGGGTGCAAAACCGCCCACCGACTATTCAACTGTAGGATACCGCGGAGAACGAATGGTCGAAGCTCATCGTTTTTTCTCCGAGCAGGCCCGAGCCTGGCTATCACTCAATGGTGCCGAGGCAATTCAGGAACGAGCAACAGCAATAGAAACAGTCGTTCGAGATTTCCTGCAGATGGTAGTGATCGACCTGACGGCAGACGAAAACGCGCAAGAGATATTTGAGACATTAAACGCGCGCGGCGCACAGCTTACGGCTGCCGATCTAATAAAGAATCTCGTATTCCAGCGACTACTGGAAACAGGCACGAACGTTGAAGAAGCATATCAACAAAACTGGAAGGAATTTGAGACCGGCTTCTGGGAAACCGAAATAAGCGTCGGGCGATTGAGATATCAAAGGTCCGCCATCTTCTTCAATCACTGGCTTATTGCCCGCACCGGCGAGGAGGTTGTTGCGCGCGAAGTGTTCGATCGCTTCAAGCGTTTTGCCGATCACGACTGCCGGTTGCCCATGAATGTACTACTGCGGCAAATTCACGCCGCCGCAGGAGTTTATCAGAAGTTCATTACGGCAGCCTCAACTCTGACAGGACCAGCAGATCGCCTTGCTTTGTTTGGCTATCGAACAGGGGTCCTTGAAAGTGAGGTCATCAAGCCACTCGTCCTATGCTTGCTTGACCCCGAAGAGAAACCGATTCCCCCTTCACAATTCATCAAAGCACTCGACGTTGTGGAAAGCTGGATGGTGCGCCGCATGCTCATGCGAGCCACGACCAAGAGCTATAGCCAGGTAGTTGCTGAACTTGTAACCGAAGTCCGCAAGTCGGATCGAGCAATTGCTGGCGATGTTCTGGAGAAATACCTCGCGGCTCAATCGAGTAGCGGAAAATATTGGCCTGACGATGAAGAAGTGAAACAGGAGCTTCAAGGATTGTTGGCGTACCGGCGCATTGGACGCGGGCGACTACGGATGGCGCTAGAAGCAATCGAAGATTACCTACGAGGTTGGAAAGACGACAAGCAGGGGCTTGGGGATGAACGTGTTGCAAGAGGGAAATTCGCAATCGAGCACGTGATGCCTCGCAATTGGCAAACCAACTGGCAACTCCAAAGCGGAAGCAGCGAAGAAGACCGTGAACGCGCCATCCATTTTCTCGGTAACCTCACGCTACTTACCGGGAAGTTGAATTCCAAGGTTTCAAATGGACCATGGCAGGGAGCAGGAGGGAAAAGAGAGGGATTGGAGGCTCACGATGTACTGTTTCTAAATCGTGAAATTCTGAAACGAGCGGGAATGCAATGGAACGACGCAGGCATAAATGATCGAACCAGAGAGCTTTCACAAATTATCACGCAGATATGGAAGGTCCCGGCAGGCCATCGATCGGGCTTTACGCCTGACAAGCCACGAACCCGCAAAACAGTCGATCTATCCGATCTAATTGTCGGCGGCGTACTCCAGTCAGGAATGCCGCTCTTTCCTCGTCGCAAAAAATACAGTCATCGCATCGCTACACTTCTTTCAGACGGACGAGTAGATGTTGATGGAGTTGCCTTCTCAAGCCCTTCTGAGGCTGCAGTTTCGATAGTTGGAAAGCGAACTAACGGATGGCCGTTCTTTCTCGTTGACCAATCATCAAAGCGATCACTCCGAAATGTTCGACACGACTATCTGGATGCCATGTCGGTCGAGGGCATAGATGATGACTTTGACGACGAAGGCGATGATGACGAGACATAGCAAGGTAGCAAGCGTAGGATGGGTTGAGCGCAGCAAAACCCATCATCGATCCGCATTTACTCCGCAACGATGGGTTTCGCCTTCGGCTCAACCCATCCTACAACTACTGTCACCATCACCCCCTCTTCCTCACCGGCTCGAAGCTGATCTTCAGCCGATGCCCCGTCGCCTTGGCGAAGCGCGCCAGCGTTCGCGTCGAGGGCAGGCCGCGCCCGCTCTCCAGCCGCGCGATCGTGCTCTGCGTCGTTTTCATGCGCTTGGCCAATTGCACCTGACTCAGGCCCGCGCGCATACGCGCTTTGGCGACCTCGGCAATCAGCGCGAATTCCCCCTCCAGCGCCTCGTACTCCTTGCGGTACTCGGGGTCCTTCATCCATTTCTTGTGCAGCGTGCTGATTTTGGTCATCGCACCTCCTTGGCCCGTTGCCGGGCAATTTCAAGTTCCCGTCGCGGCGTCTCCTGCGTCTTCTTGATGAAAACGCGCAGAATGACGACACGCCGAGTGGCGGCCGTCACATAGATCGCCCGGGAAATTCCGTCGCGGCCGGTGATGCGAAGTTCCCAGAGCTTGTCCTCCAGGTGCTTCACACTGTCGCGCGGTAGCGACTGAAAACCCGCCTGCTCGATGACGGCGGACAGCCGCGCGAGACGCGCTTGCATATCTCTGGGAAGCGCCTCGATCTCGGCATCGACCGCAGCATTCAGGGCTTCGACGGTCCACCGCATCGAAGGGCACTATCGCAAAAAAGAGATAGACGCGCAAGGGGCGACAGCAAACGCCCCCGCGTCTTCACCTTCTTCAATTGTCAAACAGCCCGCATCGCATTGAACAGCCAACGCTCCGCCGCCCGGATTTGTGAAGGCGCCGGGCGCGCCTGTCGTCCACTTCGCTTTGCGCTCGCTCGAACAAGTCCGAGGGGCGCGGGGCGCCGGGGTCCCTTGGGACCCGCGGGCCTCGACATCTCGCGACACCGAGGCAAATTGGTAGTGCCGCAAGTCCGCCGTTCGTCCGGCGTCCCGCGCGCGGTGTTTGAGGCTTGCTCCGTGAGACCCCCGGTGGGCTGACTTTGCTACCCACCGCTCTGAGGCCACCACGACCGCCTGCCCGTTGGCTTCGGGGGTACGGCAGTCGTCCCAACGACCTCCTGTGCTGCGAAGCTGTCGCTGCGGGAGCTCACGGCTTGGGCCGCCTCGGGCGGGGTGTACGTTCTGCACCCCTCATTTCGCATAACCCTTGGCCACCGCTCTCCGGTCCCGCTCAACAACGTCTCGAGAACGCCCTCGGGTGGACCGGCCTGCGCGCAATATGAGGCCGCGCCAGGGGGCGGGGATAAGTTTCGCGATTTTAATTTTTTGCAGGCGGCGGACTTATCCCCGCGGGGATAGCACGCGGCTTGCTTCTATCCCCGGTCACGCGTCACACGCTGCCGTCATTCCGGCCGAGCGAAGCGAGAGCCGGAATCCATACTCCGCAGCGGTGGTTATGGATTCCGGGTTCGCCGCTTCGCGGCGCCCCGGAATGACAGCAGAGAGTTAAAACCCAAAAGCCCTCGGCAGGAACGTCGACAGCGGCGGGATGTAGCTGATCAGGATCAGCACCGCGATGTTCGTCAGAATGAACGGCCAGATGCCGGCGACCACCAGCTCCATGCGGCGGTTGAGCGTGGAGGCCGCGACCGCGAGGTCGAGGCCGAGCGGCGGCATGATCATGCCGGTGCAGACATTGAGCGTGACGACCATGCCGAAATGCACCGGGTCGATGCCGAGCGCGGCCGCGACCGGGAACAGCGTCGGCAGGAAGATCACCATGATCGAGTTGGGATCGAGGAACATCGCGCAGGTGAGGAACACGATGTTCACCAGCACCATGAACACCACCCAGTTGACCCCGACCTCGCGCACCAGCGCGAGCACCGCGCGGTCGGCGCCCGACAGCGTGATGAAGTAGGCGAGCAGCGCGCCCATCGCGAGCAGGATGAAGATCACCCCGGTCGAGACCGCGCTGTCCTTGGCAATGTCGAACACCTCGCGCCAGCCGAACGCGCGGAAGATCAGCACCTCGACGCCGATCGCATAGACCACCGACACGGCCGCGGCTTCGGTCGCAGTGAACACGCCGGAGAAGATGCCGGCGAGCAGGATCACCTGCATCAGCAGCGCCCAAAAGGCTTCACGAAATGCCTTCCAGCGCGCCGCGCCGGAGTAGCGCTCGCCGCGCGCAGCGCCGGTGCGCCAGGCTTCGATGGCGACCAGCACCATGAAGGCGAGGCCCAGCACGATACCGATCACCAGGCCGGCGGCGAACAGCGCGGCGATCGAGGTGCCGGTCAGCCAGCTATAGACCACGAAGGTGATCGAGGGCGGGATCAGCAGCGCGCATTCGGCGCTCGACGCGATCAAGCCGAGACTGAATTTTTCGGAGAAGCCGGCGCGCTTGAGCTCGGGAAACGAGAGCCGCCCCATGGCGGCGACGGTCGCGGGCGCGGAGCCGGCGGCGGCGCCGAACACCATGCAGGTGACGACCGTCGAATGACCGATGCCGCCGCGATAGTGGCCGACCAGCGCGCGGAACAGCTCGGCGAGCTGCGCCGCCATGCGGCCGCGCGCCATCAGGTCGGAGGCGAACACGAAGAACGGGATCGCGAGCAGCGTGACCACCTCGACGCCGCCGACCACGCGCTGGCCGATGATGAGGTCCGGCATGGACGGGTGGAAAATGTGCTTGGCGAGAACCGCGGGAATGCCGATGACGAGAAATATCTCGGCGCCCGCGACCAGCAGACACACTGCAAGAACGATCAGCGCGAGGACAATCATGGCGCTCGCTCTTCCTTCCCCTCTCCCGCTTGCGGGAGAGGGTGGCGAGCGCGTAGCGCGAGCCGGGAGAGGGCTCTTATGAAAATAACAGGCCCCTCTCCCGCCTCGCTTCGCTCGGCACCCTCTCCCCGCTTCGCGGGGCGAGGGGAAAGCAGCGCGAGAATTGCCCTACACATGATGCACCGGGTCGACCTCGACGGCGAAACGATCAGCCCGTGTGACGATCTCCAGCACGTAGCGCAGAGCCAGCAGGCCGAACCCGGCCGGCATCACGACATAGAGCCAGGCCATCGAGATATTCAGCGTCGGGCTCGCCTGCCCGGACTTGGCAACGAAGATCGTGATGTCGACGCCGATCTTCGCCAGATAGGCCGAGAAGGCCAGGCCGGCGAGATTGATGATGAGCTTGGCGGCGCGCTGGCTCGCCGGCGGCATGCGCGTCAGCACCATGCGCATGCCGATGTGGCGCCCGCCTTCGAGCGCCGCCGCGAGACTCAGGAAGATCATCCAGACCAGGCCGAAGAGGCACAGCTCCTCGATCCAGGCGAGCTTCGGCGCGAACGACGGCGCGAACTCGCGCACCGCGACATTGAACGTGTAGGCGAACGACATCGCCAGCATGATGGCACCGAGTACGATGCCCTCGATGCCGCGCAGCGCCCGCATGGATGATTAGAAGCCGAGCTTCTTGCGCTCCTCGTCGTAGACCGCGAGCACCTTCGCGCCCTCCGCGCCGGCGCGTTCCGCATACGTCGCGCGCGCCTTCGGCGCCATCGCGTCGCGCATCGCCTTGCGCTCGGCCTCGTCGGCGACGCGCACGTTCAGCTTCGCGGCCTTGATCAGCTCGATCGAGACGTTCTGCACCGCTTCCTTATTCTGTTCGACCTCGGGGCGCATCTCGTCGAACGCCTTCGTCACGACATCGCGCTGCTCAGGCGTCAGGCGGTTCCAGAACGTGTTGCTGAACAGCACGATGTCTTCCATCACGCCGTGCTCGGTGACGACCAGATGCTTCTGCACCTCGTGGAATTTCATGGTCGTGATGGTGTCGAGCGGATTTTCCTGCCCGTCGATCAGGCCGGTCTGCAGCGAGGTATAGAGCTCGCTGAAGTTGATCGCAATCGCGGTCGCGCCGACGGCGGCAAACTGGTCGATCAGGATCTTCGAATCCATCACGCGGAATTTCTGGCCCTTGAAGGCGTCGAGATTCGCCAGCGGCTTGTTCGAGGTGAGGCTCTTGCGGCCGTTCGGCCAGATGGTGAGCGCATGGACACCGCGGCTATTAAAGCTCGCCAGCAGCGCCTTGCCGAAGGCGCCGTCGCGCAGCTTCTGCGACAGCGCGCGGTCGGTCGGGAAGACATAGGGGATATCCAGCACCGAGATGACCGGATTGAAGCCGCCGAGAAACGCCGCTGGCATCACAGTGCCTTCGATGGCGCCGAACTGCGTGCTCTCGATCATCTGCCGCGCGTTGCCGAGTTGCGAGGAGGGAAAAAGCTGGATCTCGACCGCGCCTTTGGTGCGCTCCTTCACCAGCGCGGCGACCTTTTCCAGGCCCTTGTGGCGCGGCTGGGTCGGCGCCTCGAGATGCCCGATGCGGGCCGTGATCGCGCCCTGTGCGCTGGCAGAGCCCGCAAGCCCGCCGGCAACCGCGCCCGACAGTCCGAGCTTCAGAACATTGCGCCTGTTCTGCTTCATGACCCCCTCCAGAGTTGCCCGAAACGGCGACCGCCGCGGCACGCGCATTGTCTCTCACCCTGCCCCGCGCTTCAACAGCGGACTGCCCGGGCGTGCGCCTGTGGAAACAATGCGGAAAACGGGCCAGCCTACCCCGCCTTCACATTCATCCTCCTCCCCTTCAACGTGCCGCTGTACTTCCTGCCGCCCGCGGTGAAGGTGAACTCCTCGCCGCGCACGCGGCCGTCCGTGATCTTGAGCGTCTTGCCGCGGGTGCGCAGCGTGCCAGTGAAGAACTGGAATTTCTGCTCAAGCTTGAGCCGGCCGGCCGAAGTGCTCCAGGTGCCCTGCACGCTCGCCGGCACGATCCACATGTAGGACGTGCAGTGCTCCAGGCACTTCTCGCCGCTGCTGTTGGAGCCATCATCCGGCTTCCAGTCCTCCATGTGGAAGGAGTTCGTCGCGACGCGCGTGCCGGGCTTCATCTTCAGGATGGTCGGCCGCAGCTGCATGTTGAGCCGCGGCAGCAGGTACATGGTCAGCACCGTGGCCTTGGAGAAATCGGTCTTGAAGATGTCGCCCTGCACGAACGTCGCACGGTCGCCGACGGCGTCTTTCTCCTTCTCCGCGTTGCGGCGGGAGAGCTCCACCATGTCGGGATTGTATTCGATGCCCAGCGCGCGGATGCCGCGCTTGGCCGCGGTGATGACGGTGATGCCATTGCCGGAGCCGAGGTCGATCACGTAGTCGCCGGGCTTGGCGCCGGCCATGTCCAGCATGCGGTCGACGGTGTCCTGCGGCGTCGGCACCCAGACCACATCCTTGCCGGGCTGCCCCACGTGCGGCTCGTATTCGGGTTTCTTCGCCGGCTCGGTCTTCGCCGGATCGTCCATCGGAGCCGCGGCCGGCGGCGCGTCGGCTTTGGGCGCGCCGGTTGCCGGTGCTTGGGAGGGTACTTGGGAGGGTACTTGGGCGGCCGGCTGCGCCAGCGCAACGCCGGACGCGAGCAGCACTGCAAGAAGAGAAACGGTTACGGACTGAAACATGACAGACGTGAACTCCCATTCGGTCGCGGCCGGACGGCAGCGGCGGCCCGGAACCAGCGCAATTGTCTTGTTTGCGGAGATGGACGGCCGGGGTCAAGCCCCAGCCATGACGGCGGGGATGGGCGGAGCGCCCTTACCGCCCCGCCTTGAACCGCACCGTGGTCGCCAGCGTGATCCAGTTCGAAACCTCGCCCAGCAGGTTGCGGCCGTAGATGACGTCGATGTTGAACTCGTCGACCGGCCGCCAGCGCAGGCCGAGCTGCCAGCGCGGCTGCAGCTCGCCGCGCTTGTCGTCCTCCCGCACCGCAGCCATGACGCCGAACACCTCGCCGGTCACGGTCCAGACGTTGTCGGCGGTGCGAAGGTCGATGCCCGCGCCATAGCTGAACAGGTCACGGCCGGGGTTCAACGCGCGCAGATAGCCGGCGTTGAGATTAACGCGGACATTCTCCGTGATGCGCAGCGTCGCCGGCACGACAAGGTTGAAGCCCGCGAGCTCGCGCGCGGTGACGTCGTAGGCTGCGGTCGCCGCCAGCGCGACGCTCCATTGTCCGATCGCGCCGCCCGGCACGATGTTGGTCTTTACTTTGGGAAGTATCGCGTTGGTCCATTCGTCGTCGGAGCGAAAACGGCTGAACTGCGCGCTGAACTCGACTGGCCGGCCGAGTTCGATCACGCAGGTCGGCGCCAGCGCGGAGAAGAAGTCCTTGCTATTGGCGGCGAACGACGTCCAGGCATCCACCTTGCAACTGCCGGGTGAGCCGATCACCCCGGTGTCGACCTGATAGGCGGAGCCGGCCGCGAACGCGCGGTCGGAGCCGATCATCGCGGCCGCGGCGGCGAGCGCCGCCAGCCACGGCATCAGCCTTGCAAGACGTCCCATGCGCGCCCCCGGCAGCGGCCCGGCTCGCGACAACGGCCGTGCGGACGACAATCGGCCTGCGCGAACGGCCATAGGACTTGCTTATGCGAGTCCAGACCAGCGCCGCGCGGCCTGTTCCCCCCGTATTTTTGCAATCGAACATGGCTGGCGGCGCTCGCCGCCCTGCCCCATGATCGCGCTTCCGGCATCCCGCCGAAGAACGAGCCATGCTCCGCGCCTTCATCGCCGTGATTGCCACGCTTGAGCTCGTGTATTTCTACGCCGAGATGCCGTTCTCGCTCATCAAGATGATCGATCTCAGCGCGGGCTGGTTCAACATCCTGTCCGGGCTATGCATGGCGGTGTTTGCGCCGCTGATGGCGGTGGCGGCGCTGGCGCTCGCGGCGATGCGGCGCCGGCTCGGCCTCGCGGCGATCCTGCTGGCCGCTGCGCCGGTGGTCTATTGGTCGCCGTTCATCGCGTTTTTCATCGGCATGATGATCTACGGGTTTTGAATCGCGCCGCATTGTTGGGCATTGCCACCTCGCAAAAAATTTCGGCGCGCTGTGCATTCCGCAGCCGATTCGTTGCGCGCTTTGCGACACCGACTCACCACATACGTGACGCAACCCCTGGTGTTTCGCGGCCTCCATAGTTTCAACATGATGTGGCATTCTTCTTGCTGCTGCTGGTGGGGCCGGGCTCTGCAACAGAGAAAGGCTCACAATGTGCGACTACAGTCTGCAAACCGTGAAGTCGCGTGCGGCCCAGGTCGGCGACAAACTGACGACGCGAAACTTCGGCACCGGAACGCGCGGTTTCTCCGCGCCGGAGGATTCGACGACGGCGGTTTGCGTGCTGCCGGGGACCGAGCTTGCGTTCTCCGAACCGGTCGCGGTCGGCGGTCCCGGCGCGATCGGGCCCAGGATGATCGCACACGACACCGCGATCTTCCGCCAAGTCGACAAGGACCAGCCGTCTCGGCACCACGACGCGCTGGAATTCCCGGACGGTGAGACCGTGCTGCTGACCCACCTCGCGGACGGTCAGCACGCGACCGTGCTGCAACTGCCGGCCAAGCCGCAGACAGCGAAAGAAGCCCAAGCGCAGCAACGCGTGACGTACGTCGGTTAGCGCGCCGGCGTCGATTCAGCGTCGTTGAATGAGACTCTAGCGTTCGACAACGCGGGCGGGTGGAACGGTTTCCGCTCGCCCGCACGGCTTGGATTCGCCGATGCTTTTGCGCGGGTGACGTCACTCCCCGCACGTCACCTCAAGCGCGCGTGTGAGCTTGCGGCCGCCGCCGGTGGCGACGATTTCGAACGGCCCGCAGGCGGCGTCCGGCAGCCACACCGGCATGACGGTCCAGCCGTGGCTGCCGATGTAGATGTCGGCGAGCCGCTCGCGCTTCACGACCTTCTTGGTGCGGCGGTCGGTGACCACGATCTCGGCCTGCGACCCCTTGGCGAAAATCTCCTTTGGTGCGGTGAGCTTCACCTTGATCAGCGCCGAGTAGAACCGCTCGTTGTCCGCGATGCCCTTGCCCTGGATGCTGAAGTTACGCGCGCCGAAACCCCCGATCTTCTCCAGGTCGTCCGACAGCGTGCCGGACTTGGTGAGGAAGACATGCACGGAGATGGAATTGAGCCGCGCGCGATCCTGCGCGTGCGCCGGGGTAAAGGAGACGATGAACAGAAACAACGCGACATGGCGGACCATGGCGGCGCAGAATGTCGCGCGATCCCTGCCCTGTCCACAGGAAACCAGACCATGGCCGTGTGCGATTGCTTCCCGGAGCTGAAATCCGTCACAGACGCGCGGGAGGCGCGCTACCGGGCCCATCCGGGCAAGCGCGCGCCGGAGGGACCGCAATCGTCGCTGGAGGTCAAGGTCACGTCGATTGGCAATCTCAATGAGCGGGTCGAGACGCGCAACAGCAAGCAGACCTTCATCATCAGCGAGCCAAAGCACGTCGGCGGGGTCGCCGATGCGCCGACGCCGCTGGAGTTTCTTCTGTCGGGCGCGGTGGGCTGCTACGCGGCGGTGTTCGCGTTCTACGCGGCGAAGCTGGGCGTCAACTATGAGAGCTTCGAGGCAGTGGCGCGCGCGAATTTCGACGTGCGCGGCCACATGATGCCGGACGCGCCGTTCTCCGGATTTCAGAAGGTGACGATCGACATGAACGTGAAAAGCGATGCGCCGCTGGAGAAATTGCGCGAGATCGAACGGCTCGCGCTCGCCGGCTGCCCGGGCATCGCGACGCTACGCGAGCCGGTGCCGGTCGAGACCACGCTCACACTCGCGCCGGCGTGACGGCAGGAGCGCCGCGCCGAACGGCGTGGCTATTTCCAGCCGGATTCTTTGTCGCAGGCCGCGCGCGCCTTTGGGTTAGCCTTCTCCCACACCGAGATGGAGCGCGTTTCATTGTTGTCTATCTTGTCGTTCATGCAGGTGCAGCAAGGTAAGAGCAACGCCGCGTGAAACGCATCACGAGCTGCACCGCAGCGCGTCACCTTCGGACGGATTGGCAATGATCGCCAAAAACAATCGCGCGCGGCTGTCGCGCGACTTCACCTTGAACAATTCCTTGAGCGAGCCGCTCGGCGCCTTGATCTCGGCGATGCGCCAGCCGTCGCCGGTCTTGACTAGGTCGAGCGTCACCGTCTTCGGCTGTTTCGAATTCGTGAAAGTGATGACGCCGGTCGCGTTGCGGCGCGTCGCGCCGGGTTTCATCTCGATCTTGAGGTTGGCGATCTCCCAGTCCTGCGCGTCGATGAACGGGTCGCCATTGAGCCGCGGCACCTCGTCCTTCTTCCTGGCATCGGCCATGTCCTTGAGGATCGCCTTGGCAAGCGGCGGCGCAAAATAGCGCCGGACATTGTCAGGCTTGCTGTAGTCGATGCCCTTGGCGTTGTTGTTGTCCCGGTAGACCTTGTAGACCTGCTCGAGGAACGTAAGCGGCGACGCGCCCTGCGCGATCGCGGCGGTCTCCGCGATCACCGCGGCGGCGAACAGCAGCATCGCCGCGAGCCAGATTTCAATTCTGCCGAACTGGATCATTGCCTACATCGTCCCCGCGAGGCCGAGGCTCTTGACCAGCGCGCCCCACTTCTCGCGTTCGGCGGACAGGAATTTGTCGATGCCGTCGAGCGGCGGCGTGTCGACCGGCAGCAGGCCAACCGCCAGCACCTTCTGCCGCATGTCCGGCGCCGCCATGATCTTTTTCATTTCACCGTGCAGACGCGCCACGACGTCCTTCGGAGTGCCGGCCGGCGCATAGAGCATGTGCCAGGACACCACTTCAAAATCGCTGCCGCCGGCGGCCTCGCCGAAAGGCGGCACGTCCGGCAGGCTGGGCATGCGGTTCGACGACGACACCGCGAGCGCGCGCAGCTTGCCCTCACGCACCAGCGGCAGCGTGGCGCCGACCTCGGCGAATGCAAAATCGACGTGACCCGCGGTGAGGTCGGCCATCATCTGCGGCGTGCCGCGGTACGGCACGTGGGTCATCTGCAGGCCGTAACGCTGCTTCATGTATTCAGCGGACAGATGCAGCCCGGTTCCCGGACCGGTCGAGGCGAAGGTCAGCGGCTTGGCGCTTTCCTTCGCGTGCTTGATCAGTTCCGCCACCGACTTCACCGGCATGTTCGGGTTCACCACCAGGATGAACGGCGCCTTGAGGTAGTAGGCGATCGGCGCGAAGTCCTTGAGATGATCGTAGTTGACCTTCTTGAACAGCACCGGGTTGATCGCCATCGCGGTCGAGGTCGAGACCAGCAGCGTATGGCCATCCGTGGGGGCCGCGGCGACGGTCTGCGCCGCCAGCATCAGCGCGGCGCCCGGCTTGTTCTCGATCACCACCGGCTTGCCGAGCGCATCGGTCAGCTTCTCGGCATAGGCGCGCACCAGCGTGTCCATACCGCTGCCGGCGGCGAGCGGCACAACGATGGTCACCGGCCGTGCCGGATAGGACTGCGCCTGCGCAGCGAAACCCGCCACGACAAAGGACAGCGCCGCCAAGCCGCGCCACACACCCGTTCGGTTCATGATCCCGGCCCTTCGCCCTCTTTGGGGCGTCGCAGCCACTATAGCAGCGGCATCAACGCAAGACGCCATGCGCGGGCGCGGCGCAGTCGCGCCGTCCGGGCATGGCTCGTTGGTTGCGGCCCCTCGGGAGGGCAGCCCGCCTACTGCTGGCGGCGCTCCGCCCGTTCCCGCGGCTTCGCGATCTTGGTCGGCTTGGCCGACTTGCTCACAGCCGTGTTTGAACACTCGCGAATCCGAATGTAAGTCCGGCCGTCATGTCACGAAGACCGTTCCGTATCGGCCGCGCCAAAACCGGGCTTGGCCTGTTTGCCACCAAATTCATCAAGAAGCGCACCCGGATCGTCGAATACTCCGGGCGCAAGATCCCCAACGAGGAGGCGGAGCGCCGCGAGGCGAAGGGCGCCCGCTACATGTACGAGCTCAACAAGCACTACACACTGGACGGCTCGAGCCGCAGCAACATCGCGCGCTACGCCAACCACTCCTGCCGGCCCAATTCGGAATCCCTGGTCTACCGCGGCCGGGTATTCATCAAATCGGTCCGCAACATCGAGCCCGGCGACGAGATCACCTATCACTACGGCAAGGATTATTACGACATCTACATCGGCAAGCGCCGCTGCCGGTGCGTCACCTGCACGCTGCGCCGGGCGCGCGAGCGGCTCAAACGCAGGAAGCGGCTGGAGCGGCGCGCGCGTGCGGCAGCGAAGGCCCGCGTCGCCAAGCGCAAGGCCGCACAACGGCGCCGCAAGCGTTAGCCGTCAAGTTCCTTGTAGCGGCGGAAGATCCCCATCTCGTTGAAGGCGATACGCCGCTTCGAGCCGAGATAGGCCTTGATGCGGGGCCGCGCCGCAACCTTGTCGTGCAGCGCAACGAGGTTCGGCACGTCGCGCTCGAACCGCTTCATGCGCTTGGGGAACGCGTAGCGCAATCCGGCGACGAGCTGGAACAAGGACAGGTCGACATAGCTGAGCTTGCGCCCGAGCAGATACGGCCCGCCGCTCGTCTCCACCAACTCCTCGAAGTAGCCGAGGTACTTCGGCACGCGGTGCTGCCAGAACAGCATGGTGTAACGTTTCGCCGCAGCGCGCTGCTCCTCGTAGTAGAGTTGGCTCGAGATCGGGTGATGGGTGTCGTGAACCTCTTTCACGAAATCCGTGACGGTGAGCTGCACCTGATGAACCCACAGCCGGCCGGCTTCGTCGCGCGGCGCGAGGCGAAGTCGCGGCCCGAGATAGTGCAGGATGTTGGCGGTGTGGCCGATCATCAGCCTTCCGGCCTTGAGGAACGGCGGCGCGTATGGTGGGCGCTTGATCCGCGTGCCGTCGAGCAATCGCATCATCGCGGACATGCCGCTGCCGCGCCGCGCGACGTCGACGTAGGCGGCGCCGCCCTCCTCCAGCGCAAGGCGCACGAATTCACCGCGTCCCTGGATTTCTGGCCAGTAATAGAGCTCGTAGCGCATTCTCGTTCCGCCGATCGAGTTGGTTGTCCCAGACAGGCGCAGTGTAACTCAACAAAGCGCAAAGCCCGGCACGAGGCCGGGCTTTGCGAGCTTCGAACGCCGCGATCAGTAGTCGGCGACCGGATCACGCCGCAGCTCAAGCCGGATGTTCGAATCCGGATCCTGACCGATGATCCGGCCCCCGTTCACCACTACGCCGGAGGCGTAGGCCGGTTCGTACGCGTAGCCTTCCTGCGCGTAGCCCCGCTGGACATAACCGCGCTGCTGGGCGTAGCGACCGGGCTGAATCCGCTGGCTGGAATAGGCCTGCGGCTGCGGTTGTGTCAGCATCGGGGTCGCCTGCGAAAAGGCGGGCGAAGCAAGCACCGCGGTGAGAACCGTACCGAGAATGATTTTCTTCATGTTGGTCTCCAACAGTTTGTGTCGCCTTGCACCGCAACATGGATATTCCGCACCTGCGAAGAACCGCAGGAGCTGCATGACTGTGTTGCCGCCGGACAATGCGCTCGCCCCCGGTTTGCCCAAGTCAAATGCGGCAGCAGCGCGGCGGCGGCCGAATACCTCAACCCGCACGCGGCTTCTCGCCCATGCGGAGAAATTGCGCTGACATTCGCAATTGCCGCTGCTGCGCCACAATCCGCCGTGCTAGGCGTGCCGGACCTTTCCGTCCTCCACCCTCCCCGCCACCTTTGACTGCGACACGCAGCGTGGAACCTCACACATCCAAGGGACGCCAGGAACGCATTCCGCTCGCCATCGGATACATGGTGGCTTCGACCGTGCTGTTCGCATTCACCAGCGCGGCATCGAAATGGCTGGTCGACCTTTATCCCGTAGGCGAAGTGCTGTTCTTCCGCGCGTTCGGAGGCCTGGCCGCCTGCGCGGTTTTCATCATCCCGATGTACGGGCTCGTGGTTTTCCGCACCGGCCGGCCCGGGGCTCATCTGCTGCGCGGCGTTTCCCAAACCACTTCGCAGAGCCTGCTGCTGGTTGCGTTCAGCATGATGCCGCTGGCGAGCGCGACCGCGATCAACTTCTCCTCGCCGCTGTTTGCAACGCTCGCATCCGCGATCTTCCTGAAGGAAGCGATCGGCCCCGCACGGGCGATGGCGCTGGCGGCCGGCCTTCTCGGCGTGCTGATCGTCACCAATCCGGGTGCCGACACGTTCCAGATCGGCGCGCTCTACGCGCTGGCCAATGCAATCCTGTTCGGCACCGTGACGGCCGGCGTGCGCGGCATGACCACCACGGAGTCGGCCGGCACGCTGACCATGTACCAGCTCATGATGCTGTCCGTGACGTTCGGCCTGTCGATGCCCTTCGCCTTCAAGATGCCGACCGGCATCGACACGCTGTGGCTGCTGCTCAACGGCGCCGGCAACGGCATCGCGCAATACTGGTGGACGCGCGCCATCCACATGGCGCCGACCGGCGCGGTGGTGCCGTTCAACTATCTCAATCTGGTGTGGGCGGCGATGCTCGGCTTCGCCATCTGGGGCGACGTGCCGACCATCGGCCTGGTGATCGGCTCGGCGATTGTGGTGGGCTCGGGGCTGTTCCTGCTCTGGAACGAGACGCGCAAAGCGAAAGCGCCGCCGGCGGCGGGGTAGCTACTACTACTCGCTTCTTCCGCGCGCCCTTAAGCGTGGTCGGCTGCATGTTGCCGGGGTTGCCACCTGCGATCTGCAGGCACACCAGCAGTTCGACGTAGCTCGCCAGGCCCTGGCCGGATGCCTCGGCGGTGCAGCGGGTGCGGTTGGCGACCGAGAACGACTGCCAGATCGGCCCAAGCTGCTCACGCGCCTGGTTCTCTTCGGACATGCAGGCCGAATAGCTTTGCGCGAGCACCATCTGGGCGCTTGCCGCCGCCGCGCCCTTGCAGCTCGGCTCGACGTTGAAGGTCGGAACCTGATCGGAAACCGGAGTTGCCAGTTGCGCGCCGAGCCAAACGATTGCTGCCGCCATATGCATGGGACGCCCCTTGCGAAAAAAGCATGTGCCGCTGACGGTAGAACTTCACTTCGAGCGGGTCCATAGACCAAAGCGCAGTTCGCCCTTCAACCAAACGGCCGGGCTTTCGCCCGACCGTTACATTCAGCGCCGCGGCTCCTTGCCTGAGCATGATCTTTCCAAAAACCGCTTCACACTTTCGGGATCATGCTTCAGTTCGCGGCAAAGCAATAGAACAACCCGTCGCCGCCGGTGCCGCGCAGGTCGCTCTGCGCGCAACCGCCGCCCGGACCGCGCGAGGGATGCGACGAATTCCACGACAGCGCCGGCGGCTCGGTGTTGAGCCCCTGCCGGTCATGATGGCCGACCATCGCCGCGCCGGTGGTGCTGCTCGTCCAGTTTCCGCAGGTGCGGTCGTCGCCGGCGGGGAACGCGGTGCCGTCGACCTGCGAGCCGGTGAGGATGTCGTGGCGGTTCGGCGTGTCGCCGCGGCCGTTGATCACCGCGCCCTTCTCGCTCAGCGAGTTTTCCTTATTGAGCTTGTTGTTGGCGCTGTGCAGGTCGGCGACGCTCGCCGCGACTACAACCCCCTTGGCGTTCTGCCAGGGGCCCTTGCCGACACGATCCTTGGCGTTCACCGCGTTGGCTCCCTGAGTGCTCAGATATGCGCGCCAGGTCTTGCCGGTCGCGCCGGCCGCGGTGGCGAGCCTGGTGCAATGCGCGTCAGCTCCGGTGAGACCGCCGAGGTCGCCGCCGTTGCCCGGGCCTTCGCTGGTGATGAAGAAAGTCATGTTCGCCTGCTGTGCCTGCGCGGGCGCAGCGAAGCCCATGGCGAGCAGCGCGGCGGATGCCAGCAGCGCGGCGCGGATCGTCGATATCATTGCAAGTCTTCTCATCAATGTCCTCCCATGAATACGGCGCTACAGATGCACCGGATACGAGGAGAACAACCTAAGCGGCGGAATCGTCCCCGCACGGTTACATTATTGTGATCGTGAAGAACTGCGAATGGCCGAGCTTACGTCTCCCTCCAGCGCGGCAGCAGCCGCAGTGCATTCTCGCGGTCCACCTTCTTGAGGTCGGCCGCGTTGAAGAAGGCCGTCAGGCCTATGGTGTGATCGGCCGCGGTTCGGTACGGGAAGTCGGTTCCGTACACGATCTGCGACACCGGAACGAGCTTGGAGAGCGCGCCGAGCGCCACCGAGTTTGCGACTTGCGCGGTGTCGTAGTGGAAGCGGTCGAGCTGGGCCTGGACCTGCTCGCGGGTGAACTTGCCGCGATAGGGCCCGGCCGGCAACTGGAGCAAGAAACGCTCGGAGAACGAGGTGAGCGCACCGCCGCCGTGCGAGAAGATCCAGTTGATGTCCGGATACTTCTGCGAGGAACCGCTGAAGATCAGGTTGGCGATGCTGCGCGTGGTGTCGGTGCCCCACTCGATCGCCGACGATGGCACACCCTGCACGAGGTTGACGCAGCAATTGGCGTCGCCGGGATGTGTGTAGATCGTCGCCTTGCGCCGGTTCAGCTCTGCCCACACCGGATCGAAGTACGAATAGCCGAGCCACTTGTCGCCGTAGTTGGTCATGATGCCGACGCCGTCGACCTTGAGCGTGTCGAAGGCGTATTCGATTTCTTTCAGCGTCGCATCGATGTGCGGCATTGGCAGCATCGCGAAGGTGCCGAACCGGCCCTTGTGATCGGACTCATCCGTTTCTGCAAATTCGTTGGACTCGCGCGCAAGCTTGATGGCAACCGGAACGCCGAGCGTCGCAACCTGCGGCGCGGTCGGTGACGTGATCGACGTCGCGACACCACCCTTGTCCATGTCGTCGAGGGTCTTCTGCACGGACCAATGCGCCAGCGGCGGATTGGTGCGGCCGATGATGTCCATGGCGTTGAGCCAGCTCGGCGGAGCGATGTGGTGATGAACGTCGATGCGGTGCGGCTTGGCTTGCGCGAACGCCTGGGGAGCAAATCCCGAAACGGCGGCGCTGGCGGCCAATGCAGTTCCGCCGGCCAGGAACTGGCGGCGGCTGACGCCGGTGGCGGCAAACGGCTCGGGACAGCAATTGCAGATGGCGGACAGACGGCGCTTCGCCTGTTGCAGCATGGTGACCTCCCTGCTCCCCGGCTCTGGCGGCCGATGGACGACCATACGGTCGCGCCACTGCCCACCGGCGGTCAAGGGGCTGGGGTTGACGGGACAGCGCGCGCTTGGCCTATAGGCGGCCGCATGCCGCAGATCACCTACGTCGACCAGGACGGAACCGAGCGCATCGTCGAAGCCGAGCTCGGCGCGACGGTGATGGAAACCGCCGTCAACAACGACGTGCCGGGCATCCTCGCGACCTGCGGCGGCTCGTGCTCCTGCGCCACCTGCCACGTCTATGTGGACGAGGAATGGTTCGACAAGCTGCCGCCGCAGTCGCTGGAGGAACTGGACATGCTCGACACCGCGCACGACCTCGAGCCGACCTCCCGGCTGTCCTGCCAGATCCTGGTCACCGACGAGATCGATGGCCTAATCGTGAAGACCCCGCCGCGGCAGATTTAAATCCCTTCCAGGGCTGCCGACCGCCTTCCGCCCGCCCTCGCAGTTCAATACCATCGCGGTGCTGCCGCCAGTGTCCCGGACCCGAAGTTCGCACGATTGTTCAGCAACCACTTTTGCGAACTTCGGGCCCGAAGGGACACTGGTATCATAGAGTTGCTGGTGTCGCTTTGGTTCGGAAGTTCGCTCCGGAGCAAGCCGAGAATTCGGGCGAACTTCCGAACCGCGACACCAGTGATGCGTGGGAGGAAAACCATGACCGTCCGGGCTGCTTTGCTTTTCGTTATCGCCAGCGTGTTGTTGCCGGGTGCCGCGCACGCCCAGGCCAAGCCGGAGACCATTCCGCGCTTCGAACCGCAGCCGTTCTGGCCGAAGCCGCTGCCCGAAAACTGGATTCTCGGCCAGGTATCCGGCATCGCGGTCGACAAGAACGACCACATCTGGATCGTGCACCGGCCCGCCTCGCTGCTCGACGACGAAAAGGGCGCCCAGAAGGATCCGCCGCAAACCAAGTGCTGCAAGTCGGCCCCGGCGGTGCTCAAGTTCGACGCCGACGGCAACCTGCTCGCCTCGTGGGGGCCGGCGTCCGGCAACTGGGTGAAGAACGAGCACGGCATCCATGTCGACGCGGCCGGCAACGTCTGGGTCGGCGGCAACAACGAAGGCGACCAGATTCTGCAGTTCTCGCCCGACGGCAAATTCATCCAGCAGGTCGGCAAGGACGACGGCACCAAGGGCTCGAGCTCGACCACGCGCCTCGGCCGCCCGGCCCACATGGTAACCGACGACGCGGCGAACGAAATCTATGTCGCCGACGGCTACGGCAACCGCCGCATCGTGGTGTTCGACAGCAAGACCGGCGCCTACAAACGCCACTGGGGCGCGGGCGGCACCAAGACGCCGCACGACGACAAGCTGCCGGCCTACTCGCCGACGGCGGCGCCCTCACCGAGCTTCCACAACCCGGTGCATTGCGTGCGGCTGTCCAACGACGGGCACGTTTACGTCTGCGACCGCACCAACGACCGCATCCAGGTGTTCCGCAAGGACGGCAGCTACGTGAAGGAGTTCAAGGTCGCGCCGGAGACGTTGCAAAACGGCTCGGTGTGGGACCTGGTGCTTTCGGAAGACCCGCAGCAGCGCTTCATCTTCGTCGCCGACGGCGCCAACGGCCAGATCATCATCATCGATCGCGAGAACGGCGCGCCCCTCACCCAGTGGGGCCGCCACGGCCGCCAGCCCGGCCAATTCAAGTGGGTGCACAACATCGCGATCGACAGTAAGGGCAACCTCTACACCGCCGAGGTCGGCTTCGGCCGCCGCGCGCAAAAATTCCGGAGAGTCGAATGATCAAGAGAACACTTCTAACGGCTGCGGTGGCGTTGACGCTGTCGTGCGGCGCCGCTTCGGCCTGGATTTGGGGCCCCAAGGGCAACGACACCGGCGGCATCATCCCGTGGTCGCCGGAGGCGGAATACGCTGCGCTTGCGTTCGCTAACGACCAATGCCGCGCCGCAAGCTGGGGCCGCAAGCGCGCGCGGATCACCAGCGTGCGCCGCGTTTACGGTGACTACATCGTTTACGAGTGCGTGTTCGATGGGCCGCTGCGCCGCAACGGGCCGGGCTAAACTAGATCTTCCGTTACGCCCTAACGCGACAGCCGCTCGACCGGCGTGCAATTGCGCCGGCCCGCCGACATGCAGTCGTCCGCCTTGCGCGCTGCCAGCAGCGCATCGACCAGCCAGACGCCGGCGCCAATGAAGAGCGCAGCCGCCACCAGAAGGAAAATGTTGGTGGCGCGGCGATCGTGTTCGTCCTCGTCGTCCACGGGTCTGCGCTGATCGGAATCAGGCAAAGCGCGCCCTCCGACCGTGCGGCACAGACACCCTCGACCGGGCGCTCGAAACGATGTTTGAATAATCCATACACGTTGCCGCTTGAGTGCGCCGTACCGGCTATCATTAGCCCGGTCCGATTGTTCGACGCAATTTCCGAGGGACAAAACTATGCCGTTTCGGCTGCCCCGATGGC
The DNA here is from genome assembly GCA_963814215.1 of uncultured Alphaproteobacteria bacterium. GTDB lineage: Bacteria > Pseudomonadota > Alphaproteobacteria > Rhizobiales > Xanthobacteraceae > Z2-YC6860. The sequence goes on along the minus strand of CAWFCM010000028.1, from coordinate 366,974 downwards.
TCAGGTTATCCGCGTTTTTGCTGATCCTGTGTGTCGCGATCGGTCTCAGCGTCTACGGCATCCGCCAGGCGATCAAGCCGGTCACGCTGAAGCTTGCAGTCGGTTCGCTCGACATCGAAGCCACACGCGTGTTGTCTGCGATCGGCAGCCGGATGGCGGCGACCGGCTCGCCTGTTCGCATTGCCGTTGTCGAAAAGCCGACTGCGACCGAGGCGGCAGAAGCTTTCGCGGCCGGCGAGGTTGACCTCGCCGTGGTGCGCGCCGACGCAGAGGAACTCGGCTCGGCGCGTGCGGTGGTCCAGGTGACCAACCTGGCCGTGATGATCATGGTGCCGCCGAACTCACCGATCAAAACTGTCGCCGATCTGAAGGGCAAGACGGTCGGGGTCGTGGGGCTTGAGGTCAACCGGCGCGTGCTTGCCGCGCTGGTGCAGAGCTACGGGTTTGCGCAAGGCTCCGTGCAATTCGTCGATATTCCCTTCCTTCAGGTGCTCGATCCCAACCGTCCCAAGAAACACCAGGCCGCGATCTTCGTCGCACCGCTCGCCGACAAGTACAACGCCATCGTGCGCAACTTCTTTCCCGTGGCGGGCAAGGCGCAGCCGAGCATCATCGAGATCGACTCCGCCGAAGCGATCGCGCTGACGCACAAATTCCTGGAATCGTTCGACATGCCGAAGGGCACGCTGCGCGGCGCGCCGCCGATTCCCGACGATTCCCTGTCGACGCTGCGCATCCCCGTTTATCTGGTCGCAAACCAGAAGGTCGGCGACGACACGGTCGCCGCCTTGGCAAAGTCGATCATGCAGGTCCGCCGCGAACTGCAAAGCGAGACGCCCCTTGTCGCTCAGATTGCGGCGCCCGACGACGACAAGAGCGCGCCCCTCCCGATTCATCCGGGCGCCAAGGCTTTTTTCTCCGGCGAAGAAAAGACCTGGTCGGACAAGTACGGCGACTGGCTGTTCTATGGGCCGATCATCCTCGGCATGGTCGGCTCGTTCATGGCGGGTCTCTGGAAGTTCCTGACCGGAGACGAGGGGCAACGCAAAAGCGATTTCGCACAGCGGCTGGCGTCGTTGGTCGAGCGGATCCGCAAGGCCAGCAGCGAGGACGAGCTCGAGGCGATCGACAGCGAAACCGACCAGTTGCTCAACGACTATCTTGCGGCGCAATCGAAAGGCCAGATCGACGCCGACCAGGCCGCGGCCTTGAACCTGATCGTCAGCCATCTGGAAAGTGCAATCGACCGCCGCAGCCGCGCGCTCAAGGACCGGTTGGCGGCCGGAATGACCTAGCCGTTGCGGCCCTCGCCGCGCAGCGTCGCCAACCCGATTCCGGTCGACTCGAATCCGCCGTCGACCGCCAGCGTCTGCCCGGTGATGTAGCTCGCCTGCTCGCTGCACAGGAACACGATCGCGTTGGCAAGTTCTTCTTCCAGGCCGTAGCGGTTGAGCGGGATGGCATCGTGATAGTCGGCGCGGATGGCCGGCGTGTGCACCGCCTTCGCCATCGCGGTATCGACCGGGCCGGGCGCCACCGCGTTGACCCGGATGCCGAGCGCCGCAAGCTCGGCGGCCTGCTGCTTGGTCAGGTGCGCCAGCGCCGCCTTGGAGGTGCCGTAGGCGACACGCAACGTCGAGGCGCGGAACCCGGAGATCGAGGTGATGTTAACGATCGCGCCGCCGCCTCCTTCTCGCATCAGCGCCGCCGCCGCCGCCTGCACGCAGAGGAACGCGCCGGTGAGATTGACGGCGAGCGTGCGTTGCCAATCCTCCAGCGTGGTTTCGAGCAGAGGCTTGAACACCGCGATGCCGGCGTTGTTGACCAGCGCGTCGAGCCGCCCGAACCGTTGCATGGTGGCGGCAAACGCGCGGGTCACGCCCTCCGGGTCGGAGACATCGCAATGGAGCGCGAGCGTCGCGTCCGGCTTACCCAGCGCCGCATGGGTCTTCCTCAGCGTGTCGTTGTCGATGTCGAGCAGCGCCACGCGCCAGCCATCGGTGAGGAACCGCTTCGCGGTCGCCAGCCCGATGCCACGCGCCGCGCCGGTCACCAGCGCGACCTTTTGCGTTGATTCCGCCATCGGCTATTCGATCACTTCGTCGGCCAGCGCCAGGAGCTTGGGCGAAAGCTCTACGCCCAATGACTTCGCGGTCTGGAGATTGATGACCAGATCGAACTTGGTCGGTTGCAGCACCGGGAGATCCGCCGGCCGAGCGCCAGCGAGGACCTTTCCGGCGTAGACGCCGGCCTGCCGATTGGTCTCGCCGATACTCGTCCCGTAGCTCATTAATCCTCCGGCGGCGGCAAACTCGCGTAACGGCCCAATCGCAGGAATACGATACTGGGCGGCCAACCCTGCCATCTGCCGCACCTGTACAAAGAAGAGTGTATCCACCGCGATCACGAGAACCGCCACTCGGCGTTGTTGCAGCGAAACGAACGCCGCCTCGATTTCTCGCTCGTTTCGGGCGGCGAGAACCTCCAGCCGCTGCCCCATGGCGCTAGATGCCGCCTCGGCATCGCGCCGCTCAGCAACGCTCAGTGGGTTGTTAGGATTGATCAGGTGCGCAATCGCGTGGTCGGCGCGAAAGAATTCACGCACAAGCTCCAAGCGCTTCGGAGCGAGCGATGCGGTAATGCTCGCTATTCCTGTCATATTCCCGCCGGGCCGGTTCAGGCTGGCAACGATGCCGTCCGCGACGGGATCGCTCCCCATGGCGAATACGACAGGAATTGCAGGATTGACCTTCAAAGACGCAATCTTGCCGTCCGTGCCGCTGGCGTTCCAAACGTCACCAGTGCATTCACCCGCCGCTCTACCAGTTCGTCCGCGAAACCCGACAGTTGCTGATAGTCGCCCCTCGCCCATCGAAATTCGAGCCGGACATTTTGCCCGTCAATATAACCGGATTCCTTCAGCCCCTGCTTGAAGGCATCGTCGGTGAATGCAGAAGGCGACGAACCATGGAGAATACCGACTGTCGGGATGGACGACCGCTGCGCCAGTACCGCGCTCGGCCAAACTGCTCCTGCTCCAATCAGACCGATGAAGTCGCGCCGTCTCATCGTCGTCCCCGCCACCAACTGCATATTAGACATATCAGGAGCACAGCAAGAAGGTCTGACCGCGTTCTACGTCAGTACTTCGACCAATCCCAAGTGCCGTACCATGGGGCGAAAATCACGATCATTATGAAGCAGCGGCAAGCGGTTCTCGATGCACCAAGCTCCGATCAGAAGATCGATCGTCTTTCGGACAGTAATGCCGCGCGAGCGCAAAGCGCGGAAGTTGCGTGCTGCAGCGACCGCGATCGCATCGCCGGCCATCGGCGCAATGTCAAAACCACGGAGCAGGCGCTCGACGTCCCGGGCGGCGCGTTCGGTTTCGAGCCCTTGTAGGATTTCGCAAAGCATCAGGTCGCCGACGACAATCTCGCCGACCCCGAGCAGTGAACGCAGCCGCTGGACGTGGGCCGCGTTTTGGCCGTTGAGAAAGTCGATCCATACGGTCGTGTCGACGACGATCACGCGATTCCGCGACCCGTTCGGCTGCGGCTAAGGTTGCCGCGCCAGCGGTACGCCCCAAATGCGGTGTGGGCGGCCTTCTGCTGCCGAAGCTTGATCATCAGGCGGAGCGCTTCCTCAACTGTCGCCTTCTTGGTCAACTGTCCCGAGGCTTTTTGCGCGGCAGCCATGAGGCTATCGTCAATCTCGATATTGGTTCGCATTGCCGATGTCCTTACAAAATGTGTATCGGTAAACTATATTATACACATCGTCGTTGGACCAGCAACGACCAAAAAATCCTACCCCTTCATCGTTTCCTTCACCTGCTCGATCAACTGCTTGAGCGTGAAGGGCTTGGGCAGAAATGCGAACTTCTCACCCGCCGGCAGGCTCTTTTCGAACGCCTCCTCGGCGTATCCCGACACGAAGATCATCTTGAGGTCCGGGTTTTTCTTTCGGAGTTCCTTGAGCAGCGTCGGGCCGTCCATCTCCGGCATCACCACGTCCGACACCACCAGATCGACCTTGCCGCCGGCGCCCTCGAACATCTCCAGCGCCTCGACGCCGTTGCCGGCCTCGATCACACTGTAGCCGCGCGACTTGAGCCCGCGGGCGTTGAGCGCGCGCAACCCCTCCTCGTCCTCGACCAGCAGGATGGTGCCCTGCCCGGTCATGTCGGCGGCGGAGCGCGCCGGCGCGTCAGCGGCCTCGCCCGATGCGCCCGCGATGCCCGGCGCTTCGGTGCGCGGCATCGCGTCGGCCGCCTCTTCCGCGCTCGGCACATGGCGCGGCAGGAAGATGCGGAACAGCGTGCCCTTGCCGATGGCCGAATCCGGATAGATGAAGCCGCCGGTCTGCTTGACGATGCCGTACACCGTCGAAAGGCCGAGGCCCGTGCCCTTGCCGACTTCCTTGGTCGAGAAGAACGGCTCGAAAATCTTGTCGATGATCTCCGGCTGGATGCCGGTGCCGGTGTCGACGACCTCGACCAGCACATAGTCGGCGGCAGGCATGCCCTTGGCGGCGTACTGCGCGCATTCCGCCGCCGTCACGTTGGCGGTACGCACCGTGAGCTTGCCACCGTCCGGCATGGCATCGCGCGCGTTGACCGCGAGATTGACCACCACCTGCTCGAACTGGGAGATGTCGGCCTTCACCGGCCAAAGGTCGCGGCCGAGTGCGGGCTTCAATTCGACCTTCTCGCCGATCAGGCGCCGCAGCAGCATGTTGAGCTCGGCAATGACGTCGTTGAGATCGAGCACCTGCGGGCGCAGCGTCTGCCGCCGCGAGAACGCCAGCAGTTGCCGCACCAGACTCGCCGCCCGGTTGGCGTTCTGCTTGATCTGCATGATGTCCTGGAACGACGGATCGGTCGGCTTGTGCGCGTTGAGCAGGAAATCCGTCGCCATCATGATGGCGGACAACACGTTGTTGAAATCGTGCGCGATGCCGCCGGCGAGCTGGCCGACCGACTCCATGCGGGCGCGCTGGTTGACCTGGTTCTCCAGCGTACGCTGGCCGGTGGTTTCCAGCGCGTAGACGATGGCGGATTCCGCATCGGACTCGTCGTCCTCGACCGCCGAGACGTAGAAGCGCGCCCAGCGGTCGTCGCCGCCGGCCAGCGCGGTGTCGACCGGCGCAATCTCGCTCTGCCGCTCGGCGGCTCGGCGGATCGCGCCCTCGAGCGCCTCGCGGTCGCGCTCCGAGACGACGGACAGGATCGAGTTCTTGTCGCCCTTGAGCGAGGACTGGAACATCCGCGCGAACAGCGTGTTGGTGCGCGAAATCCGCCCTGCCTTGTCCACCGTGGCGATCGCCATCGGCGTCGACTGGAAGAAGCGCATGAAGCGCACTTCGGCGGCGCGCTGCGGGTCGGCCGCTTCGCCCCGCGCGCGGTTAAGCACCAGCGTGCGCGAGGCGCCGGCACGGCCGTCGGCGCCATAGGCGATCTTGTGGAACAGCCGCACCGGCACCGAGCGTCCGCCGCGGGTCTTGAAATCGATGTCGAACACCTCGGTCTTCACTTCGCCTGGCGCGGCGGCGAGCGTGGTGAGCAAGGCCGCGCCGTTGCCGGACACGATGTCGGCGATCTTCAACCCGCCGGAGCCAACCTGCGCCAGGTCGTAGTCGAGCCACGATGCCAGCGTCGCATTGAGATACGAGATGCTGCCCTCCGCATCGACCGAGAAGAAGCCGGCAGGTGCGTGGTCGAGGTAGTCGATGGCGTGCTGCAGCTCTTGAAAGATGTTTTCCTGCCGCTCGCGGTCGCGTGTCACGTCGCTGACGACCCAAAGCGTCATCCCATCGGCCGTGCCTGCGCGCAACGGCCGTACCCGAAGCCGCAGCCAGTGCACCGGCCTGCCCTTCAGGCCGGTGACGCGCACCTCCTCTTGGGCGATGCGGCCTTCGCGCGCCGCTTTGAGCATGCGGTACACTGCTTCCGACACATCGGGATCGCCGATGAAGACGCGCTCGACCGGACGCACGTCACCCGCGCCATCGGCGCCGGTCAGGGCGAGATAGGCGGCGTTGGCGTAGACCACGCCGCCGCGCCGGTCGGTGACGAGGAGGCCGTCCACCGCCTCGTCGGCAACCGACTTGAGCAGCGGACTGTCGGTCTCCTTGCCGGCGACACGCAGGATGCCGGTCGCCAGCGCAAACAGCGAGAACACGCCGACGGTGGCGAGGAAGGCGAGCAGAACCAGGATGTACGGCGCTGCATAGCCGCGGCCGACCACAAGCAGCCCGACCGCGGCGCAAACCAGCGCAATCGCGACGATCAGCACCATGCCGATGCTGCCGCCGCGCGAGCCGGTTTGGCTGCGATCGACGACAATTGGCCTGTGGTCGCTAATGTCCTGAGTCGCCATTGGTTTGTCCGGCCCGGGTGGACCGATAGTAATCAGATTCGCGGCCTGGATGCTCAACCGGAAATCCGGCGGAAAATGGCTCTGCGGCGTGACAGCCGATGATCTCGGCGACCGCCTTGTAGTGCTCCGCCGGGATTTCCTCGTCGATCTCGACCACCGCATAAAGCGCGCGGGCGAGTGGCGGATTCTCCACCACCGGGATGTCATGTTCTTCCGCGACCTCCCTGATCTTGAGCGCGGTCGCGTCGAGGCCCTTGGCGAGACAGACCGGCGCATTCATGCCGCGGTCGTATTGCAGGGCGACCGCGTAGTGGGTCGGGTTCATGATGACGACCAACGCCTTCGGCACCTGCGCGATCATGCGCTTGCGCATCCGGGCCATCCGGAGCTGCCGGATCTTGCCCTTGATCATCGGATCGCCTTCGGACTGCTTGAACTCCTCCTTCAACTCGCGGACCGACATCTTCTGCCGCTCGTACCATTGACGATACTGGAACAGATAATCGGCGGCGGCGGCGACGAACGCCGCGGGTGGCGGGCGGCGGCCGAATTGCGGCGGCGCCAGATCGTGCGGCCGGTATCCCGGTGTGTTGGCGTTGGACACGTTCTCGGCCAGCACGCGCAGCATCGAGAACAACGGCAGGTCGGTGATGGCCATTGGCGGCTCGCGCCACGGCCTCGGTCACGCGCCTACATACCGGTCCGAGGTCGGCAGAGTTTGACGGGTGTATGGTTAATGAGCGGTTAACCCATTGGAAAATCGACGATCTACCTTTAATCTGCCGTTTACCAAGAGAATCGATTTAGCTGGCCGCTCAAGACTTGGTCTGCCCGTTGGCGTTAGTTGTTTGTTAATGTTCGCACCAGCAAATATTGCCGTCGGCGTTAACCTTGGCGTATTCCGATCGGCTAGCCCCAGGGTCTGGGCATGCCAGAGGACCACCAATGAATGGCCTATTCGGCTTGGAGCTACCGACGTCCGTGAACTTCGTCATCGCCTTCGTTGTCGTTCTGGCTTTGATCGGCGCGGCCACTTGGCTGGTGCGCCGGTTCGGCACGCCGCGGCTTGACGCCGGCGCCCGCAATCGCCAGCCGCGGCTCGCAGTGATCGATTCCGCCGCGATCGACGGGCGCCGCAAGCTGGTGATCATCCGCCGCGACAACGTCGAGCACTTGCTGATGATCGGCGGGCCGTCCGACGTCGTGGTCGAGACCAACATCGTGCGCGCGGCGGCGGCCGCTGTCGCCCGCGAAACGCCGGCCGTACGCGCCAACGGCGGCGAGCCCCTGCCGCGCGCGATGCCGCTGCCCGACACGACCCATTGGCCGTTGCAGCCCGAGCCTGTCGTCCCTGCCGTTCCGCAATGGAATGCACCGCCGGAACAACCGGCGCCTGCACCTGCTCCGGCTGTCCGCGCTCCGCGCGAAGCGCCGGTCGTCGTGCCGGCCGCCGAGCCGCCTCAGGCCGCGCCAGCGGCGCTGCCGGTGCGGCCCGCGCAACCGGCGGCGGTGCGCGCCCCGGCTCCGCCCCCCGCACCCAGGGTCGCCCCGGTGGTGCAGATCGACCCGCAGGTCGCCGCCGCCAACGACCAGAACCTTGCCAACATGGCGCACCAGCTTGAAGCTGCGCTTCGACGTCCCGTCGCTGCACCCGCGGAAGCGCCGAAGCCTGCCGAACAAAAGCGCGTCGAGCCGGTGCTGCGCCCCGTCCCCAAAGCCGCGCCCGCCGCGCCAACACCCGCCCCTTCACCCGCGCCCGCCGCCGCGCCACAGAGACAGCCCGTGCACAGCATCGAGCAAGAAATGGCGAGCTTGCTGGGCCGTCCAGGGAAAAGCTGACGAACAAGCCGTTCGCTGCTTGCGTCCGTCTCGCGACGGTGGCGGCGATAGCGCAGCTCCCGCGCACGCCCAAGACATCAGCACCAATTTCGGCCAGGGCGCCGGCCTGACCGAGCGCGTGATCCAGTTGATCGCGCTGCTCACGGTGCTGTCGCTCGCGCCGTCGACCCTGGTGATGATGACGTCGTTCACCCGGATCGTGGTGGTTTTGTCGCTGCTGCGCACCGCGCTCGGCACCGCGACCGCGCCGCCCAACGCGGTGATTATCTCGCTCGCGCTGTTCCTGACCGGCTTTGTGATGTGGCCGGCGTTCCAGACTGGCTACGACGCAGGGATTAAACCTTTGCCTCGCCAACGAGATCACCGTCGACCAGGCGTTTGACCGCGCCTCGCAGCCGTTCCGCGCATTCATGCTCAAGCATGTGCGCGACAAGGACCTCAAACTGTTCAACGACATGGCGAAAGAGCCGCCGCCCGCCACGCCCGAGCAGTTGTCGCTGCGTATCCTCATTCCGGCGTTCATGATCTCCGAGCTCAAGCGCGCCTTCGAAATCGGCTTCCTGCTGTTCCTGCCGTTCCTGATCATCGACCTGGTGGTGGCGTCGGTGCTGATGTCGATGGGCATGATGATGCTGCTGCCGGTCGTGGTGTCATTGCCGTTCAAGCTGATCTTTTTCGTATTGGTGGACGGCTGGAGCCTGGTCGCGGGGAGCTTGATCCAGAGCTACGGCGGGAGTGGATAGCGGCAAGACGGCGCGTTGCACTCTCTCCGTTGTTCTCGGTATGGTCGCGACGCATGCAGCAACCCATGACCCAGGTCGAAATTTCTTCCGGGCCGCCAATTCCACCGGCGGCTCGCGTCCACCTCATGGACGACAAAACGTTCGAGGTGCTTGTACAGAACTGGATGGGGCAAATTGCGCCTCGCTATCTCGGTATTGAGCGCTTCGGCGGCCCCGGAGATATGGGGCGGGACGTAATCGGTTGGACCACCGAAAAGAAGTGTCTTGGTCCTTGGGACAACGTCCAATGCAAACACCTGAATCGTTCCTTGAGCCCCGGCGACCTATGGCCCGAGCTTGGTAAGGTCCTGTGGCATGCCCACAAGGGAGATTACATTCTCCCTCGGCATATGAAGTTTCTTGCATCGAAGGGAATTGGCACGGGTGCCAAGCATCTCCTCACGAACCCAGATGCGCTCAAGAAGGGGCTGATCGAGAACTGGGCCAAGAACGTCGCGAACCAGATAACGGCAACTTCGGTGCCGCTAGATGGCACGCTCAAGACCTTCGTGGAAAACGCGCCCTTCGAGATCTTCGGGCCAATGGCTGTTGAAGATGTCCTGAAGGATTTGCACGGGACACCGTATTACGCCCAGCAATTCGGTGGCGGACTTCCCGCACGTCCGCCTAAAGCTGCCCCGCCGGTAAACCTATTAGCTCACGAAAACCGGTACGTATCGCAGCTCTTCGCTGTGTACGCGGAACGCCGAGGCGTTGGAACGGTTGATCTGGCGTCGCTCGACATCGAACCGCGAGACCGCCGACATTTCGACACATGCCGACTGCAGTTCTATTGTGCGGAATCGCTCAAGGAGTTTGCGCGCGACGCAACGCGACCTGGGACTTTCGAAGGATTCCAGCAGGACGTGTTGAGCGCGATCACACCTGTGCTCTACGAGGAGCACCAGGGCGCATTTAACCTCGTAAACTCCGCCTTGAAGACGGCGGCTCTCATGCCGCCGGCCGCGAACGCTCTGTACACAGTTGTTGACGCGCGCGACAAGCAGGGAGCCTGCCATCAGCTTGTCAACGACGGCACTGTTGACTGGATTTAGCGAATGAGCACCGCCGCCAGCCCATTCAATACGCCGCTCGAAACGGGGATTCGGCTCGTTATCCTTTTGGCGCAAACTTATCCAAACTTGCTTTCGTTAGACCGTCTTGTGATGCTTGACCACATCTTGGTGCATACGAGCGACTTCGGCGGACCTGCAAGTGTCCATCCGCCCTCACCATATCGAGTGGCCGAACCATATGTTCGGCGCGAATTGGTGCAGCATTCGCTTATCCTGTTCAGAAGCCGTGGTCTTGTTAACGAGATTCCGACCCCCGAGGGGTTTCTTTGGCAAGCGGGAGAGCCTGCCGCACCTTTTGTGGAGTGTCTGACCACCGGATATCATCGACTTCTTCGCGCGCGGGCGCAGTGGACAATCGAGAATTTTGGCGAGGCTTCGGACACGCAACTCGCATCGGCAATGGGCGAGCGCGTGGTGAGCGCAATTGGCGTTGAGGTCAACCCATGACCAATGCAACGCTGCGGATCAATCGGCTGACATACCTCGGCCCAAACAAGCCCGCAGTGCACGTGGACCTGAAGCCCGGACTAAATGTTATTTGCGGCGCCAGCGAAACTGGGAAGTCCTTTATCGTCGAGACGATTGATTTCATGCTCGGCGGCGGCTCGGACCTTAGGCAGCTTCCCGAGCGCGCCGGATACGATCGTGCCGTGATGCAGATCACGCTCAGCGATGGTCGAAAATTTACGTTCCAGCGCTCGCTCGATGGAGGTGGATTTCTTTGGCGCACCGGCCACCACGATGAGCTTGAAAAGACCGATGAGACTTTGAAGCCAACGCACAATAGCGACCGGGACGACAACCTTTCTCAGAGGATTTTATCGCTCTTAGGCTGGGGCGGTCATCGTTTGCGAAAGGACGCGCAAGCTACGACGGTCTCATTCACCGTCCGCCACCTCGCTTACCTCTCGATTGTCAATGAAACACGCATCTTTGATACCGCTTCTCCAGTGTTGAGCGAAAACAAGGTCAATAACACCGTTGAGAAATCTGCGTTCAAATTCGTTCTCACCGGAGTTGATGACTCTGCATTGGTGGCAATTCGCGAAGCAAGAGACAGTCACGCTCGCATCGCTACCAATCGAAACGCATTAGCTTCGTTCATCGAAGAGCGGCAAACGAAACTTCCGCCCGAAGAGCAGATTGCACAATCGCGTGAACGGCTTGATCGCTTGCGGCTCCGTATTTCGAGTATCGGTGAAGACGCTGCCGAGGACGAGCAACAGCATGCCGCGGTGAGCAACCGTTTTCGTTTGCTTGAGCGTTTTGTCCAAACCTCGCGACGACGAAAGTTGGAAATTGACGGCCTTCTGCAACGCTTCGGCTTATTGGACGAGCACTACGAATCTGATTTGAGGCGGTTGGAAGCGATCGCGGAAGCCGGAGCGGTGTTCAAGACGCTGCATCCCGGCCCGTGCCCGTTTTGCGGCGCTCCTCCGGAGGCTCAAGTTCATGAAAGGAGTTGCGATGTCGATCCCGATCAAATTTCGGCTGCGGCTAGGGCGGAGATAGAGCGCATAAACGTACTGAGGGCCGGTCTTGTCGAAACAAAGCAGCGTCTTTTTACTGAAGGTCAGCAGCTATCCGAACGAACGGATCGTGCGGCGGACGAGCAACGTCAGGTTTCCAGACGTGCTCAGCAGATTGCGAACATACTGCGCGAGCGCCGTAGAGGAATCGGTGATCTGGATCACGAAGCGCAGCAGCTACGCTTCCAGCTCAAAGATGCCGACGTATTGGAGGAGCTGAAAACCGAACTCGCACGCATGAACGAGACTATCGCGGCAGGCGAGGACCAGATCGGCTCCAAACCGGGAGCAACACTGCCTCCAGCTGAGACAACGGAATTCGCCGCCGATATTGAAACCATTCTTCAGGCTTGGGATTTTCCCGAGGTTGGCCGCGTCGCTTGGGAGGAGTCGCGCATGGACGTGACGATTGGCGCGCGGCGCCGTGGCGATCAAGGAAAGGGATTACGCGCGATTACGTGTTCCGCATTCCTCCTAGGCTTGCTCAAGCGCTGTCTTGCTAAGACGCGCCCACATCTCGGGCTCTTAGTTCTGGACTCGCCATTGCTTGCATACTGGAAGCCAGAAGGTCAGGCCGATGATCTTCGTGGGACGCGCGTTGATGAGTGCTTTTATCGCTGGATGGCCACACTCCCGGAAAGCAATCAGGTTTTGGTTATGGAAAATCGACCCTTGCCAGATTGGGTTTCGGATTCGGCCCACATCATCCATTTCACCAAGAACCGCGCTACAGGACGATACGGGCTGTTTGAAGTCGAGCGGACTTGATAAACGGAACCCGTTTACGAGCGGAATAAATTCCTTGCCAGCGTGACGCTGCCGCGCTAGTCTCCCCTCATCCTCCCCAACCCTGTCCGCCCCATGCCACGCCAGCCTGTTTTGGCCGCCGGCGCCGCGACGCGCGCGCCCGCGCCCCCATCCCCGCTGTCGCCGCAGCGCTACCGCGCACTGCGGGCGCGCTACAACGCTTTGCTCGTCACGCTCTACGAGCGCACCAGCCTGACGCTGCGCGAGATCGCGGTTCTCGCGGGCCGCACCGACCGCGCCGTGCAGATGCTGGTGCGCGCGCTCGGCTGCCGGCCGCGCAACGCCAAGACTTGCCGGCCCGGCACCGGCGTGGGCCAGCGCCGCGCCGGCTTACCGTCGGCACCGCTCAACGCGCCGGCGACGCGGCGCGTGATTGAGGCCTTCGCCGGCGTCGCGCGCGAACTGACCTCATCGGCGCAGATGCGGGCGGCCTCCGAAGCGCAGCGCGCCATCGCACACGCCGAGCGGCGCACCGCGCGCACCCAGACCCGCGTAATGACGAGCGCGGCGCGCAGCTTGCGTCATGTCGCGGCCGCGATGGAGGATGCGGCCGTATTGCGGCAGGCGCTCACGAGCGAGCGCGAGCGCACGCGGAGGCCGAAGGCGGCGAGGCGGCGCTCGCAGCAGGAAACGCGGCTCGCGCAGGAGCGCGCCATGCGCGCCGTGGAGGCGCGGATGCATGAGGCGCACGAGGTGGCCCGCCGCAAGGCGGCACCCGATGTGGCCCCGCCGCCCGATTCCGAAGCCGACCGGCGGATCAATGCGGTTGCGGAGCGCCATGTTGCGGAGCGCTATCACGCCGGGTCTCGGCCGGAGCCGCGCATCCGCCGTTTGTGATGTCGCTGCCGTTCAAGCTGATCTTTTTCGTGCTGGTGGACGGCTGGAGCCTGGTCGCTGGCTCGCCGCGTTCTTTTTTCAGCACGACGCTCGCAACGGGTTCGGTGCATTGCAGCAAAAGACTCTTGCGCAGGCTTTGAACGTGGAGGGTAACGCTCCTGCGTGGTAAAAAGCAGAGCCTTGTCGCCGGAGATTGAATTTCCATGATCTACGATCGAGACACATGGTGGCAGGAGAAAGAACAGAAGGGCCGCTCGTTGATCGATGACATCAAGGTTCTTGCAGAGCGCGCCCGGGCGGCCGGGTTCGAGACTGCCGAATATGTTCTGAACTTGGCTGTCGCCGAAATATCGAAGGACCTCGAAAAACAGGCCAAGGACCCAAGCAGCGCCGGGCAATAGGCCGATGAAATCGCATGGGCGATAGAACGTTCAAATGACGAAGCCCGACATCAAATAGAACAATGCTCCAATGAGACCCGCGGCCGGCAGCGTGATGACCCACGCCATGATGATGCTGCTGGCGACGTTCCAGCGAACCGCGGAAACCCTCCGTGCCGCTCCCACGCCGATAATGGCCCCCGTAATTGTATGCGTGGTTGAGACGGGAATTCCGAGATAGGTCGCTCCAAACAGCGTGATCGCGCCCCCGGTTTCGGCGCAGCAACCTTGCATCGGTGTCAGCCGCGTGATCTTCGAGCCCATCGTCTTCACAATCCGCCAGCCGCCGACGAGGGTGCCCAGGCCCATGACTGCATAGCAGGTGATTGCCACCCAAAACGGCACATAAAATTGATCGCCCAGATAACCTTGCGAGAACAGCAGCACGGCTATGATGCCCATGGTCTTTTGAGCGTCGTTGCCGCCATGTCCCAGCGAATAAAGAGAGGCAGAAACGAATTGCAGGCGGCGGAAGGTCGAATCGGCCGTGCTCGGCATCACGCGCAGGAAACTCCAGGACACGATGAGAACAAGTACGAGTGCGAGAAAGAATCCGGTCATGGGCGATAGGAAAATTGCCGAGCCCGTCTTGATCACGCCGGCCCACACGATGGCGATGCTGCCCGCCTTCGCAAGGCCGGCCCCGATGAGGCCGCCGATCAAGGCGTGCGACGACGATGACGGGATACCGCCCCACCACGTGATGAGGTTCCACGCGATCGCGCCCATCAGCGCGCCAAAAATGACGCGCGCATCGATCACATCGGCGGCCACGATCCCGACGCCCACTGTTTGCGCGACCTTCACGCCAAAGAAGAAAAACGCAATGAAGTTGAAAAAGGCGGCCCAAGCGACGGCATACTGGGGTCGCAGCACTCTGGTGGAGACGATTGTTGCGATCGAATTGGCGGCATCGTGCAGACCGTTCAGGAAATCGAACACCAGGGCTACGGCGATGAGCCCGATCAAAATCGGCAGGGCAAGGCTTGCGTCCATTGCCAACTGTCTGGTTATGCGTGGTCGATCACGAGAGCGTTGATCTCGTTCGAGACGTCTTCAAACCGGTCGACGATCCTCTCGAGGTGTTCGTACAGCTCATTGCCGATAATAAAATGCATGGCGTTGCTGCCTTCCTGGCTGGACCGAAAAAGCGCCTTGCGGCCTTGCGAATAGAGCTGGTCCGCCTGCTCCTCGATATGGATGATCATTTCCGTGAGCTCATTGAGCTTGCCGGCGTTGTTGCCGATCGAGCTCAGCAGCGGTAGCGCTTCGAGCACGAGGCCGGCGGCCTTCAGGATGATATCGCCCATCTGACGCATCTGCGGCTCGAAGCTGCGGACCTCGAACAGCAGGATGGTCTTGGCGGTCTTGTTCATCGAGTTGATCGAGTTGTCGAGGCGGCTGATCAAGTCCTGGATATCGGTTCGATCAAATGGCGTGATGAAGGACCGTCGAACCGCAGTCAGCACCTCCCGGGTGATTTCGTCGGCCTTGTTCTCGTGTTCAAAAATTTCCTGGCAGAATTTTTCGAGCTGTTCGCCGCCGTCAAGTGCGCCCCGCAGCGCCTTGGCGCCAGCCAGGACCGCTTCGGCGTGCCGCACGAAAAGATCGAAGAAACGATCCTCCCTGGGCATGAGCTTGTTGAACCAGCCGAGCATCGGACCCTCGCCGTCCAGGGTAGAATCGCCGATTGATACTAGGTCGCGGCAACGGTCTTCTCAAACGATGGCGACGACGGCGATGCCTCGAAGTCACAGGATAAGGTGAATTGGCCACGCGAGAGGGCTCAACGCAGCAGACCACGGCCTGATTGCGGGACGAATATTATCGGTCCTAGACTGGGGCGATGAGCCACGAAGAGCTTACTATCGTCGTGCGGGCGCTCGGCGCGGTGGTTATCGGCGCCATGATCGGCCTTGAGCGCACCTTTCATGGCCGCCCGGCCGGTTTTCGCACGCACGCGCTCGTTTGCCTCGCCTCAGCACTGCTGATGATCGTCACGGTGTATCAGAACCATTGGATGACGGTGATGCCGATCGACGCCATCCGCACCGATCCCACCCGCATGGCATAGGGCATCACCTGGTCAGGTTACTTGGTCAGGTTAATGGTCAAGTTTACTTGGTTAGTTTAATTGGTCAGGTTACTTGGTGACGTTACCGGATGAATGATCGCCGCGCCATTTCGCGGTTGGCTACCGTTCGGAATGCTCATCATGCGCATCATTTTCGTGATCTACATGGCGCAGGCGACGATCGGCTTCGCGGTCGGTTTCGTGCTCCCTTGGTTTTGGTGAGTGGGGCAGCCGTCAGCATCGTTCGCTGCCACGTCGGGGGCTGGTTTGAAGAACCTCCAACCGTCTTGTCGCTACGCCAATCTCGTTGGGGATTGCGCGGGTCAGATTTGCCGGGGTTAGCGGCGACGGCTTCTGCCGCTCCTCTTGCCAGATCAGCCGTCGTGCTGCTCAGGCCGTGAAGGTTCGGCGGATCACGAAACTGCCGCTGCAAATTGCGACAGGTGCGATGCACGATGCCCGGCCCTAACTGGCGCTCGCGGCCAAGCTCGATGCTGAGCGCGACCAGAAAGGCATTGCGATCTTGAGGGCGCAACGGCTTGCAGGCATCCATCACGATGGCGAGTTCATCGTCGGACAGTGCGAGCGGTACGGAGCAGCTCGATGAGAGAAAAACAGCACATCTAATTTGAAATTGTCCGCTGCGGTTCGGACACGGACCACCCATCGACCATCGTCTTGGTTGAGGTATCGTGCCGCCTCGTCAATCATTCGGCGCGCGTGGAAGAAAGCATCTTCGGCGCAACTGCACTCTCGGCCGTGATGATCCGGCATCACGGCGTGCCCGGATACGATGTGAAAAAAATAGCGTGCCATTTGGCCCTCCCCACGCTTTTGAAGAGGATAATCCCACATGATGGACAATGTTCGACGCAAAATCCGAGCGATGAAATCATGGGTTCGGCTTGGTAAGTGCAAACGCGACAAATGTTGGCGTCTCTTACCGGACTACCTCCCAGCGTTCTCCGCGCGGCGCCGCGCGGATTTTCATGCGCTGGCGGCGGCGGCTGCTCCGCCTCGCCTCGTTACCTGCGTACCGCCCATTATTCGGAAATCGCATTAAAATAGCGGTTTCTGCCGCGCGGCGTTTCTCAACCCTCCATACCCCCCGACGCCGCGCGGCTTTTTTTCACGCGGTCCCGCGCTCGGCCTCGGCAATCGCAGCGAGCGGGTCGGGATGAAATTTAGAAACGCCGCAGCGCTCCATGCGCTCAAACAATGCAAACGCCCGGCGCGCGCTGCGGTCGCGGATCGAGCAGATCGCTCAGATGAAAATCGCACACCCAAATCTCCCAAGGCTGGCGAGCGCCTCAAGTCCGCGAGTGAAGATGCATGTCTTGCGTTGCGGGCTGTTTGAAAATTCGAATCGGACTAACGAAACCGCGGCTCAGTCGTCGCGGTAGACCCGCTCGCGGCGCTCGTGACGCTCCTGCGCTTCGACGGACAGTGTGGCGATCGGGCGCGCCTCAAGGCGCTTGAGCGCGATCGGCTCGCCGGTCTCCTCACAGTAGCCGTAGGTGCCGTCCTCGATACGGGCGAGCGCGGCGTCGATCTTGTTGATCACCTTGCGCTGGCGGTCGCGGGCGCGGAGCTCGATGGCACGGTCGGTTTCGGAGGAGGCACGGTCGGCGAGATCGGGATGGTTCTGGTTCTCGTCCTGCAGGTGCTGCAGGGTTTCCTTGGCCTCTTTCAGGATGTCTTCCCGCCAGGCCAGCAGGCGTTCGCGGAAGTAGTCACGCTGCCGCTCGTTCATGAAGGGCTCTTTTTCGGTCGGGCGGTAGTTCTTCTTGTCCGCCGCCACGGCGCCATTGCCGTTCACGTGGGACCCGTTGGCGTGCGAGCCATTGAGGCCCTTGGCGCCAGTCCCACCGTTCACGCCCTTGATGCCATTGCTGCGCTTAATGGCACCTATGACCTTGTTCCCATTCTTGTTCTTCATCTAACCCCACCCGAACGCCGCGAGCCTCCCTGCTCGCGGGGCGAGCTTATAGTGCGGACCCTGACACCCGACAAGCGGAGAAAATGGGCCGCTGAAATGCGCCGAAAACGACGAGGTTTTAGGTGTCAGCGGGGGGTCAGCTTGGCGATCTCAACCGCCACGCGCAGCTCGATTTCGGCCAGCACGGCGTCGAGCTTCGGGTCGCCTGAGGCGTCCAGCAGGTCGGTGGGACCGACTTCAGCCGCATCAGGGTCGAAGGGCCCAATGCGCCGCCCAACAGCTCGATCTTGAGTTCGTCCAGCGCATTGAGCGCCACCTTGCCGCGGCCAACCGCGCCGCGGCGGCGCTCCTGATTGTCATCCTGGCCTTGCAGCGCGATCAGGGCGTCGATGCCTCCGATGGTAGGCGATGGCACCGGGCCACCAGGCAGGATCGTCCGCATCCGGCAGATTTTGCCGGCCGGTCACGCCTGCGCGGGCACGAACGTCATCGCCACGCCGTTCATGCAGTAGCGCAAGCCGGTCGGCTTCGGGCCGTCCTCGAACACGTGGCCGAGATGGCCGCCGCAACGGCGGCAGTGCACCTCGGT
Source organism: uncultured Alphaproteobacteria bacterium (assembly GCA_963814215.1). Taxonomy (GTDB): domain Bacteria; phylum Pseudomonadota; class Alphaproteobacteria; order Rhizobiales; family Xanthobacteraceae; genus Z2-YC6860. Next base: position 348,682 of record CAWFCM010000028.1, on the reverse strand, counting down.
GCGCGCGATCAGGAGCGAGCGGTCGATCCGGGTGCCGACCGCATTGGGCAATGGCTGGTAGAAGCTCGGCCAGCCGGTACCGCTCTCGTACTTGGTGTCCGAAGAGAACAGCGCCAAATCGCAGCCCGCGCAATGGAACAAGCCTTTGCGCTTCTCGTGGTTCAGTGAACTAGAGTACGGCCGCTCGGTGCCGTGGTGGCGCATCACTGTGTAGGCTTGGCCTTTCAGAATGCGCCGCCATTCATCGTCGCTCTTGACGACCTCGAAGGTGGCGGCGCTTACGGTCTCGTCCTGCACCAGCAACAACCCGCCCAGCAACGCGAGACTGCCGCCGACGACGAGCCAGGCGCGACGCGTCATGGGCTCGATCGCAATCGACTTCGGACCTGCAAAGGGCTCGCTCATAGGAATTCTCAACTGCTCTTATCGGACTTGCCCCAAAGCTCTTCCAGACGCTGATCGCGGCCACAGTTGACGCGGTAAAGCTTGTAACGGATCGGATTCTTGTCGTGATAGTCCTGGTGGTAGTCCTCCGCCTTATAGAACGTGCTGGCCCTGGTGATTTCGGTGTGCACCACGCGCGGCGCAAACCGGCCCTGCACCTGCTTTTTCGAGGCGTCGGCCTGCGCGCGCTGCGCTTCGCTGTGAAAGAAAATTCCCGGCCGGTACATGTTGCCGCGGTCACAGAACTGGCGGTCCTTGGCGAGCGGATCGTGATTGCGCCAGAACACGTCGAGCAATTGCTGATAGGTCACCTTGGCCGGATCGAATACGATCTCGACCGCTTCAGTGTGCCCCGTCGTTCCGGTGGTGACCTGCTGGTAGCTCGGATTGGCGACGGTGCCGCCGATGAATCCCGAGGTGGTGCTGATCACGCCCGGCACCTTGTCGAAGTCGGCCTCGGTGCACCAGAAGCAACCGCCGGCGAAGGTCGCGACCTCCTGCTTCGGCGCCGTTTGCGCGAAGGCGGCGCCCAGCGCAGCCACCAGAAACGCCAGGACTGGCAACAACCGTCTCATCGCATCCTCCCTCAGAGCGACCAGAATAGCTGCACCGCCGCAGTTTGGTGCTCAAAATAAGTCACGATCCCGCGACTGGAGCGTGTGCTAGGGTCGCGCCGGAAATCGCTGCAAGAGGCAATTATGCGTTTTGAAGGCACCAGCGCCTACGTCGCCACCGACGATCTCAAGGTCGCGGTCAACGCCGCCATCACGCTGGAACGGCCGCTGCTGATCAAGGGCGAGCCCGGCACCGGCAAGACGGTCCTGGCGCTGGAAGTCGCAAAAAGCCTGACCGCGCCGCTTATCGAATGGCACATCAAGTCTACCACCAAGGCCTTGCAGGGGCTCTACGAATACGACGCGGTATCTCGGCTGCGCGACAGCCAGCTCGGCGACGAGCGGGTGCGCGACATCCGCAATTACATCAAGCGCGGCAAGCTATGGGACGCCTTCGTGTCCGACGCACGGCCGGTGCTTCTGATCGACGAGGTCGACAAAGCCGACATCGAATTCCCGAACGACCTGCTGCTCGAGCTCGATCGCATGGAGTTCTTCGTCTACGAGACCGGCGAAACGGTGAAGGCGCGGCGGCGCCCGATCGTCATCATCACCTCGAACAACGAGAAAGAGCTGCCGGACGCGTTCCTGCGCCGCTGCTTCTTCCATTACATCCGCTTTCCGGATCCCGATACCATGCGTGCGATTGTCGAGGTGCATTTCCCCGGCATCAAGCAGCGGCTCGTCTCCGAAGCGCTCAAGTTGTTCTACGAGGTGCGCGACGTGCCCGGCATGAAGAAGAAGCCGTCGACGTCGGAACTGCTCGACTGGCTCAAGCTGTTGATGGTCGAAGACATCGGCCCGGACACCTTGCGCGAGCGCGATCCCAAGAAACTGATCCCGCCGCTGCACGGCGCGATGCTCAAAAACGAGCAGGACGTTCATCTGTTCGAGCGGCTCGCGTTCATGTCGCGGCGCGAAGGCCGCTGACACTCAACTCGCGGGCGCGGGATCGGAAGCCTCAGGAGTTTTTGCCTTGCGCGGCCGGCGCTTCGACTTGGCGGACGCCTCAGCCGTATCATCTGCCGGCAGCGCCAGCATGGGCTCGACCTCCGGCAAATGCACCGGATGAGCGCGCCGCCACAGAAACGCCTTCGCGCGCTCGCGGATACGCTGGTACCAGTAGGCTGTCTGCACGGCGGCGCGGCCGAGTCGGCCGCCCGCCCACACCAGATCGAACGGCTGAAACAGCCGCCAGGTCTGGCCGCCGTCGAGGATCGCGCGCGCAACAAGGTCGCCGCCCATCGCCGTGGTGGCGATGCCCTGCCCCCCGAAACCGCTCAGCAGCCAGACCCCCGGCAATAGCTCGCCGACCTGCGGCATGCGGTGCACGGTCGCACCGACCGCTCCGCTCCAGGCGTATTCGGCTTCTACCTTGCCGAGTTGCGGATAGGTGCGGCGAATGTCGGCGAGCAGCTTGCGCACGTAGCGCCGCGGGTTGCGCTCCCAAACGGTGTGGCGGTACGACCACAGCAGCCGGTCGCCGTCCACCACACGGCAATTGCTGTCGCGATTCTCATTGTCGGTCACTGCGCCACGGAAGCTGATAGCATCGCGCAGCCGTTCTCCGAGCGGCTGCGTCACGATCGAATAGGCCCAGATCGGAACCAGCGTGCCGGCAAGATCCGGCATCAGTGTCCCGATGTGAACATTTCCGGCGAGCACGACGTGTCCCGCACGCACGCGTGCCGATGGCGTGGTGATCCGCTTGCGCACGCCAGCCAGATCGATCTCCAGCGCCGGTGTTTCCTCGAAGATTCGCGCGCCCGAGGCTTCCGCGGCGGCGGCAAGCCCGAGCGCATAGTTGAGCGGGTTGATGCTGAACGCGCCGGGCAAATAGAGGCCGCTGAAATAGCGCGTGCTGCGCAAATGCGTGCGAACGCGCTCCGCCGGCCAGAATTCTGCCGCCGTGCCGAACTCCCCGCGCAGGAAGTCCGCGCTGGCAGCAAGCTTCGCGCCGACGCCGGTCCTGGAGACATGCAGCCAGCCGGACTCGTCGAGCTCGGCACCGGCCATCTGCGTCTCGCGGATCGTGCGGCGCACATAATCTGCGCCGGCTTCCGACATCGCCCACAGCGTCCTGGCGTACGCCTGTCCGACCTTGTCGATCAAAGCCTGCGGGTCGGCCGAGAAGCCCGGCAACACGAAGCCGGCGTTGCGGCCCGATGCATTCCACGCGACGCGGCGCGCTTCCAGCACCGCCACCGACCAGCCGCGCTTTGCGACCTCGAGCGCGACGGTGAGGCCCGCCAAACCGCCGCCGATCACGCAAACGTCAACATCGAGCTCGAGCGCAAGCCGCCCGCGCGGCGGCGTTTCCACCATGCGCGAGGCGTACCAGTTCCCGCCATAGTCGCCCTGCCCGGCCGCCGCCATTCTTCCTCGCTGTCGCCGGCCGCTCTAGACTGCCGGCTAGTCCCGGACCCGAAGTCCGCACGATTTTGCGAACTTCGGGTCCAAAGGGACACTAGAATCATTGAGTTGCTAGTGTCGCTTTGGTTCGGAAATTCGCTTCGGAGCAAGCCGAGAATTCGGGGCGACTTCCGAACCGCAACACTAGAGAGCATTCACATCGTTATCATCCACACCACATATATCGCTCACAAGAAAGCGGCTCAAAATCATGCTCCGACTGCTGCTCTTACGTCATTCCAAAGCGGAACGCGCGCGTTCCGGTGAACGCGATCACGAGCGCCGACTGGCCGAGCGCGGCCGCGACGACGCGCCGAAGATCGGCGCCTACCTGTCCAAGCATCGTTACCTGCCGGACCAGGTGGTGGTGTCGACATCGGCGCGCACGCGTGAAACCTGGAGCCTCGCCGCCGCCGCCATGCCGAGCAAGCCAGGCAAGCCGCAGGTCGATTTCGACGAGCGCATCTACGAGTTCACGCCCAAAGCGCTGCTTGCGGTCATCCGGGAAACCGGCCCCAAAGTCCGCACGCTCATGTTGGTCGGCCATAACCCCAGCATGCAGGAGCTTGCGGTGCAGCTCGTCGCCACCGGCGACATCGAAACGCGGGAGCGGCTGCAGGAGGCGTTTCCGACCTCGGGGTTGGCGGTGATCGAGTTTGTGCTCGACGGCTGGGATCGCATGCACCCGCAGTCCGGACGGCTGAAAACCTTCATCACGCCGCGCTCGATCGCCGAGCCGACGGCCTGAAACGTCAAGCGCGCGGCAGCACAGCCGGTGGCGGCTGGTCGGGACGGTAAGTCAGGGGGCGGTTGCGGTAAAACATCGTGCCTACCTGCCAGGCGAACAGCAGCATCACGCCCGCGACCAGCGCAAATCCTGCAACGTCCCGGTTCAGCGCCATACGGCCCATAAACATCGCAAGCGCCACAGCAATCGCGACCATGACGAACGAACCTATCAAATAGAGCCACTTGTTCATGCCAGCTTCGAACCGCGCAGCACTTCTGGTGGCGGCAAGGCGCCGATGCAGCTCGCCGACGAAGGCGGTGTATTCGGCATCCTGGCGCTGCTGCTCCATAAGGCCGCGAAACGAGGTCGAGGAAATCTGCAGCTTGGGGCTTTGCTCGCTCCAGATTTCGGTGATGAAGCGATACGTCTGCAGGGTGGCCGGACGGTATGACATACGCACGCGCCGCACGTCCTCATAGCGAAGCAGCGCCGAGCGACGGCCGTATTCCCACTCGATCCCCTTGTCCGTCAGGCGGAACACCCAGGGCGCGCCCATCAGATTGGGCTTATAGCCATAGATTGGATCGCCCTCGTGAGAAGGCGCGTCGTCATCTGTCGCCGATTGGGGATTGGAATTCATCGCGGCGTGCACCATATCACGGGTATGCGCACTCTTCTCCTGCTCACATTGACGGCGCTGTTGGCGGCGTCGCTCTACTACGCCTATGGCCTCTGGGTCGCGGTGGAAGCGGACATGCCGGCGGGGCTGTGGGCCGCAATGATCCTTGGCGTGCTGTTCTCGGTCGTGATCGGCGCCGGATTGATGGGGCTGGTGTTCTACTCCAGCCGGCGCGGCTATGACGAACGCGCCTCCGGGCGGGATCAGCTTCGCTAGTGCTTCTGCGCCATCGCATCGACCTTCACCAGGTCGGGGAATAGCTTCATCCAAAGCAGCGCGATGGCGAGCGCGCCGATGCCGCCGATCAGCACCGAACCAACCGCGCCGAATGCCGCAGCGACGGCGCCGGCGCGAAATTCGCCGAGCGTGCCCGACGTGCCGGTGCACATCGAGTTGATCGCCATGACGCGGCCGAGCATTTCACTCGGCGTCCTGATCTGCACCAGCGAATGGCGGATCACCACGCTGACCGAGTTCGAAGCGCCGTAAATCGCGAGCGCCGCGATCGAGAGAGCGATCGACGTCGATAGCGCGAACACCAGAATCGAGAAGGCGAACACCACCGTGGTGATGAACAGGATCGGCCCGACCTTGCGGTCCATCGAATAGCGCGACAGCAGGATCGCGACCGACAGCGCGCCGATCGCCGGCGCCGATCGCAGCAGGCCCAGCCCCCACGGTCCGGTCTGCAGAATATCCTTGGCGAAGATCGGCAGCAGCGCGGTGACGCTGCCGAGCAGCATGGCAAACAGGTCGAGCGAAATGGCGCTGAGCACGACCGGCTGGCTGCGGATGAAGGCGAAGCCGGCGAACAGCGATTCCATCGTCACCGGCCGCCGCTCCTGCACCTGTCCCTGCAGCTTGACCAGGCCGATCAGCACGCTCGCGATCAGAAACAGCGTAGCGCAGGTGAGATAGACCGTGGTCGGGCCGAACGACGAGTAGATCAAGCCGCCCAGCGCCGGCCCGCAGATCACGGCGCTCTGGTTCGCCGCGGTCGCCGCAGCAACGGCGCGCGGCAACAGCACCTTCGGCACCAGCCCCGGCACCAGCGTGTGCATGGTCGGCACTTCGAAGGCGCGGCAGGTCCCGACCACGAACAGGATTGAAAGGATCGCTTCGCGCGTGAGCCAGCCCGAGAACGTACCCAGCGCCAGCGCCAGCGCGGCACAGGCGTGAATGGTCTGGCAGATGCGCAGCACGGTCGGCCGGTCGAAGCGGTCGGCGACCTGGCCGATCAACAGCGGCAGCGCGACGAACGGCAGGAATTGCGCGAGCCCAACCAGGCCGAGATCGAAGGCGCTGCCGGTCAGGTCGTAGATCTGCCAGCCAATCCCGACGGTCAGCGCCATGTAGGCGGCGACCGAGAACACCCGCGCGCACCAGAACATCACGAACGAGCGGTGCGCGAGGAGCTGCGTTTCGGAGCCGGTCAAGGATTCGGCGGGATTCGACATGAGGCGGCGCGTCTTAGCGCGTTGCAGGCCCCTGCAACAGGGCGTTGCGCGCAATGCCGGCTTGCGTCCGGGTCAGCCGAAGAACCGCGCGAGATAGGCGTCGAGACCGCGGGCGTCCGGCGCGGCGTAACCGAGATAGCCGTCGGGCCGCACCAGGATCAGCCCGTCGCCGTAGTTGCGATGCGCGTAGCCGTCCTTGTCCACAAGCGCATCAGCGTCCTGTCCCGGCCGGATGATGCGATAGGCCCGCACCGCGCCCGCGTAGCGCCCGTCGAGCTTCGGCAACTCCACGCCGCCGAGCGCCAGCAACGTGAAATGTGGCCCGCGAAAGAGATCGAACAATCGGCACGGCGCTCTGGATGAATTGAACAGCGGCGCATCCGGCGCGCGATCCCCTGCCCGCGTCACGGCCTCCGGCACGTCGCGGCGCGTCTCGACCGACAGCGGACCACCGCGATAGTTCAAGCCGAGTTGCATGTGCTCGCCTTTGCGCGGCTCTTCCTGTCCGTCCGTCCTTATGCATCTGCACAACAAATTCGAGCAGATTCGCCGCGACCGGCAGCCGCTCGTCTTCGTAGGTGTCGAGCAGAGCGGGAGCCGCGCCGTGACGCAGCACGTGGCCAAGCTTCCAGCCGAGGTTGTAGGCGTCCTGCACACTGGTGTTCATGCCCTGCCCGCCGGCCGGCGGATGGACATGCGCGGCGTCGCCCATCAGGAACACGCGGCCGGCCTGGAAACGCTGCGCCATGCCGCTGCGCGCGCCGAACGGCGAAGCGAAATAAATCTCGATAACGTTGAGCTCGGGCCGCCCGGTGCGCTCTTTCACCAGCGCGCGCAGCGACTCCAGCGACAGGTCCGGAATTTCCTTGTCGAACTTGGCGTAGAGCTGGAACGCATGCGGCATCTGCGCCAGCGGCCCGAGCCACAGCGCACCGCCCTCGGCCTGGTCCCACATGTGCCAGTGGGTCGGCTCCAACTCCGGGATCACCACATCGGCGGTGATCATCGGATGCGGGTCGATCGCCTCGCTGACGAAATTCACGCCGATTGCGCCACGCACTGTGCCGCGTGAGCCATCGGCGCCGACCAGATATTTGGATCGCGCCGTTTCCGTCCGGCCATCGGCGTGATCGAGCGTCGCAGTGACGCCGCCCTCGTCTTGCGTGAGCGCCGCGAGCTTGACGCCGAACTCGACCGCGCCACCTAATTCCTTCAGGCGCGTGCGAAGAATGTCCAGCGCGCGCGGCTGCGGTAGCATCCACATGCTGGGATACGGTACGTCCGGCGTCGGCTCGCGCACCTCGATGCGGTGAAATTTTGCAGGACCCAGTTGCCGCGGGCCATCCCAGGCCATCGCCGGCGAATACGGCCCGCCGGCGGCATGCACCGCGTCGATCACGCCGAGATCGTCATAGATTTCGAGTGTGCGCGGCTGGATGCCCTTGCCGCGCGAGCCGGCGCGCTGATCGGGCGGCGTCGGGTTCGCCTCGATGAGGCGGAAATCGACGCCGCGGCGCGCCAGATCGCACGCCAGCACCAGGCCGGCGAAACCGGCACCGGCAATCAGAACGTCGGTCACGAATACCTGCGCGCTATGGCTCGAGCTTCACCTTGGCGTCGGTGATGACCTTGCTCCACAACGCGGTTTCCGCCTTGAAGAATTTGGCGTTGTCCTCGAGCGAACCGCCGACCACCTCGGCGTTCAGGTTTTCCAACCGCGACTTGACGGTAGGATCGCGCAGCGCCTCGTTGATCTCGGCATTAATCTTGGCAACGACCGCCTGAGGCGTCTTTGGCGGCGCGGCGAAGGCGAACCACGTGCCCGCCACGAAGCCGGGCACGGTTTCCATAACCGTCGGCACGTTCGGCAACGACGGAACGCGCTTGTCGGAGGAAACCGCGATGATGCGCAACTTGTCGCCCTTGATCAGCGCCATTGCGGCGCCGATGTTGTCGAACGCCACGTCGACGTTGCCGGCCACCAGATCCTGCACTGCGGGACCAGAACCGCGATAGTGGATGTGCTGGAATCTCACCCCGGCCACGATCTGAAACAGCTCCGACGTCAGATGCGCGGTGGTGCCGATCCCCTGCGTCGCCGAGTTGAGTGCACCGGGATTAGCCTTGGCGTAGGCGACAAATTCGGCAACCGTCTTCACGTCCTTGAGTTTCGGCGAGTTGGTCAGGATCGAATTCGGAACCTTGCCCATCACCGCGATCGGGATGAACTGCGTCGGATCAAAGTTGAGCTTCGGATTGAGGATGTGGTTGTAGACGAGCGGCGGCGGCGGCGACGAAAACAGCGTGTAGCCATCCGGATCGGACCTGTACGCGGCCTCTGCGCCGACGTTGCCGCCCGCGCCGGCCCGGTTCTCGATGATGACGGGGTGGCCCCACTTACGCGTCAGAAATTCCGCAATGATGCGGGGCATCGCGTCGGCGGTGCCGCCAGCCGGAAACGGCACGATGACTTTCACCGTCCGGTCGGGAAAGGTCTGCGCCTCGCCGGACAGCGGCAGCGCCAGCAGCGCGCACAGGGCGAGACCGGCGCGCACCATCGTCTGAACCTTGGTCATGACGTCACTCCTCAGCTTTGACGAAGGCTAGCCGCTTCGCCGTGGGCTTTCCAGCGTGGGCGCGATTTGACACCCTTGCTGCCTCGCGACACGTTTTCGCAGCACCCTGCACAGGATTGCATCATCATGAGCGGCTTTTTTGTCCCGCATAACCTGAAAACGCCGCTCAAGGGCGCCAGCGGCGGCCCGCTTGCCGGCCTCACCGCCGCAGTGAAGGACATGTACGCCATCGCCGGCGAGCGCGCCGGTGGCGGCAACCCGGACTGGCTCGCCAACACCAAGCCGGCGGCATCCAACGCCGCCGCGGTCGACAAAATCTTGGACGCCGGTGCCACTATCGTCGGCAAGACGATCTGCGACGAGTTCTTCTACAGCGTCGCTGGCATCAACGCGCACTACGGCACGCCGGCGAACCCGCGGGCGCCCGGCCGCATCCCGGGAGGCTCGTCAAGCGGCTCGGGCGCCGCCACCGCGGCGGGCGCCTGCGACTTCGCGCTCGGCTCGGACACCGGCGGCTCGGTGCGTATCCCAGCATCGTTCTGCGGGCTCTATGGTGTCCGCACCACACACGGCCGCGTCGACACCAAAGGCTGCATGGACATGGCGCCGTCGTTCGACACCATCGGATGGGTCGCAAGCGGCCCCGGCGTGTTCCGCCGGGTCGGCGATGTGCTGCTGAGCAGCGGCGACGCCGTACGCGCGAATGTCGGCACCATGCTGATTGCCGACGACGGCTTTGCCGAAGCCGACGATGCGGTGGTCAAGCTGTTGCGCTCAGTATTGGACCGGATGAAGGGCGACTTGCCGAAGCCCGAGCATGTGCGGCTCGCGCCCAGCGGGCTCGATCAATGGCGCGAAGCGGTGCGCGTGATCCAGGCCTATGAGATCTGGCAGGTGTACGGCCGCTTTGTCGAAGAGAAAAATCCGACGTTCGGCCCCGGGGTCGCCGAGCGCATGAAGACCGCTTCGACCATCACCGCCGCGCAGGCGGATGCCGCGCTTACGGTCCGCGCCGCGGCGCGCGACCACCTGCGCAACCTGATCAAGCCGGGCACCGTGATTGCGCTGCCGACCGCGCCCTCGATCGCACCGCTGATCGACACCCCGCCCGCGGCGCTCGATGCCCATCGCCTTCAGGTGATGCGGCTGACCTGCTCGGCCGGCCTCGCCGGGCTGCCCCAGGCGAACCTCCCCGCCGGCACGGTTTCGGGATGTCCGGTCGGGCTCTCGTTTATCGGCTGGGCGGGTGGCGACGAAGCCATACTGGACCTGGCTTTTCGGCTCTCTCCACACTGCGGCGTTGCTTCCCAATTGTGACACTATCCCCAAGTCTTTGCTTGGGTTTCAGGCTTTCGCAGAATTGCGGGTGGCCTCGTCGCGGGCGCCCCGCGGCGGCGTTTTCATTTGGCGATCGAGTTCAGCGCGCCGCGCCGTTGCGCGTTTTCAGCACGATCCGGCCGCGGTCGGTCAACATGACCAGCGACTGCCGCATCGGCCCGCCGCCCTTCTCCATTTTCACAAGCCCGTCGCGGATCGCGTCGTCCCAGATCGACAGGCGCGGACACGAGGTGCGCCAGGCGTCCATGGCGTCGCCGTAGGTGCGCGGCTGCTCGGACACCCAGTCGAGGAATTGCACGGTCAGATAACCGGCCGGATTGTCCAATGATGCCGTCATGCGCGGAATATGCGCCCGAGTCGCCAAGCATGCCAAGCCGTGACGCCGATCAACTTTTCTTACCGAATCCCGCGCGCTTCAAGCGGACCACCGCAAGATCGAGCGCCGACAGGAACGACGAGCGGTCCCGCGGCGAAAACGGCCTCGGCCCGCCGGTGATCTCGCCGGCGCTGCGCAATTCGTGCAGCAGGTTGCGGGTCGCCAACGTCATGCCGATTGAGTTCTCGTCGAACGCCTTGCCGTTCGGCGCGAGCACTGTGGCGCCCGCCGTGACGCAACGGCCGGCGAGCGGGACGTCGGCGGTGATGACGATGTCGCCCTTGCTCGCCCGCGCGGCGATCCAATTGTCGGCCGCGTCCATGCCGCCATCCACCACCACGCGTTCGACCGACGGATCGCGCGGCACCGCGATTGGGCTGTTGCTGACCACCATGGCCTTGAGGCCGTGGCGCCCGGCGACGCGATAGACCTCGCTCTTCACCGGACAGGCGTCGGCGTCGATATAGATTTCGATCGGCTTGGTCATGGCTTCCGTGCGCCAAATCCAAAAGAAGAAGGGCCACCCTCGCGGGCAGCCCTTCCATTGTCAGGCCGCGATCCGGCGGAAGCCAGCGCCGAAGCGCCAGCTTGGCCGCGTGGACCGTGACTCTACGTCAAGGTCACGCGGCTCGAACCTCACGCAAGGCGAGGATCCAGCTCATGGATGCCGGCGACCGCGGCGATAGACAATGAGACACTGGATCACCTCCTTTCGGTTGGGGCCCTGAACGGGTGGCCGGACAGGCCCGTCATATGGAAAACGGATTGCGAGGGTCACGCCCACCAACGTGGCCCTGCGGATACACGGCGGAATCTCTTCCGAACGAGCGCCCGCAGAACCAACCTGCCATTGGTTTGAGATTCGCGCCAGCGGTGGAAAGAAGCCAATTGTGGCGGGTTCCCCAGGCACGTCGAGCAACCAGTGCCTGCGTTCCGAGCTGGCGTCTCGATAAGGGGGCAATGAAAACACTGGCTGCTACGGCCGTGCTCGGGATGGTGCTCGTCCCGCTTGCCTCTATTCGGCCGCCTCAGCCTTGGCGTGCAACGGGACGGCAGCAACCACCGCGTCCGCAGCGTCCTCCTGGAAAACCGCGTCCGCGCGCAACTGATCGATCGTCCGCGGCGGCGGGAAATCTTCCCCCTTGAGATCGGACCAGTCTTTCGCGGCGAACTCGATCACCTCGACAGCTTTTTGCATTGCCTCGTCGATGGTATCGCCGGCAGCAAAGACGCCAGGCAGGTCCGGGAACGACACGCCGTAACAGCTATCGCGATCCTTGTGAATCAGGGCTATGTAGTGCGCCATCCCGCCATCTCCGTCAGTCCTTCTCCCAACCAGCGTCCCGGTATATGGCCCGGACCGTCCCAACCGGCAAATCCCGTTTGGGATGAGGAACGATGACGCGCCGCCGGAGCATCCGATGGAAGAACTTGTGGTGCGAACCGGATACCGCAACCAATTCAAATCCCTCGCGCTCCAGCCGTCGAACAATATCACGACTGTCGCGCAACATCATCTAATCCTTACCGCACCAACTCCCGCATCGCGCGATCCAAGCCATCCAGCGTCAGCGGATACATCCGGCCGCCAATGATCTGTTTCATCATGCGGATCGATGCGGTGTAGTCCCACTGGCTCTCCGGCACCGGGTTGAGCCACACCGCGGCCGGATACGTCCGTGTGACGCGCTCCATCCAGACCGCGCCCGCCTCGTCGTTGTAGTGCTCGACCGAGCCGCCCGGCGCCGCGATCTCATATGGCGACATCGCGGCGTCGCCGACGAAGATCGCCTTGTAGTCGTGCGGATAGGTGCGCAACACGTCCCAGGTCGGCGTGGTGTGGTCGTAACGCCGCCGGTTCTCCTTCCACACCTTCTCGTACAGGCAGTTGTGGAAATAGAAATGCTCCATGTGCTTGAACTCGGTGCGCGCCGCCGAGAACAGCTCCTCGGTCGCCTTGATGTGCCAGTCCATCGAGCCGCCGATGTCGAAGAACAGCAGCACCTTCACCGCGTTGTGCCGTTCCGGCCGCATCAGGATATCGAGATAGCCCTTGTGCGCGGTGCCCTTGATGGTGCCGTCGAGGTCGAGCTCGTCGGGGGCGCCGGTGCGCGCAAACTTGCGCAACCGCCGCAGCGCGACCTTGATGTTGCGGATGCCGAGTTCGACGTCGCCGTCGAGGTCCTTGAACTCGCGCTTGTCCCACACCTTCACCGCGCGGAAGTTGCGGTTTTCCTCCTGGCCGATCCGGATGCCTTCGGGATTGTAGCCGTACGCACCGAACGGGGACGTACCGCCGGTGCCGATCCACTTGCTGCCGCCCTGGTGGCGGCCCTTCTGCTCGGCGAGGCGCTTCTTCAGCGTCTCGATCAGCTTGTCGAGGCCTCCCATCGCCTCGATCTGCTTCTTCTCCTCCTCGGTGAAGAAGCGGTCGGTCAGCTTCTTGAGCCATTCGGCGGGAATGTCCGCCTCGATCGCCTCGCTGAGCAGGTCGAGCCCCTTGAACACATGGCCAAACACGCGGTCAAACTTGTCGAGATTGCGCTCGTCCTTCACCAGCGCGGCGCGCGACAGATAATAGAAGTCCTCGACGCGGCGGCCGGCGAGGTCGGCCTGCATCGCCTCCATCAGCGTGAGGTATTCGCGCAGCGTGACCGGCACGCCGGCGGATTTGAGCTCGTGAAAGAAAGAGACCAGCATCGCCGCAGGATAGCCCCGCTCCGCGGCGATTGGCCATCACCGTTAGGAGCGGATCGCAATGCTCTCATATTTTCGCCGCACCGGCCATGTTAGACACCCCATTGACCCGTTGGATTCCGATGCGCCTGATTGCCCTGGCGGCCGCCGCGCTCCTCCTTTTCAGCGTCCTGCCCGCGCCCGAAAGCGCCGCGCAGCCTGCGGATGCTTTCCCCGCGAGCGGTGATTTGCAGGTGGTCTGGGAGGTCAAGAACCGCTTCCGGCTGTTCCGCAACGAGGCTGATTTCCGCAAGCACGTCGCCGCCGATTCCGGCGACGGGGTGCTGACCGCGGAGCGCAAGCTGGCGCAGCAGACCGATGGCCGCGGCTGGGCCCGGGATGCGCTCGGTCACCTTTGCGTCGACATCACCGGCAAGCTGCTCGACACCTGCCAGCGTGACGGCGAGAAGGAAAACTACCTCAACCCCGAGGACCATCGGGTTGGCGTCCGGCTGATCGGACCGGTCCCGCCGGACGCCACATGTGCCTGGACCTTCGACGACGCCTTGCCGCAGCCGCAGCAGGCCAACGCGCCATGCAGCCAGGAGATGCGGCCCCGGGTGCGCTATGGCCGTACCACCGTCGCCTCGGTGAGCGTGGCGCGCGCGGATAACAGCATCGACAGCGCCTCGATCGACATCAAGGTCGAGGACTACCTGATCGCAGGACTGGGGGACTCGGTCGCCGCCGGCGAAGGCAATCCGGACCGTCCGGTGACGCTCGCCGACGACGGCTTCTGCTTCCGCCGTTTTCTGGGCTCAGGCCTGAGCGAATACTTCCGGCCGAGCCGTGCCGGATTCAAGGGCAACAAGGCCTGCGATGACGCGCCCACGGGCCCGGAATCGTCGACCAACGCGAGCGAATGGGAGCGCTACGCGGCGCGCTGGATGTCAGCCGCCTGCCACAGCTCGCTCTACAGCTATCAGATGCGGACCGCGCTCGGGCTGGCGGTGGAAAATCCGCACATCTCGATCACGTTCCTGCCGCTCGCTTGCAGTGGCGCGACCATCGACGCCGGCATCTTCAACGCGCAGCGCGCCCGCGAATGTCCCGCCAGCGGCCCCTGCGCCGGTTCGGTGCCTGCGCAACTCCCGCAACTGCGAGACTTGCTTGCGCGCGCACAGAAGGCGCAGCCGAAGCGGACGCTCGATCTCGTACTGCTCACGGTCGGCGCCAACGACATCAAATTCTCCGGAATGGTCGCCGACGTCATTGTCACGCCTGGCGTCGAGCGCGTGCTGTTCAATCAAGGCGGGTTGATCGCCTCGTCCGCCGAGGCCGAGCGCATCCTTGATCGCGAATTCCCGGCTGGCTTCGCCAAGCTGCGGCAGACGTTGAAGCCGATGGTCGCCGGCGACCTCGCCCGCGTCGTGTTCGTGTCCTATGGCAATCCCGCGATGGAGCGTGGCGCTGCCTGCCCCGGCGGACGTGACGGCTTCGACATCCATCCCGCCTTCACCGCAAACGCCGAACGTCTACGCCGGGTGTCGGAGTTCGTCTCGGAGAAATTCCTGCCGCGTCTCAAGTCGCTGGCGCGCTGCGAGGCCGGCACCATGTGCAAGGAACCAGCCACCGACCGCATGAACTTTGTCGACTCCCACCTCGAAGCGTTTTCCCGGCATGGTTTCTGCGCTCGCGCAGACACCGATCCGGACTTCGACCAGGAGTGCTTTTCGCCCAAGGGCGAGAGCTTCAACGCCAATCCGGTCGAGGCCGCGACGGCGCCGCTGGCCTGCAACCGGCGGCCCCGCGAATTCCGCCCCTATGCCTCGCGTGGCCGCTGGATCAGGACGGCGAACGATAGCTACTTCACTGCGATGACGTTTCCGCGCGGCCTTCCCTCGACAGCGCAGCCCAACAGCATCCATGACGCGGCCTGGGCGGCGATGAGCGCGGTCTACGGTGGCGCGGTGCATCCGACCGCCGAAGGCCACGCCGCGATGGCCGATGCGGCGCTGCCCGCCGCGCGCGCCGTGCTGGGCCTGAAGCCGCCACCGGACATCACCGCCGAACCGCTGCCGCCGCTGCAGCCGAAGTAGGTCTCTCCATTGTCATTCCGGGGCGCGACCATAAGCGCGGTGACGCGCGTCTTCGACGCGCTGTGGTCGCGAACCCGGAATCCATAACCACCGCTGCGGAGTATGGATTCCGGATCGCTGCCATAGCGCGTGGAAGACGCGCGTGAACGCGCTTACGGCAGCGTCCGGAATGACGATGGAAATTTAGTTCACGCCCAGCTTCTTCTGCAGGCTCGTCGACGATGTCGTGTACTGGAAGGTCAGCTTCTTGTCCGGGTAGATGTAACGGTGCGCCTTCTGCGACATCAGCGCGACCTCGTGGAAGCCGGACAGGATCAGCTTGAGCTTGCCCGGATAAGTGTTGATGTCGCCGATCGCGAAGATGCCGGGCTCGCTGGTCTCGAACGTCGCGGTGTCGACCGGGATCAGGTCCTCATGGAGTTTGAGACCCCAGTTCGCCACCGGGCCGAGCTTCATGGTCAGACCGAAGAACGGCAGCAGGGCGTCGCAGGCGATGTGAAATGCCGAACCGTCATTGCGTTTGACGTTGACGGCGCTGATCTGGCCGTCGGCGCCTTCGAGCGACGTCACCTGACCCAGCACGAGATCGACCTTCCCTTCGCCGACCAGCGCCATCATCTTGTTGACGCTGTCGGGCGCGGCGCGGAATTCGGCGCGGCGGTGCAGCAGCGTGAGATGGCTGGCGAGCGGCGCGAGGTTGAGCGTCCAGTCGAGCGCGCTGTCGCCGCCGCCGGCGATCAGCAGCCGCTTGCCGCGGAACTGCTCCATCTTGCGCACTGAATAGTGCACCGACTTCGGCTCATAGGCCTCGATGCCGGCGATTGGCGGGCGCTTGGGCTGGAACGAGCCGCCGCCGGCCGCGATCACGATCACCTTGGCCTCGAACACCTTGCCGCCGTCGCTCTTGATACGGAACAGCGGATCGCCGATCCGCTCGATCAACTCGACCATCTCGGAGAGATGGAAGGCCGGGCCGAACGGCTTGATCTGCGCCATCAGCGCGTCCACCAGACCCTGCGCGGAAATCTTCGGGATCGCCGGAATGTCATAGATCGGCTTTTCCGGATAGAGTTCGGCGCACTGACCGCCGATCTTGTCGAGGATGTCGACCAGGTGCGCCTTCATGTCGAGCAGACCGAGCTCGAACACCGCAAACAGGCCAACCGGCCCCGCGCCAATAATGAGTACGTCAGTCTTGATTGGGTCGTTCATAGCTCGTGTTATTTTAGGGGAGATGCCGCGCTTTCTAACGGGACAAAGCCGCCGCGGAAAGGGCAAAGCTGGGCGGCCCTTCCGGCGGCCGTTTTGGCCCGCTATGGAGTGACTTGGAGGAATTCCAGTGAACGACCAGCCGTCCCAGCGTCCCCCGCGCCCCATCCCGCAGCTCGCCGACTACCCGCACCGGGTCAACGACATCTGCCGGTTCGGCGACCTCGACCCGCAAGGCCACGTCAATCAGGCGGTTTTCCTCACCTATTTCGAGAGCGGCCGCGTCGGCATGTTCCGCACCAAGGATCTCGGCATCGGCGTACCGGGCGTCACCTTCGTCGTGGGCCGCATGGAGATCAACTACATGCGTGAACTGCATTGGCCTGCCACCATCGAGATCGGCACCGGCGTTGCTGAATTCGGCCGCAGTTCGTTCAAGGTGGCGCAGGGGATTTTCCGCGACGGCGTCTGCTGCGCGACCGGGCTCGCCACCATGGTCTGCATGGACATCGCCACGCGCAAATCGACCCCGCTGCCTGAAGCGGCCATTGCGAAGCTCAGCGAGTGGAAGATTCGAGACAGCTCATTCTGATCTCGTGTCCCGGGCGAGCGATAGCGAGACCGGCCGGGACATGAAACCCTCTACGCCTGCCGCTCCGGCACGCGCAGCACCAGGCCTTCGAGCTCCTGGGTCACCTTGATCTGGCAGGACAGCCGGGAATTCGGACGCACGTCGTAACCGAAGTCGAGCATGTCCTCTTCCATCGGCGACGGCCCGCCGGTCTTCTCCTGCCAGGCCTCATCGACATAGACGTGGCAGGTCGCGCACGCGCAGGCGCCGCCGCACTCCGCCTCGATGCCGGGGACGTCGTTCTTGATCGCGGTTTCCATTACGGTCGCGCCGGGTTCGGCTTCGATCGTTTTGGCGTTGTCTGAGGAATCGATGAAAGTGATCTTGACCATAGAAGCAGCCGTTCGAAGCGCCGGAAGGCCCGGCCGGACGGCGGGGTGGCCTCTATCTATCGGCTCCAGTGGGCGGGCGCTAGAGGCGCTGTGCACCCAAAAACGAACAACTAGTGCGCGCGTAGCAAGCCGGCGATGACAGCCCGCGCCTCTTCGATCGAACCATTGAGTGCCTCGACCGCAGCCGACATGGACGCCACACCGGCCAGTTCGACCGCCTCGGCGGCGCGGGCGACGCGCCAGGCGCCGATGCCGAGCGCCGAACCTTTGAGCGTATGCGCGGCAGCGGCGGCGAACATCGGGCTGCCGGCCGCGATCCGAGGCAGCAGGATGTCAGCTTGGCGGCCGAACAGCTCCAGCACCTCGCGCTCCAGGCTGCGCTCGCCCAGCGTCATGCGCGACAGGTGGTCGAGATCGATCACGTCGTCGCTCGGCGCAAGCGCCGGCGATTGCGTGTCCTTGAGTGCGAGCGCGGTCATGCGAATCCTCCCCAGGGGCTTTCAACCCTCTCCCGGGAGTGTGACGCGCAAACGGCCAAATCTGGGTAAATGCGGCGCGGGATTCGCCGCACTGGTTAACATCACCCTGCCAATGGCCGACACCGGGCTATTGCGCGGCGGTCCGCGGCGCGCCGGCTGCGAAATAATCGGTCCAGTCGCTGTCCCGGGCCGGCTGCAGCGTCGAAATGTCGAATGCGAACTCGTCGCCGGAGGGCACGAGGCCGACGCCTGCGGCATCCACCAGCGCGGGATGCTTGTCGTGCGCGGCGGCGAGGATGATTTGGGCGGCGCATTGGCGGCCTTCCGACAGGCCGGAGCGCTGGCCGTACGTCATGCCGGCCTTCGACCACGCCGCGCGGGTTGCGGGATCCTGCGCTGACTTGATCGCGGCGTTCAACGCACCCTGATCAAACGGCTCGGCAACCACCGCACCGGCGCCGGCAGCGGCGATGTGGCTCGCATATCCGCAAACTTCGGTCGCGATCACCGGCAAGCCGTTGACCAGGCCTTCGAGGATCACCGTGCCTGTGGTGTCATAGCGTGAAGGATGCAGCAGCAAGTCGGCCGCCGCCATCACCTGCGGCATATCCTCGCGATGGCCGAGCCAGACGATTCGCTCGGCGACGCCGAGATCGCGCGCCAGCGCGTCGACCGTCTGCGCGGCCTTATCCTCGGCGCCCACTCCGGCGATCAGCAGCCGCGCATCGGGGAATTCGGCGAGCGCCCGGATCACGCGATCGGTGCCCTTGGTATTCGGCTGCACGCCGACCGTCAGCCAGGTCCATGTGCCATCGGAGAGACCGAACACCGCGCGCACTTTCTGTCGCGTACCGTCGGTGCGAAGCTCCGGCTTGCGACGCGCGGCCGACAGCGTCGGCGGCAACAGATACATGCGCTGCGGCTCGGTGCGCCACGCGCGCCAGTATTCGAGCAACTGGTTCTGGCTCAGCAGGATCGTCTTGGTCTTGAGATCGGGGCTGAAGCAGTCCTTCTCCATGTTGGCGAAAGTTCGATAGCGCGGCAACAGGTTCAGGTACGGCTGCTTGCGCAGCCGGTACATCGAGGCGTCGGCGCAATAAAGCACGTCGAGGCCGAGCAGCTTGTTGAAGCCGACCGTGAGGTCGCACTGCGCGTTCGCCTCGCGCTGGAAGTCGACGGCGAATTCGTATTGGCGGCCGTGGTTGGTCTTGGAGTCGTTGGCCAGCGTTACGACCGCAACGCCATCGGTCTGGACGTCGCCCGACACGCGCTCCGCGTAGATGGTGACATCGTGGCCGCGGCTGCGAACGAGCTTCGCGATCTCGAGGCAATCGCGCTGAAGCCCGCCGCCGGGAAACAGGCTGACAATACCGAACGCGATACGCATTGGCTGACTCGACCGGCTCCTGACGCGGGGACCCCTGCTAAACCTAGGCGAATTATGGTTATTTTAGTGTAAACGCTGCCGCGGAGTCAGGCGTGGCGGGCCCGCGCTGTGGACCATTCCCCTAGAACACGCCCGGAATGATGCGGTCGGTGCGTTCGACATAGCGGCGGTAATCGTCGCCAAACATCTCCGCCATCAGCTGCTCCTCCCGCCCAATCCGGAAGAAAAACAGCGTGCCGAACCCGACCAGGCCGGCCGGTCCGGCGATCCAGTTGGGCAGCAGCAGCGCCTGCGCCAGCGCCCACAGCCAGAACGCGGAATACATCGGGTGCCGCAGCCGGCTGTAGATGCCGCTCGTGATCAGCTTGTGCTGCTCGCGGATCTCCAGCGTCACCGACCAGTTGCGGCCGAGGTCCTGGTGCGTGCGGTAGAACAGCCAGAGCGCCAGCGCGAACACCGCGGCGCCGAGCCATGCCATCCAAGGCATGAACGGGTAGGTCGCGAATTTCGGCTGATCCGAGATCACGTAGGTCAACGGCGCCACCAGCATGCCGCAGATCGAAATCGTCAGCAGCGCGGCCTCGCGCGCGCGGTCGGCGCGGCGCAGCTTCGGCGTTTTGCGCGAGCGCTGCTGGTGCCGGAAGCGGATCGCGAACCAGCCGATCACGCCGAGGCCCCAGATCAGCTTCGCCAGAAACAACGTCATCGCGGAGAGTTCTCAGGTTCGACGTATGCGCCATCCGCGCCGATCAGCGCGGCTGGCCCTTCCATCGTCATCACGGAGCTTCGAAACGGAATGGGTCCGCACCCCATCATGTAGAAGTCATAGGCGTTGCGCCGCTCATTCGCCATGACGAATTGGTGGTGCACGCGCATGAAGCGGAAGCGGATGCGGCGATAGGTTTCCGGCTCCAGCATGCCGCGGATGCGGACCATGCGGATGATCGGCTTGCGGTCGTAGCGGTCGTCGACGCGCTGCTCCGTGACCGGGTCGAACTTGTAGAAGCTGATCGGATCGGCGCGGGCGTGAAACTCGGCCCATTCGACCGTGCCCTCCGTTGCCACGCGCTGGATGTCGCGCCGGACGCGCGTGGCGTCCGGGTGCAGGCTGAACTTCGGAATGGTCGATCCGACGGTCATCACGCAGACCTTGGGCCCGTGCGTGCCGAGAGCAGGATCAAGCTCAAGCGCGTGGGCAACCGTGCTGACCGCCATGGTCGCACCGAGGCTGTGCCCGACCACAATGATTTCATCGAATTGCTTATCGCGCGCCGACGTCACCAACTGCCGCGCAAATTGATCGAGGCGCGCCTCCATGTCCGGCCGGCGGCCGTGCAAAAAGTCCCATGAAAAATGCCAGTCGTCGAGCGCCTGGAGAACGCGCCAGTGCCGGCCGGGCCATTGCAACAGCAGAAAAAACGCCGCGAGGCCGATCGCCACAACGGCGAGGGCATACGCCGGTGCCTGCAACGCCAGCAGCCCCGCGATCCATCGTCCGAGCAGCCAGCCGACGGCCGCGAACGCGACGAGATAGACGACGGGAAACAGAAAGAAGAAGCCGTATTGGAAGTTGGCCCGGAAATACCGGAACACCGTACCGGTCCGGAAAATGTCGAACAGCGCAAGGCTAAACTTGCCAAGCCGCGTCAGCATCGGAGTCGCGAAATCGCCGCGAACGATATCGTCCCACGCCAGCGGCCGATAGGTCGTCTCGACCCGCCAGTTGGGACCCTGCGTTTCAATGGTCCACTGCGCCGCGTCCCTGGTCAAAGCCGAAGTAGAGACGCTCACACTCCAGGTTTTCGCGAAGATCGGAATGCCGCGGACGAAACGCCGGTACTGCCCCTCGGCGCCGACCGGATCGTATCCCGCCACCTGGTAGACGAGACGCCGCTTGATCATCGAGCCGTTTCGCGTTTTGCGGGAACCGCGGACGCATTGCGCCGTTCACCGAAGACTAACAGGGCACATCAGAGTTGCGGCACGCGAAATGTCAACCGCAGCGGCGGCCGACGTGCGGCGGGTGTTTGACGGCGAAAATTCATGTGCTAGACGCCCGTCTCTCAGCACACCAGCTTCCGCACCAAATCGAACGTCCCGCGCGCGCCATCGATGGCTGAACTGACCTATTCCTATCGCCCCCATGCGCTCTCGCCGGAGCGACTATTCCGCCTGCAGGGCGATGCCCTCGCGTGGTCGATGGCCAACCGCAAGGGTTCGGTCGCCTATCGCAACATCGAGCAGGTGCGGATTTTCAAGGCGCGCTTTCTTGGCTCGTCGGCGACGTACTGGAACGTCGTCCTGTTCTCCCGCACGGGCGGTCGGATCAAGCTCGGGGCGGCGAGCCGCGTCGGGTTCAAGGCGATCGACGACCGCACCTCAGCCTACCTGCCGTTCATCCATGAGCTGCAGGCCCGCCTCGTTCAGGCCAATCCGGCGCTGCGCATCGAGACCGGCCGTCATTGGCTGCATCACCTGGAGGCGGCCGCGGGCTGGCTCGTGGTCGGCGCCTTCGCCGCGCTCCGGCATATCAGCCTGCCATGGACCTCCAATACCGCCGCCGGGCTGATGCGGTGGATCGGTCCGGGGCTGCTGCGCGGGCACCGGACCGCGCAAGCGCAGCTTGCGATCGCTTTCCCGGAAAAATCGCCGGCCGAGATCGAGCGGACGCTGACCGGCATGTGGGACAATCTCGCGCGCGTCGGCACGGAGTATGTGCAGCTCGATCGCATCTGGGACTTCAACCTCGACAATCCGCAACGGCGAGGCCGCATCGTCCTCGACGACGCGACGATCGAGCGCTGCAGGCGGCTGCGCGAGCGGCGTGGCCCGGTGCTGATGTTCGGTGCGCACCTCGGCAACTGGGAGGTCTCCGCGCTTGCAGCCCAGATGTTTACCCCCCACGTCGACGTGATCTTCAAGGCGCCGCGTGTCATTGCCATTGCCGACAAGCTGGTGACGCTGCGCAGCAGCTCAGGCGCCGGATTGATCCCGGCCGACGCCAGTACCGCGCTGCGGGTGCGCGACGCGCTCAAAGCCAATCGCATGGTCGGCATGCTGGTCGACGAGCACTACGCCGGCGGCATTCCGGTGACGATGTTCAATCGGAGCTTCACGATCAATCCGCTGTTTGCCCGCTTCGTTCGCATCTTCGATTGCCCGTTCCATGGCTTCTATGTCGCCCGCATGCCGGACGGCCGTCTGCGCCTGACCGTCACCGACGCGATCGAAGCGGCGCGGGACGAGCGCGGCCGCGTCGACGTGAACGGCACGATGCAGACCATCGCGTCGACCGTCGAAGGTTGGGTTCGCGCGCACCCGGAGCAGTGGTTATGGCTGCACCGCCGCTGGCGGGACTAAGGGCGTGTATTCATAAAGCACGCGTTGGGATGTCCCCATCACCCCTGCCAGCAGCGGACACTCGAACTGCCACGGTGATCACCCAACGGACGATCGCGCGGTCACGGCCTCATTAACGACCGGTCACTTCTACCCGCCATCCCTTCCTGGCCATGCACGGCGTCACCGCGCGGAGCAAGGCCGCTTCGCCTGCGGCCTTGTCCTTGCGCGCCAGCAGCGCAAGCCGCTTGGCCTCTTTCTCGGACATTTGGTTGAGGACGCAATCGTGCCGGTCGTTCCTGGCTCCGTCTTTGGTGGGAACCTTGCCGTCCGTCCGAAAGGCCCGGCCAATTTCCTGGCCCGTCGTTGTCGACAATTGCGGAATGTAATCTTGCGCATTCGCAGTCGTGCTTAGGATGGCAAGAACCAGAACGAGGCGCCACATCGTTACCTCCCGTGCTGACATCGGTGTAAGCTCCCAGGAGCGGCGGAAAAGCGGACATTCAAAAACGCCGCCAAAAACCGCCGCCAAGTGCCATGTGTAAACGTCGGGCCCCGCCTACCGCCCGATGTTGGGATTGATGCGCCGCGCGGCAGCGAGATCCGCATCTGCGCCTTTCTTGTCGCCCATTCCTGCCTTGGCAACGCCGCGGTTGAGAAAGGCGTTGGCGTAGCTCGGACTGAGCTTGATGGCCTGGTCGAAGTCCTGGATGGCGCGGTCGTACTGGCCTTTGGCGACGTAGGCGTTGCCGCGATTGTTGAAGGCGTAGGCGTGGCTCGGATTGAGCTTGACGGCCTGGTCGTAGTCCTGGATGGCGCGGTCGTGCTGGCCTTTGGCGCGGTGGGCGATGCCGCGATTGTAGAAGATGTCGGCGTGGCGCGGATTGAGCTTGATGGCCTGGTCGAAGTCCTGGATGGCGCGGTCGTGCTGGCCTTTGGCGCCGTAGGCGGCGCCGCGATTGTGAAAGGCGCGGGCGTCGCTCGGATCAAGCTTGATGGCTTGGTCTAAGTCCTGGATGGCGCGGTCGTGCTGGCCTTTGGCGTTGTAGGCGACGCCGCGATTGATGAAGGCGCTGGCGTAGCTCGGATCAAGCTTGATGGCCTGATCGTAGTCCTGGATGGCGCGGTCGTGCTGGCCTTTGGCGCGGTAGGCGGTACCGCGATTGTTGAAGGCGCGGGCCAGGCTGTCATTCGGTTCCTTGCCCGACTCTATCGCGGTGGTGCAGCCGCTGATCTGGAGATCGAGCGAAACACCGTCCGCCTCGCTGGCATTGCACCACGTCGTGGCCTGCGATTGCTGCGCCTGCGCCGGGCCGAGACTGACCGTTGCTGCGAGCGCAACAGCACGCACGATCGTTCGTATCGTGACTGCCATTTCAACCTGGATTTCTTGTTCTATCACTTCATCGGCACGGCCATGCACTTACTAAGGCTTCGGTGGAATAACCGTAGGGGCTGACCAGTCCTTCGGAAGAATCTCCACGAACAATATGCGAAGCGGCTAGTTTGTTTTGTTCTCCGCGGTATGTGCGAGGTTTCCCGTTTCGAAGAAATACTCTCCGGCTTTGTAGATCGTGCTCTGTCCTGCTTCAGTGAACGTGACCGCGCCGGAAATCACGTATCGAATTCCAGGGCCCACGTGGTGGTGCACGCCGAGAAAGCCGCCTGGGGCAAACGTCACTTCGGTAGCGCGCATTTTGAACCTGCCGTTAATCTCAGTCATGTGGCCGTAGACGATCTCGTCAAGTTTGATTTCCGATGTTATGCCCCGTATTTCGACATGTTCTTGGGCCGCTGGGCGATCGACTGCGCCAAGTAGCGCCACGAAGAGCAAGAGCGTGAAGCGTCTCATCGGATTCTCCATGAGGAAAACGTCCCAGTTTGCTTTACCCCGAAAGATTTTACGAGCCCACGCCCTAGCTACCGGAAGAGCGCCGCGGGCAGCGAACGCCACGCCGCTTTCGGGATCATGCCGGGGCGTTGGCGCAGCAAGCCAAAGAACAAGCGCCGTGTCTGCCGCGCGCTCGCCCGCTCGGCGCGCCGCATATGGTTGATCATGGCGTGAGCGGCAAGCGCACGCTCGGCGTGATTGAGCTCAGCGAAGCGCGCTGCGAGCGGAGCGAAGTCGGCGTCGCCAGCGCCGATCTCCGGATCCGCAAGTTCGAGCAGGCGATAAAGCGCCGCGTCGCCGGCAAAAAACGATCCATCGGCTGTCTGCGCACGCCAATCCGGCGGTGCGTTCAAGCCATCGGCCGGATCATGCCCGCTTTGCCGCCGCGCCTGCGCCGATCGCTGCGCCAGCCGCACCGAGAACGCCTGCCGGATCGCGTTGCGGTTGGTGACATTGCCGCTGTGCCAGCGGTACTCGATCAGCACCTCCGGCAGATTGGCAAGCTTCGCGGTTTCGGCAATGCGCAGCCACAGGTCGTAGTCCTCCGCCGCGCGGAACGCCGGCCGGAATCCGTTCAGGCGGCGCACCAATTCGGTGCGGAACATCACCGACGAATGCACGAACGGATTGCCTTGCAGCAGCGCGCGTGAAAGCTCGTCGGGCTGCGTTGCCGGCTTGAGCTGGCCGCGCCGCGCGCCGCGCTCGTCGATCTTCTGCGCCCATGATCCAAGAAGACCGATGTCGGGATGCGCGTCGAGATGGCGAAACTGCCGATCAAGCCGTTGCGGTAGCGCGCGGTCGTCGGCATCGAGGCGCGCAAGCAAGGGCGCGCGGGCCTCGGCCAAACCGCAGTTGAGCGCGGCCACCAGCCCTAGCGCGTCCTGCCGGATCGTCCGGATGCGCCGGTCGCGCGCTTCCCAATCGCCAAGGGTGCGTGGCGTTTCGTCGGTCGAACCGTCGTCGATCGCGATCAGTTCCCAATCGGAGAAGGTTTGCGCGACGACGCTCTCGACCGCCTCGCCGAGCCACCGCGCTCCGTTGCGAACCGGCATGACGACAGTGATTTGAGGCGTCATCGGACCTGGCGGTGCAGTGGGGCTAGTGTCGCGGTTCGGAAGTTCGCCTGAACTCCCGGCTTGCTCCGAAGCGAACTTCCGAACCGAAGCGACACTAGCAACCTTATGATTCTAGCGTCCCTTTAGACCCGAAGTTCGCAAAAGTGGTTGCTGAACAATCGTGCGAACTTCGGGTCCGGGACACTAGCTTCCGGGAGCGGCCGCGATTGTGCCTCATGGCCCGGCGCGGCGACAGGCTTCCGCGCCCCTCCGCCAAACCGCCACAATGCGCTGCCGTCATGAGTTATCGCGCGGCAATGGGAGGTGTGGCGCGTATGGCCAACTGAACGGTCGAGTGGCCCATCCTGGCACGCCTGAGGCGCTAACCATGAACGCGGCTCGGCGCCGCGGAACTCGAGCCGCCGTCGCCGGAAGTGGTGGAAAGATCAAGGGAATTGGCGGCGAGCGCCATTAACGATGATTAAAAAAGCCTTACAGGTCCGGTTTCTTTCGACCCCCCGGGCCGATAGGATGGGCGATCAGGCGGGCTTGTTGCTGTGGATAAGTCTGTGCAGAGCACAGGCCCGCGGAGGCAGGGGATCCCTTAGGGACCACGACGATCACGCGAGCGGCGCGCGGCTGGAGGGGCACTTCCATTCAAGTCGCGTCCGCAGGTTTTGAGTAGCAACGCGAGGCGACGGCGGACATGGCGAACAATCCGAAGAAGATTCAGGACCCGGCGGAATCGGCCCTCTCGGCGATCCAGGAGGCCTTGGGCACCCCGGATAAGACCCCAGTCGGACGCGCCGTCTATGTTGAACCGGCCGCGCCAGCGGTGGAGCACCACTACGGCAACCCGAGCGCCGACAAGGACCTGTTCGAGGGCGTTGGCCCCGCATCATCCGCCGGCGACGACCAGCCGCAGGCCCGCCGCGCCGCCAACGACGACCGCCAGTCGATCGGCATGATTCTGCAGACCTTGCAGCGCAAGCCGCCGCGCACGTCCTATCTGGTCGCTTCGATTTTCGCCTTCGCCTGGGTGTTGGGTGGCCTCACGCTCGCACTGATCTATCTGCCCGACCTGCGCGCGGTGACTTCGCAGGGCTCCGCCGGCATTCCGGCGATGTTCGGCCTTGCCGCCTTCGTGCTGGCGCCGGTGCTGTTCTTCTATCTGCTCGCCCATATGGTCTGGCGCTCCCAGGAGCTTCGCCTGATCGCGCAATCGATGGCCGGCGTCGCCATGCGTCTCGCCGAGCCCGAAGAGGTGGCGCGCGAGTTGATCGTTACGGTCGGCCAGGCGATCCGCCGCGAGGTCGCCGCGATGGGCGATGGCGTCGAGCGCGCGCTTGCCCGCGCCGCCGAGCTTGAATCGCTGGTCGCAAATGAGGTGTCCTCGCTGGAGCGCGCCTATCACGACAACGAAGTGCGCATCCGCGGCCTGCTCGAGTCCCTCACCCACCAGCGCGACGCCCTCGTCGCGCAGGGCGAACAGGTCCGCCACGCCATCACCAGTGTCCACCTCGATCTCACCAACGACATCGCCTCGGTCAGCGATCACGTCGCGCATCGCGTCAACGACAGCGCGCAGAAGATCGTGGGCGCGCTCACCGAGAAGGGCGAGCACATCACGCTTGCGCTGGGCCGCGCCGGCGACTTCATGATCGGCGCGCTCGGCGAGCGCGGCGGCGACCTGCTGGAGCGCCTTGAGCGCACCAGCATCGAGACCACCTCGGCGATCTCCACGGCCAGCGACCGGCTGACCTCGAGCCTGAACTTCAAGACCGATCACATCACCGAGGAATTCTCGGAACTCACCAACAACCTCTCCATCATGATGGAGACCCGGCTCGACGACGTGACGCAGGGCTTCTCGCAGAAATCTAACGCCATCGTGCAGATGATGGACGAGCGCTCGCAGCAGATCACCGACACGCTGGTCGATACGTCGAGCCGCCTCGCCGAAACCATCGTCACGCGCGGCGACGAGGTGAACAACACGCTGAAGTCGACCGGCGACTCGCTGGTGCTCGATCTCAGCCTGCGCGGCAGCGACGTCGTCAGCAAGCTGGAGCAGACCGGCGCCACCATCGCCAACACCGTGGTCGAGCGCGGCGACACCGTCAGCGCCGCGTTCCAGGCGAGCGCCGATCAGCTCGCGACCGCGGTCGCGACCCACAGCGACACCGTCACGGACCTGCTGGCCGCCCGTCTGCAGGCGTTCGAGCAGATGTTCTCGACCGGTGGCGCCGAGCTCACCGAGAAGATCTCGCGCGACAGCACCACGCTGGGCAACCTGATCACGCGACACATCGCCGAGTTCGACCGCACCGTGAAGACTTACGGCGGCGAGTTGATCGAACGGCTCGGCCAGCGCACCCAAGAGGTCAGCGAGTCGATGCGGACCTATGTCGACACCTTCGACACCCGCGTCAGCACCAAGTCGACCGAAGTCACCGCTACGCTCGACCAGCGCCTGTCGCGCTTCCAGGAGGCGCTCGACAGCCGCACCCAGACGCTTAACGAGGCCCTCTCCTCGCGCGTCATGGACATCGCCAAGACGCTCGCCGAGGGCGGCAAGGAGGTCGTCGCCGCGCTCGACAAGCGCATCGGCGACGTCACCGTCACCATCGATTCGCGCGGCGAGCAGCTCGCCAGCACGATTGGGGCGAAAATCACCGACATCGACCATGCGCTCGGCACCCGCGCGATGGAGGTGGCGAACACCCTCGACACCCGCATCGGCCGCTTCGAGCAGTTGCTGGTCGGCCGCGCCGAGACGGTCACTGAACAGATCGAGCTGCGCACCAGGGCAGCCGCTGATGCGCTCAACGCGCGCATGGAGCAACTCGCCTCCTCGATCCAGACCAACTCCGCCGAGGCCGAGCGCCAGATCGCGCAGGTCACCGGCAGCGCCGAGCGCGTGCTCGGTCAGGCGTCGGGCAGCGCCGAGCGCGTCATGACGCAAGCGTCGACCATCGCCGAGCGCTCCTTCGCCGCGGCGGCCGAGGCCGCCGCGCGCGTCATGACGCAAGCGTCGACCAACGCCGAGAGCTCCTTTGCCGCGGCGGCCGAAACCGCCGAGCGCGCCTTCGCGAATGCCTCCGGCGACGCGGAACGTTCGCTGGCGACCGTGACCGGCAATGCCGAACGCGTCATCAACCACGTCACTGGCGAGGTTGAGCGTTCGCTCGCCGCCGTGTCCACCGGCATCAGCACGGTGCTCAAGCAGAACGCGACCGACGTGGAGCGCACGCTGCTCGGCGTCAGCGCCGAGGTGGCGCGCAGCTTCGTCGGCAAGGCCGACGAGATCAGCGCCCAGGTCAGCGCCCGCGCCAACGAGATGACGCGCATCCTTGACGGCAGCTCGAGCACGCTGCTTGGCGCGCTGAGCAACAAGAGCCGGGAGTTTACCGGCGAGATCGGCAAGGCAACCGACCACGCGGTCAAAGCCATCGAGTCGCAGGGCGTCACGTTCGCCCGCACCATGATGGACAACAGCGAGCAGATCGCGCGCCTGGTCAACGACGCAAGCGAGACCGCCACCAGCGCCGTCAACCTGACGCTCAAGAGCCTGCAGGAAAACACCCGCGCCGCGATCGAGCAGTCGACTTCGACTGCGAAGGCCACGGTTTCGGAGATGCTGGAAACGCACGGCATGCTGCGTTCCGATACCACCACCCTGTTCGAGCGGCTGCGCGAGGCCAACATCCTTCTCCAAGAGGTGCTGAGCGGCGCGCATCAGAACATGAGCGCGCTGGAAAACACCTTGGTCACCCGCGTCTCCGAGTTCGTCGACACCATGAACGAGGTGGCCGAGCGCAGCGGCGTGGCGAGCAACCAAGTCGACCAGCATATCGTCTCGTTCCACACCGTCACCAGCAAGGTCCTCTCCGACCTCGGCCAGCTCGCCAGCAACTTCGAGCAGCATGGCCGCTCGCTGGCCGAGGCCGTCGCCCTGGTCGACCAGAGCAACCGGCGCACCGAGGAAACCCTCGGCGAACGCCGCAGCGCGATCGAGACGGTCGTCAGTTCGCTCGACACCAAGACCGAGGACATCGAGCAGCGCCTCAAGCGCTTCTCTACCCTGCTCGACGAAACACTGGACGGCGCCTCGGGCCGCGCCCGCGACATCGCCCGCCTGATCGCGGAATCGAGCGAGCAAGGCCTGCAGTCGATGGAGCAGGCCCGCGACCACACCAGCGAAACGATGCGCACGATCTTCGGCAGCCACGCCAGCGAAACGGAGGAAATGTTCACCTCCACCACGCAGCGCTTTACCGATCTGCTCCAGGGTATGCGCCAGATGGCGGGTGAAATGCAGCGCGAGCTGGAAACGACGCGCACCGAGCTGCGTCGTGGCATCCTCGAACTGCCGCAAGAAACCGCCGAGAGCGCCGCGCAGATGCGTCGCGTCATCGTCGACCAGATCGAAGCGCTGGCCGAGCTCAATCGCATCGTCGCGCGCCACGGCCGCAGCATGGATGCCGCCGAGCCGGCGCGCCGCGAACCGGCCGTCGCCGCCACCACGCGCGCGGAAGCGCCGCGTTACGCGGAGCCGCGCATGGATGCACCGAGGATGGAGCCGCCAAGAATGGAGCAACGCGCCGAGCGTCCGGCCCCTGCCCCGCGGTCTGACATCACCGGCGCGGCGCCGCTGCCGCGGCGGCAAGCCGAATCTCCGTCGCTTACCCCTGTTCAAGGTCAGGGCAACGGCCGCAGCGGCTGGCTCACCGAGCTGCTGCATCGCGCCTCGCGCCCGGAGGACCAGCTTCCCGACGAGCGTGGCCCCACCCCGCGCGGCGAGGCCCCGCGCGGCGAAGCCCGCGCCGCTCACTACACCATCGAGTCGCTCGAACTCGCTCTCGGTCGACATCGCGCGGATGATCGACCACGACGCCGCGGCCGAGCTGTGGGATCGCTACAAGCGCGGCGAGCGCAACGTGTTCACGCGCCGGCTCTACACCTTGCAGGGCCAGAAGACCTTCGACGAAATCCGCAAGAAGTATCGCGGCGACCGCGACTTCAAGCAGACCGTCGACCGCTATATCGGTGAGTTCGAGCGGCTGCTCGAAGAGGTTTCGCGCGACGACCGCGGCCAGGTGGTGGCGCGCACCTACCTGACCTCGGAAACGGGCAAGGTCTACACCATGCTCGCCCACGCCGCCGGCCGCTTCGGCGAGTAGACGCGGTCCCTCCAAAACACAGCGGGCGCGTCGCGAGACGCGCCCGCTTTTGTTTACGCACGTCGGTGGCGCGGAATGCGCCGCGCTCGACCCACCTATGCTTGCCCAAGCGGCCCGAGATATCCAGCTTGCCGATCGCGATGCCGTTATGCCGAAGAATGTTGTAGGCCGTCGTGACGTGAAAAAAGAAATTCGGCAGCGCGAACGTGAGCAGGTAGCCCGTTCCGGCAAAGCGCAGAGTGGTGGTGCCGGCCTTGAATTCGATCGGCTTATGCTCAGTACCGTCGATCTGGCCCGGCTTGACGCCCTGTAGGAAATTTACGGTCTTGCCGATGCGGCCCTGCAAGTCGGCGAATGTCTTCTCGCTATCGGGAAAGCTCGGATTGTCGATGCCGCCGAGCCGCGCGGCGCAACCTTTGGCGGTGTCGCTCGCGCGTTGCACCTGACCGGCCAGCGTGTACATGTCGGGCGCCAGCCGCGCCTCGACCAGGGCGTCACCGCCATGCTCGGCGCCCTTGCGCAAGACCGCAGAAAGATTGCCGAACGCGCGCACGAAGACAGGGACCGAGACCTCATACATGGAAATCGGCATGTTGTTTTCTGCGAATGAATGGTTGGGGGGAGCGTTGCTTGCAGCGCTTCGTCACATGGTGAGAGCCCGCGCCGGCCGCAAGCCGCCGACACACGCCGCGAGGCAGGTATAATGTTCCCATGATCCTCCCCCTTTCCCTTGCCGTCCGCGTCGAGCATTGGCCGATCGCCGGCAGCTTCATCATCAGCCGCGGCGCCAAGACCGAAGCCGTGGTGGTGGTCGCGGAGTTGAATGACGGGCGCCATCACGGCCGCGGCGAATGCGTGCCCTACGCGCGCTATGACGAGACGGTGGCGAGCGTCACGGCCGCGCTGGAGGCCATCACAGGCAAGCTGGCGCTCGGGCTCGATCGCTCCGGTCTGCAGCGCGAGATGCGCCCGGGCGCCGCGCGCAACGCGCTCGACTGCGCGTTCTGGGATCTCGAGGCGAAGCGCGCTGGCCGGCCGGTGCATGAACTCGCCGGCTTCGCCGCGCCGAAACCGGTCGTCACCGCCTACACCATCTCGATCGGCAACCCGCAAGCCATGGCGAATGCCGCCAAGGCCGCTGCGTCGCGCGCCTTGCTTAAGATCAAGCTCGGCGGCTCGCAAGGCGATCCGGAGCGCATCGCGGCGGTGCGCGCCGCCGCGCCGAACTCCGAATTGATCGTCGACGCCAACGAAGGCTGGACCGCCGGCAACTTCGTCGAGAACGTCGCCGCCTGCTCGCAAGCCGGCGTCACGCTGATTGAGCAGCCGCTGCCGGCCGGCAACGATGCCGTGCTGGCGACCGTCAAGCGCCCGATCCCAATATGCGCCGACGAAAGCGTGCACGACCGCGCGACGCTGGCTGGCTTGGCGGACCGTTACGACGCCATCAACATCAAGCTCGACAAGACCGGCGGCCTCACCGAGGCGCTGGCGATGGCCGATGAGGCGTCGCGGCTTGGCTTGCAGATCATGACCGGCAGCATGGTCGCGACCTCGCTCGCGATGGCGCCCGCCGTCCTGGTCGCGCAGCGCGCCAAGGTGGTAGATCTCGACGGGCCGCTGCTGCTGGCGAAAGATCGCCCCGATGGGCTGCGCTACGATGGCAGCCTGGTGCATCCTTCCACCCCGGCGCTGTGGGGATAGAACATGCTTGAACGACGAACATTTCTCGCATACGCGGCGGCTATCGCGATGACGCGCGGCGCATCCGCGCAAGCCTATCCCAACCGGGTGATCCGGATGATCACGCCATTCACCGCCGGCTCGCCGGTCGATGTGGCGGCGCGGCTCCTGGCGCAGCATCTTTCGGCGAACCTCGGTCAGAGCGTGATCGTGGACAACCGGCCGGGCGCCGGCACCACGACCGGAATGAAGGCGGCCGCCATCGCGGAGCCGGACGGCTACACGCTGCTCTACCAAAGCTCGAGCCTCGTGGTCGCGCCGGCGATGTACAAGAACCTCGACTACGATCCGTTCAAGGCGTTCGCGCCCATCGCCTATGTGGCGGGCAGCCATTGGGTGACGGTGGTGCCGCCCGCGCTGCCGGTGCGCACCGTGCCGGAATTCATCGCCTATGCCAGGGCCAATCCGGGCAAGCTCAACTTCGGTTTCGGACAAGGCACCGCGCCGCAACTCGTCGGCGAGTGGCTGAAGCTCTCGAACAAGCTTGACGTCGCCAGCGTGCCCTACCGCGGCGGCATGCAGGCCATCACCGACATGATGGGCGGCACCATCCACCTCAACATCGGCACCGCGTCCACGCTCGTGCCGCTGATCCGCGACGGAAAAATCCGCGCGATCGCTGTGTGGGGCCCGGCGCGCCTCCCCGAATTGCCGGACGTGCCGACCATGATCGAAAGCGGCTTCCCGGGCCTCTCGCTGTTCTTCTGGTCCGGGCTGTGGGCGCCGGCCGGCACCCCCGCCGAGATCGTCAGCAAGCTCAACGCCGAGACCAACGCGGCGCTGCGCTCGCCGGAGATGAAAGCAGCCATGGAGCGCCTCGGCATCGAGGCGAACATCTGGACACCGCGGGAGTTCGCCGCCTTCATCGCCGATGAAACGCCGAAATGGGAGAACATCGTCCGGGAGAGCGGCGTGAAGGTCGAGTGACTGCGCCAGCGTTGTCATTCCGGGACGCCGCCATAAGCGCGTTTACGCGCGTCCATAGCCCGTCGAAGACGGGCGCAAACGCCCTGACGGACGCGCTACGGCGGCGGGCCCGGAATCCAGACGCGAACTCAGTGCTTGCATCTGGATTCCGGGCTCGCGCCTTACGGCGCGCCCCGGAATGACGGATGCTGCCTTTTCGGTACGCTGGTAGAATGCGATTTGCGGCCGCAAGAGCCGCGCCCAACACCGGGAGGAAGCATGATCAGCAGGCGAGCATTATTGTCGGTTGCCGTCGCCTTCGGAATTGGCGCCGCGACGAACCTCCAGGCGCAGACCTATCCCGACAAGCCGATCAAACTGGTGGTGCCGTTCCCTCCGGGCGGGCCGATCGACACCATGGCGCGCCTCGTCGCCCAGGGCATGTCGTCGAATCTCGGCCAGCAGGTGGTCGTGGAGAACCGGCCGGGCGCGGGCTCCACCATCGGCTCCAAGGCGGTGGCGAGCGCCGATCCCGATGGCTACACGCTGCTGTTCGGCTCGTCGGGCTCGCTCGGCGTCGCGCCCGCGCTCTACGCCAATCTCGGCCTCGATCCGCTCAAGTCGTTCGCGCCGATCGCCAGTGTGTCGCTGCTACCGCATGTGATGGTGGTGCCGGCGTCGGTGCCCGCAAAAACGGTGCAGGAGTTCGTCGCCTACGCCAAGGCCAACCCCGGCAAGCTCAACTTCGGCGCCGGGCTCGGCGCGCCGCCGCACCTGCTCGGCGTGCTGTTCAAAAACAAGGCCGGCATCGACGTCACGTACGTGCCCTATAAGGGCGCCGCTCCGGCGGTGACCGATATGCTGGGCGGGCAGACGCACTTCGCCATCGACGGCATGCTCATCCTGATGCCGCAACATCAAAGCGGGGAAACTTCGCGCGCTTGCCGTCGGCCGCCCGCAGCGCTGGCACGAGCTGCCCGAGGTGCCGACCATGACGGAAAGCGGCTTCCCGGATTTCACCATCGACGCCTGGACCGGGGTGGTCGCCCCGGCCGGCACGCCGCCGCAGCTCATCGAGCGGCTCAACGGCGCGGTGAACGCCGGGCTCTTGAGCCCGGAGACGGAAACCGCCATGGCGCGCTTCAGCTCGATCACCAAAATCGGGACGCCGGAGGAATTCGCGGCCTTCATTGCGTCGGAAGCGCCGCGCTGGGCGGCGATGGTTAAGCTCGCGAACGCCAAGGTCGAGTAACGACGGGCCGGCGGCGCACATCCGGAGATTGCATGACGCAGTGCGAAACGCCTCTTGGAAGAGCGAATTTGCGGGCTGTCCGGCTGCAATTCCGGCTCGATTCAAGGTCGCGGAATCCGGCAATTCCCGTTGGCGCAGGGCCTGTTTTTCGGGCCATCGGCGGGATCGCCATTCCCGAAAATCTCGGTCTTTGGCAAAGGGTTACGGTTCCCGCTGTGACCGAATAGTCACGTCGGAAATCATCCCCAAACCGAACGCACGAGACGCTTCCACATCGGCGTCCGATCATTTACAAAGGTTAATAGAGCGGCGCTTGAGGACGGGGGTTCGGGGGTATGCGACTTCGAGCAGCCTTGGCTAATATTGCCGCTCTGGTGGCACTTTCCACATCCAACGCATCGGCAACGGTTCGGATCACCGACGACGTCGGGGGCCGGATCGGCACTTATGTCGAGGCCTACTCCGCCGTCCGCAGCTCGGGCGAGCGGGTGATGATCGACGGCGCCTGCCTGTCGGCCTGCACCCTGGTCCTTGGCATCGTCCCGCGCGATC
Organism: uncultured Alphaproteobacteria bacterium; assembly: GCA_963814215.1. Taxonomy (GTDB): domain Bacteria; phylum Pseudomonadota; class Alphaproteobacteria; order Rhizobiales; family Xanthobacteraceae; genus Z2-YC6860. The sequence continues at coordinate 313,322 of CAWFCM010000028.1, read as the reverse complement.
GCATCTGCGTGACCCAGCGCGCCATGCTGGGCTTCCACGCGGCGTGGATGCCGGGACCTGCCGGGCGCCCGGTGGCGAGCGCGGTCGGCACCCAGGCGCTGTGGGAGGTCTATCCCCCGCACCTGCGGCGCTGGATCAACAAGCGCGGCGGCCTTTCGTCCAAGATGATCTTCCTGCGTGGCCGCGAGCTCGCGTCCATGTATTCGGCCTGCCGCTGACGGACGGCTGCGGCGTACATTCAAAAAATACGCACTGCGCACGTCCGCTCGTCCTGCGAAAGCCAACATGGATTAGGTCACGCCGAATGTCGGCTTGGTGCCCATTAGACATGTCGCAGGTCAAGCGCGGTCTGCTTTTGAAATCTCAGACCCTTTCGGACCCTTAAGCGCTTACGATAATGGTCAGGTTGGTTAGCAGACCATAACGGGCGGGCATAGTGCCGAAGAATACTATTGACGAGTTGCCTCAAGAGGCGCGCCAAGATTTTCCGATCTTGATCGCTAACACGCTTGCCAGTGCTGCCGAGCGAAGACTGGCGCTCGCCCTAGTTATTTTGCTGTTTATTATCTTCATGATGGTGGCGCCGTTCGCTAGCGTGCCATTGCCCCGCGTTGTTGCTTTCATTCCGGTTATTCAAACCGTGGTGTGCGTCGCCGAGCTGGTTACGGCAACTCTTTTGTTTGCTCAATATTCAATCCAACCCCAGTCTGGTCTGTTGGCGCTGGCCAGCGGCTATATGTTCAGCGGACTATTCGCTTTTCTTCAAACCCTTGCTTTTCCAGGCGCATACGTGCCAACCGTTTTGATCGGCGATCCATTGAAAAGCGCGGTCTACCTTTTCTGCCTCTGGCACCTTGCGCTTCCTGCGGCAGTCTTAGTCTATGCGTTGTCCAGGGATGCTGACGAAGGCGCCAGCCCCGGCAAATCGACCAGGATCACAATCGGCATCACTATCGTATCTGTGTTGGCTACTACTGCGGCCCTGACGTGGATGGTGACAGCGGGCGCAAAGTACCTTCCACCCACGTTCGTAGATGGGACGCGGCAGGCCCCTGTCACCAGTTATATGACGGGTTTTATATGGCTGTTCAGCGCCGCGGCTCTTTTACTGTTGCTTATTTATAAACGTACGTCCCTCGCCGTTTGGCTGATGGTGACAGTCGTTGCCACCTTGCCTGACCTTACTCTGTCAACCGTCATGACCGCCGTGCGCTATACGCTTGGCTGGTACACCGCTCGGACTTATGCGCTGATTGCCAGTTGTACGGTGCTAGCCGTCATGCTGACGGAAACGACAGTGCTCTATGCGCGCCTCGCAAACGCGATCATGCTGTTGCGCCGCGAGCGTGCAAATCGCCTCATGAGCCTAGATGCCGCTACATCCGCCATGGCACATGAACTCATTCAACCGCTGGCTGCTATTGCGGCGAGGAGTGCCGCAGCGTCGAATTGGCTCAAAAGATCACCTCCGGACCTCGAAGAAGCGCGCGCCTCCCTCGCCTCAATCTCGGATGCTACCCAGCGTGCCAAAGAAATAATTTCTGGAGTTCGCGAGCTATTCAAGAAGCGTGGGGATCACAGGACCATGATCCATGTCGACGATGTTGCGCGGCAGGTGCTTACGTTGGTGGAGCAGGACCTATTGCTTAACAACGTCTCTGTGGCGACTGAATTCCAAAATGATCTTCCTGAGGTTTACGCCGATCGCACACAGATCCAGCAAGTGATCTTGAATTTGGTAAGAAACGCAATCGACGCGATGGCTACCACCGTTCCTAGCGCCCGGCGTCTTCGATTGACGACGAGCCTCAATGGACATTCGTCCGTTTCGCTGTCGGTTCAGGACGCCGGACCGGGGATCGCAACCGAAAATTCCGACCGCATATTCGAGCCGTTCTTCACGACGAAGCCCGCCGGCATGGGGTTGGGGCTTTCCATTTGTCAGACCATCGCCCAGGACCACGGTGGCAGTCTGAAGTTAGCTAAAACGGACTTCGATGGAAGCGTTTTTGAATTGACGCTGCCGTTCGCCGCGACAAATCAAGGTGGCACTGACAAGCATTCTTAGGCAATGCGAACAATGTCTGCTTCTGGCTTCCACTAATCGACATCGCTGGTCCCCATCGCAGCGGAGCCTACTTTTTTCCGAGACCAGACAAGTTGCATTGGTCCGTTACCCATTGGCCCGTCGTCAAACACTTGGCGTGGGCTTTTTCTCCGAGAGCGTAGCAATCACGACGTGGTCCGGACGACCCGACCCGAGCGCACACCCTCTGATGAAATCGCTTGGTCTCAATACAGGTCTTGCCGGTGTTCTCGCATAGGGCTACAGCCGGCCAAGTGGAGGCGACGATCAATCCGAATACGGCTGCTCCCACCCATATCATTTGCATTCTTCCCAACACTACGCGCGTCAAACCGCTTGGATACGATATCAAAGCGCTTTTCCATTAGCGATCCATCCGCGCCGTTTATGAGTCCACGCCCCAGTCAATTCCGCCGCAGCAGGTTGTGCGCCATGAGCGCGCAGGCGAAGCCCGCCAGCCCCATCGCAGCCATCGCGAGATAGGCGAAGCTTCCCGACGCCGCGTAGATCAGGCCGGACAATCCGGTCGCCGACGCCATCACGATCCCCGAAACCGTCGCCACCAGTCCCTGCGCGGTCGCTGCCAGCTCCCGAGGCACCGCGCGCGCCAGAAACCCCATCGCGCCGAGATGCGCCGCCCCGAACGACGCCGCGTGCAGCAGTTGCAGCGGCAAAAGCACGGCGGTGGGCGGATCGAACGCCATCGCGCTCCAGCGCAGGATGGCGCCCGCCGCACCGAGCATCAGCAGCATGGTCGGGCTAATCGCCAGCCGCGCCGAGAACGCAAACAGCACGATCTCGGCCAGCACGCCGATCGCCCAGAGCACACCGATTGTGATGCCGCTGATGCCGGCGGCGCGCCATTCCATGGTCGAGAAGCCGTAGTAAAGCGCGTGGCTGCCTTGCGTCAGGCTCGCCGCCGCGGCGACCGCGAGGAACGCCGGATTGCTCCAAAGCTGGCGGGGCGGGGCCTGCGGCTGGTCCGCCGGCGTCAAGGGCGCATCGAGCGGATCGAGGTTGATCGCGGCGAGCGTCGTCACGAACAGCGCCAGGACGATCAGCCAGATCAGATGCACCGGGTCGATCACGCCGAGCAGGGCGCCGGCGCCGACATTCGCCACGATGAAGGCAACCGAGCCCCACAGCCGCACCGGACCGTAGGCGCGGCCGCGTGCCCCGAGCCCATTGAGCGCATAGGCGTCCGACAATGACAGCATCGGGGCGAACGCCACCGCCGCGATCGTAAACGCCACCAGGATCGCGACCGCGCCCTGCACCAGCCCGACCACCGTCATCGCCAGCGCCCCGACCGCCGCGATGATCACCAGCGTCGCCTTGATGGCGCGGCGGCGGTCGGCCTCTCGCGTGATGATCGGAACCGCGACGATGCGCGCGATCATCGGCACCGCGATCACGACGCCGATGGTTCCGGCGTCCAGCCCCTTGGCTTCGAGCCAAAGCGGGAAAAACGGCAGTTGAATACCCCCGAACAGAAAATAGGTGGCGTAGAACAGCCCCAGCTTGAGGGCGAATCGATCAGTGGATAGCTGTGGCTTATGTGCCATCGATGCTGTTGCGGACTCAGGGTCATCGTGCAGATTGGTGGAGACTTCTCACAGCGGGTTGCGCATGTCCAACGAGCCCATGCTCCAGCGGTTTGCGGCGCACTCGCCGGCGGCTGAGCCGCGCTCGGACGCCGAGACGATGCAGGCCGCGCTGCTGCGCATGAAGGCTGCGGCGCGCCAGCCCGAGGCGATCGAGCGGCTGCGCGCCGAGCTCGACGAGATGCGCGAGGTCATCGCGAACGTCAGAGCGGCGTTGCTGTCCGACAGCGACCCGAGCGCGCTGCTGGACGATCTCGACGCCCGGACCGGGCGGGTGATGGCGGCCGTCATCGGCGGCACGCTGCCCGCCGCAAGGCCCGCGGCTGCGCCACCGGCCGAAGAACCGGAGGCCGCAACGCCCGCTGAGGAATCGTCCCGCGCCGAAGAGCTGTCGCCCGCCCAAAACTTTTCACCTGCCGAAGCGTTTTCACCTGGCGACGAGCCGCCAACGCTGCCGTCGGACGAGCAGACGCTCCTCGATGCGCTGCGCGACGATCCGGCCGCTGAAACGGCCCAAGCGCCGCAGGCTGAAGCAGCGCCGCAGGCCGAATCCGACCACGTGCCGACCGTCTCGGAGGTCTTCTCGCAGCTTGGTCTGCCGCACGCGGACGGTCCCGGCGCGCAATCCGACTCCACTCCGGCCGGCGGCACCACCACGGTCGCGATGCTGGAGCTGATGGTCGAGGAACTGACCGCCGCGATGCCGGCACGACCAGCGCCTGAAGAGATCGCCGAAACAACTTCGTTGCCCGAGCCCGAGCCGGCCGAAGCAGCCGCCACGCCGAACGCAGTTGTATCCGAGCCGGAGCCGATCGCCGCCGCCGAAGCACCGCCCTCGCCCGAGCCGGTTCCTGAGACGATCGCGTTCACGCCGGACGAGCCTATCACCATGACCGAGGTGTCTGCGTTTCCCGAGCCGGTCGCCGTGACGGAAGCGTCTGCGCCGCAGGAGCCGACTTCAACAGCAGAGCAAGATCCGGTTTTGACAGCGGAGACGGCTGCGCCGTTCGAGTCAAAAATGCCCGAGGTCGAGCTGCTCGCGAGCTTCGCCCGGATGGAGACGATGCCGTTCCTGCCGCCCGAAGTCGGCACCGCGGTCATTTTCGAGTCGCGGGTGAAATCGGACACCACCGCCGAAGGACTGTCCGCGCAACAGGACGACCCGCCGGCTGCGACATCAGTGGAGCCGCAGCCTGCGGCGCTGCCTGAACCCAAAGTGATCATGCCGCCGGTCGATCTGTTCGAGCCCTCCGAGCCGGAGACATCGCCGCAACCGGACACACCGCCCGAACAGACGCTGCAAGCCTCGGCCGCGCCTGCGCCGGAACCATCCGCCGGGCCACCACCGCCCGAGCCAGTGGCCGAACTCGATCTCCATGTGCTCCTGTTTGAGACGCAGTTTGAGGCCGACGATCCCGCCGCCACGCTGCTCGAGCCGGCATGGCCGGCGCAAGACTGGCCGGCGCAGGACTGGCCGGCGCAGGACTGGCCGGCGCAGGACGCGGGGTCCGCGGCGCCCGCGAGCGCGCCGGCCGCCGCCGCTCAGCCGGCCGCGCAACAGCCGCAGGACAAGCCCGCCGATCCGCTTGGCCCCCTCAAGGCGATGAGCGACGAGGAAAAGATCGCGCTGTTTGAGTGAAGTATCAGGGCTGAAATTCTCTCCGCCGTCATTCCGGGGCGCGCCCATAAGCGCGTTTACGCGCGTCTTCGACGCGCTATGGGCGCGAACCCGGAATCCAGACGCAGACGCCGAACGCCATTCTGGATTCCGGGCCCAGCGCTTCGCGCTGTCCCGGAATGACGGTGGAGAACTACCCCGCGATCAGCCGCTCGAACAAATCCGGATCGACATTGCCGCCGGACAGCACCGCGACCACAATCTTGCCCTTCACATCGAGCTTGCCGGCAAGCAGCGCCGCAAGACCTATTGCGCCCCCCGGCTCGACCACCAGCTTCAACTCGCGGAACGCGAACGCCACCGCGCGGCCGACCTCCTCGTCGCTCGCGGCGACGCCCTGCCCGATCAGCTTGCGGTTGATCTCCCAGGTGATGACGCCCGGCGTCTCGGTCATCAGCGCGTCGCAGATGGTGCCGCTCAGCTTCGGATTGCGCTCGCGCTGCCCGGACTGGAACGAGCGCATGGTGTCGTCGAAGCCTGCGGGCTCCGCGGTATAGACCTTCATCGCCGCAAAGCGCGCCTTCAATGCGAGCGTGATGCCGGCGGCGAGTCCGCCGCCCGAGGCGCCGATCACCGCGATGTCCGGCTTGACGTGGAGCGCCTCCAGGTCCTCGGCGATCTCGCGGCCCGCGGTGCCCTGTCCCGCGATGATCATCGGGTCGTCGAACGGCGGCACTAGCGTCGCGCCGCGCTCCTCGCACAGCGAGCGCGCAATGCTGGCGCGGTCCTCGGTGTCGCGGTCGTAGAGCACCACCTCGCCGCCGAACGCCGCGGTGCGTTGACGCTTCGGCAACGGCGCGTCCGACGGCATCACGATCGCGGCCGGCACGCCGCACAGCGCGGCGGCATGCGCCACGCCCTGCGCGTGGTTGCCGGACGAATAGGCGACCACACCGGCCGCTTTTTTGTCAGGCAGGATCTGCGAAATCTTGTTGTAGGCGCCGCGGAACTTGAACGAGCCGGTGCGCTGCAAGGTCTCGGCCTTGAGGAACACCCGCGCGCCGAGCCGCTCGTCGAGCGCCGGCGAACTGATGAGCGGCGTGCGGATCGCAACGCCCTTGATGCGCGCGGCGGCGGCATCGACGTCGGCGGCGGTGGGGAGTGGGAGGGTGGGGGGAGTGGTCATGGGGCAGAAAGTAACGCCGCCACAGTGCTCGCTGCAAGCTCAGTTCAAGCATTTCCGTAGGATGGGTTGAGCGGCGAAACCCATCACCTCTCGCCGAACTCCACACACTCCGCTCTCACATCACCCGCCCAATCCGCGGAAAAAACACCTCGTCGCACCATCCGATGAAACGACGAATACGGCCAATCTTGTACGCGCTTCGCGTGCCCATGCTTCACCGGATTGAAATGGATGTAATCCACATGCCGCGCGAAATCGTCTTCATCACGCAGCGTGTGCTCCCAATATCGTCGCTGCCAGATGCCACGTTCGCTCTTGGCAGCACGACTGCGTGAAACCGCTTCTCCTATCGGCAATGATCGCGAGAATGCTGACTTGATCAGCCGCCATCGTGTTGCGAATTCGGCATCGCCTTCGGGCAGCGTCCAGATCGCGTGCAAATGATCGGGCAGCACGACGAAGGCGTCGACCGAGAAAGGATGGCGCATCCGTGCGTAGCGGAATGCGGCGCGTAGGTAGCCGATGTGCTCGGTCAAAAGCTGTTGGCGGCGGTCGGCTAGATTCACCGTAAAGAAGAAGCTGCCGCCCGGAACGACGTTGCGTCTGCAGTTCGTCATTGCTGCACCAGCGCGATGGGTTTCGCTTCGCTCAACCCATCCGCAAGGCAGGCCACGGGGTGCGGCGATCCGCACCAGCGCCAGCCGGCGCTTCACCGCCCTCACCTTTTGCGGGGCGAACAATACCCCCAACGCCCGGCGCGGACGCGCGGGCCGGCGCGGCGCGTTGCGCGCAACAATCGGAAAGGAGAACGATGCGGAAGCGAACGGAGAAACATGCGGCGAAAGAGACGCCGAAGCAGCGCAAGGCGCGCGAGAGACGCGTGCGCACTGACGCGCGGCGCTTGGCGATGTGCAACATCCTGGAGTTCTGGCAAGCGTGCCGCATTGCCGCCTGCCGGCGCAATCAATCATGCCGCGGCGACATGCACGCCTGCTTCACGCAGCGCTGGCGCAGCGTACCCGAAGGCCTCATGGACTTCGCCCGCGAGTGCCTTGACGAGCGCGAGCAAAGCCGCCGCCGCATGCGGGGGCTGTGATGATGAGGCGCGGCATCGGCGGCGCGCTCCCTCCCCCTGAAAGGGGGAGGGTTGGGGCGGGGGTCGACGGAATCCACGGTGTCGAAGCGGACCCCCACCCGACGTGCCATAGCGCGTTGAAGACGCGCGTTGACGCGCTTACGGCACGTCGACCTCCCCCTTTCAGGGGGTAAACTTGTGGCAACAGCCCACCAATGCTCGGCAGTGGCATGCGCTGCTATGATCTTCCGTCAACAGGAGACATCGCAATGGATCTCGGTATCGCCGGCCGCAAGGCCATCGTCTGCGCCTCGAGCCGGGGGCTGGGCCGCGCCAGCGCGTTCCGGCTCGCCGAAGCCGGCTGCGAGGTGGTCATCAACGGGCTCGATCCCAAGCGGCTGGAGAACACCGCCGAGGAAATCCGCAAGGCCACCAAGGCCAAGGTCATCGCGGTCGCCGCCGACGTCGGCACCGCCGAGGGCCAGGCCAGGCTGTTCGCGGCTTGCCCGGAACCGGACATCCTCATCACCAACAATGCGGGGCCCCCGTTCCGCGATTTCCGCGAGCTCGACCGCGAGAAGATGATCGCCGGCGCGATCGGCAACATGGTGGTGCCGATCGAGCTGATCCAGAGGGCGATGGACCCGATGGTGAAGAAGAAGTTCGGCCGCATCGTCAACATTACGTCGGGTTCGGTGAAGATGCCGCTGGTCGGCCTGGACCTGTCGTCCGGCGCGCGCGCCGGCCTCACGGCGTTCCTCGCCGGCGTGGCGCGCTCGGTCGCGCAGCACAATGTGACGATCAACTTCCTGCTGCCGGGGCCGTTCGACACCGACCGGCTGCGCCACAACAACGAGATCACGGCCAAGAAGCAGGGCATCACGGTCGAGCAGGCCACCGCAAACCGCGCCGCGTCGGTGCCCGCCAGGCGCCTCGGCAATCCGGACGAATTCGGCGCGGCCTGCGCGTTCCTGTGCTCGTCGCACGCCGGATTCATCACCGGGCAGAATTTGCTGATGGACGGAGGGATTTTTCCGGGGGCGTTTTGATGAAAATCGTGCCGCGCGCACTCATCTCGCGGTCGTCATGCCCGGCCTTGTTGTATAGCCCGGAGACATCCCCGACGGGTGTTCGGGGACATGACCGACACATCATCATCGCATGGATTCGGCTTACAGGGAGGCCAGCCATGCCGTGGCGCGAGGTGTCGATCATGGACGAGCGGCGTGAGTTTGTTCGACTGGCGTTGCAGGAAGGGGCGAACCGGCGCGAGCTGTGCCGGCGGTTCGGGATTCATCCTGATACCGGCTACAAGTGGCTCGGCCGCTGGACGGCCGATGAAGGCCTCGCGGATCGTTCCCGTCGTCCGCATTTGAGCCCGGCGCGGACCGCAGCGGCGATCGAGGAGCGCATTCTTGCGGTGCGCGACGCCCATCCGGCCTGGGGAGCGCGCAAGATTGCCCGCTGTCTGGAGCGCGATGGGCTGGCCTGTCCGGTCCCTTCGACGGTGCATGAGGTGCTGCGCCGGCATGGCCGGATCGTTGCGCCGCCCGGTGGACCTGCCGCCTGCCTGCGCTTTGAGATGGCGGCACCGAACCTGCTCTGGCAAATGGACTTCAAGGGCCATGTGGCGCTTGGCGATGGTAGCCGTTGCCACCCGCTGACTGTGATCGACGACCATTCCCGCTACGACCTGTGCCTGGCGGCCTGCGCCAACGAGCAGAGCAACACGGTGCAAGGCCGATTGGAGCGCACGTTCCATCGCTACGGTCTGCCGGAGGCCTTCTTTGTCGACAACGGCGCCCCTTGGGGCGATTCATCCGGGCAGCGCTGGACCCGGCTTGGCGTGTGGCTGCTCAAGCTTGGCATCAGCGTCCTGCACAGCCGGCCCTATCACCCGCAGAGCCGCGGCAAGAACGAACGCTTTCATCGCACGCTCAAGGACGAGGTGTTCGCGCTCAAGCGGTTGCGCAATCTCGCCGAGGCGCAGCACGCCTTCGATCATTGGCGCGAGGTCTACAATTTCGTGCGGCCGCACGAATCGCTCGATCAGGAGGTGCCGGCCAGCCGTTACCGGCCAAGCGGACGAGCCATGCCGGACCGCTTGCCGCAGGTGGAATACGACGAACACGAGACCGTTCGCACCGTTGGAACTACCAAGGATTACATCAGCTTCAAGGGTACATCGTGGAAAGTGCCGCAGGCCTTCCGCGGCGAGCGCGTCGCCATCCGACCGCTGACCAGCGACGGCCAATACGGCATCTTCTTCGCAGCCCACCAGATCGCAACTATCGACTTGACCAACAAACAATGTGTCGGTGATGTCTCCGGACAGGTGTCGGTCATGTCCCCGGACTAAACACTTGTCCCGGCCATCCACGCCTTGCTCCTATGCAAAGAAAGGCGTGGATGCCCGGCACAAGTGTATTGCCCGGAGACATCCCCGACGGGTGTTCGGGGACATGACCGACACATCATCATTGCATGGAAACGGCTTTCAGGGAGGCCATCCATGCCGTGGCGCGAGGTGTCGATGATGGAACAGCGGCGTGAGTTTGTTGGATTGGCGATGCAGGAAGGGGCAAACCGGCGCGAACTGTGCCGTCGCTTCGGCATTCACCCTGACACCGGGTACAAGTGGCTTGACCGTTGGACGGCCAATGAAGAGCTGGCGGATCGTTCCCGGCGTCCGCATTCGAGCCCGGCGCAAACCGATCCTGCGATCGAGGATCGCATTCTTGCGTGGCGCGATGCCCATCCGGCCTGGGGCGCGCGCAAGATCGTGCGCTGCCTCGAACGCGAGGGATTGGCCTGTCCGGTGCAGTCGACGGTGCACGAGATTCTGCGCCGGCACGGCCGGATCGTTGCGCCGCCGGGCGGGGCTGCGGCTCACCTGCGCTTTGAGAAGCCGGAGCCCAATCAGCTTTGGCAGATGGACTTCAAGGGGCACATGCCGCTTGCAGGCGGCGGGCGGTGTCATCCTCTCACCGTGGTGGACGACCATTCTCGCTACAATCTTTGCCTTGCGGCCTGCGCCGACGAGCGGCGCAACACCGTGCAAACCCGGCTGGAACCGACCTTCCGCCGCTATGGATTGCCGGAGGCCTTCTTCGTCGACAACGGCAATCCATGGGGAGACTCGTCCGGCCAGCGCTGGACCAAGTTCGCGGTGTGGCTGCTTAAGCTCGGCGTCGCCGTCCTGCACAGCCGGCCTTACCATCCGCAGAGCCGCGGCAAGAACGAGCGCTTCCATCGCACGCTGAAAGCCGAGGTGTTCGCGCTCAGCCACTTTCGCGATCTGGCTGAGGTGCAACGCGCCCTCGACCGCTGGCGGACGATCTACAATCTCGAACGGCCGCACCAGGCGCTCGATCAGGATGTCCCGGCCAACCGCTTCCGGCCGAGCCCCCGATCGATGCCGGATCGTCTGCCGGAGGTGGAATACGACGGCCACGAGATCGTGCGCATCGTTCCCGCCACCAAGGATTACATCAGCTTCAAGGGGCGTCCCTGGATCGTTCCCAGGGCTTTCCGCGGCGAGCGCGTCGCCATCCGGCCGCTGACATCCGACGGCCGATACGGCGTCTTCTTTGCCGCCCACCAGATCGCAACTATCGACTTGACCAACAAAGAATGTGTCGGTCATGTCCCCGAACAGGTGTCGGTCATGTCCCCGGGCTAAACACTTGTGCCGGGCATCACGTCTTCCTTCCTTGTCGCCAAGCAAGGCGTGGATGGCCGGGACAAGCCCGGCCATGACGCGGAAATGGCGTTTGCTCAATCGCGCGTCGGTGCCACCTTGCCCGCACCTCTCCACCCAAGCATGATGCGCCACCCATTCCACCAACCTGTTGAGTAGAGAGGAACCAACCCATGAAGCTCGTCCGCTTCGGCGCCGCCGGCAAGGAAAAGCCCGGCATCATCGACAAGAACGGCAAGGTCCGCGACCTCTCCAAGGTCGTGAGGGACATCAACGGCGAGGCGCTGTCGCCGGCCGGGCTCGCCAAGATCAAGAAGGCGAACATCGACAAGCTGCCGCTGGTGAAGGGCAGCCCCCGCCTCGGCCCCTGCGTCGCGCGGCCGTCGAACTTCATCGCGATCGGCCTGAACTATGCCGACCACGCGGCGGAAGCCGGCATGCAGCTCCCGAAGGAGCCGATCATCTTCAACAAGGCGCTGTCCTGCATCTGCGGGCCGAACGACAACACCATCACGCCGAAGGGCTCTTCGAAGCTCGACTACGAGGTCGAGCTCGGAATCGTGATCGGCAAGCGCGCGAGCTACCTGAAGAAAGAACAGGCGATGGGCGCAGTCGCCGGCTACTTCCTGTCGAACGACGTGTCGGAGCGCGTATTCCAGATCGAGCGCGCCGGCCAGTGGACCAAGGGCAAGGGCTGCGAGACGTTCGGGCCGATCGGCCCCTGGGTCGCCACCAAGGACGAGGTCAAGGATCCGCAGAACCTCAACATCTGGCTCAAGGTCAACGGCAAGGACCGCCAGCGCGGCAACACCAGGACCATGGTGTTCGGCGTCGCGGAGATCGTGTGGTGGTGCTCGCAGTATTTCATCATGGAGCCGGGCGACATCATCGTCACCGGCACGCCGTCGGGCGTCGCGCTCGGCATGAAGCCGCCGCAGTTCCTCAACGTCGGCGACGTGGTGGAGCTCGGCTGCGACGGCCTCGGCCAGCAGAAGCAGAAGATCGTGAAGCCGCGAGCGTGAGGTGGGTTGGCTCCGGCGTGAAGCAGATCGGCATCGGCGGCGAACTCCCTCTCCCGCCACGAAACGTTAATGGCCGGTAAAAACCGGCCAAACCGGCGAAAAAAGGCTCAGGCTAGCCTAGTCGCCCGCTTCAACTCATTTGAAAGGATTGGATGATTTGCTTTGGTCGCGATTCGAGCGACGGAGGCGACCATGGCTGGAACGGACATTGCGGTAAAGAAGTATGTGGTGCGGCTGAGCGCGGAGGAACGCGAGCAACTGCAAGCGCTGATCCGCAAGGGAAAAAGTCCGGCGAAGCGGCTCTTGAAAGCGCGCATTTTGTTGAAGGCCGATGTTTCGGACGCCGGCGAGGGGTGGAGCGATAGCAAGATCATCGCGGCGCTCGATACCAGCGCCTCGATGGCCTACCGGGTGCGCAAGCAACTGGTGGAAGAGGGCTTTGCGGCGGTATTGAGCCGTAAGCCGCGGGCGCATCCGCCGGTGCCGGCGATCTTCGACGGCGAGAAGCAAGCCAAGCTGATCGCCCTGGCGTGCTCCAAGCCGCCGAAGGGACGCGTGCGCTGGACCTTGCGGCTGCTGGAGAACAAGGTCGTGGAACTCGGCATCGTCGAGCGTGCGAGCGACTCAACGATCGGCCGCGCGCTCAAAAAAACAGTCTCAAGCCGCATCGCCGGCAGTGCTGGGTCATCCCGCCGAAGGCTAACAGCGGCTTCGTAGCGGCGATGGAAGACGTGCTGGCCGTCTACACGCGGCCCCATGATCCCGACCGCCCGCTGGTCTGCCTGGATGAGAGCTCAAAGCAGCTCATTGCCGAGACGCGCGTGCCGATCCCGATGAAGCCGGGACGGCCGGCCCGTGTCGATTACGAGTACGAGCGCAACGGCACCGCCAACCTGTTCATGATGTTCGCGCCGCTCGAAGGCTGGCGCCACATCGAGGTGACGGACCGCCACACCGCCATCGACTATGCGCATGTCTTGAAGGATTTGGCCGATCGCCACTTCGCGCAGGCCAAGACCATCGTGCTCGTCCAGGACAACCTCAACATCCACAGCAAGGCGTCGCTCTACGAGGCCTTCCCGGCCGCCGAAGCCAGACGGCTCGTCGAGCGCTTCGAATGGCACTACACCCCAAAGCATGGCTCTTGGCTCAACCTCGCCGAGTCCGAACTCGGCGTCCTCGCCTCCCAGTGTCTCGACCGCCGCATCCCCGACAAACAAATCCTCAAGGACGAAATCGTCGCCTGGGAACACGACCGCAATGCCTATCACACCAAGTCAGACTGGCAATTCACAACCAAAGACGCCCGTGTCAAACTCAAACACCTATACCCTGCAATCTAGCTGAATCGAGCGACTAGTCTAGTTCTCTCGGGCGTCCAGCACGGCTTTGATCGAGATGTGCGACCAGGCGGCCGTACGCTCGCGGAATGCGGTGTAGGACGCGTGGATCTTGCGGGCGCGCTCGCCCCGCGAGGCCAATTCGCCCAGAACACCGGTTGCCGTCTTGCGCGCTGCGGCAATGAGATCGTTCGGGAACGTTCGCAACTGCACCTTATGCGTGGTCGTGAGCGCGGCGAGCGCCTCGGCGTTGAGCCGCTCCATCTCGGCGAGCGCGAACGACGCTTCGGAGGCGCAGGCGTGGGCGATGATTGCCTTAGACTCGGAGTCGATCGCCTCCCATGCCTTGAGCGAAACGATGCATTCTCCGGTGCCGTTCGGCTTGTTGAAGCCGGGGCCATAGTAGAGGGACGCGACGCGATAGAGGCCAAGCGCGATGTCGGTGCCGGGCCCGACGAATTCGGCGCCATCGATGACGCCGGACTGCAGGCTGGTGAGAATTTCTGCCGGTGGCGTGGTCTGCGGGGTGGCGCCGAGACGGCGGAATACCTCGCCGCCCAAACCCAGCGAGCGGACTTTCAGGCCGCGCAGATCCGCCAGGCTCTTGATGTCGCGGCGGAACCAACCGCCCATGCAGACGCCGGTGTTGCCGCCCATGAAAGGCTTTGCGCCGAACGGCGCGTAAAGTTCGTCCCAAAGAGCTTGGCCGCCACCAGCGTCGATCCAAGCGACATGTTCATGAGGGGTGAGGCCGAACGGAACGGTGGTGAAAAACGCAGCGGAAGGATCTTTTCCCTGCCAGTAGAATGCAGCGGTGTGGCCCATCTCCGCGACGCCGGAGCCGACCGCGTCGAGCACCTCGAACGCCGGCACGACCTCGCCGGCGGCATGCACCGTCACCTGTAAACGGCCGCCGGACAACGCATTGATACGTTCAGCGACGCGCTCGGCGGACATGCCAGGGCCGGGCAAACGGCGGGGCCAGGAGGTGACCATGCGCCAGCGCCGCGTTTGCGCGCGAGCGACCGATGGCGCCGCAAGAACCCCCGTTGCTCCTGCCGCTACCAGCATCCTCCGGGTGATGTTCTTCATGGAGTTCTCCTTATTCCGGCGTTGCGCTGGCGTTCCACCAGCGATGGAAGTGGTGCACCGGCCCGTGCCCTGAACCGACGATGAGGCGGTTCGCGGCGGCGATCGCGCCGGTGACAAAATCCTTCGCCTCACGCGCCGCGTCGGGCAGCGGCAAACCCTTGGCCAACCCGGCGGCAATCGCCGACGACAGCGTGCAGCCGGTGCCGTGCGTGCTCTGCGTCTCGATGCGCGGCGCGGCGAGCCGCAGCACGGTGTCGCGCCCGACCAGCAGATCGATGCTCTCCGCGCCGCTGCCGTGGCCGCCCTTGATCAGCACATTCTTTGCGCCGAGCAGAATCAGCCGCTCGGCTTGGCCGCGCATCGCGTGCTCACTCTCTGCAATGGGCCGGCCGAGCAACGCGGCCGCTTCCGGCAGGTTCGGCGTGATCACTAAAGCGCGTGGGATCAGCAACTGAACCAGCATCTCGACCGCGTCCGGCTTGAGCAGCCGGTCGCCGGAGGTCGCGACCATGACCGGATCGAGCACCACTTTGGTCTGGCCGTGCCGGTCAAGCCCTTTCGTCACCGCTTCGATCGTCGCCGTCGTCGACAGCATGCCGATCTTGACCGCGTCGACCACAAGGTCGGAGAACACCGCGTCGATCTGCTCGCCGATGAATTCCGGCGGCACATCGTGGATGCCGGTGACGCCCTTGGTGTTCTGCGCGGTGAGCGCGGTGATCACCGAAGCGCCATAGACGCCGAGCGCCGAGAACGTCTTGAGGTCGGCCTGTATGCCCGCGCCGCCGCCAGAGTCCGATCCCGCGATGGTGACGGCGATCGCGGTCATCGTCAGCCCCGCTTCTCCAGCGCGGCATCGACCACACCGAGCAGCTCGCGCGACGCGGCCTGCGGGTCCTTCGCCAGCGACAGCGCCGAGATCACCGACACGCCGTCGGCGCCGGCCTCGATCACCGGCGCGGCGTTCCCCGCGTTGATGCCGGCGATGCCGCAGGCCGCGAACCCCGGCTGCTTCCGGCGCAGTGCCTCGATGACGCGCTTCAGACCTTCGGTTCCGATCGGCGTGTTCTTGGTCGCCTTCGACGTGGTGCCGTAGATGCCGCCGATGCCGGCATAGTCGATCAGCGCGAGATTGGTCGCATCGGCGCACAAGGCTGAATTGATGGTTAGCCCGATGATGGCGTCGGGGCCAAGCAGCCGCCGCGCGTCCTCCGGCAACATGTCGTCCCAGCCGATATGCACGCCGTCGGCGCCGGCCGCGAGCGCCACGTCAACGCGGTCGTTGATGAGCAGCGGCACCTTGCCGAGCGCCTTTTTGATTGTGCGCGCGCGCTCGACCATGACTTTGGTGTCGGAGAGCTTGTCTCGGAGCTGCACCAGCGTTGTGCCGCCGGCCGCAAGCTTGCGCGACAGCTCGACGAGATCGTGGCCACCGGAGACTTCTGGGTCGACGATGGCGTAGACGCGAAGGTCGAGATGCGCCTTGGCCATCACGTCACCCTCGCCTTGCCGATCAGCGTGACGCGGTTGAGGCCGTGCAGCGCGTCGATGATTTCCACCGCAAAGCTGCCGGGCCCGCGCGATCGCTCGGCGGCAACCTCGCCGGCGACGCCGAACATGACCAGCGCCGCCGTGGTGGCGAGCCAGGCGTCCTCCTCGACCGCGAGACAGGCGGCGACCAGCGCCGAGCCGGCGCAGCCCATCGCAGTCACTTTCGCCATCAGCGGATCGCCGTTCTCGATGGTGGCAAGCCTTGTGCCGTCCGACACGAAATCCCGCTCGCCGGTCAGCCCGATCACTGTGTTCATCTTGGCGGCATGCCGCGTGAACGCGGCGAGATCCTTGGCGTTACCGCCGAGCGCGGCGAGCTCGTGCTGGTTCAGGCGAAGCGCGGTCGGCTTCTTTGCGACCAGGCGCTTGGCGAAGGCGGCGCGCGGCGCCGATGAGTCGATGTAAACGGGATCGAGCACCCAGGGCGTGCGCTTCTTGTTGGCCACGGGAATGGCGGCGAGCGCCGCCTTCTGCCGCTCGACGTCGAACATGCCGAGGTTGACCAGCAGCGCGTCGCAGCGGCGGACGAACGGCACGACCTCCTTCGGCGACACCGTCATCGACGGGATCGCGCCCGCGGCCAGCAGCACATTGGCGGTGAAGGCCTGCGCCACCGGATTGGTGATGCAATGCACCCGCGGCCGGCGCTGGTGCAGCCGCTCGGCGATCTCGGCAGTGATATCGGGCAGTTCGCTACGCGGCGACCGCATCTCTCTCCCTCCGCCGGCATGATCCGGATCAGGTTCGATGGGTTGGCTTTCGCCTCTCAGCCCGGCGGAAACGGCAGCCGGGCACCCCATGAGATTGCATGCGAAAAGCTAATCCGGGCGCGGGATCGGCGCAAGGGCGGCTGTCCCCGCCAAGACAGTGGCCGCGGCCTACGCCCGCAGCGTAGCATGGCGACAGGCGGGGGCTCTCATGGCAAAAAACGGCAAGGCGAAAAAGCGCCGGCTGCGGGTGCGCCGCGTGGTCGATGTGCCGCTCAAGGAGGTCTCGGGCATCTGCCTGCGGCGCGGCAAACGCCGCCGCATGGTGCTGATCGCAGTCGGCGACCGGGCGGCGAAGGTTGCGTGGTTTGCGCAGCCGCGCCGCGACACGGACCCTATCAAGTGGCGCACCATTAACATTGCAAAACTCGCGGGCTCGCAAATTCCCAGGCGCAATCCGCAGATCGAGGCGATCGCCGCCGACGGCATCGGACGCGTGCTGCTGCTGCAGGAGACGCCCCCGCGCGTCGAGGTCATCCACCCCGAAGCGCTGCGAGTCGTGACGACGATCGATCTGGCGATCGAGGGGCACGGCAAGCTCGCCCGCTCCTGGTCCGATCCGGAAGGCTCGCGCGGCGAAGGGATGGTGCCGCTGCCGCACGGTCACCTGCTTGTTATCAAGGAAAAGAAGCCGGCGGCGTTCATCGAGTTCGGCCCACCGAACGCACGGCCCCGAGGCCTCGCGCACGGCGGCGCATTGGCCGACGGCAAGCGATGGCCGATCGCGAAAGGCCGCCACCGCTTCGTCGCGCTGGCGGTCTGGTATCCCGACAAGGCGCTGGCGAAAACATGCGCGGATTTCAGCGATCTCGAGATTGGGCCGGACGGCCATCTCTATCTGCTCAGCGACCAGTCCGCGACGATCGCGCGGATCGGCGATCTCACGACGCCCGGCGGCAGCGCGACGCTCGCCAAGGCATGGCGGCTCGGCGATCTCGACGGCAAGCCGGAAGGCCTTTCGTTCACGCCGAACGGCCGCGCCGTTGTCGCGCTGGACGAACGCAACGCGCGCGAGAACCTCTTGCTGTTTGAGCCGCCGATCGCGCGTAAACGACACCCCTTCATGATGAACGCCGGATTCCCGGCGGCAGCGCAGGCGCGCCGATAGATTGCGCCCGTAACGCCGCCGCAATGGCGCGCGTCATCGATTTTTGCCGCAATGATTTGGGGACCAAACGACGTGCCTTGCCAGGGCTTCGCGCAGGCGGGAAACCGGCTTCCACTTTTCGGGATCATGCGCCAGCGAGCCGCTTGTCAGGCTGCGCCGATTTTGCTGGATTGGGCGCCGGAGGCTCGGATGGTCCCCTTTTTCGTGCAGATCAAGTGCCAGCTCGGCAAGTCCTACGAGGTCGCGAACCGCCTCGCCGACGCCGAGATCGCGTCTGAAATCTATTCGACCGCCGGCGAATTCGATCTGCTGATCAAGGTCTACGTCGACGGCGGCACCGACATTGGCCACTTCGTCAACGAGAAGGTGCAGACCGTGCCCGGCATCCAGGACACCCGCACCATCATTACCTTCAAGGCGTTTTAAGACACGTTGGCCGGCCCTTCCGACTCCGCCTCGCGGCGCAGACCGAGCTGGCGCTCGCGCCAGATCACGAACAGGCCGGATGCCGCGACGATCGCCGCGCCGATATAGACATAGACCGTCGGCACCTCGCCGAACATCCAGTAGCCGAGCACGAACGCCCACACCATCGTCGTATAGTCAAACGGCGCGACCATCGACGCCGGCGCGTAGCGGTAGCTCTCGGTGAGAAAGATGTGCGCGGTGCCGCCCACGAGGCCCGCGCGGACCAATGCCACGAGCTGCCAGCCGTTCGGCCAGATCCAGCCGAACGGCAGTGTCGCAAGCCCGGCCAGCGCGCAGGACATCGAGAAATAGAACACGATCGACGAGGTGGTCTCGGTGTCGGTGAGGCGGCGGGTCTGCACCACCGCGCCGGCGTTGGTGAAGGCGCCGACCAGCGCGAAGATCGCGCCGAGCGTCACCGCCTGCGCCGCCGCGCTTTCAGCGGAGAACTGCTTGAAATCGAGATATGGCCACAGCATCACGATGACGCCGACGAAACCGACGCCGACCGCCGACCAGCGATAGACGCGCACACGCTCACCGAGAAACCACGCGGCGAACGCCACGGTGAGCAGCGGCGCAGCGAATGAGATCGCGGTCGCGTCGACCAGCGGCAGCCTGGCGAGCGCCGCGAAATTGAGGAACATGCCGGCCACGCTGATGGCGCCGCGCCCCAGATGGCCGAGCGGACGCGAGGTGACGACCGCCGACATCAGCTCGCGCCGCCAGGCGTAGATCAGCACCACCGGGATGATGGCGAAAGCGCTGCGGAAGAACACCGATTGGCCGACCGGCACGCCGGTCTCGCCGAGATAACGGATGAACGCCGAAAGAAAGGCAAACAGCAGCGCCGACAGAAGCTTGAGCGAGATGGCCTTGAACAGATTCATCGAGCCATCTGCGGGCAGTCCAGGGAAACAGGCTACTTCTGCAGCTGGCGCGGACCTTCGACCGGCGGAAACGACTTGATGTAGGTCGCCATCGCGGCAATGTCCTTCTCGCCAAGCTGCTTGATGTTGGACACCACCTTGCCCATCTCGCCGCCGACCGTATCAGCGTCGCGGTTCTCGCCGGTGGCGAGCAACTTTACGATGTCGTCGTGCGTCCAGGCCGACAGCCCATGCTGGGTGATGTTCGGCACCCAGCCGTCGCCGCCCTCCGGCGACGGCCCACCGGCGAAGCGCTGGCCGCCCTTGATGCCGCCGAGCAGATTGCGCGGCGAATGACACTCCGCGCAATGACCGGGGCCGTTAACGAGATAGGCGCCGCGATTCCACGCTGCGTCCTTCGACGCGTCGGGCTTATGGGGCTCGCCGTCGAGGAACAGCAGCTTCCAGCCGCCGAGCGTGCGGCGGATGTTGAACGGAAACGGCACGTCGTGATCGCGGACCCTGCCCTGCACCGCCGGCAGCGTCTTGAGATAGGCGAACAGGTCGCGCAGGTCTTCGTGCTTCATGCGCTGATAGGACGTATAGGGAAACGCGGGGAAATAGTGCCGTCCGTCGGGCGATGTGCCCTTCACCATCGCGGTGACGAAATGCGCTTCGGTCCATTGGCCGATGCCGTCGTTCCTGTCAGGCGAAATGTTCGGAACGTAGAACGTGCCGAACGGCGACTTCAGCCCAAGGCCGCCGCCCAGCTTGGTCTTGTCGTCCTGGCCGGTGGTGGCATGGCAGGATGCGCATCCGCCGGCGAAGAACATGGTTTTGCCGTTGTCGAGATTGGGCGCGTAGGGGCCGAGCGCGCTTGCCGGCACCGTGCCGGGAATGGTGAGCGCCCAGAACGCAGCGAGAGCTGTGATCGCGACGGCGACAGCGAACAGAAACAATTGGCGCAGCATCCGGTGTCTCCTCGCGCAATTCTATGCCGATCGCTGGCCCCAGAACAGCGCGAGGGCGGCGCGTCCTTGGGACACGCCGCCCTCGATTGAACGTTCGTTCGAACGGATCAGCTCTTCTTGCGGTAATCGTTGTGGCAACCGCCGCAGTTCTTGCGGACATCGCCGACTTCAGCCTTGAGTGTCTCGGCGTTGGTGACCTTGCCAGCCGCGGCCTTGGCGTCGGCGCTGAACTTGGCCATCTTGGCGTCGAAGTCGGCTTTCTTGTCCCAGACCGCCGGCAGCGCCGCAGTGTCGCCACCCTTGGAGGTGTCCGGGAACAGCGCCGGCATCTTGGCGGCGTTATCACTCATGGTGGTGAGCGCGGCCTTGGCCTTGTTGAGGTCGAAGGTCTGCTTGCCATCGAGCATTTCGGTGATGTCACGATTTGCGCCGCCGACGCCCTTCATCAGGCCTTTGCGGGCGGCGATCGGATCTCCTTGTGCGACGACGGCGGTCGCGGCGAAAGCGGCCACGGCGGCGGCGAGCGCGATACGAATGATCATGAACTCCCCTCTTGGTTTGGGCTTGTGCCCGAATTTTCTGGTCGGTGATAACGCGAAGGCTGGACTTGAGCCCAGCGAATGGGCCAACACCAACCGTACTTTGTTATTCCTACAAAGTGACGGCCCTGCTGTCGCAGCCCACAGTCACGACTTCGTGACTGCCAAAACTATCCTAAGCCTCTGTGATCACGTTGGTTTTTACATCCGATGCATCAGGCGGGCTTCCTCGATGGCGGTCCAGAGCCGCTCCGGGGTGGCCGGCATGTCGAGATGGCGGATGCGGTGGCTGCGCCAGAGCGCGTCGAGGACCGCGTTCATGACCGCCGGACATGAACCGATTGCGCCGGCCTCCCCCGCTCCCTTCACGCCCAGTGGATTGACCTTGCACGGCACGTTGCGCGTCTCGAACGCGAAGGCCGGCATCTCGGACGCGCGCGGCAACGCGTAGTCCATCAGCGAGGCGGTGACGAGTTGCCCTGAGTCCTTGTCGTAGACGGTCTGCTCCATCAGCGCCTGACCGATGCCCTGCACCGCGCCGCCATGCACCTGGCCGGCCAGCAGCAGCGGGTTGAGGGTCACGCCAAAATCGTCGACCACAACGTAATTGACGATGCGCGTTGCGCCGGTCGCTTCGTCGATCTCCACCTCTGCGATATGGGTGCCATTGGGATAGGTCGGATGCGGCGGATCGAAGGCGTCAGCCGCCGTGAGCTTCTCAGGTGTGGCGTCGGGCCGCTTGGCCAGCTCAGCGAAGCTGATCGAGCGATCGGTGCCGGCGACGCGCACCGCGCCGTTCGCGATCTCAAGGTCGCCGGCGCTGGCTTCGAGCGCGTCCGCGGCAAGCCGCTTGAGATTTTCCGCCAGCATCCTGCTGGCGCCGTCAAGCGACGCACCGCCGCACGGGATCGAACTCGAGCCGCCGGTGCCGGTCCCCGTCGCGATGCGGTCAGTGTCGCCCTGCTCGGTGCGAACCAGCTCCGGCGGCAGGCCAAGATGATCGGCCACGATCTGCGCGTAAGCCGTGGCGTGGCCCTGGCCGCTCGACTGCGAGCCCATCAGCGCGGTCACGCCGCCGTCCTGTTCCAGCCTGATCGTTGCGGTGTCGGCGCCCATGTTGCCGCACGCTTCGATGTAGGTGGCCATGCCAATGCCGCGCAGCAGTCCATTCTTCTTCGACGCCGATGCGCGTTTCTTGAAGCCGTCCCAATCCGCGAGCCTTTGCGCCTGCGACATGTGACTCGCGAAGTCGCCGGTGTCGTAGATTTTGTCGGTGGCCGTCCTATACGGCATCGCCCTCGGCTTGATGAAATTCCGCCGGCGCAGCGCATCAGGCGCGACGTTCAATTCACGCGCGGCAGCATCGACCAGCCGCTCGATCACATAGGAAGCCTCCGGCCGGCCCGCGCCGCGATAGGCGTCGACCGGGACGGTGTTGGTGTAGACGCCGCGCACCCTGACGTGACAATGCGGAATGTCGTAGACGCCGGGCGACATGCCGGCGCCGAGAAACGGGATGTAGGGCGCATAAGCCGACAGGTACGCGCCCATGTCAGCGATCAGGTCGATATCGAGCGCGAGAAAGCGGCCCTTGTCGTCGAGCGCAAGCTTCGCCGTGGTGATGTTGTCGCGGCCCTGCGCGTCGCCGAGGAAATGCTCGCTGCGATCCGCTATCCAGGCCACCGGCTTCTTAAGCTGCTTCGAGGCGAGCGCGGCCAGCGCGTATTCGCGATAGATGAACAGCTTGGTGCCAAACCCGCCGCCGACGTCAGGCGTCACCACGCGGATCTTCTCCGGCGGCAGCTTGAGCATCTCGCACAAGGTGTCGCGCAGGTAGTGGCTGCCCTGGCTGCCGAGCGTGAGCGTCAGGCGGTCAGCGCCCGCGTCGTACTCGGCAATGACACCACGGTTGTCGAGATAGTTGGTGACCAGGCGCTGGTTGATCAGCGTCAGGGACACGGTGCGCGGTGCGCTCGTCATTGCCTTTGCGGTCGGAGCCCGATCGCCGAGCGCCACCTCGAAGGCAAGATTGCCCGGCCGGTCCGGCCAGACCTGCACCGCGCCCTGCTCCAGCGCCTCCACCGCTCCGATCATGTGCGGCAACGACTGCCATTCGATATCGACGGATTCGGCGGCGTCCTTGGCACGCTCCGGGGTGTCGGCGACAACGAAGGCGACCGCATCGCCCACATGGCGAACCTCGCCCTGCGCCAGCACCGGATAGCGCGGAACGGCGATATTGACGCCAGGTATTCCGGCCTGCATCGGCATCAGGCCGACGCCACCGATGTCGTCGCCGGTGAGGATGAGCCGCACACCTGGCATGGCCTTGGCCGTCGCGGCATCGAGCTTGAATCGCGCGTGAGCGTGCGTCGAACGCACCACCACAGCGTGCAACGCGCTATCAGGCGTCGCATCGGCGATATAACGCCCGGCCCCGCGCAACAGCGGATCGTCTTCCTTGCGGCGGATGGATTGGCCGACGCCAAATTTCATCGCGTACTCCTTTATTGGGACCAGGATACCATTCATGGCCTCAAACCACATTCAGAAGCCGAAACGTGTTAGCAGTAAGAATGGGCGGTATCCTCGCCCCATGCATGGTGCCTTATTCCGGATCCAGATTGCGACGGCACGCTTGCTCCAAAGCCCACCACAGTGTCGGGAGACGGTTCTATTCGCTCGGACGCCGCTCCGATGAACCAGGCGGGCGCGAAGTGGAAAAAGGGAAACATCTACGCCTTTGCGGTCATTCACCTGCTGGCCGCGCTTGCATTGCTGCCATGGTTCTTCAGCTGGACTGGCGTGGTGCTTCTTGTCGCGGGCGCCTACGTGTTCGGCGTCCTCGGCATCAACATCAGCTATCACCGGCTGCTCACGCATCGCAGCTTCACATGCCCGCGCTGGCTCGAGTACAGCTTCGCGTTCCTCGCGGCTTGCTCGTTGCAGGATTCTCCGCCGCACTGGGTCGCAGTGCACCGGCGGCACCACCAATACGCAGACAAAAACGAGGATCCCCATAGCCCGCTGCGAAGCTTCTTCTGGTCGCACATGGGCTGGCTGCTGGTGAAAACCGACGACATGCGGCGCAGCCCGCTGATCGATCGTTACGCCAGGGACATCATACGCGATCCGTTCTATGCATGGCTGGAACGGCGCAGCCATTGGATGATCGTCGGCCTGTTTTCGTGGATGGCGTACTTCACCGCGGGATTCATCATCGCAGCAGCGACGGGCGCAAGCTGGGCGGGCTCCGCTCAATTCGGCTGCAGCATCCTGGTGTGGGGCGCCATCCTGCGAACCGTCGTGGTGTGGCACCTAACATGGTCGGTCAACTCGGTCACGCACGTGTGGGGCTATCGCAACTACGAGACGCCCGACGTCAGCCGCAACAATGTGCTCGTCGCCATGTTGGTCAGTGGTGAAGGCTGGCACAACAACCATCATGCCGATCCACGGTCTGCGCGGCACGGTCATAAATGGTACGAGTTCGACCTGACGTGGCTGGTGATCCGGCTCCTGATGACCCTGGGGCTGGCCAAGAACGTCGCCATTCCCTCGCCTGTCCTGGCGGCCAAATTCAATTCGAGCGGGCACCAGCCACTCACCCCGCCGCGTGCGGAACCCGCGCTCCGCGACGGCGCCTCAAGTGCTCCGCGATCCAGCGCGTGACGACGTAGAACACCGGGGTGAAAATCACGCCAAAGAACGTCACCCCGATCATGCCGGCGAACACCGCGGTGCCCAGTGTCTGGCGCAGCTCGGCGCCGGCGCCGACGGCCCAGACCAGCGGCGTAACGCCGAAGATGAAGGCAAATGAGGTCATCAGGATTGGCCGCAGCCGCAGCCGCGCCGCTTCCACGGCTGCGGCGAACTTGTCGCGGCCCCGGTCCTCGAGCTGCTTGGCGAACTCGACGATCAGGATGGCATTCTTCGCCGCCAGCGCGATCAGCACGATGAAGCCGACCTGCGTCAGGATGTTGTTGTCTTGGCCCCGCATCACCACGCCGACGATCGACGCGATCAGGCACATCGGCACGATCATGATGACAGCGAGCGGCAGCATCAGGCTTTCGTATTGCGCGGCCAGCACCAGGAACACGAACATCACCGCCAGCAGGAAGGCAAAGATCGCGGTGTCGCCGGCGCGCAATTGCAGGAACGCGAGCGTCGTCCATTCGTAGGCAAAGCCCTCTGGTAGTGTTTCCGCCGCCATGCGCTGCATGATGGCGATCGCCTGGCCTTGCGAGTAGCCCGGCGCAGCAGCGCCATCGAGCTCGGCGGCGGGATAGAGGTTGTAGCGCGGCACGCGGTACGGTCCGGAGATGTCGCGCACCGTCGTGAACGAGCCGAGCGGCACGGTGTCGCCTTCTGAATTTCGCACCCGGATCGCGAGCACGTCCTTGGGATCGGCACGGTAGTCACTCTGCGCCTGCGCGATAACGCGGAAGGTGCGGCCGAACAGATTGAAGTCATTGACGTAGGACGAGCCGAGATACATCTGCAGTGCGGAGAACACCTCCGGCGTGCGCACGCCGAGGAGCTGCGCCTTGGTGCGGTCGATCTCCAGATAAAGCTGCGGCGTCCGGGTGTCGAACAGCGAGAACACCTGCTGCACGCCCGTGGTCTCCGCCGCCTTGCTCATCATCGCCTGCACCGCGCCCTGCAAGGCGGCTGACCCCCGGCCCGAGCGGTCCTCGATCATCATGCGGAAGCCACCAGCATTACCGATGCCGGCGACCGGCGGCGGCAGGATGACCAGCACCTGCGCCTCCTGGATCGCGGCAAACTCGCGATTGAGCTTGCGCTGCAGCCCGCTCGCCGACTGCTCCGGATCGCCGGCCCGCTTGGCGAATGAATCGAGCACCAGGAACACCGCGCCGGAGTTGGACGCATTGGTGAAGGTGGCGCCGGAGAAGCCAACGATGTTCATGGCGCCAAGCACGCCGGGCGTCTTCAGTGCGATGTCGACGATGCGCCGGTTGACCTCGTCGGTGCGGAAGAGCGCGGCGCCGGGCGGCAGTTGCGTCGCCACGATGATGTAGCCGCGGTCGACCATCGGGATGAACCCCATCGGCGTCTTGCGGAACTCGTTGAGGCCGAACGCCAGGATGCCGGCGTAGAGCACCAGCATGATGGCGGCGTAGCGCACCACTCGCGTGGTAAGCCAGCTGTAGCCGCGCACCACCGCATCGAAGCCGCGATTGAACTGCCTGAAGAAGCCGCGAATCGGAGCGCCCCATCGGCTGTGATGCTGTTCGCCATGTGGCTTGAGCAGCAACGTGCAGAGCGCCGGCGACAATGTCAGCGACACGATCAGCGAAATGATGGTGGCGCCGACGATGGTCAGCGCGAACTGGCGGTAGAACTGGCCGGATATGCCGGTGATGAAGGCCGACGGCACGAACACCGCGCACAGCACCAGCGCGATGGCGATCAGCGCGCCGCCGACCTCGTCCATGCTGCGCTTCGAGGCTTCGCGCGGATTGAGGCCCGCCGCGATGTTGCGCTCAACGTTCTCCACCACGACGATGGCATCGTCCACCACGATACCGACCGCCAACACCAGCCCGAACAGTGACAGGTTGTTCAGCGAGAAGCCGAACAGCGCCATGAAGAAGAACGTTCCGATCAGTGAGATCGGGATGGCGACCAGCGGAATGATCGCGGCGCGCCAGGTCTGCAGGAACAGGATCACCACCAGCACGACGAGCAGGATCGCCTCGAGGATCGTCTCCTGCACCGCCTCGACCGACTGCTCGATGAACTGGGTGGGGTCGTAGACGATGGCGTAGGAGATGCCAGGCGGGAAGCGCTTGGCCAGCGTCTGCATGGTCGAACGGATCGCCTTGGCGGTTTGCAGCGCGTTCGAGCCGGGCCGCTGGAACACGGCCATCGCCACCGCGGCATCGCGATTGAGGTAGGAACTGGAGGAGTAGTCCTGCGCGGCCAGCTCGATGCGCGCGATGTCCTTGAGGCGCACCACCGCCTGCGGCGTCGTCTTGACCACGATGTTGGCGAACTCGTCGGGATCGGCGAGCCGGCCCAGCGTCTGCACCGGGATCTGGAACGCACCCGGCGTATCGACCGGCGGCTGGTTTAGTACGCCCGACGCGACCTGGATGTTCTGCGCCTGCAGCGCGATGGTCACGTCGGTGGCGGTGAGGTTCACCGACTGCAGGCGATGCGGGTCGAGCCAGATCCGCATCGCGTAGGCGCGCTCACCGAAGATGGTGAGCGAGCCGACGCCATCAACGCGGGTCAGTGTGTCCTTGATCTCCAGGTTGGCGTAATTGGAGACATAGAGCGGATCACGCGAGCGGTCGGGCGAATAGATGTGCACGACCAGCATCAGGTCGGGCGAGCTCTTTACCACATTGACGCCAATCTGGCGCACGTCCTGTGGCAGTCGCGGGGCTGCGATGCCGACGCGGTTCTGCACCTGGACCTGTGCGATGTCGAGATTGGTGCCGATGTCGAACGTCACCTGGATGGTGAAGCGGCCGTCGCCGTTCGAGTTCGACGACATGTAGAGCATGTTCTCGACGCCGTTGATCTGCTCCTCGATCGGCGCGACCACGGTCGAGGCAATGACGTCGGCGTTGGCGCCGGGATACTGCCCCGACACGTTGATGATCGGCGGCTGGATTTCGGGATACTGCGCGACCGGCAGGCGCAGGAACGCGACGCCGCCCAGAATGATGAATACGATCGAGACGACGCTCGCGAAAATCGGGCGGTCGATAAAGAAGTGCGAGATACGCATGGGGCGGCGCCCTATTGCGTCTTGGATTGCGGCGCGCTGGACGTCTGAGGCGCCTGCTCCTGCGGCGTCACCTTCTGACCGGCGCGCGCGCGCATCAGGCCGTTGACGATCACCCGGTCATCCGCCGCCAGGCCTTCCTTGACGACGCGCAGATTGCCGCCGAACAGATTGCCAAGCGTCAGATATTTTGGCGTCGCGATGTTGTCGGCGGTGACGACGAGCACGAACTTGCGGCCCTGGTCGGTGCCAATCGCATGGTCGGGCACCAGCAGCGCCTGGTAGGGCGGCGAGCCCGGCACCTGCACGCGCGCAAACATGCCTGGTGTGAACAGCCCCTTGGCATTGGAAAATTGCGCACGGCCGCGGATTGTGCCCGAGGAGCGATCGATCACGTTGTCGACGAAATCCATTTTCCCTTTGTGGGTGAACTCCTTCTCGTCGAGCAGCTTGACTCCAACGGTCGTGCCGGTTTCCGCGTCGGACATCAGCTTGGCGGCTCGCTCGTAGCGCAGGAACGAAGCCTCGTCGAAGGTGAATTCGAAACGGATCGGATCGATCGACACAATGTTGGCGAGCAGCGTCGTCATGCCGGTGGTGCCGCCGGTGACGAGATTGCCCGGCGAGACGCGCCGGTCGCCAATCTTGCCGGTGATCGGCGCGCGCAATTCAGTGAAATTCAGGTCGAGCTCGGCCTGCTTGACCGCAGCCTCCTGCGCGGCGACTTGTGCCTGCGCCGTACGGTTCGCCTGCGTTCGTTGATCGAACAATTGCTCGGTGATGGTGCGCTCACGCACCAGCGACTGCGCGCGCTGCAGATCGCTCTCGGTGAAGGCAAGGCCGGCCTTCACCTGCGCCAGATTGGCGCGCGCCTGATCGAGCGTATTCTGAAACGGCCGGCGGTCGATGGTGAACAGCGGGTCGCCCTGCTTGACGATCTCACCGTCCTTGAAATGGATCTTGTCGAGGTAGCCGGACACGCGCGAGCGGATCTCGACCGACTCCACCGCGACGAAGCGACCCACGTACTCATCTTGATCGACGATAGTGCGCTGGACCGGCTTCGCCACCGTGACGGTGGGTGGCGGCGGCGCCGCCTGCTGCTGTGGCGCCTCACCGCAAGCCGACAACACGAGCGCCAGAAACGAGACGGCAAGCGGCGTGGAACAGGCAACGTTCATAGGTGCAGGTGCTGACAGGAAACAGGCCATGTTGCAATGCGGCAGATTACAGGGCCGGTTTCCTAAACGCAAAGCACCCCGGGAACTAAGGCCGCCGCGATCAACAGCGCGTGAAGCTAGTGTCGCGATTCGGAAATTCGCTTGAGTTCTCAGCTTGCTCAGAAGCGAACTTCCGAATCAAAGCGACACTAGCAACTCAATGATTCTAGTGTCCCTTTGAACCCGAAGTTCGCAAAGGTGCTTGCTGAACAATCGTGCGAACTTCGGGTTCGGGACACTAGTGACCCTTCAACAGTTGCACGTCGTGCTGGACCATTTCCTTGACCAGGTCGGCGAATTTTTCCTTGGGCGACCAGCCGAGCGCCTTGCGTGCCTTGCTGGCGTCGCCGCAGAGGATGTCGACCTCTGCGGGGCGGAAGAACCGCGGATCGACATCAACCAGCACGCGACCGTTGCTCTTGTCGATGCCCTGCTCCTTGACGCCCGATCCCTTCCACTCCGTCGTGGTGCCGACCTTGGAAAACGCGCGCTCGACGAACTCGTCGCTCGCTATGCGTCTCGCCGGTTGCAAGCACATAGTCATCCGGCCTGTCCTGCTGGAGCATGCGCCACATTCCTTCGACGTAGTCGCGCGCGTGGCCCCAATCACGCTTCGCGTCGAGGTTGCCGAGATAAAGCCTGCGCTGACGGCCCGCGCTGATGGCGGCGACGGCACGCGTGATCTTGCGCGTGACGAATGGCACCCCCCGTTCGGGAGACAAGGCGCGCCAAATATTGCGGCGCATCTAGGGCTGGAACGAGCGCGCTCTCGCCTCTGGCCTTACCCCCTTACCGCACCCGCCGAGTGTTTAGGGTGTCTACTTTGCACACGGGGTTGGCGGATGAGTGACAAATACCAACCTGTCTATTGCGTCTTCCACGGGATGCCGACGATCTATCTCTATGGCAGCGGCAGCCTCGCTTGGTGGTGCGAGCATGGCGTATGGGCACCCGCGCGTGGGCCGAGGTCGCCTGCACTGCGTCGGTGATCAGCAAGCCCGAGTTTGAAAATTGCTTCGGGCAGTTGCCGCCGTTCCCGAAAGCCATGCTGGACCAGATCGCCGGTAACGCAACGACGCAGGCATAGGAAAGGCCCACGACGCTGTGCACGTCGCGGGCCGCGCGGAAACAAGCTGACCGCCCAGTAGCGTCACTGTTTGTATTGGCAATGTTCTGCTTTGCAGTTTTTGACGTTCGCGGCGCGGTTCCTGCGATTGTGGTTTTTTGGGCAAGTGCCGGGCGGGCAGTATCCTCCCTTAACGCTTGTTTCACTGCGCGGGCGGGACTGAGCTTCAGCGGACGAAGTAGCGAAGCTGACAAGAAACGGAACGGCGAGAGAGCACTAGAAGGCAAACTTTCATTGCAATTCTCCCATGCATGAAAAATATCGAAGTAAAGCCGCTAACCCTATTACAGGGGTCCCCAACATGCCTATCCGCAAAACCCAGTATTTGGTGTTCGGCCAGCCGATCACGCTCGCTATGTGCCGGGCATCGACGGCCATCCCGAGCACATCGACGCGGCGCCACCGCCGCCGGAATCCAAGCCGCTGCCGTTCGAGCGTGCGCCGCGCTGGAGCGAAAAATTAATCCGTCGCACGCTCGGCAAAGACCGCGAGCATTCGGCAAAGCTGCGCAGGGCCGGGCCGTGCTTGGGCGAAGCCACAGCGCGATCAATTTAAATCCGATGGTGGCTGGCATGCTGCAGACGCGCGCTCCATTTTCCGCTGCAGTTCCGGACTAACACGGGTTACCATAAGCTCCTGTCTGGTCATCTCTTTTGAGATCGCGACGGCGTAGCAGTCGCAGTATTTTGGGATGACTTCCTTTGGCAACTTCCCTAATTGGCTACGCTCGCACGATTGCTTGGTCGAATTGATCAGCCACGTTCGCTCTGCAGGTGCTAGCTCTTGTCCGTGAGCGCTGCGGCTAAGTACGGCCATCGCCTGAGATGCAATAAAGATCACAATTGCGATCCAGGCGCGGTAACGAACCCAGTGGCGTGGCCCTGCAACTTTCGACTTTTGCAACACAATCCCCCTCAAAGGCTCGCCTTGATGCGCGCATTCACCCACGTTTCCCAAATCTGTGTCCGAGCCTTGCACCATGCCACCGCATCATCATGCGCGATGCGCCGCTGCCGCTCGGCTCGCGCCTCGGCTGGCTTCCCTTCGACTGAGACGCCATGCAGCATTGTAAGCCAGCCTGAAACGACCATGAACCGGGATGTTAGCTAGTCTAGGCGTTAGCTGCGATCCCGGCGCGATGCCCCAAACGCTTGAGAACAAGCGCAAAATGCTGCTAGACAAGTTCAGCGTAGCTGAATCAGAGGCTAGCGCCTCACCACCAGTACGCGCCAGCCGATCGGGGTAAAGAGCGCGACGCCATAGACGACCACGCCGATCGCCCCGAGCGCGCAAAGCATCGCCTCTTGGCTGAACCGCCAGCCGGTGAAAAATGCCTCGACCGGCCGCTGGCATAGCAACAGCGCGATTGCGAGCGCAGCGCCTGCGAAGGCGATGCGCGCCATCGACTTCCACAGCGCCGGCTCGACGGTGATGAGATTAGCCCGCGTGGCGAACCAGACCAGCAGCGTGAGATTGATCCAGGCGCCGGCCGCGGTGCCTAGCGCCAGCCCAACCTGGGCGTGCGAGCCCATCAGCGCGATCTTCAACGCGACATTGACGACGACCGCAACGAACAGCGCCTTGACCGGCGTGACGGTATCGCCGCGCGACAGGAACGTCACGGTCGCGCTACGCATCAGCACGAAGGGCAGAAGGCCAAGCGCATAGGCAGCGAGCGTGGCGCCGGCGGCCTGTGCATTGGCAGCAGTAAAGGCACCACGGCCAAACAACGCGCGCATGATCAGCTCCGGCACGATCAGGAACGCCACCATGCAGGGCACCGCAAGCAGCAGCGTCAGTTCGACCGCGCGGTTCTGCGAATGACGCGCGCCAGCCTCATCGCCTGCCGCGATGCGTCGCGCCATCTCGGGCAGCAGCACGGTGCCCGCGGCGATGCCGATCACGCCGATCGGGAGTTGGTTGAGACGGTCCGCGTAGTAGAGCGCCGAGAGCGAACCCGCGACCAGAAAGCTCGCGATGATGGTGTCGGCGAAGAGCGCGATCTGCGTCTCCGCCGAGCCGATGGTCGCAGGTCCGAAACGCTTGAGAAAGCCCTTCATCTCAAAATCGAGCTTCGGCCAGCGCAGCTTGGGCAGCGCATCCCGCTTCCACGCGTCGCCAGCCACCAGAATGACCTCAAGTACGCCGGCGATCAGCACGCCCCACGCGGCGGCATGCCCCGCGGTCGGGAAGAAAGCGGCGAGCGCCAGCGTCATCATGATCGACAGGTTGAGCAGGATCGGCGCGGCGGCCGGCGTCGCGAAGCGGCCAAGCGCGTTCAGGATGCCGCTATACAGCGTGACCAGGCTGATCAGCAGCAGATAGGGAAACGTGATGCGGGTGAGTTCGGTCGCCAGCGCGAAGCGGCCCGGGTCCGTATTGAAGCCCGGCGCCAGCACACCGATCACCGCCGGCATGAAAGCGAGCGCGCAGGCGAGCAGCACCACCTGCACGGCCAACAGCAGCGTGAAAATATGGTCGGCGAACAATTGCGACGGCTCGGCGCCGTTTGCCTCGCGGATGCGGGCATAGGCGGGCACAAAGGCGGCGTTGAAGGCGCCCTCCCCGAAGATCGCGCGGAAATGGTTGGGCAGCCGCAGCGCCACGAAGAACGCGTCGGCCACCGGCCCCGCGCCGAGGATCGCCGCCAACATGATGTCGCGCACAAACCCCGTCACACGCGACAGCAGCGTAAAACCACCAACGGTGAGAATGCGGTCGATCATCGCCGATTCAATTGTTATCACGCAGTTCGATTCGCCGGAGCGCCAGTCTGGCTATCGCCGGGGCTTTTTGGAATAGTGTCGGGGCATGACCAAGATCGTCCCTGTCTTGCTCGCAGGCGGCGCCGGCACGCGTCTTTGGCCGGTTTCGCGCGACGCCCTTCCCAAGCAATTCCTGCCATTGGTGGGCGAGCGCTCGAGTTATCAGGAAACCCTGCTGCGGGTCCGAAACCCCGGGCTGTTCGGACCGCCGATCGTGGTGACGAACGCCGATTTCCGGTTTTTCGCGCGGCACCAGGCGGAAGACCTTGGCGTCGACGCGATGATCGCGATCGAGCCGGCGCGCCGCGATTCCGGTCCCGCGGTCGCCGCCGCCGCCATGCTGGCCAAGCGCCGCGATCCGGAAGCAGTGGTGCTGGCGCTTGCGGCCGACCACGTCATTCTCGACATCGATGCGTTCCACGCCGCCTGCGCCGCCGGGCTGGAGGCCGCGCAAGCCGGGCGCATCGTCACTTTCGGCATCAAGCCGACCGAGCCCAAGACCAGCTACGGCTACATCCGGTGCGGCAAGGCGATCGGTGAAAAAGGCGTCTATTCGGTGGAGGCCTTCGTCGAGAAGCCGGATGCCGCCACCGCCGCGCGCTATGTGTCCGAGGGTTATCTGTGGAATTCCGGCAACTTCCTGTTCCGCGCCGATGTGCTGCTTGCGGAATTACAGCGCTACGAGCCCGGCATCGCCACCGCAGTCGAGGCTGCGGTCCAGAGCGCCAAGGACGACATCGGCTTCCTGCGGCTCGATCCGGCGGGATTCGGCAGCGCGCCGCAGAAGTCGATCGACTACGCAGTGATGGAAAAAACAGACCGCATGGCGGTGGTCGAAGGCCGCTTCCGCTGGTCCGACATCGGCTCGTGGGACGCGATCTTCGATATCGCGCCGCATGACGCTGCCGGCAACGTCGTCCACGGCGCGGCTGTCGCGATGGACACACAGAACTGCGTGATCCACAGCGACGAACGGCTGGTCGCCGTGCTTGGCGCGCAGGACCTCGTGGTGGTCTCGACCGCTGACGCGGTGCTGGTGCTGCCGCGCGAACGCGCTCAGGACGTCCGCGAATTGGTCACCAAGCTCAAGAACGCGAAGCGGACCGAGGCAACGGAGCATCGCCGCGGCCACCGGCCATGGGGCTATTACGACTCGATCGACCGCGGCGAGCGCTTCCAGGTCAAGCGCATTGTGGTCCGCCCGGGCGGCACATTGTCATTGCAGAAGCATCACCATCGCGCCGAGCACTGGGTGGTGGTGCGCGGCACCGCCGAGGTTACCATCGGGGATAACGCCAAATCCGTGCACGAGAACGAGTCGGTTTACATCCCGATCGGTGCCGTTCATCGGCTCGCCAACCGCGGCAAAATTCCGCTGGAATTGATCGAGGTACAAACCGGCAGCTATCTGGGCGAAGACGACATCGTGCGGCTGGACGACGTCTATAAGCGGGATTAACGGCCAACTATCGCCGCAGGGCTCGCGACGAGGCTGAGGAAATGAGGCCATACGGCAAGCGTTTCAGCGAGGAGACGGCATCGACATGCTCGCCAACGACGCCTTCCACATCGCAGTCCTGCCCGGCGACGGCATCGGGCCCGAGGTGATGAACCCCGCGCTCGAAATCTTGAAGAAGATCGAGGCCACCACACCGGGCCTGAAATTCCGCTTCACCGAGGCCGCGGCGGGCGCCATGCACTACAAGGAAACCGGCAAGTCGATGCCGGATTCCACCGTGAAGCTCTGCGAGGAGGCCGACGCCATCCTGCTCGGCGCCTGCGGCATGCCCTCGATTCGCTATCCCGACAACACAGAGATCATGCCGCAGGTCGAGCTGCGTTTCATTTTTGACCTCTACGCCGGCGTGCGGCCGTGCCGGCTCATTCCCGGCGTGCCCTCCCCGATCGTCGGAGCCGATAAGCACGGCATCGACCTGGTGGTAATCCGCGAGTCGACCGAGGGCCTGTTCGCGTCGATGGGCAAAGGCGTGGTCACCGAGGACGAAGGCCGCGAGACGCTGGTGATCACGCGCAAGACCTCGGAGCGGCTATTCGACTTCTCGTTCCGCTATGCGGCGCGGCGCAAGTCGCGCGGCCCGAACAAGGGCAAGCTGACCTGCGTCGACAAGGCCAATGCCTTCAAGGCGTATGCATTCTTCCGGCAAATGTTCGACGAGTGCGCGGCGAAACACCCCAGCGTGCCGACTGACCGGCTCTATGTCGACGCCTGTTCGGCCATGCTCGTGCGCCGCCCGTGGGACTTCGACGTCATGGTGATGGAGAACATGTTCGGCGACATCCTCTCCGACCTGACTGCAGGCCTGATCGGTGGCATGGGCATGGCGCCCTCCGCCGACATCGGCGACAAGCACGCGGTGTTCCAGCCTTGCCACGGCACCGCCCCCGACATCATGGGCCAGGGCAAGGCCAACCCGTCCGCCATGATCCTGTCGGCCGCGCTGATGCTCGACTGGCTTGCCGACAAGCACGGCCACGAGCCCGCCGCGCAGGCGGCGGCGCGCATTGAACGGGCGGTCGATGCCGCTTACGCCACCGGCATTAGGCCGTTCGAGTTTGGTGGGAGAGACGGCACGGCGGCGGTCGCCGGCGCGGTGCTCAAGGCGCTCTGACGCGCAAATCCTTGATTTCATTTGTGGTTTTTGTGGGCAATATAGTGGGCGAGGGCCTTGGACTGCCGACCATTGAACGCCGAATGGCTGTATTTTTCCCATATCAGTTTTATTATCTCATTAAATCAAAGACTTATAGAAACGGGCAAAAGCCCATCTATTTGCCCACTCAGACAGTGGGACGGTTTGTGGTTGACCCCTGTCATCAACATTGGTTCGCTTTGATCGGTCCCGCCTGACGAGACGCACAAAAAAAGCCGTTCACGCGGGATCAGGAAACGCCAGCGTGAGGTGCTGCCATGAACGCGCAAGAATTGCTGCAGGAAATCTCCGACTATTGCCGGCACACCGGCCTCGCGGAATCAACCTTCGGGCGCCGTGCCGTGAACGACGGCAAGCTCACCAGCCGGCTGCGCCACGGCGGGCGCATCACCACCGAGACGCTCGACCGCATCCGCAGCTTCATGCAATCGAACCGCGAGGCTGGCGCACGGCCTGCGGTCATGCCCCGCGCCCCGGAGCGCATCGCGACGCCGACCCCGCCACTCGCGCCGGTGGCACCAAGACCTGCCGCCATGCCGGCGTCCGGCGATGGCCCCGATCCGCAGCGTAATTTCCGTTTCTTCGACAACCGGCAAAAGTATCTGCTGTTCGTCCACACCTGCTCGGAAAAGTGGGTGGTGGCGAACCGCGTGTCGCTGGAACTGGCCAATATTCACCCGCGTCCGCCGGCGCTGCGGCTGTTCGATGCCGGCGTCGGCGACGGCACCGTCCTGTTGCGCACGCTGCGCTCGATGCACGACAAGTTTCCCCACACGCCGTTTTACGTGGTCGGCAAGGAGATCAGCCTCGAGGACGTCCGTCTCGCGATGCAGAAGATGTCGGATCGCTTCACCGAGCATCCGGCGACCGTGCTGATCCTGACCAACCTGGCCTACGCCGACGCGCCCTGGCTCGCGGTCAAATCGATGTCGGCTGCATCCAGCATGGTCTGGCACGAGGTAGCGCTGACCGGCTCCACGGCGCACGACTTCGAGCAACAGATCACCGGCCTGGTGCCGTTCCTCAACGAGAACTGGAAAGCGGGCGTCAGCGCCAAGACCGGCAACCCGGTCTATGAGCGGCCGGTCGTGCTGGTGGTCTA
The DNA here is from genome assembly GCA_963814215.1 of uncultured Alphaproteobacteria bacterium. Classification (GTDB taxonomy): domain Bacteria; phylum Pseudomonadota; class Alphaproteobacteria; order Rhizobiales; family Xanthobacteraceae; genus Z2-YC6860. The sequence continues at coordinate 276,678 of CAWFCM010000028.1, read as the reverse complement.
CCGGCAGGACCACCGCTTCCTGCTCGATCCGATTCTGCCTAAGCCCGGCGGCACGCGGGCCGACTACGATCTGGTCATCGCATCGCAGCCCTATCGCGCCCGAGCCTCGCTGGATTTCAAATCCAAGCGGGTGATCGCGCCGCTCGCCAAGGCGCTCGGCCCCGGCGGCCGTCTGATCGCGATCCACTCGCACGGCAGCGATCCGGGACACGAGATCATCCAGAAGGTCTGGCCCGGCGATAATCCGTTCATCCACAACCGCCACCAGATCATGAAGGCGGTCAAGCATGAGCTCGGGCCCGCCGGGCGCGATCTCAACTTCAACGCTTACGCAGACAACCGTTCGCTGTTCCGCTACGACATGCACACGCTGCCGAGCGAGATATCGGGCACTTCCTCGATCGGCACCTCGACGCTGTTCGCTGCGTGGAACGCCGCGATCTACGTGTCACAGGTCGAAGATCACCGGGTTGCGGAAGCCGCCGCGGACGGCCGTTATCTCGCCGCTACACAGGAGGTGCTGCAAAAGCACGGTGGGCTCTGGTTTTACGACGAATCGTACGTGATCTCGCGCCGGCGCGACTGACATGCGTCGCGCACGCTGCCCGACGGTGTATCGATGACGGTTCCCGCGCTGGCCCCATCCGCCGACCCGCTTGGTGGACCGATCGGGCGCATCGCTGCATTCCTGAGCGGCTTTTCGCTCGAAGCAACCAAGCTTGGCGCGGCGGCGCCGCAGACGTCCGTTTATCTCACGTCGGTGCCGGGCCATCCGGTCGCCAGCATCGTCGAACCGGCCCGGCGCCTGCGCGCAGCGGGCTTCGAGCCGGTGCCGCATCTCGCGGTGCGAAGCGTCGCCAGTGCCGCCGTGCTGGACGACCTGTTGTCCGGCCTCGTGGCGCGGGCCGGGGTGCGTCGCGTCCTGGTGATCGCCGGCGACCGCGACCGGCCGGCCGGATCGTTTGCCAGCGCGCTCGATCTGATCGAAAGCGGGCTGCTGCAACGTTACGGCGTAAACGAGATCGGCATCGCGGGCTACCCCGATGGCCATCCGCGAATCTCGGCTCTATCGCTCCAGAAAGCGCTGACGGAGAAGATCGAAGCGGCGGAGCAGACCGGCCTCAAGGCGCATATCGTCACCCAATTTTGCTTCGACGCCGCCGCGTTGATCGGCTGGATCGTTCAACTGCGCAATCTCGGCATCGAAAATCCGGTACGGATTGGGATGGCGGGCCCGACCAATCTTTCGACGCTCATCCGCTACGCGCAGCGCTGCGGAGTTCGCGCGTCGGTATTGGGGCTGACCAGGCAGGCGGGGCTGCTCAAGCAACTGGTCGGCACGAGCGCGCCTGACGGGCTGATCCGTCCGCTGGCCGAGGCTGCGGCCGACGGCCGGCTCGGCCACGTGTTGGCGCATTTTTATTCATTTGGCGGCGTTGCCGCGACCGGACGCTGGGCGGCCGCTACGCAAGCCGGTCATATCGTGCTCGACCGCGCGGACGGATTCCGGGTCGAACCGCCGTAATATGCTGCGCCGAACCGTCTCAGCCTCCGGGCCGGGGCTGTATCGGTCCCCCAATGTCCCTTATCATCCACGCGCGGCGCGTGAATTCGCCGCCCATAATAAATTCGATAATCGACCAGCGGGCCGAAGCCTTGGTCGCCAGGGGAGGAGTTCATGTCCAAACTGATCCGCGCATCGTTGGCCGCCTCATTGGCCGCACTTTGCCTGAGCGCCGGCGCCGCGAACGCGCAAACCTACGGCTTCGCCACGCTGCCACCTGCCACGCTCAACCACACCACGGCGACCGCCATCTCCAAGGTGCTCAAGGACAAGGGCAACATGAATGTCCTGGTGCAACCCACCGCCGGCGACAACGTGATCATTCCGATGGTCGGGCGCGGCGAAGCCGAGATCGGCATCAGCAACATCATGGAAGCGCAGGACGGTTTCGACGGTCAGCAGAAGGATCTGCGAATTATCGTCACCGCGCACGCGCTGCGCACGCCGTTTTTTGTGCGCAAGTCCTCGAACCTGAACACCATCGCCGACCTCAAGGGCAAGCGTGTCGCGATGGGTTACTCAGCCATGCGCAACATCGACAAGGCAGCGCGAGCCATGCTCGCGAGCGCCGGTCTGACCGAGAAGGACGTGGTGCCGGTGCTGGTGCCGAACGTGATCCGCAGCGCCGACGACTTCGTCTCCGGAGCGGCGGACATGTTCTACTTCGCATTCGGCGCGCCGAAGGTGCGCGAGGTTGACGCCACGGTCGGTGGCATCCGCGTGCTTGAGCAAGACGAGAAAGGCATGGCGGCGGCCCGCAAGATCATGCCGTGGGGTTATCTCACCCAGGTCGCGCCGAATCCCGTGTTCATCGGCGTCGAGAAGCCGATGAAGGTCTATAGCTTCGACAACGTGCTGCTCACTCACGCAAAGGTGCCGGACGACGTGATCTACAAGTTCCTCGACACGCTGGAGAAGAACAAGCCCGACCTGGTCAGCATCCAGCCGGTGTTGCGCGAGTTCTCCGCAGAGAACGGCTACAAGCAATACGGCATGCCGTATCATCCGGGTGCGCTGAAGTATTTCAAGGAACGCAATATCGCCGCCAAAGCGTTGGAATAGCGGCGGCAAGCCGGATCGCGACAAAGGTCTGCAAGGGAGGGGTCCACTCATGAGTGTCGTGTTCAACAAAGCATTGCTCGCCGCATCGGTCGCCGTTCTCGGCCTCGGCGGCAGCGCATCGGCGCAAACCTATGGGTTCGCGGCGATGCAGCCCGGAACCATCAACCACACCAGCAGTTCCGCCATCGCCAAGGTTCTCAAAGAGAAGGGCAACCTCAACACGCTGGTGCAGGCGACCGCTGGCGAATCCGTGATGATCGCGATCGTCGGCCGCGGCGAGGCGGACTTCGCCATGGCGAACGCGCCGGAAATTGGCGCGCTGGTGGCCAACCACAAAGATCTGCGCATGATCGGCCCGGTCTACACGCTCAAAACCGGTTTCTGGGTGCGCAAAGACTCAGGAATGAAGATGGTGTCCGACCTCAAGGGCAAGCGCGTGACCATGGGCTATTCCGCGATGCGCGCGCTCGACCCGATGTCACGAGCGATCCTCGCTGCGGGCGGCTTGACCGAGAAGGACATCAAGCCGGTGCTGGTGCCGAACGTGATGCGCTCGGCCGATGACTTCCAGGCCGGAGCCGCCGACATGTTCATGTTCGCCTTCGGCGCGCCGAAGGTGCGCGAGGTCGACGTCAGCGTCGGCGGCACCCGCTTCCTGGAGATCGACGACAAGCCCGGATTGGCCGAGGCGCGCAAGATTTCGTCGTATGGCTACCTCAGCGATATCGCGCCGGGGCCCATTTTCGTCGGCGTCGACCGCCCGATGAAGACCTACACCATCGACAACATCCTGTTCACCCACGCCAAGGTGTCGGACGACGTGGTGTACAAGCTGATTGAGACGCTGGAGGCCAACAAGCCCGACCTGATCTCGGTGGCGCCAAACCTTCGTGAGTTTACCGCCGCCAACCTGGCCAAGGACTACAAATTCCCGATCCACCCGGGCGCCTTGAAGTACTTCAAGGACAAAGGCATCGCGACCACGGCGTTCCAGTGAATGACAAGCCACAGTCCTCGGGCGCGGCGGGCCAGTCCGCCGCGTCCGAGGAGCGTTTTTTAGCGAGCGCGGAGGAGTTTGCCGCCACCGCGTCGAGAACCACTCTCGTCCTCACCAATCTGCTGCAGGGAATCCTGGTTGCCTGCGTCGTGCTTTGGGTGATGGATGTTCCCCGGCAGGCCTTCAATCTTTCGTTCTATACCGAGCAATTGCTGACGGCGTGCCTCGGGTTGACGCTGGCGCTCGCCTTCGTGGTCGAGGCGCGGCGCGAATACCGCACCGTCGACCTGGCAGGCGCTATCGCCGTCGCCACCATTCTCATCTACATCGCGTACCGCTTTCCCAATCCGCTCGACGTTCCTCCGCTGCTGTGGATCGGCCTTGCTGCCGCGCTGGCATGGACGTTCATGGCGAGCCGGCCCGCGTTCGCGCGCTATTTCGACTACCTCGCCGCCGCCACGTCGCTCATCCTGTGCGGCTATATCTTCGTGCGCTACGAACCGCTCACCTATGAGCTCGCGATGCTGCCGACTGAAGGCATTATTGGCAGCGCGATCCTGCTGTTTCTTGTCCTGGAAGGCAGCCGCCGCACCTCGGGCTGGGGGTTCGTCGCGATCATCCTGGCGATGGCGGTCTACGTCTATATCAGCCCGAGTTTGCCGGGCGATTTCCAGACCCGCTGGGTGTCGCCGGAGCGGATGGTCGCCTACCTCGGTCTCGACACTAACAGCATGATCGGCGCTATTCTCGGCGTCGCCGTGCTGATCGTGATCCCCTTCACCATCATGGGTCAGGTGCTGGCCCGCACCGGGGGCGCCGATTTTTTCTCCGACATTGCCATGGCCGCCATGGGCCGCTTTCGCGGCGGCTCGGCCAAGATCGCTGTGGTCGGCTCGGCGTTGTTCGGCATGATCTCGGGCAGCGCGGTGTCGAACGTGCTGGCGGTCGGCATCGTCACCATCCCGACCATGATCAAGGCGGGCTTTTCGCGCTACAAGGCCGCCGCGATCGAGTCGGTTGGCTCGACCGGCGGGCAATTGATGCCACCGGTGATGGGCGCGTCCGCCTTCATCATGGCGGAGTTCCTGCAAGTGTCGTACGGCGCGGTCTGCATCGCCGCAGCCATACCGGCCATCCTCTACTACGCCTGCCTGTTTATTCACGTCGACCTCGACGCTGCGAAACAGAAGATCGGCGCGGTACAGGATCCCGATGCGCCGTCGCTCAGCGAAGTGATGAAGTCGGGCTGGCATTTCCTGGTGCCGATCGTTTTCCTGGTCGTCGCGCTGATTTATCCGGAAATCTTCCGGCTGACGCCGGAGAAGGCGGCCATCGTCTCGACCGCCATCCTGATGGTGCTGACCTTTATTTTCGGCTATCGCGGCAAGCGACCATCTTTGCTTATGCTCGGCCAGGCCATCATTGACACCGGCCGCATCTCGCTCGATATCATCCTGATCGGCGCCGCCGCCGGCGTAATGGTCGGCATCCTTGCGATCTCCGGCCTCGCCTTCAGCATGACGCTGCAGCTTGTCGCGCTGTCCGGCGACAACGTCTATCTGCTGCTCATCCTGATCGCGATCCTCGCCTTCGTGCTCGGTATCGGCTTGCCGACAGTGAGCGTCTACATCCTCACCGCGACGCTGCTCGCGCCGGCGCTGGTCAAGCTCGGCGTCACGCCGATGGCCGCGCATATGTTCGTGATGTACAACGGCATGCTGTCGATGATCACGCCGCCGGTGGCGTTCGCCGCCTACGCCGCCGCCAACATCGCGCGCACCGACGGCTGGACCACCGGCTGGGTCGCCTGCCTGGTCGGCTGGAGCACCTTCGTGCTGCCGTTCCTGTTCGTGCTCACGCCGAGCCTGCTGATGGACGGCCCGACGCACCTGATCGTATGGAACTTCGCGCGCATCATCTTCGGCCTTTACGTCGGCACCGCCGCGATCCTGGGATACGCGTTGGCACCGCTATCGATCCCGTGGCGCGCCATGTATGCCGGCGCCGCCATGCTGATCCTGCTGCCGCCCGACCCGTTCGGCATGACCGGCCACGCATTCAATCTGGTCGGCATCGGCGTTTCGGTCGCGCTGCTGATTGTCGAGCACGTGCGACGCAGGGCGGCAGCCCCCAAGGCCGCCTAGTCTTTGCGCTGCATACCGCAGCCTACGCCGTGCTATGGTTTCAACACTACCGAAACTGTCTTGGGACCGCATGCAACGACGGGAATTCATTGCGCTGCTCGGCAGTTTTGCCGCCTCGTGGCCGCTTAAGGCACGCGCGCAACCCGCGGTAATTCCGGTCATCGGTGTCCTTGGCGCCTCGTCGCAGCAATCGAATCAACGTTCCATTGCCGCCTTCCTTTTGAGCCTAACGGAGGCTGGCTTCATTGAAGGCCAGAACGTCGCCATCGAGCATCGCTGGGCGGACAACCAGTACGATCGGCTGCCCGCAATGGCAGACGACCTGGTTCGACGTCAGGTCACCGTGATCTTCGCAGCGGCTCAGCTTGCAGCGGTAGCGGCCAAGTCAAAGACTTCGACAATTCCCATCGTTTTCTCCACCGCGCGCGATCCGGTTGAGAGCGGTCTCGTTGCCAGCCTCAATCGTCCGGGCAGCAACGCCACCGGAGCGACGTTCATCGGTACCGAGCTTGGAGGAAAGGGATTAGGGCTGCTGCGTGAGTTGGTACCCAAGGCCAAGACCATCGCTGTGCTCGTGAACCCCGATAATTCGAACGCCGAGCCTCAGGTCCGGCAAATCCGGGAGGCAGCAAGCGCACTTAGCCTGCAGGTCCAGGTCTTCGAAGCACGTAATGAGACCCGGTTCGAGGAGGTTTTCGCGAGTCTTGTTAAGCAGCGCGCCGATGCGCTTGTTGTAGCCACCGATCCTTTGCTCATCAGCCATCGCAATCGGCTCGTCGCGCTCGCGGCACAACATTCCGTCCCGGCCGTCTACGGCTTGCGCGACTTCGTTACGGCTGGCGGGTTGCTCAGCTACGGCGCAGACCTCGCCGACGCATATCGCCAGGTTGGCGTCTATGTCGCTCGAATTCTCAAAGGCGCGAAGCCAGCCGACCTCCCGGTTATTCAGCCGACAAAGTTCGAGCTTGTCATCAACCTTAAGACGGCCAAGGCGCTTGGACTCACGGTACCAAGCGGCGTCCTCGCAATCGCCGACGACATCATCGAGTGATGCAGCAGGCACAAGAAGAACGCCCCGCTCACGCGAGGCGTTTTTAATTCGTGCCGGTATAAGGCTTACTTGCCCTCGCGCCAGATGCCGAGCGCTTCCTGCGCCGGCCGGTCGGAGATCGAGAATAGCACGGTCTGCTCCGGGCAGTTGTGCGCATAGCGCTTCCACGGCGGGATCACGAACACGTCGTTCGGGCCCCACTCCAGCACCTTGTCGTCGACCTTGGTGGAGCCGTGGCCTTCGACGCAAACGAAGATCATGCCGTCGGTCGACTGGTAGTCCTTGCCCTTGAAGCCCTTCGGGAACATCGAGAGCCAGGCGCCCATGGTCGACATGACGTGGCCGCCGGTGACCGGGTTGGAGTAGCGCACCCGCGCGCCGTGGCTCGGGTCGATGTCGCCGGTTTTCATCAACCGCTCGCAGATCGGACGGGTGCGGGCGTAGGTATAATTGATGACCGGGCTGCGGTGCTTGAATGTGTCGACGGTCTGCCCATCCGGCAGCACGCCCGAGCCGAAGCGCTCCAGCGAGTCGCCGTCCTCGCGGTTGGTGTTCTGCGCCTTCTCGTCGTAGTGCTCCATGAACGACGTCTCGAAGTGATTGATGGTCGGCATGTCGAGCACGTCGAGCCACAGCACCGGGTTCTTGCCCGGGTTACCGTGATCGTGCGGCGCCCAGTTCGGCGTCAGAATGAAATCGCCGCGCGACATATTGGCCTTCTCGCCCTCGACAGCGGTGTAGGCGCCCTCGCCGTCCAGCACGAAGCGGATGGCGGATGAAACGTGCTTGTGGGCGTCGGCAACCTCGCCCGGCATGATGAGCTGGACGCCGGCGAACAGCGAATTGGTGGCGCGGCTCTGGCCGCGCAGCGTGGGGTTCTCCAGCACCAGCACGCGGCGCTCAGCCTCTTCCGGCGTGATGAGCTCGCCTGCCTCGAGGATGGACTTCTTGATGTCGTCGTATCTCCAGACCTTCGCAGACGCCTTGGATTTGGGCTCCTTGGTCACGACGTTGCGGAGCACCTCCCACAGCGGCGTCATGTCCTGCTTGCTGATCTTGTCGTAGAAGTTCTGGCGGACGGTCTGGACGTTGTGCTTGGGATCGGCGGCGGCGACGGACATCACATCCTCCTTGGAAATTTCCAGGCCCAAAAGGGCGTCGTTGGGCGGAACATAGCGATTTCCAGCCCATTTTAACAGCGCCGGCACTGCCGCAGCCGCCATGTCCGGTTTGCAGAGCTTTCTTCAATCGCGCGTCAACGGCTGTGCTCTCTCCCCCCTGAAAGGGGGAGGGTCGGGGTAGGGGTCGGCGCAAATTCGATTTCTGCAGTTGACCCCCACCCGGTTCGCCATAGCGTCGAAGACGCGCTATGGCGAACCGACCTCCCCCTTTCAGGGGGAGGTGAAGCGCCGCCGATGCCGCACGGCTACGTGTTATTGGCCCCGCCGTCCACCGCCAGAACCTGCCCGGTAAGGAAGTCGCTGTCCTTGGAGGCGAGATAGACCAGGGTGCCGACCAGGTCCTCGGGCACCTGCTCGCGCTTGATGGCGCGCCGCGCCAGCGACGAAGCCCTCGACTGCCTCAGATGCTCCTCGTTCTGCGCCCCGCTGATGGTCAGGCCCGGCGCCAGGGTATTGACGCAGATGCCGTGTTGACCGAGCTCGCGCGACACTGCGCGGGTGAATGCCGTAACGGCACCCTTCGAGGTGACATAGTGCGAGAAATCAGGAATGCCGCGCGCCGCAGTACCGGAGCCAATGTTGATGATCTTGCCGGACTTCCTGGCGATCATGTGCGGCGCGACGTGCTTGGTCATCAGGAACAGGCCGCGCACGTTGACCGCCATCACCTTGTCCCAGAGATCGACGTCGATGTCGGTGACGGAGACCGGCGCGAGCGGCGCATAGAGCGCAGCGTTGTTGACCAGGATGTCGATCTTGCCGAACCGCTCCAACGTCTTCGCCACCGCCATCTTGCATTGCGCTTCGTCGCTGACGTCGAATTTCACGCTGGCGGTGGAATTGCGGCCATATTTGGCAGCGATCTCCTCGGCGACGGCGGCGCCATCCTGGATGTCGGCGATCATCACCTGCGCGCCTTCGGCCGCCAGCGCGTGGGAATAGTGTTTGCCGATGCCTGTCGCGCCGCCGGTGACGATGGCCGAACGCCCTTCCAAACGCATGACGCACTCCTTGCTGGATCGTGGCGAGAGGTTAGCGCATGTCCCGGCGAAGTGGATACCGGTTCGCCGAAAAGGACATGCGCCAATGCAAAAAATCCAGAGCCCATGCCGGTTCAATTGAACCGGCATGGGCTCTGGTGCAGTGTTAGGCGAATACCAGCCGGGGAACATTATGCCGACCAGGAGCCAGACCGCCGACAAGCTCGCGATCCGCGAACTGATCGAGAACTGGGCGATCTTCCGCGACGGCCTGATGTGGGATCGCTTCCGTACCGTCTGGCACAAGGACGGGCAGATGTGGGCGACCTGGTTCCAGGGTTCGGCCGAGGAATTTATCGAGGTCAGCAAGAAAGGTTACGCCAACGGCGTGCGGGTCTTTCATCAGCTCAGCGGCTCGTCGATCGACGTGAAGGGCAAGCGCGCTATCGCCATGACCAAGATGACGATCACGCAGCGCGGCGCCGTCGACGGCGCGGCGTGCGACGTGATCTGCGCCGGCCGCTTCTATGATTTCCTCGAGAAGCGCAAAGGCAAATGGGGCATCGTGCTGCGCCGGCTGATCTACGAGATGGACCGGCTGGTCCCGCTCGACCCTTCGGCCAAGATCAAGCTCGACAAGAAAATCCTCGAACGCTTTCCGGTCGGCTACCGCCACCTCGCCTATTTGCAAGTGAAGGGCGGCTTCAACGTGAAGCCCGATCTGCCCGGCACTGATGGGCCGGCGGTCGATGCGCTTTATGCGAAGGGCGCGGACTGGCTGAAGGGTAAGAAGATCTAGACCGGGTCACCGCCGCACAATGACGGTCGCGCCTATCCTCACCCGGTCGTACAGGTCGATCACGTCCTCATTGATGAGGCGAATGCATCCGGACGAAACAGCATCTCCGATCTTCCATGGCTCGTTGGTGCCGTGGATGCGATACATCGTCGAACCAAGATAAAGCGCACGCGCGCCGAGCGGGTTGTTTGCGCCGCCCTTCATATGGTTCGGGAGATCGGGCTGCTCCTTTTTGATGTTCGGCGTCGGCGACCAATCCGGCCATTCGCGCTTTGCAGAGATCGTGCTTGTCCCCGAAAACGAACGACCCTCCCTGCCGACGCCGATGTTGTAGCGAAGCGCCTTCCCTTCGCCGAGCACGAGGTAGAGATAACGGTCCCTGGTGTTCACAACGATGGTGCCGGGCGCATGTCTGTCCGCGTATGGCACGGTCTCACGCGCGTGTTTTTTGTAGATAATCCCGAACGGCGTCGTAAACCATGACGGAGCGTTGGCACGCGTCTCTTGCGCGGCTTTGGCGTCTCCAACGCCGGCGGCAGACGACATCAAGCCCGCGATCAAAACAACTGCAAATCTCGCAAGCAGGCTGGTCACGGCTGCAGCCCCTCCTCCACCTTTGCTCGCGCCCCTCACTCTCCGGAGAGAGAGGGGCCGAGCAACACGCGAATCTACTTCCCATTCACCTTGCGTGTGAACTTCTCCAGCGCGGCGAGCTGCGCCTTGATCATGTCGATCGCGGTCTGATCCTCCAGCTTGCCGTCCTTGAACTTCTGCGCGGCGAACGAGACGATCACCTCCGGCCGGCCGAACCAGACGACGTCGATCGACGTCAGGCACTGCCGCATCGCAAGCTGCGCGCGGGCGCCGCCGAGCAGGCCGCCGGCCGCCGACTGCACCGCAACGACCTTGCCGTTGAACGGCTGTTCCTTGAGGCGCGATGCCCAGTCGATGGCGTTCTTCATACCGCCAGGGATCGACCAGTTGTATTCCGGCGTCACGAACAGCACCGCGTCGGCGGCGCGGATTGCGTCGCACCACGCGTTCACCGAGGCCGGAAACCCGGCTTGCTGGTCATCAAAATTGTAGATCGGCATTCCTCCGAACGGCGGCGCTTCCTTGATCGCCATGCCCTCCGGCGCCAGCGCGATGGAGGCATTCAGCAGCATCCGGTTGAACGAGCCCTTACGCAGGCTGCCGCACACTGCAACGACATTCAGCTTGTCAGCCATATCAAATCCTTCCCCGTGTCAAAAAGCCGCCGTCCTTAGCACGGCCGCTGCCATCGTGGCGAGGCCGCCAGCCTCACTGCGCCTGCAGGCCTGCCTTGCTGGCAACCGCCCTGAAACCGCTGATGTCGGACTCGATCGTCTTCTTGAACTCCTCCGGCGTCGACAGGTTGGCGACCGCGCCCACGCCCTCGAGCTTTTTCCTAACCGTCTCGCGCGACAGCACCTCTTTGAGCGCGCCCCGCAGCTTGTCGATCACCGGCTGCGGCGTGCCCGCCGGAAAAGCGAGCCCGTACCAGCCCAGCACACCGAAGTCCGGAATGGTCTCCGCAATCGCCGGAACGTTCGGGATCGGCGCCCAGCGCCTCGGCGTGGCGGTGGCGATGACGCGCAGCTCGCCGGCATCGATCTGGCCACGCATCGCGTGGTAGAGGTCCATCGCGAAGGCGCTGTCCCCTCGGATCAGCGCCGTCATCACCTCGCCCGTGGTCTTGTAAGGCACCGCCTGCGCTTTCATGCCGGTGCGCTGTATCAGGTCCTCAACGATCAGATGCTGCGTCGAACCCAGGCCGACCGTCGAGTAGTTATATTTTCCCGGTTCTTTGTGGACCATTGCGATCAGACTCTTGAGGTCGGTTGCCGGCGAATTCTTGCCGACCGCGACCACGATCGCCGAGTTGGTGAAGATACCGATCGGTGCGAAGTCGGCGACCGGGTCGTACGGCACGTTCTTGACCATCACAGCCGACACCGTGTGACCCATGCTTAGCGCGACCGCGGTGTAGCCATCCTTCGGCGCGCGCGCCGCCATGCCGCCCGCGATGGTGCCACCGGCGCCGGGCCGGTTCTCGACGGTGAACTGCTGGCCCAGGATTTCGGACAGGCCTTCGGCGACGATGCGCGTCGCCACGTCGGTGCCGCCACCCGCGCCGAACCCGATCAGGATTTTCACCGGCTTGGTCGGCCAGTCCTGTGCGATGGCGGCAGCCGGATGCAGAGCGAATGCGGCGAATGAAACGACGGCGAATTTCAACGAACGCAACATAACGACCTCCCCTGCCCGTCACTTGCTGCGGCTTGGCTCTTGTTGTTCCCGCCGTGCGGCGGGCCGCGTCACTGCCGTTTCAAGAGTTCCATTTTGACCCCGAGGCCGCAATCGAAATGTCCGCACGACGATGCGCAAAACGCCGCGCACGAGGCGCGGCGTTGCACAGTTCGTGAGCGGTGGCCCGTGTGGCCGAGCTACATTTTCTTATAGGCGTCGACCACTGCCTTGCCTTCGTCGCCGGCGCGCTTGAGCCAATCGGCTGTCAGTTGCTCGCCGACCTTCTTGAAGCCGGCTTGCAGCGCGGGGCTTGCCTTCTGCACTTTCATGCCGCGCTTGGCGATCTCCTGGTGGTACCACTCGGTCTTGGTCTCCCACAGCTTCCAGCCGCGTTCCTCAGCGGTCTTTGCCAACCGCAGGATCGCATCCTGGCTCGGCTTGTCGAGCGCCGCCAGCGCCGCCTTGTTGACGAACACGACGTTGCGCGGGATCCAGGCCTGAAGGTCGTAGAAATGGGTCAGCGTCTCCCACACCTTGGAGTCATAGCCGGTCGCGCCCGACGACATGAACGAGTTGACCACGCCAGTCGCCAGCGCTTGCGGCAGTTCGGCGGCCTGTACGGTGACGGCCTGCGCTCCGACCAACTCGCCGATCCTTGCCGTGCCGACATTGTAAGCGCGCCACTTGAGGCCCTTCATGTCGTCGATCGTGTTGATGTCCTTCTTGGCGTACATGCCCTGCGGGCCCCACGGCACGCTGAACAGCACCTGGATGCCCTGCGCGGCGAGTTTCTGCTCGATCAGCGGGCGCGAAGCGGCCCACAGTTTCTTCGCCTCCGGGAAGGAGGTCGCCAGGAACGGCACCACGTCGATGCCGAAGATCGGGCTCTCGTTCTCCAGGATCGAGATCAGGATTTCGCCGGTCTGCGCCTGGCCGGTCGCAACCGCGCGCTTGATTTCCGGGCCCTTGAATAGCGACGCGCCAGCGTGGACGGAAATCGTCAGCTTGCCACCGGTCGCCTCGGAGACGTCCTTGGCGAATATCCCGATGTTTTCCAGATGCGGATTGTCGATCGGATAGGCGCTGGGCAGGTTCCACTTGGTCTGTGCTGCAGCCGGTGCGGCGGCCAGCGCCAGCACAGCGGCGAAGGCGAGGAGTTTCACGCGATGCGTCATGGTCGTTACCCCTTGGGTTCTGGGTCGTGACGTGAGGTTAACAGGCAGCGAAAGGACGCTGCAATCCGCGTGCCGTGCGCCTTATGCCGGAAATGCCAGCCGCGGCAGCCACATCACCAGGTTCGGGAACACGGTGATGATGGCGACCGCCACCACCAACAGGAAGAAGAACGGCAGCGAAGCGCGCGCCACGGTGTTGGAATCCTCGCCTGACATGGTTTGAAGGACGAACAGGTTGAAGCCGACCGGAGGCGACACCTCCGCCATTTCCACCACCAGCACCACGAAGATACCGAACCACACCAGGTCGAAGCCCGCGGTCTTGATCATCGGGATCACCACCGCAGTGGTGAGCACGATCATGGAGATGCCGTCGAGCGCGGTGCCGAGCAAGATGTACATTACGGTCAGTGCCGCGATCAGCATGTAGGGCGACAGGCCGAGCGAGCCGACCCACGAGGCGAGCGCCTGCGGCACGCCGGTATAGGCCATCGACGTCCCCATGTAGGACGCGCCGGCCAGGATCAACATGATCATGCAGGTCAGCCGCGTCGCACCCATCACGCTCTGCCAGAACGACGACGGGCTCAGCATGCCGTGCCACCAGGCGATGGCGAGCGAGCCGAGCACGCCCCAGGCTGCGCATTCAGTCGCGGTCGCCCAGCCCATCAGCAGCGACAGGAAAACGAGCACGATCAGCAGCATCACCGGGATCAGCTTCGCCGACTCGCGCAGCTTCTCGCGGAACGGCATCTTCGGCTCGGGCGGCGGCTGCTTCTTCGGGTTGGCGAGCGACCAGAGCGCGATGTAGCCGGAATACAGCCCCATCACGATCAGACCGGGGATAAAGCCCGCCAGGAACACCTGGATGATCGAGACGTTCGCCTGCACCGCATAGATCACCATCATGATCGATGGCGGAATGAGGATGCCGAGCGTCCCGGCTCCTGCGAGCGAGCCGAGGCTCACCATCTGGTCGTAGCCGCGCTTCTTCAGTTCGGGCAGCGCGATCTTGGCGACGGTCGCCGTGGTCGCGGCCGACGAGCCGGACACTGAGCCGAAGATGCCGCAGGCCAGCACGTTGACGTGCATCAGGCGCCCAGGCAGCCAGTTCAGCCACGGCGCCAGACCGCGAAACATTTCCTCGGATAGCCGCGTGCGGAACAGAATTTCCCCCATCCAGATGAACAGCGGCAGCGCGGCGAGCGTCCACGATGCGCTGTTGCCCCAGATCGTGGTCGCGAGTACCGGACCGGGCGGGATGGTCGCACCGGCAAACTGCATGCCGGCGAAGCCGCAGGCGATCAGCGTGATGCCGATCCATAAGCCGCCCGCCAGCAGCGCCACCAGCAGGACGAGCAGCAGGGCTGCGATCTGGAGCAGTTCCATCTCACACCCCGCTCTGCACCGCGCGCTCCACCACCTCCTCAGCGGTCTGCGGCTTGGGCCGTTCGTAGCGCGGCGGGTTGCCGCGCGCGACGTGGATCAGCTCATCGACGAACGCGATCAGCAGGATGATCAGCCCGGTCGAATAGCCGATCTGCGGGATCCACATCGGCACCAGCACCACGCCCTGCGACATGTCGCCGAACACGAACGATTGGTAGTTCATCTTGACCGCGTGATAAGCGAAGAAGCCAATGAAGCCGGTGCCGACGATCAGGCAGCCGAACTCTACCCAGCGCCGGCTTTGCTCCGGCAGCCTGTCGATCAGCAGTCCGACGCGGATCATCTCGCCGTGGCGGAAGGTGTGCGCGAGGCCGAGAAACGCCATCGCCGCCATGCACCAGGACACGAAGTCGTCGGCGGCCGGGATGTTGAAACCCACTGGCCGCCCGGCCGACAGCAGCATCATCTGCACGAAGATCGACACCATGAATGCGCCGGCCAGATAACCGGCGTACAGGTAGAGCCGATCGAGAAAAACCCGCATAACATCCCCCTGGACTTATGATGACGTTCGGGACCCGCATGAAGCAAGCGAAAGCTCAGTTGAAGACTCAGTCGAACGCCTGGGACTTCTGGATCGACCGCGGTGGCACCTTCACCGACGTGGTGGGGCGCCGCCCGGACGGCACGCTGGCCGCCCATAAGTTGCTCTCCGAAAACCCCGAGGCCTATCGCGACGCCGCAGTGCAGGGCATCCGCGACCTGCTTGGCCTTGCAAAGGGCGAGCCAATCCCGGCCGGCCGCGTCGGCGCGGTAAAGATGGGCACCACCGTTGCTACCAACGCGCTGCTCGAGCGCAAGGGCGACCGCACCCTCCTTCTCACCACGAAAGGTTTCAGAGACGCCCTGCGCATCGGCTACCAGGCCCGGCCGAATATTTTTGCCAAGCATATCATCAAGCCAGAGATGCTGTTCGAGCGCGTCGCCGAGGTTCATGAGCGCGTGCGCGCCGACGGCATCGTCGAGCGCAATCTGAACCTCGCACCGGTGCGCGCCGAACTTGCACGCGCCCTGGCCGACGGCATCAAGGCAGTGGCGATCGTGTTCATGCACGCCTACCGGTATTCGAAGCACGAGAAGCGTGTCGCCGCGCTCGCGCGCGAGATGAAATTCTCGCAGGTGTCGGTCAGCCATGAGATATCGCCGCTGATCAAACTGGTGGGGCGCGGTGACACCACGGTGGTGGATGCCTATCTGTCGCCGATCCTGCGCCGCTACGTGGCGACGGTGGAGTCGGAGCTCGATGCTCGGCGCGCCGGCGCCCGCCTGATGTTCATGATGTCGTCCGGCGGACTGACCGCGGCCGAGCTGTTTCAAGGCAAGGACGCGATCCTGTCTGGTCCCGCCGGCGGCGTGGTCGGTATGGCCGAAACCGGACGCGAGGCCGGGTTCACACGGCTGATCGGCTTCGACATGGGCGGCACCTCGACCGACGTGTCGCATTTCGACGGCGAATACGAGCGCGCGTTCGAGACCGAGGTTGCCGGCGTGCGCATGCGCGCGCCGATGATGCTGATCCACACCGTTGCGGCCGGCGGCGGCTCGATCTTGCATTTCGACGGCGCGCGCTTCCGCGTCGGCCCAGACAGCGCGGGCGCCAATCCTGGACCGAAATGCTACCGGCGCGGCGGGCCGCTTGCCGTCACCGACGCCAACGTAATGGTCGGCAAGCTGATCCCCGATTTCTTCCCGAAGATCTTCGGACCCTCGCAGAACCAGCCGCTTGACGACAATGCGGTGCGCGAATCGTTCGCGGCGCTCGCCAAAGAAACCGGCAAGTCGCCCGAGGAAACCGCCGACGGTTTCATCAAGATAGCGGTCGAGAACATGGCGAACGCGATCAAGAAGATTTCGGTGCAGCGCGGCTATGACGCGACACGCTATGCGCTCAACTGTTTCGGCGGCGCCGGCGGCCAGCACGCGTGTCTGGTCGCCGACGCGCTCGGCATGACCAAGGTCCTGATCCACCCGTTCTCGTCGCTGCTGTCTGCGTATGGGATGGGCCTCGCCGACATCCGCGCCACCCGCCAGCTCGCCATCGAAGAGGATTTCGGCGCGAGGTCGCTCGCCTCGCTCAAGCGCGAGGGCACCCGGCTCGGCAAGGACGCCAAGGCCGAGGTCGCCGGCCAGGGCGTGCCGGCCGCGAGCATCAAGGTGCATGTGCGCGCCCACATCCGCTACGCCGGCACCGACACCGCGCTGGTGGTCGACGCAGGCACGCTCGCCAAGATGAAGTCGGCCTTCGAAAAGGCGCACAAGGCGCGGTTCGGCTTCATCGACCGCAGCAAGCAGCTTGTCATCGAGGCGGTGTCGGTCGAGGCGGTCGGCGGCGGCGCTAAATTCCGCGAACGCGCGGGCAGGACATCGCGCGGCAAGCTCCCCTCGCCGGCCCGGCGCACGCAATTCTTCTCCGGCGGAAAATGGCGCAAGGCCGCGGTCTATACCCGCGACCAGATCAAGCCGGGCGCAAAGGTGCAAGGCCCCGCCATCGTCATCGAGCCACACCAGACCGTCGTGGTCGAGGACGGCTGGCGCGCCGCCATCACCGCAAAAAATCATCTGCTGCTGGAGCGCACTGTCAAGCTCAAGCGCCAGAGCGCGATCGGCACCAGGGCCGACCCGATCATGCTCGAGGTGTTCAACAACCTGTTCATGTCGATCGCCGAGCAGATGGGCGTGTCGCTGCAGAACACCGCCTACTCGGTCAACATCAAGGAGCGGCTCGATTTCTCCTGCGCAATCTTCGCCGCCGACGCCTCGCTGGTCGCCAACGCGCCGCACATGCCGGTGCATCTCGGCTCGATGGACCGCGCGGTCGAGACCATCATCCGCGAGAACAAGGGCAATATCCGGCTGGGCGACGTCTACCTGATCAACGCGCCCTACAACGGCGGCACCCACATCCCCGACCTCACGGTCTGTACGCCGGTGTTCGACAAGGCCAAGCGCAAAATCCTGTTCTGGGTGGCGTCGCGCGGCCATCACGCCGACATCGGCGGCATTGCTCCCGGTTCGATGTCGCCGGTCGCCACCTCCATCGAGGAGGAAGGCATCTACATCGACAACTTCAAGCTGGTCGATCGTGGCAAGTTCCGCGAGGCGGCGCTCTACGATCTCCTCACCAAATCGCAGTATCCGGCACGCAACCCGCTGCAGAACGTCAACGACCTGAAAGCCCAGATCGCCGCCAATGAAAAGGGCGTGCAGGAGCTACACAAGATGGTCGCGCTGTTCGGGCTCAACGTTGTGCATGCCTACATGGGCCACGTGCAGGACAACGCCGACGAAAGCGTGCGGCGTGTGATCGAAGCGCTGCACGACAGCGAGTTCAGCTATAAGGCCGACCAGGGCAACGTCATCAAGGTCAAGATCACGGTCGACAAGAAGAAGCGCGAGGCGACCGTCGACTTCACCGGCACCTCGCCGCAGCAGGGCACCAACTTCAACGCGCCAGAGCCGGTGACACGCGCGGCGGTGCTCTACGTGTTCCGCATCATGGTCGACAGCGACATCCCGATGAACGCCGGCTGCCTGCGGCCGATCAACATCATCATCCCAGACCAGTCGATGCTGAAGCCGCACTATCCAGCCGCAGTCGTCGCCGGCAACGTCGAAGTCTCGCAGATGGTTACCGACACGCTGTTCGGCGCGCTGGGCGCCATGGCGGGCGCGCAAGGCACCATGAACAATGTCAACTTCGGCAACGCCATGTATCAATATTACGAGACGATCTGCTCCGGTTCGCCGGCCGGACCCGGCTTCCCCGGCACCGATGCCGTGCACACCCACATGACCAACACCCGGCTGACTGATCCGGAAATCCTGGAATTCCGCTACCCGGTCCTGCTGGAAGACTTCCACATCCGCAAAGGCTCGGGCGGCAAGGGGAAATGGAGCGCAGGCGACGGCATCCGCCGCACTATCCGCTTCCTGGAGAAGATGGAATACACCATCCTGTCCGGCCACCGCCGCATCCGGCCGTTCGGATTGGCGGGTGGCGAAGACGGCCAGATCGGCGAGAACTACGTGCGAAGGAAAGACGGCACGATGGAGCGCCTCAAGGGCGCCGACGCCACCGTGGTCGACGCCGGCGAAGCGATCATCGTGCAGACGCCGACCGCGGGCGGTTATGGGAAGGTGGAGTCGTGATTGGGGTCGGCGAAATTCCGGTCTCGGGGCAACACTTCGCGGATTCTTGTAACAAGCGTCATCAACTCTTTACACGCGTTACGTGCAAACGATATATTTCTTCGCAGGCAACGTTGGGGGCTACGATGCACGTAGTTGCACGTTTCGGACTTGCCGCGGTTACCCTGCTCGCTCTCATCCCGATTTGCAGCGCTGCGCCTGCTAAAGGCCCGCCCGGCCTGCCTTTGGCGGACATGATCCGCGAAACCAAAGTTGCGCTGCTGCGCGTTCAGGAAAAGGCCGAGGCTGCCAACCTTCCGCCATTGGCTAACGCTGTGTTGGAGCTCAACGCACTTCAGCAAATCGATGCGAGCGGAAGCGTGAAATTTCTTGTCATCGAACTCGGTGGCGGACCCACCTTCGAATCCTCGAGCACAATCAAAGTAAAGCTGACACCGCCGCCGCCCGGATCCGGCACTGATGTGGCAGGAGTGCAGCTTGCAGACCGGCTTGCCGAAGGCATTTTATCGGCAGCAAGGTCGCTTGAGGAGGCGCGGAAGGGCAAGCCGCCATTGAACGTTTCTGAACTTGTGGTGGCGGTGAAATTCGGATTGGTGCGCGCCGCCAATGGAGGTTTGTCGATTCAATTTCCGCCGTTCGAGGTAAAGGCGGGCGGCAAGATCAAAGCTTCCGAAATCCAAACCGTGACGGTCACCTATGCACTTCCGGGTGAAAAGAAGTGACGGCCCGCTTCGCGCACTTGCGCTGGCGTTGACCCTTGCCACTATCTTCTTGCCGGCCGCGGCGGCCGCAAGCAATTACTGCGGGCAATACAACTTCAACGCTGTAAATCCGCCGGACCGCAGCCGCACCACCAAACGAGCGTTGGCGCGCGTATACGCTGCTACGGCGACACCGTCATCCAACCACGAGGGTGCGGCAACGGTCATCCGTACGCAACCGATGTTGCTTGTCACGGCTGGCCACGTCGCTCCGCAGGAATCCGCCCAGGTCAGTTTCCCAAACCTTGACCCGAAGCGCCTGTACTCCGCCAAAGTAATCGCGCGGCCGACCAAGCCGGCTGGAACCAGAGTTGTCGCCGAACCCGCCGATTTCGCCGTCTTGCACGTCGAGAACCCGCCAGCCGGCGGCGTCAGCGCCTTAGAAACCTGGCTCGACGAGGTGAACAGTGAAATTCATCACGATTTTGCCGGTTATGCACGGGACTCCCCGGATCCTGTTTTGGGGGGCGGTCAACTTTCTCATCATTCAGACTGCGCCTGGCGTTTGCGCGAGACGACCTTTAACGGCGACAGCGGAGGAGCCGTTGTATCCGAGAGCGGATTGCTGGTCGGAATAGTCATCGACGGACGCGAAGGCGGACGATTCAGCGGTGGAGCGATGGGCCAAGCAACGGTTCTCCCGCTGAGTTGCGTTCGCGACACCGTCCTGTCCGCGTTGGACAATGTTCTGCCCGTCAGCGCGGCAAACATTCTCGACGTTGAGCGATCTGTTTTGGTTCAGCAGCTTCGTCCCCCGCCGACGTCCGGGTGGATCGACAACGCGGGCCTCGCACGCGGTTTACGCGACCTGCTAAAGAACCAAGAGCTGGCGCGTAAACTGCAGGGGCGCAACATTATTGAGTGCCCGCTTTTCCAATCGGCCATGGATCGCAAGATTGGCCGCGACATGGCTGTTCGCCTGATACGACACACTGCGGCCAACGACAGAGCGGCCGGCGACATCTTCAGAAGACATGCCGATTTGAGAAAACCAAATGACGTTGTGGCGGCGAAGCTACTCTACGCGGCGGCGACCAGCTCTTATGATGAATTCCTAACAAAGCAAAGCCTGCCATTTCCGCCTCATATGGGCATTTTCCCGTTCCCCGCGGATATCCGATCGGCAATGGTTGCACGGGCACAGTCGCTGGTTGCTTGGCTTCAGTTGGAGCCAGACGGGCCTGCAAAGGATTTCGCCCTTCGGGCGGCTGCCCAGGCCACACTCGCTTCTACAAATTCGAGCAGTCTGGGAATGGCATATGCCACCCTCGGCAACGCGGCCTTCAATGCCGGTGACTTTCAGACCGCAATCGAGGCCTACAGTTCTGCGATGCAAAACGGGTATCAAGCCGGATGGGTCAGAAACAGCTACCTCGAGGCCTTCCGGCGCCGAGACAACGTCTCCAAGCCGAGCTACGCCAAGGACTACCTCGCCATCAGCGAACACCCCGGCCTGGATCCTGCAAAGCTACGTGTCCTGGGCAAAGACATGTAACAACGACAAAGAAACGGCCGGGCGTTGGCCCGGCCATTTCCATTTTCGTCTGAGACCGAAGCTTATTCGGTCTGCTGGATCGCCGACACCATCCAGGCGCCGCCGCCCGCGCGGCGGAACGTCCAGTACTCGACGCCCTCGTCCGGCGTGTCGCCGCCCTGCACCACTGTGCCGGACGCGCGCTCGATCAGCTTGTCGACTTGGCTGTAGCGCATCGCGACGGTCGCGTACTCGTCGTCGCCTTCGCGCCACGCCTCGGCGAGATCGCCCTGCAGCAGCTTCACGTCGCTGATCTTGTTGACCACGCCGCGCGCCGCGTTGGCGGAGAGCTCCTCCGAGAAGTACGACAGCATCTCCGGCGTCATGCGCAGCCGCAGCGCGCCGACGTCTTCGTTGCTGTAGGCGTTCTGCACCTCGGTCAGCGTGCGCTCGAATGCGTCGTAGTCCGACGGCTTGATTTCGATCGCCTCGCCGGCGTCATACGTCGCGGCACCATTCGTCGCGGCGCCGTTTGCGCCGCTGCCGTTGAGGCCGTTGAGGAAGCTGCCGCGCTGCTGCGGCATGCCACCGTTGGCGTCGCGGCTCGCCGGACCGTCGGCGTAAGCCGCCTGCGGTTGCGAGCGGCGCTGCCACCAGCGCCAGGCCAGCACGGCGACCAGCACGACGAGGCCGATCTGGATCATCAAGCCGAGCATCGAGGCGAAGCCGGCCATGCCGCCGAGGAAGCCGTTGCCCATCAGCATGCCGATCAAGCCGGCGCCGAGGAAGCCGGCGGCGAGACCGCCCATCACCCCGCCGAACCGGCCGAACATTCCACCCGGCTGTGTCGCAGGCGTTGTCGGACGAGCCGCAGGCGCGGCGGCCGGCTGGTTCGGCCGTGGCGTGGTCATCGAACGTTCGATCGGACGCGCTGCGTTCGGCGCGGTCTGCGTCGCCGGCGGAGCGGCCTGGGTGCGGTTGCCGCGGCTGCCGGCGTTCATGCGCGGCGCCGCCATGGCTTCGACGGCCACGAAAGCGACCGTGGCCGCAACCGCCAGAAATGCGATCAGGGATTTATTGCGAAACATGGGTTTCCTCTCTTAGGTCCTGGGACCCAGACGTTATTCGTTCTTTCGACCGCCATATGGGAAGCCGCCACCCGCTTGGGTAGTGCCTCCCACGGCCTCGAACAGGGTGCCCCCACGCCTTCGAAGAGGGCCGTGCTGGCAACACCATAGCACAGGCTTTGTGCCGCAAGTTTGACAATCGGTTCAACGAACGCGGCGCTATGCCGCTTCGAGCCTCAAATTTAACGGCTTGCAACCAGTTACAAACGAAACGATAGGGCTTAGTAAACCCTATGCCGGTCCGTGCTCCAGTCGATCGGCGGGCGCGGACTGGGATCTTCCACCCAATCGAGGTCTTCCGCGCTGACGTCGCCGGCCGGCTTGCGACGGCTGTCAATCGAGCTGGTGACATCGCCCCGCCGCGTGCTGTCGCCGCGCCAGGCGAACGGGTCGTTACGCGAATCGAATGGCGGATCGTAGCGCCGGGTCGGCGGCGGCTCGAACGGCCGCGCCGCCATCGCAGTCCCGCTCTTGCGCACCCGCGCGGCAACCAGCTCGCCATCGACCGCGCCCGGCTGGCAGATGCGCCGGCCGCTGGCGCGGCGCATCAGGTCGACGTGGATGTGATCGTAGTGATAGCGGTTCGAGCCCGGCGCAAGCACGGTGGTGAACTGGTCGCACGCCGCCGCCTGAACGTCGCGCAGGAAGCCCTGCTCTTCCGCCGAGCCCTGCCAGCCGGCCTTGATGGTGATGCGCTTGCCGTCCGCCAGCACGAACGCGGCAATGTCGAGCGCGTTGCCGAATGCGTGCTCTGAGATGCGCGCGCCGACCTGGCCGTTCATGCCGCGGCAGGAGTAAGCGGAAATCTGCTTGATCTCGGCCACCGGCTGGCCGAACCACTTGTGCGCCGCTGGCTGCACCGAGTTGGCGATCCATTGATCGAGCGCCGAGACGATCGGACAGGCAAGCGTCGCCGCCGGCTTGATCTCGACCGGTGTTGAGGCGGTGACGCGCGGCCCGCGCGAGGGCCCAAGCGACGGCAGCGGCCGGTTGACGGACGGCGCGGGCGCTGCCGGCCGCGTCTGGATGCGCTGGTCGTCGTCCTCATCGTCGTCGGGTTCGTTCGGCGCGCGGCTCGTCGGCGCAGCGCGCGAAGGCGCGCCCTGCGGATAGGCGGCACGCGGCGCATCCATCGCGGGTCGCTGCGGATAGGGATACTGGCGCGGCGGCTCGGCATACGGATCGATGCCCGGTGCGCTGATCGACATCGGCGGGCCGGCGGGACGAGACGGCGGCGCAGCGTAGCGGTCCTGCGACGGCGGCGACGGCGGCAGCGCCAGCATGCGCGGCTCCGCGGAGGGCACATAGCGCGGCTGCTGCATCGAAGACGGAGACTGCGTACCAGGCGGTGGCAGCGGCTGCGAGGAAATGGACTGCGAAGCGGCCGGCTGCGAAGCAATCGGCCAGCGCGGCTGCGATGCGTTCGGAATGGTGCCCGGCGGGCGGACGCCTTCGTCGGCAAAGCCGAACGCGGAGCCGACGCCGAAGGCTATGACCTTGAGCGGCTGCGTCGCGCCGCACATGCCCGGGCCTTCGATCGACGAGATCCGCACCATGGCCGGTCCTTCGCGGACCGCGCCCGACTTCATGCAGGCGGTCTCCGCCTGCTCACGCCAGGGTTCGCGCTGGACGTAGTGCATAATGCCGCGGCCGCAGCCCGCCAATGCAACGAGCACCAAAAAGCCGGCCAGATATCCACGCACGCCACGCGACATGGCGCAGACAATGCGAGGAATTCCGTTAATGACTCTTCAAGGATACGGCGCGGTTCATGGTTAAGGCGCGGTTGATTCAGCACAGCTCGTCTCAGCCGGACGTTGTAGCCGCTCAAACTATGTGCGCTTGGTCGCGGGCTGCTCAATGTGGATAAGCAGCCTGTCCGCGGACAGTTTTCGCAATCAATTCAAATCATTAGGATTCCATAGTGCTGGCCGAAACCGTGCGGCGTTGCAGCACGTTTGTTACTTGGTGGGGTTCCGGACTCTGATAGACTCCCTTGGTCCAGCTGACGGAGGCCTCGGTGGACCTGACCTTGCGACTGAACGTGCTGGCGGTGTTGGCGGCGATCACTTTCGTCTCCGCCGTCCTGCTCGGAGCGTTCTAAGATCGGTTTGTCCAAGACCACTCAGCCGTCAAACGGCTAAGCGACACCGGAGGGAAACCTCCGGTGTTCTGTTTTTAGGACCTACGCCGCGGCGTCCTGCGTCTTCAGGCCCGGCATGTAGTTGAGGATCGGGGCGAGCCAGCGCTCCGCCTCCGCCACCGTCCATCCCTTGCGCAGGGCGTAGTTCTCGACCTGGTCGCGCTCGATCTTGCCGACGCCGAAGTAGTGGCTCTCCGGATGGCTGAAATAGAGACCGCAGACCGAGGCGCCGGGCCACATGGCGAAGCTCTCGGTGAGCTTCACGCCGATCCGCTCGCCCTCGATCAGCTTGAACAGCGCCGCCTTCTCGGTGTGGTCGGGCTGCGCCGGATAGCCCGGCGCCGGCCGGATGCCGCGGTACTGCTCGGCGATCAGCTCGGCGTTGCTCAGCGTCTCCGCCGAGGCGTAGCCCCAGAACTCCTTGCGCACCCGCTGGTGCATCCGCTCTGCGAAGGCCTCGGCGAGCCGGTCGGCCAGCGCCTTGATCATGATCGATGAGTAGTCGTCGTTGGCGGTCTTGAAACGGTCGGCGACCTCGTCTTCGCCGATCCCGGCGGTAACGATGAAGCCGCCCACATGATCGGCATGGCCGCGTGGCGCGACGAAATCGGCCAGCGCCACGTTGGCGCGGCCGGCGCGGCGCGAAAGCTGCTGGCGCAGCGTGTGCAACGTCGCGATCGGTGACCGGCGTTCAGCATCTGCAAACAGATCGATGTCGTCGCCCGCGGAATTCGCCGGCCAGAAGCCGATCGCGGCATTGGCCTTGAACCAGCCGCCATCGACGATCTCGCGCAACATCTTCTGCGCATCTTCGTAAAGCGAGCGCGCCGCCTCTCCGACGATGTTATCGGTGAGGATTGCCGGAAACTTGCCGGTTAGCTCCCAAGTCGAGAAGAATGGCGACCAGTCGATGTAGTCGACCAGCTCCGCGATCGGGTAATCCTCGAAGGTGCGGGTGCCGGTAAAGCCCGGGGCCAGCGGCGTATAGTTCGCCCAGTCCAGCTTGAGCGCGTTCTTCCGCGCATCGGCGAGCGACAGTCGCTGCTTGTCCTCCTGCGCGCGGGCGTGCGTCGTCGCGATCCGCGCGTACTCGGTGCGCGTTTCGCCGACGTATTTCTCACGGCCCTCGCGCGACATCAGCGCCGAGGCCACACCGACCGCGCGGCTTGCGTCGGTCACATAAACCGCCTGGCCGCGCTTGTAGTTCGGATGAATCTTCACCGCGGTGTGGACGCGGCTTGTGGTCGCCCCACCGATCAACAGCGGCAGGTCGAAGTTCTGCCGCTCCATCTCGGCGGCGACATGGCACATTTCGTCGAGCGACGGCGTGATCAACCCCGACAGTCCGACGATATCGGCGTTTTCCGCCTTCGCCGTCTCGAGGATCTTCGCCGCCGGCACCATGACGCCAAGGTCGATCACCTCGAAGTTGTTGCACTGGAGCACAACCCCGACGATGTTCTTGCCGATGTCGTGGACGTCGCCCTTCACCGTAGCCATTACGATCTTGCCAGCGCTGCTCTGGCGGTTGGTGCCGCCCCGCTCGGCCTTTTCCTTTTCCATGTACGGCAACAGGTGAGCAACCGCCTGCTTCATCACGCGGGCCGACTTCACCACCTGCGGCAGGAACATCTTGCCCGAGCCAAACAGGTCGCCGACCACATTCATGCCGTCCATCAGCGGGCCTTCGATCACGTGAAGCGGCCGTTCGGCGGCAAGCCGCGCCTCCTCGGTGTCCGTGTCTATGAACTCTGTGATGCCGTGGACGAGAGAATGGGCGAGCCGCTTCTCGACCGGCCACGCGCGCCACTCGACGTCGGCCTCCTTGTGCTCCTTGCCCTTGCCGGCAAACCTCCCTGCGATGGCGAGAAGCCGATCGGCCGCGTCGGGGCGGCGGTTAAGCACCACGTCCTCGCAGGCCTCGCGCAATTCCGGATCGAGGTCGTCGTACACCTCCATCTGGCCTGCGTTGACGATGCCCATGTCCATGCCGGCCTTGATGGCGTGATAGAGGAACACCGAGTGCATCGCCTCGCGCACCCGCTCGTTGCCCCTGAAAGCGAATGACAAATTCGACACGCCGCCGGAGCAATGCGCACACGGCATGTCCTTGCGGATCTGCCGCACCGCCTCGATGAAGGCGACGCCGTAGCCGTTGTGCTCCTCCATCCCGGTCGCGACCGCGAAGATATTGGGATCGAAGATGATGTCCTGCGGCGGGAAGCCGACCTGCTCGGCGAGAATTTTGTAGGCGCGCTTGCAGATCGCGACCTTGCGCTCCAGCGTGTCGGCCTGGCCCTGCTCGTCGAACGCCATCACCACCACGGCGGCGCCGTAGCGGCGCACCATGCGGGCATGCTTGAGGAACTCCGCCTCGCCTTCCTTCAGCGAGATCGAGTTCACCACCGGCTTGCCTTGCAGGCATTTCAGCCCGGCCTCGATCACCGAGAACTTGGATGAATCGACCATCACCGGCACGCGGGCGATGTCCGGCTCCGCTGCGGCGAGATTGAGGAACGTCGTCATCGCCTGTTCGGAGTCGAGCAGGCCCTCATCCATGTTGACATCGATGATCTGCGCGCCGTTCTCAACCTGATCGCGCGCGATGGCGAGCGCGGTCGGATAGTCGCCCGCCGTCACCAGCTTGCGGAACTTGGCCGAGCCGGTGACGTTGGTGCGCTCGCCGATGTTGACGAACGGGATTTCCGGCGTGAGCGTGAAAGCCTCGAGGCCCGAGAGGCGCAGCAGCGGCGCGGGCTCCGGGATCGCGCGCGGCGTCTTGCCCTT
The DNA here is from genome assembly GCA_963814215.1 of uncultured Alphaproteobacteria bacterium. Taxonomy (GTDB): domain Bacteria; phylum Pseudomonadota; class Alphaproteobacteria; order Rhizobiales; family Xanthobacteraceae; genus Z2-YC6860. Next base: position 249,564 of record CAWFCM010000028.1, on the reverse strand, counting down.
CACCGCTTCGGCGATGGCGTGGATGTGCTCCGGCGTAGTGCCGCAGCAGCCACCGACGATGTTGACAAGGCCCGCCTCGGCGAACTCGCCGAGATGGCGCGCCATGTCCTCCGGGCTTTCGTGATAGTGGCCGAACTCGTTCGGCAGACCGGCGTTCGGATAGGCGCAGATCAGCGTATCCGCGACGCGCGACAACTCGGCAATGTGCGCGCGCATCTCGGTCGCGCCGAGCGCGCAGTTCAGGCCGATCGACGCCGGCTTGGCGTGATACATCGAGTTCCAGAACGCCTCCGGCGTCTGCCCGGCCAGCAGGCGGCCGGAGCGGTCGGTGATGGTGCCGGAGATCATCACCGGCACATCGACGCCGCGCGCCTCGCAAGTCTCGATGATGGCGAACACTGCAGCCTTGGCGTTGAGCGTGTCGAAGATGGTCTCGATCAGCAGCACATCAGCGCCGCCATCGAGCAGGCCTTCGATCTGCTCGCTGTAGGCCTTGCGCAAATCGTCGAATGTCACCGCGCGGTAGCCGGGATTGGCGACATCAGGCGAAATCGATGCGGTGCGGTTGGTCGGGCCCAGCGCACCGGCGACGAAGCGCTTCTTGCCGTCCTCGCGCTCGGCCGCGAGCGCCGCCTCTTTCGCGAGCCGTGCGCCTTCGCGATTCAGCTCGCGCGCGATCTCGGACAAGCCGTAGTCGGCCTGCGCGATCGAGGTGGACGAGAAGGTGTTGGTCGAGACGATATCGGCGCCCGCGCGATAGTAGGCCAGGTGAATGTCGCGGATCGCCTCGGGACGCGAGAGATTGAGCAGGTCGTTGTTGCCGCGCACCTCCCGGTTCCACGCATCGAAGCGCGCGCCGCGATAGCCCTCCTCGTCGAGCTTCATCGCCTGGATCATCGTGCCCATCGCACCGTCGAGCACGAGGATGCGTTCGCTCGCGAGCTTGCGAAGAAGAGTCTGGGCGGCGGCATGGGACGGTGTGGGCATGTTTCAAGCTGCTTTTTTTGCCGCAGGGCGCAGGCCCAACAGGTGACAGACCGCGTAAACGAGGTCGGCGCGGTTCATGGTGTAGAAGTGGAAGTCGGTGACGCCGCGATCGACCAGGTCAAGCACCTGCTCGGCGGCTACCGCGGCGGCAATCAGCTTTCGGGTCGTCACGTCATCGTCGAGGCCGTCGAACCGTTCGGCGAGCCAGCGCGGCACCGACGCGCCGCAGCGCACCGCGAAATTCACCGTCTGCTTGAAGTTCTGCACCGGCAGGATGCCCGGCACGATCGGGATATCGATTCCGCGCGCGCGGACACGTTCGAGATAGCGGAAATAGAGATCGTTCTCGAAGAAGAACTGCGTCATCGCCCGCATCGCTCCGGCGTCGATCTTGCGCTTGAGCATGTCGATGTCGGCTTCAACGTCCGGGCTGTCGGGATGCTTCTCCGGATAAGCCGACACCGAAACTTCGATGTCGCCTGCGCGCTTGATGCCTGCCACCAATTCAGCCGAACTCGCGTAGCCGCCCGGATGCGGCGCGTATTTATCACCAACCCCGCCGGTCGGGTCGCCACGCAACGCCACGATGTGGCGGACGCCGCTGTCCCAATAAGCACGGATCACCGAGTCGATCTCGGTCTTGGTCGCGGCCACGCAGGTGAGATGCGCGGCCGGCGTCAGCGCGGTTTCTTTCAGGATGCGCCGCACGGTTGAATGCGTGCGCTCACGCGTCGAGCCGCCAGCACCGTAGGTCACCGAGACGAAATTGGGGTGAAGCGGCGCAAGACGCTCCACCGCCTCCCAGAGATTGCGCTCCATCTCCTCCGTCTTTGGCGGAAAGAACTCGAACGAAACCCGCACGCGAGCCATCACGCCACCTCTCGCGCCGATTTCGCCATCAGGATGCGCGGATCGCGGCCAAGCCAGATCGACACCGCGATCTTGCCGTCGGAGTCAGGCTCCGGCGGCAGGCTTTTGTGCGAGGTCATATCGAGGCCGGCGGCGGACATCCATTGCGCCACGGTCTCGCTGGCGAAACCGAGGCGGCGATGCGCGTGCTCCTCGCGCAAGAATTCCAGATTGTGCGGCGCGAAGTCGACCACGACCAGGCGGCCGGACGGCGCTAGCACGCGCGCCGCCTCGCGGATCGCGCGCCCGCCGTCGTCGAGGTAATGCAGCACCTGATGGATGACGACGACGTCGAACGAGTGGGCGGGCACCGGCAGGTCATAGATGTCGCCTTGGCGGACGCTGCAATTGCGCAGCCCCGCACGCTCAAGCCGTGCGCGCGCCAGCAGCAGCATGTCGAGCGACATGTCGATGCCAAGTCCGCGCTCGATGTTCGGGCCGAACAGTTCGAGGATGCGCCCCGTCCCGGTGCCAAGATCGAGCAGCGAGCGGAACGGCTTGCCGGCGAGCGCATCGACGATCGCGCTCTCCACCGCCTCGTCGGTGACGTGCAGCTTGCGGATACGGTCCCACTGCGCGGCGTGCACGCGGAAATAAGCCTGCGCCGCATCGGCGCGGGCGCGGCGCACCGCGCCCAAGCGCTCGCGGTCGCGCATCACCATCGGATCCTTCGGGTCGAGCCGTGCAATCAGCGCGCGGGCGAACTCGGCGCTGCCGCCCGCTTCAGCCAGCCGGAAGAATGCCCACGCGCCTTCGCGGAAGCGCTCGATCAGGCCGGCCTCGACCAGCAGCTTGAGATGCCGCGAGATGCGTGGCTGCGACTGGCGCAGGATGTCGGTGAGGTCGGAGACGGTCAGTTCGGCCTCAGCCACCAGCGCCAGGACGCGCAGCCGCGTTGCCTCGCCGGCGGCCTTGAGGGCGGCGTTGAGCGTATCGAACGGCAGGTGGGCAGCAGGCTCGTTCATGGGATCAATCCCATCATATAAAGATATGCTTATACCGTTAAACTTAGTCGAGACAAGGCCAATCGACTGGGCAATCCGCTTGGCGCGGGCCTGGCGGCGGGCCAAAGTCCCGCCATGACTGAGAAAAAGGATCCGTTTGGCATCCGGGAGGGTGAGGTTTCGGCCCCCCTGCCCGAGCAGCCCGACGCTTCGCTCTATTTCATCGGCCGCATCCGCACGCCCTGGAAGGAGCGCAAGGACTGCCCGAAGAACGCCCGGGAATCCCGCGAGGGCGGCGTGGTCTGCACCATCGAGCTGGATCCGCGCTGGGCGGCGGCGCTGAAGGACATCGAGACCTGCACCCACCTGGTGGTGCTCTATTGGATGAACCGCTCGCGCCGCGACCTCGTCGTCCAGGTGCCGGGCCACCACAAGGCCGGCCGCGGCACCTTCGCGCTGCGCTCACCGGTGCGGCCGAATCCGATCGCCATGAGCGTGGTGAAACTGGTGAAGGTCGCAGGCACGACGCTTTCGGTGATCGGTCTCGACTGCCTCGACGGCACCCCGCTCTTGGATCTCAAGCCCTATTTTGCCTCCGGCGACTCGATTCCCGACGCCGTGGTGGGCTGGCACGCCGAGCGCAAGACTTAACGCCGATTGCTTTGAATCTTTCTCCTGTCTCGCGCGTCCTGCCTCGCGCGACCGATCCCAACATCGGACCTGCTCCACACTCCGTACCAGTGCGACGCGTATCGCCGGCCGGGAACCCATGCCCGGCCGGCGCCACAATCGCGGTACGGAACGAAAGCCCCGGCCGTTCGTTGTGGTGTCGATCAAGGGTTGAGGGACGAATGTCGGGAGCAAAGTTATGCTTATCCCCCACCGCTACCCGCGCGTCCTGTGGGCCGCGCTCGCCACAAGTGTGACCTGCGCCGCGCCGGCGCTGGCGCAACCGCTCGCCATCATCGAGACCCCACCCTATCCGAACATCTTTCAGCAGGTCTTGCCGGCCGAACGCGCACGCGCATTGCATCGCTACGAGACCAGCGTGCCCGCGGACACTGAAGTGGACGCTGCGCTGCCCGCGCACCTGCGCCGTCAGATCGTCAACTATCCGACCCGCGAAATCCCCGGCACGGTCATCATCGATACGCCGAACACCTATCTCTACTATGTGCTCGGCGGCGGCCGCGCGATCCGCTACGGCATCGGCGTCGGCCGCGAAGGCTTCACCTGGGCCGGGACGCAAACAGTCGCGCGCAAGCAGGAATGGCCGGATTGGCATCCGCCAGCCGAAATGATCGCGCGTCAGCCATACCTGCCACGCTTCATGTCCGGTGGCCCGGGCAATCCGCTCGGCGCGCGCGCGATGTATCTCGGCAACACCCTGTTCCGCATCCACGGCACCAACGCGCCCTCGACCATCGGCCAGCGCGTGTCGTCGGGCTGCGTCCGCCTCACCAACGAGGATGTGCAGGATCTGTACGATCGCGTGACGCTCGGATCGAAGGTCATCGTGCTGCCGGACACCGGCCGCCGCGCGCCGGCGAACGTCGCGAGCGCGCCGGCGCCGCAGCCGCTGGCGCAACCGGCGACGCGCCAAGAACAGCGTTACCAAGAACAGCGTTACCAAGAGCCGCGATACCAAGAGCCGCGCTATGAACAGCGATATGAGCAGCGCGCCTACGAACAACGCGTCTATGAACCTCGCTATGAGGAGCAGGGCGTGTTCGCGCCACGCCCGCAGGCGGCGGTGCCACTCGTCGGCGAGCGGCCGTATTATCCGAACAACAATCCGTACTTCGGCGCTTCGGGATCGCGCATCTACTAAGAGCCATGCACCTGCAAACAGGCCCGGCCCCGCGCCGGGCCTGTTGCTTTTCGTCGTCGCCTGGCATGTGATCCGCGCCGAAGCGAAGGATCAGATCATGCGCATTGCGGCAATGGCGGCGGGAGCGGTGGGCGGCTATTTCGGCACGCGGATGGCCGCGGCCGGACACGACGTCCACTTCATCGCCCGCGGCAAGCTGCTCGAAGCGATCCGCAACAACGGCCTCAAGGTCGAGAGCACGCTCGGCGACCTTCATATCCGCGACGCCAAGGCGACGTCCGACCCTAAGGAGGTCGGGCCGGTCGATATCGTGCTGTTCGCGGTGAAGCTGTGGGACACCGAAGCCGCCGCCGAGATGGCCCGCCCGCTCGTCGGCCCCGAAACCCGCGTCATCACCTTCCAGAACGGCGTCGACAGCGTCGAGCGCGTCGCGCCGATCCTGGGCGCCGACAAGACGGTGGCCGGCAGCGCCTACATCGCCAGCGTGATGAAGGAGCCGGGCGTCATTTCGCACACCAGCCAGTTCGCTCGGCTGATCTGCGGCCGCATCGACGGCAAGCCCGACGCGAAGCTCGACGCATTTGCCGACGCGGCGAAGCAGGCCGGCATCGACATCGCCGTGTCGTCCGCGATGGATGTGGAGCGCTGGCAGAAATTCGCTTTCCTGGTCGGCCTTTCCGGCGCGACCGCCGCGATGCGCCAGCCCCTCGGTCCGATTCTGGCCGACCCCGACACGCGCGAGTTCCTGCACAATCTGATGCGCGAGGTGGTCGCAGTCGGCCGCGCCCAAGACGTCGCGATTGCTGCCGACTACGCCGACGACCGGATGGTGTTCGCCAAGACCGCGCCGGCGACGATGAAGGCCTCGCTGGCGCACGACCTCGAACGCGGCAACCGGCTCGAGGTCGATTGGCTGGCCGGCAAGGTATCCACGCTCGGTCGCGAACTGAGCGTGCCGACACCGGCCAACGACGCGGTCTACGCGATGCTCAAGCTGCACCGCATGGGCGGCCATTAGGTTTGAGCTGATCTTTTCCGAAAACCGGTCTCCACTTTTCGGGATCATGCTCTAGCCCGCTGGCCGACACGCGGTAGCCTAATTTTAACCGTAACAATACCGCTTCCGGTTACGATGCGGGAAACTGGAACGGAGCCATGCGACGGATTCTGATCGGAGCCGTGGTCGTCGCCGCCTTCTTCGGCGGCACGCTCTGGGCGCTCGACTTCTTCTTCGGCGATTCAGCCTCCGGCAAGCGTCCGGTGCTCGCCGAACCGCCGCCGCTCAAGCCGGTGTCGCGCATGTCGACCATCATGGCGCCGATCGCTGTCGCCAACAACGCGATCCGCGATGTGATGGAGACGCAGGCGCCGCGCAACCTGACCGGCAAGCGCGAAAATCCGCTGAGCGACGTGCTTGGCAAGGCCGACATCGGCTGGAACATGAACCGCGGCCCGCTCTCTGTCGCGGGCCGCACCGACGGCATGGCGATTGCCACCACGATCAGCGGCGAGCTGCGCGCCACCGGACAGGTCGGCGAACAGGCGGGGCAAGTCGCCAACCAGCTCAGCGGCATCATCGGCGGCAACATCGGCCGTCAGGTCGGCAAGCTTGCCGGCAAGTCGTTCGATCAGAAGCTCGCCATCAACGGCAACGTGACGGTGGTGGCCAAGCCCGCGCTGCAGCCGAACTGGCGGATCGAGCCGAACCTCACCGCCAACGTCGCGCTCGCCGAGCGCGCCATGAACATCTCCGGCATCAAGCTCAATGTGATGCAGGAGGTGAAACCGCTGCTCGACCGCACCGTGAACGAGCAGATGGCGAAGTTGCAGGCGCAACTGCGCAACGATTCGACCCTGGAGCAGACCGCACGGCGCGAGTGGGTCAAGCTGTGCCGCTCGATCTCACTCGGGCCCGCAGGCCCGAACATGCCGGCGCTGTGGCTCGAGGTGAAGCCAACCCAGGCGGTCGCCGCACAACCCAAGATCGATCCGAACTGGCTGATCGTGACCGGCGGCGTGAATGCCGAGACGCGCATCACGCCGAGCGAGACCAAGCCGAACTGTCCGTTCCCGGCGCAATTGCAAATCGTGCCGCCGATGGATCAGGGCAAGGTCGCGATCGCGGTGCCGATCGATCTGCCCTTCACCGAGCTCAACCGAATTCTCGAAGTGCAGCTCAAGGGCAAGACGTTCCCGGAGGAAGCGGACGCCGCGGTGCAGGCCACGGTGCAGAAGGCGACGCTCGCCGCGTCAGGCGACCGGCTGCTGATCTCGCTCAAGGTCAAGGCCAAGGAGAAGAAGAGCTGGTTCGGGCTTGGCGCCGACGCCGAAGTGTTCGTCTGGGGCAAGCCCACGCTGGATAACAAGCAGCAGATCCTGCGCTTCACCGACATGGAGCTCGACGTCGATTCTCAGGCGGCGTTCGGGCTCGCCGGCGCGGTGGCGAATATTGCGATTCCCTATCTGCAGAAATCGCTGGCCGACAAGGCCGTGATCGACCTCAAGCCGTTCGCGGCGAGCGCGCGCAAAGCGATCGAGTCAGCGATTGCGGACTTTCAGAAGCAGGCCGACGGCGTGAAGGCGGAAACCGCGGTGACCGGTATCCGCCTGATCGGCATCGAATTCGATGCCAAGACGTTGCGTGTGATCGCCGAGGTCGACGGCACCGCGCGGGCACTGGTGACGAAGCTCCAGTAAGCTCCGCCTACGCTGCTTTCCGGAACTCCTTCGAGTCCGAATTCGCCTGCGGCTGTTCGGCCGTGTGCGGCTCCGGAATGCAGCGCTCGGGGTGCTCACAATCCGGCCTGTGCTGCTCGACGACATAGCTGCCGAACGGCGAGTAAACCTGGGTGTTGCCTTGTTTGGTGAGCATGACGCGCTCCCCGTGTTGATTTCCTGTTGTGCCCATATTGGGTCGCTGGCCGTCAAATAGATGTGCTGGGCATCACAAAAAGCCCGATTTGCTGGGTTTTTGCACCGCCGCCTTATCCGTTTGGAAAGTAGAGAGTTTTTCCCGTCACACTGGCTCAGAGCACGATTGCGCCAAGGCTCGCAAAGCTTCAAAATTCGTGCGACGGGAAGGCGGGGGAGCTTTTCGTGGGTTCGCACTCGGCTCGGCTTGACCGCAGGGCGTTCATCGCTGGCCTGGGCGCGGCTTCGCTTGCCCCGTGGCCTCGCGCCGCACTGGCGAGCCAGCATGCATTCGATCCGGGCGACGACATCCGGCTGCGCATCATCGACAGCGCCGTCGATCTGACGACACGGGCGGAGGCCGTCCGCCTGGCGGGGGTCAAGACGGTGATCCGCTACTACGCCCGCGGCCCCGGCCAATGGGACGGCAAGGTGCTCTCCAAGCCCGAACTCGATGCGCTGGAGACGCAGAACCTGTCGGTCGCCGTGGTGTTTCAGCAGGACAACCACAAGCCCGACTCTTTCCTCGACGAGAACAAAAAGGTCGAGGATCTCATGTGGGCGCGCACGCACGCCGATCACCTCCAGCAGCCCGAGGACACGCCGATCTACTTCGCCGCCGACTTCGACCTGCTGCATTGGGACAGCAAGAAAAGAAAATCCGACCCGAGCGTGACCGAACGGCAGGTCGCGTCGGTCACGAGCTATTTCGAATATGCCCGCGAGGAACTGGCCAAGGACGGCCGCAAGCTCGGCGTCTATGGCTGCGGCCGCACCTGCGAAATCCTGGAAGGGGTCGCGGACTATTTCTGGCTGTCGGCGTCGCCGGACTTCTGGCAGAGCGCGCAATTCTACAATTCCGGGAAATGGCACCTGTTCCAGAACCGTGCCGATCTGCTGAGATACTACGACCATCCGAAGCCGTGCCCGATCGATGCGAATCTCGCCAATCCGGACCACGAGGATTTCGGGCAATGGCGTCGCGACGGCAAACCTGACGTCGATTCCAGCGAGACGACGCGCATCGTGCTGGAGGCGCGATCGTTCGTCGCGGTACAGCAGCTCGGCCTCTACAGGAATCATCCGCAACGCGATGCGACGCTGCTCAAGCCGGAGACGCTGTCGCCGAGCGAACGGAAGGCGCTGCGCTACGCCTTCAGCGTCAAGATCCTGACCGAGGAAGGCGACTACTACGGCGTGAGTCTCGACGAGGGCGATTGGGTCCGCGGCTATTGCCACAAGAGCGATCTCACCGCGGATATCACCATGCCGCTCAAGGCCGATCGTCCGCACGCGCCCCAATCGGTCTCCGTTGCTCCCAGCAAGCCAAGCACCTACCGCATCGCGGATGCCGGCAGCCGAAAGGTTCCGCTGTCGCGCAGCAAACCGCAGAAATGGGCGACGGCGGACTGATTGGCGAAGTCGTCTGGCGCATGCCACACCGCCCCAGGACCGCTGTCTGGCGCGTTGACACCCCCCACCGACGGCCTACATTAAAGGCAGATTCCGAGGGGAGCCGGTCGGAACCGGCTGAGATCGCACTCACTCGTGCGGACACCCTTTGAACCTGATCCGGGTCATGCCGGCGAAGGGACAGGACATGCAGACCTCCATCTTTCTGGCGAAGCTGATCGGGCCGGTCGCGTTGGCTGTCGCAATCGCGCTGTTCCTCAACAAGCGCGCCTTCACGGCGATGTCGGAGGAATTTCTCAACAGCCGCGCCCTGCTCTATCTGTCCGGCTTCCTGATCATGCCGGCGGGCCTTGCGATCGTCCTCACACATAATGTTTGGGTTCCGAACTGGCGCGTGATCATCACTCTGCTCGGCTGGATGATGACGATCGGTGGCGCGATCCGCCTCATCTTTCCGGACAAGGTGCAGGCATGGGGCCACTCCTTCCTGCGCCATCCGATGGGCGCCAACATCGCCGGCGGCATCTGGCTGGCGTTCGGCGCGGTGCTGACCTTCTACGGCTATTTCCGCTAAACTCACGCGTCCCACCGGGAGCCAAACAATGAACAAGCCTCTCTCCGAAGCCGACCTCGCCACGCCGAAGGTCACCACCGGCCCGATCCAGGGTTCGCGCAAGATCTATGTCTCGCCCGACAGCGCCCCGGACGTTCGTGTACCGCTGCGCGAGATCGCGCTTTCGGAAGGCGCCAACGAGCCGCCGATCCCGGTCTATGACACCTCGGGCGTCTACACCGACAACGACGTCGCGATCGACGTCGAGAAGGGCCTCAAGCGCACCCGCATCGAATGGGTGAAGAAGCGCGGCGGCGTCGAGGAATACGAAGGCCGTCCGCTCAAGCCGGTCGACAACGGCAACGCCACGGGCAAGTACCTCGCCCGCGCCTTCCGGGTGCAGCACAAGCCGCTGCGCGCCGCTTCTTATCCCTCCCCGCGAAGTGCCCCCACCCTACCCTCCCCCGCAAGCGGGGGAGGGATCGGAGAGATCGCCCGTGTCGCCCAGGAATACGCCGCACGCACCGGCCACTATCCCGTTACACAACTAGAATGGGCCCGTCTCGGCGTCACCACCAAGGAAATGATCTACGTCGCCGAGCGCGAGAACCTCGGCCGCAAGAAGCAGCTCGACCGCGCCGAGTGGGCGCGCCAGGACGGCGAGAGCTTCGGCGCCTCGGTGCCGCTGTTCATCACGCCGGAGTTCGTGCGCGACGAGATCGCGCGCGGCCGCGCCATCATCCCGTCGAACATCAACCACGCCGAGCTGGAGCCGATGGCGATCGGCCGCAACTTCCTCACCAAGATCAACGCCAACATCGGCAACTCCGCCGTCACCTCTTCCGTGGAAGAGGAGGTCGACAAGATGGTGTGGGCGATCCGCTGGGGCGCCGACACGGTGATGGACCTCTCGACGGGCCGCAACATCCACAACACCCGCGAATGGATCATCCGCAACGCGCCGGTTCCGATCGGCACCGTGCCGATCTACCAGGCGCTGGAGAAGTGCGACGGCGATCCGGTCAAGCTCGACTGGGAGCTCTACAAGGACACGCTGATCGAGCAGTGCGAGCAGGGCGTCGACTATTTCACCATCCACGCCGGCGTGCGCCTCGCCTACGTGCCGCTGACCGCCAACCGGGTCACCGGCATCGTGTCGCGCGGCGGCTCGATCATGGCGAAGTGGTGCCTGTCGCGGCACAAGGAAAGCTTCCTCTACGAGCGCTTCGACGAGATCTGCGACATCATGCGCAAGTATGACGTCTCGTTCTCGCTGGGCGACGGCCTGCGGCCGGGCTCCATCGCCGACGCCAACGACCGCGCGCAGTTCGCCGAGCTCGAAACGCTGGGCGAGCTCACCAAGGTGGCCTGGGACAAGGGCTGCCAGGTGATGATCGAAGGGCCCGGCCACGTGCCGATCCACAAGATCAAGATCAACATGGACAAGCAGCTCAAGGAGTGCGGCGAGGCGCCGTTCTACACGCTTGGGCCCCTCACCACCGACATCGCGCCGGGCTACGACCACATCACGTCGGGCATCGGCGCCGCGATGATCGGCTGGTTCGGCTGCGCGATGCTCTGCTACGTCACGCCGAAGGAGCATCTCGGCCTGCCGAACCGCGACGACGTCAAGGAAGGCGTCATCACCTACAAGATCGCGGCGCACGCCGCCGATCTCGGCAAGGGCCATCCGGCGGCGCAGCTTCGCGACGACGCGCTGTCACGCGCGCGCTTCGACTTCCGCTGGGAGGACCAGTTCAACCTCGGGCTCGACCCCGACACCGCGCGCGAATACCACGACGAGACGCTGCCCAAGGACGCGCACAAGGTGGCGCACTTCTGCTCCATGTGCGGCCCGAAGTTCTGCTCGATGAAGATCACGCAGGATGTAAGGGACTATGCGGCGACGTTGAACGATCCGGAGAAGCGCGCGATCGCAGGCGCCGACGTGGCGCAGGCCGGCATGGACGAGATGTCGAAGAAGTTCCTCGATATGGGCGGGCAGGTTTATGTGGAGGCGGACGCGGTTAAGGAGAGCAATAAGGTGTTGTGATTCTCTTAGCCGCATCGGACACAACGCATGGTTCGTTACGACGAGCATGCGGAATTTCAGATCGAGCGCCGGGGCATCGATAAGGCCTGGATCGAGGAAACGATACGAAATTCGGACGAAACGGAGATCAGTTCCGGCTGACGCTCATTTTTGAAGTGCCTGCCCGGCCGGCATGTTATGCTCCGTGTGGTGACACCAGTCCACGACCCGGAATTCGTCATCACCGCCTATTTCGACAGGACGAAGCCATGCACCTGAGAGTTGATCACGCGGCGGATGCGATCTATCTCAACCTGACCGATCGCCCGATCAAGGACAGCGAGGAGATCGCAGACGGCATCGTCTTGGATTACGATGCTGAGGGTCGCCTTGTCGGTATCGAAATTCTCGACGCTTCCAAACGAACTGATTTTCCAGACGCACTGAAGCAATTCAGCTTCGAATTGCCGACGGTGGGTTGAGGCCGGAATGATATGGTTGGCAATTTGTATTTGGAAGGACGCGGTGGAGGAGAGCAATAAGGTATTGTGATTTGTATGGCGGGTTGGCCGAAGGCGTAACCCGCTTTTTTCTCACATCGGCCACACAGTGCGCTTAGCTATTGCGCCTCGCGAATTGGATACAAAGAATTGCTCCTGTAAGGTTCGGGCATGATGCAATGAGAATTTATTGCTTGGTGATCCATATTTTTTCATTCGTTCTATTTGCGACGCTGATTGAACTCTTCCGGTCTGCGCCCGCGCCGAGTATCCGTGGCAGGAGCGAAGCGAAATCCGGGTTCATCAATAAGTGCCGCATATCGCTACACCCTATCGATGAGGATTTCGCAAAGCCAAGCTGCGACAGTCCGCCTTGTCGACTCATCGGAGCGATCATGACCGCGAAACTCGATCTCGCAAAAATGGAAGCCGCGTTCAAACGAGCGGCTTACAAAGCCTTGCATGGCACGCCCGAGGAACGCTCGGGGCGATTCCTGGCGAAACAACGAGCGGCTGCTGCAAAGCCAACGAAGCGCGCGGCACGAAACGGTCGCGCGGCGAGTTAGAAGTAATTATAAATGACCTCTGCGCTTCGAATTCCGCTGGTAGGATCAGTTCTTTCGGGCTCGACCCCGACACCGCGCGCGACTACCACGACGAGACGCTGCCCAAGGAGGCGCACAAGGTGGCGAACTTCTGCTCGATCCGCGCGCCCTACCCCGCCTTCAGCTTCCTCGCCTTGCGCAAATCGGCGTTGATGCGCGTCTGCCAGCCGATGCCGGTCTTGCGGTAGGCGGCGAGCACGTCGGAGTTGAGGCGAAGCTTCACAGCCTGTTTCGGGCTGGGCAGCGGAGGCCGGCCGCGACGGACCACCTTACTCGCCCTGCCGGATTTCGGCGCGGTCGAAGAATTTCTCCGTCAGGTCCGGCGCGTCGTCGGGATTAACCCATGCGGCGGCGCCAAATTTCTTTTTCCTTGGCATGACAGTGCCTCATCGAAATGACGTGGTGGGCCTCGCCGCGCGCCTTCACCTCGCCTTCAGCTTCCTCGCCTTGCGCAAGTCTGCATTGATGCGCGTCTGCCAGCCGTCGCCGGTCTTGCGATAAGCGGCAAGCACTTCAAGCCGGCCGCTTCGTAAACATTGCCTCGAACAGTTCTTTCGACCGGCGCAAGCCTTCGTCAGTGAACACCACCGATTTGTTCTTATTCTTCGGATTGTCGATCATGCCTTTTTCATGCAGCCGATTTATTGCCTCCCAGTCGAACCCCTTCCAAGCGCGATATTGATCGTGAAGACCGAGATAAAGCAGCGCCAGCACGGCGTCGTCGATCTGGTCGGTGTTGAAGGTCATGGCGGAATCTCCAACGGCAGCAGGGATGATCGCAGCGTAATCCGCCGTTTAGCCTGCCTCAACAAGGAGAGTTACGCCGGAGCTTGCCACCGGGATGCGTCTTTCGCGGGCCCGGTGAGCTGACCCGCCCGGGGCACTACGCATTGTGGACAGTGCCGCCGTCCAGGGGCCTGAGCCCGTGTTTTCAGTTACGCTGCCAGCAACTCACCCCGCTAACCATCCGACGTGCGAGATGGCTCAGACCGATACCGTCATCATTCGAGCCGCGCTCAAGGGCGAGGCTTCGATCTATCGGGATATCGAAATCGAAGCTTCGAAATCGCTCTATCGACTTGCCGAGGCGATCGTTTCGGCCTTCGACTTCGATTTCGATCACGCCTTTGGCTTCTACAGCGGCCCGCCATACGCGGCGAAACACAGGCATCCGCGCTATGAATTGTTCGCCGACATGGGCAAAGCCGATCCCGGTGTTCGCGGCGTAAAAAAGACAAAAATCGGCGACGCGTTTCTGGCTGTTGGGCATTCGCTGCTGTTCCTGTTCGACTACGGAGACGACTGGCTCTTCCGGGTAAAACTACAAGGGACCGGCAAGAAGTTGGCCAAGACGCGCTACCCTCGCGTCGTCGCGAGCCACGGCGAGGCTCCCGAGCAATATCCGGACCCAGACGAAATGTCCGAGGATCGGCCGACCTATGGGATCAACCTGGCGACCGGCGAAAAGATAAAATTCGACTAAAGCAACTGTAGTCCGGATGGCGGATTAGCGAAGCGTTGCCCCTCAATCCCCAAACACCCACCGCACGATCCGCGCATCCCTGTTGTAGCCGCCGTTCTTCGAGAACGGCTCCTCGGCCCAGAACCTGTCGACCGCCGCGCGGTCCGGCAGCTCGATCAAGAGCGCGGTGCCGATGTTGTCGGCGCCGTCGGCCGAGCGGATCGGGCCGCGGAAGATGAAGTTGTCGCCGTGGGCCGCGAAGTACGACTCGTGCGCGTGCAGGTGCGAGCGGAAGAATTCCGGCGTGCCGGTCTTCGGCCCCGTGCAGAGGAACTGCTGCATGCCCTTGCGGGCGTAGTCGGCCGCGCGCTTGCCGAAGCTGTTCGACCAGCGCTGGATCTCGACGCCCTCGTAGACGCCGGCCTTGTTCAGCGGCTCCCCGGCGACGAACCTGTCCACCGCCGCGCGGTCGTCGAGCTGCATGAAGTAGCACGTGCCGAGCGTGTCGCGGCCATCGTCGGACACGAAGTGCCCGTAGCCGATCTCGCGCGCGCCGAAGCTTTTTACGTAGGCCTTCTGCTCCGCCAGCAGCGCGCGGCGCGTGTCCGCCGTCCCAGGCTTGTCCCAGCAGTAGATCGCCCACTGCGCCGCCTTCTTGCGGTAGTAGTCCTTCAGCGCATCGCCATAGAGCCCATAGCGCGGATCGCCCGGCAGGTAGCCGGGATTGCCGGTGTCCGACATTTCATCTCCAACATCTCGCGGCCCGCAGGGCCGAGCAGCCGCAGGGCCGATTGGCGAAGCGTAATCCGCCATTGCATCCGTGCAAGACGGCGGCTTACGCCTTGAGCCACCCCGCCCTACAATGCCACATCGCAACCTCGTTCTGTCAGGAGGCTCCCATGCCGATCGCGCGATACCTCGTGCTGTTGTGCGCCCTCACTCTTGTCAGCGCACCAAGCCAAGCTCAACAAGGCCCGATCAAGATCGAAAAATTCAACCACAGCGCCTGGACCAAAGGCATCTTCTCCGAGGCGGTAACGGTGACCGGCATCGGCAACGCCAAGTTCGTCTATCTCGCCGGCGTCGGCGCCGAGGATGAGGACGGAGCGCGCGGCACCATCCGGCATCACGGCAATTTCTTCGAGCAGTGCCGCTACTCCTACGACAAGGTCAAGCGCGTGCTCGCGCATCACGGCGCGACGCTTGCCGACGTGGTGAAGATCACGACCTACATCACAGATCTGCGCCATCGCCTCACGCTGGGCAAATGCGTCGGCGACACCTGGGGCGGCGTCACCTTCCCGACCAACACGCTGATCGGCGTGGCTGCGCTCGCGTTTCCGGAGATGATCATCGAGGTGGATGTCACGGCGGTCATTGCCGCAAAGTAATCGCCGCTGTCGCAAAAATCGGCATAGGGGCGCGGAGGGATAAGCCCCTCCGCGTCCCCTGCCACACCACCCGGCATGCGGGTCCGCACCGGGCGGTTCGTTGGGTTGAGGTCAGCGGGCAAGTCGGGGGACTCCCAACTTATCGAAGAGGCGGTTCGGCAGCGCCATATTGAGCGCCATCGCCGAGTTGTGCCACCAACGTCGGCTGTTGGCGGCGACCCGTCTGGCCGCGTCGGCAGGCATTCCGCGAGCCATCAGCTCCCGGTAGACGACCTTGCCGCGCTTCCAGTGTTTGAGCTGCACCGCCCGAAGGCGATGGTGGACCCAACCATCGATGTCGGCAAACACGCTCGGTGTCTGCGCCAGCCGGAAGTAGGCCTTCCAACCGGTGAGATAAGTTCCGAGCGGCTTGCACAGTTGCGGAAGGCTTCGTCCGGCACTGCGCCGGGTCAGCGCCCGCACACGCTCCTTCATGCGCTCGATGGCCTGCGGTGCTACGCGCCGCCGGATGACCCGTCCCTTGGCTATCCAGAACGAGAAGCCGAGGAACTTCGATGCCGTGGCGCGTCTCACCTTGCTCTTGGCTTCGTTGACGCGGAGCTTCAGCTTCCCGAACAGCTTGCGCAGCGAGGTCATCACCCGCTCGCCCGAGCGCTGGGTGCGAACATAGACGTTCAGATCGTCAGCGTAGCGGACGAAGGCATGCCCGCGCCGTTCCAGCTCCTTGTCGACTTCATCCAAGAGCACGTTGGCCAACAGCGGTGACAGTGGGCCGCCTTGCGGCGTGCCCTCGTCCCGCTCGATCACCACCCCATCCGCGAGCACGCCCGCGTTGAGGTAGCGGCGGATCAACCGCAGCACACGACGGTCCGCGATCCGTTTGGCCAGCCTTCCCATCAGGATGTCGTGGTTGACCCGGTCGAAGAACTTCTCCAGGTCGATGTCCACGACGAAGCTGCGGCCTTCCTGCACGTAGGCTTGCGCGCGAAGCACCGCCTCGTGCGCACTCCGTCCGGGCCGGAAGCCGTAGCTCGCATCCGAGAAGGTCGGGTCGAACAGCGGTTGCAGGACCTGCAGCAGGGCCTGCTGGATGAACCGGTCGAGCACGGTCGGGATGCCAAGCTCGCGCTCGCCCCCGCCAGGCTTCGGGATCGCCACCCTCCTGACTGGCTGCGGCTGGTGACGTCCCGCGAGGAGGTCCTCGCGCAGACGCGGCCAGTGCACGCGCAGATGATCGGGCAGTTCCTCGACCGTCATCCCGTCGATGCCGGGACTTCCCGCATTCTGTCGAACACGCTTCAACGCGGCCTGAAGGTTCTGGCGTTCGCACACCTTCTCCATCAGGTCGCTCGCTCCCAGGCGCTCGTCTCCACTGCCAACCGACGACGCTTCCACACGCAAGCGCGGCCCTTGCGGTTTCACCGCGCCGGCCGTTTGTGCGCTCGGGGCTTCCGACTTCTGTGGCATAACTTCGTCGAGGCTCGCGGTCGTCTCGCCCTTCCCAGCGTTCGGCCCTTCGCCCGCCTCCGCCAAGGCTTCGGCGCGGCTACTATGGCTTCTGCTGACTTCTCGCGCCGCTGGTCTCGCGACCCACGTCGCCCTTTCAGGCGCAAGGCGAGATCTCCCCGGGTAAGAACATCGGCCTTCGCTGCACGACCGCCGGATTTACGTTGCTGCGCTTTGGTCACGAGGGCTTCGCGGTTGCTTGCCCGCTCGCCCTGCCCAGCCCCGCCTCATATCCGGTTTCTCTCCGTCGGCCCGCAGCTTCGCTCCCCGCTTCCTTCACGCCGCCCTCACGGTTCGACGCTCTGCGGTTCGCTTCGCTCGCTGTGACCAACTCACGAGAGGACTTTCACCTCCAAGTCGATGCCCATGCCGGGCGCACAAGCGAAACGGCCGGGCGCAAGCCCGGCCGTTCATTTTGATCAGCGCAGTTGTCGCGCTTTGAACATCACCGCAGCGCGATCGCCAGTCCGCTCAGGTCCGCGCTCGCGATCAGGCCGACCTGCCGGCCCGCCAGCGTGAGCACCGCGCCCTTCTCGTTGCGCAGCACGATCGCCTGCGCGCCGCCGCCGACCGCAAGGCCGGCGCCCGCCGCGCCATAGACGCCGGCGACATCCGAAGGACGGCGGATGTTGGTGACTCGGCCGGTCAGCTCGGTCTGCGAGGCGCCGAAGGTGAGGCCATAGCTCATGCCGCCGATCGACAGCGGATAAGCGCGGCCACGGAAGTTCAGCACGCCGGAGCCGCCCGAGCCGCCGATCACCCAGCCGCCCTTCACCACCGAAAGGCGGACGGTGCCGCTGTCGGCGTAGGCTGCGGTCGAGGCGGCGGCGATGGTGGTGAGAGCGATCAGGCTGGCACGAAGTCCAGGCAGGAGCGGCATGGTGAGTCCTTTTGAATTGTTGAGACGAACCGAGAGAACGCACGGGCGCGCGGAAGGTTCCGTCACGTCCGGTTTCGCCCCGCGAAAGCGGGGACCCAGTAAGCGCTCGCTTGCGCTCGCCCGGGATGACGGCGGAGTGTTGCGCGACGCTCTGCCGACGCCTTGAGCCCTACTCCGGCTTCAGCCCCGCGGCCTTCGCCGCCTCGGCGGTGCGCGCATACTCGCCCTTGATGTAATCGCCGAAGCCCTTCGAGGTCTGCAGCGGCTCGGACACCAGTTCCGCGCCGGTCGCGAGGAAGCGGTCCTGCACCACCTTCGCCGCCAGCGCCTTCTGCAATGCGTCGACCACATCGGGCGGCGTCTTCGCCGGCGCCAGCAGCCCGACGTAGCTCGCGGCGAGAAACTCCTTCAGTCCCGCCTCGTTCATGGTTAGCACCTCGGGAACCTGCGGCGAGCGCGCCGACGACGCCACCGCGAGGATGCGCAGCTTGCCCGCCTTGTGGTGCGGCAGCGCGGTCGCCATCTCCGTCATCAGGCCGTCGACCACGCCGGACAGCGTGTCGGGCACCGGCGTCGAGCCGCCCTTGTAGGGCACGTGCGTCAGCGTAGCTCCAGTCGCGGTCATGAAGCGCACCAGCGTCATGTGGCCGGCGCTGCCGGTGCCGGAGGTAGCGATGTTGATGGTCCGCGTCTTCGACAGCGCGACCAGCTCTTGCACGGTCTTGGCCGGCACTGCCGGGTTCACCACGATCGCGTGCGGCGCGAGGTTGGCGAGGCCGACCGCGGTGAAGTCCTTGAGCGGGTCGTAGCTGAGCTTGGCCTGCATGAACGGGTTGACGGTGAGCGTGACGGGCGAGCGTTACAATCCCGCGCGCAACCGTGCCGTGGCTGCGGTGACCGGGGCATAACGAGTTCGGCGTGATGGCGACCATCGTCTCACGCCGGGGCCGGAGCTTGCTCGAGACGACGCAGATGGTGTGATCGATCGATCCGAGACGCGAGACATTCCGTGGGACCCAGCGGTGCTCGACATCGCAACCCTGTTTGGAACTCACGTCGCGGAACCCATCTTGGCCAGCGGTCATGCGTGGCCGCACCAAAAGGCCGGACATATGATCGCAAGCGATCCGATCCGCTCGATGCGCCAGCTCTTGCAAGTCGGGGGCCGTCCACATATGGGTCCCCGCTTCCGCGGGGACGAGCGGAAAAATTCACACCTCGCCAAGCGCCGCCTCGGCGCCACAATGATGCGGTCCGCTGCACCCTTGTCGAGCGGGAGAGCGCACATGACGGCGGGATGGTCTTGCGGCTTCGCAATCGCGCTGACCCTGCTGGGCATCGTGCCGCAGGCCGTCGCCGCGCCGAAGAAGCTGAGCGGCACGGTCACCTATCGCGAGCGGATCGCGCTGCCGCCCGGCGCAACGATCGAGGTCAAGCTGGTCGACGTGTCCCGCGCCGACGCGCCGGCGACGACGATCGCGGAAGCCTCGGTCACGGCGGCCGCGCATGTGCCGATCCCCTACGCACTCGCGTTTGACGACACCGGGATCGAGCCGCGGCGGCGCTACGCGTTACAGGCCCGCATCACCGTCGGCGGCAAGCTGTGGTTCGCGACGACGACGCACCATCCGGTGCTGGCCGGCGGCGCGGATAACACGGACATCGTGGTGCAGCGCGTGCGCGCCGAGCCGGACGCAGCCGACGCCGGGCCCACCGGCCGCTGGCTCGCGGAAGACATCCGCGGCGGCGGCGTGATCGACCGTCTGCAGACCATTCTCGAGATCGCGCCCGACGGCGCGGTGTCCGGCACCGGCGGCTGCAACCGCATGATGGGCAAGGCGTCGATCGTGAACGACGTCATCACGTTCGGCCAGATCGCCAGCACGCAGATGGCCTGCACGCCGGCGGCGATGAACCAGGAGCGCAAGTTCTTCGATGCGCTGCGCGACGTGCGCGGCTGGCGCGCCGATCCGATGCGGCGCAAGCTCATCCTGCTGGCGGCGGACGGCACGCCGATCGTCGTGCTGGCGCGGATGTAGCGCACGAGGCGTACCGCACGCAGCGAAACTGCGCGCGCTTTCATCGCAAACACGGCTGTGGCTTGCGCCCGCGGTCGAATAAAACACAAGAAGTGACGCCGCGCAGAGGCCGCGCCACGCGCGGCCCCAAGCGAAACGCTACCGGTTGCGGCTGCCTTCCTGATCGCGATGAAAGGCGGAGATCGTCGGCCTTGGCTTGGCCGCCTTCTTCGCGGCCTTCTTCACCACCGGGTTCGCGGCCTCCGCGGCGGCCTGCTCGGCGTCGCGGGCGAGCCGCAGTTCGCGCAGCTTCGCGGTCTTGGCGCGCATGGCGATGCCGTTCGCCTCGTATTCGGCCATCGCCTTCTTGCCGTCCTGCTCCCGCTGCGTCTTCTTGAATTGCGCGTCGGCCGTGGCCGTCTTCGAGTTTGTCGCCAATGCGTTCTCCTGCTGGCAAAAGCCTCGATAGCACGATTCCCAAAGCGCACCGGGAAAAGCTTTGCCGCTTGACAGGGCTATATTCCTATGAAGGCAAGCACGGCCGGCGACCTCGACGCCGTGCTGGCGCTGATGACGGACGATGTCACCTTCATGGTTCCCGGCGCGAGCCGTTCGGAAAAGAAGCGTTCCGCGCCATGTCGCAGGGTATGGCCGGAGTGCAGATGGAGGGCACGAGCGACATCCGCGAGATCAAGTTGCTCGGCGATCACTCCTATCTGCGCAACTATCTCACCGTGACGATGACGCCGCCGGGCAGCGCGCCGGTCCGCCGCGCCGGCTATACCCTCACCGTACTGCGAAAAGAAAACGGCCAATGGCTGCTGGCGCGCGACGCCAACCTGCTGATGGAGGTGAAGTGAAGCGTCACCCGATCGGCAAAAAGAAAATGGGCCCAGCCGTGCCGGGCCCATGCTCTCATTCGCGCCGCGCGTCAGTTCGACAGCTTGATGCCGAGCTCCTTCACCAGCCGGGCGTATTTCGCCGAGTCGTCCTGCGCGACCTTGGCGAGGTCCGCGGGCGTACCGCCCGCCGCCTCCATCGAGCCGCGGGTGAAGCTCTCCTTCATGGCCGGGTCGGCCAGCGCCTTACCCATCTCAGCGTTGAGCCGCGCGATGATCGCGGTCGGCGTGCCTTTCGGCACGAAAGCGGCGTACCAGGATTCCAGCACCACGCCCTTCATGCCCGCCTCTTCGATCGTCGGGACATCCGAAATGTACGGTGGACGTTTTGCGGAAGAATTTGCCAGGAGATGCAGCTTGCCCGCCCGATAGTGCGGCACGGTCGCGGTCGGTCCGAGCAGGCCAAATTTCACATGGCCTGCGATCAGATCGTTGATCGCCTGACCGGCGCCACGATAGGGCACGTGGTCGAGCTTGAGTCCGGTCTCACGCTTGAACCATTCGCCGAGAATGTGCTGGTTTGTTCCGACGCCCGAGGTGGCGTAGCCCAACCCCGGATTCTTCTTGGCGTGCGCGATGAACTCCGGCAGCGTCTTGACGCCGAGATCGGGATGCGCGCACAGCACCGTCGGCTGGCGCGCCAGGAAGATCACCGGCTCCAGCTCCTTGGTGTAGTCGTGCGGCAGATTCATCACGTGCGGCGCGCTCGCCGCGTTGTCATTGGTGATCAGAACAGTGTAACCGTCCGGCGCGCTCTTCATCGCGGTGTCCATGCCGACCGTGCCGCCGGCGCCGGTGCGGTTTTCCACCACCACCTGCTGGCCGATGTGGCGCGAGATATATTCGCCGACCGTGCGCGCGACGAAATCGATGCCGCCGCCCGGCGCGAGCGGTACGATGAATTTCACCGGCCGATTCGGATAGGCCTCCTGCGCGAAAGCAAGTCCGGGCAACCCGCCGGAAAGCGCGGCGCCTGCGGCCGCCGCATGCTTGATAAAAGTCCGCCGTCCAATCCTGGTCATCGTTTCCGTCCCTTGTCTCTATTCAGTGGTGCACAATCTAGCATGCCAAATAGCCGCGCGAGAACACAGCATTGGCCTTTGACCCTCGTGATGGGGCGTATATCGTCCCGTCCCATCGGGAGAAAACCAATGAACAGGAATACGCTGACGCTTGCTGCCTGCCTTTTTGCCGCAGGGCTTGTTTCGCCCGCCGCGGCGCAGGAATACCCGGCGCAAACCATTAAGATCATCAGTTCGTTCGGCGCGGGCGGCGGCTCCGACACCATCGCGCGCATCCTGGCGCAGCGCATGCAGGAGAAGTTCGGCCAGAACGTGATCGTGGAAAACCGGCCCGGCGCCGGCGGTGTGCTCGGCAACGAGGTGGTCGCCAACTCACCGAAGGATGGCTACACGCTCGGCGTCCAGACCGCCGGTCAGATCATCGCTTCGACCATCACCAGTAACATGCGCTACGACCCAGTGAACGCATTCGACTGGATCGGCCAGCTCGGGACGGCGGGCTTGTTCATGGTGGTGCTGCCCGATTCCCCATACAAGGACATCAAGTCGCTGGTCGCAGCCGCCAAGGCCAATCCCGGCAAGATCACGTTCGGCAGCCCGGGCTTCGCCGCCACGCAGCATCTCGCCGGCGAGCTGTTCAAGCAAAATGCCGGCATCGACTTGCTTCACGTCCCCTACAAAACCACCCCGGAGGTGCTGGCGGCGCTCCATTCGAAGAGCGTCGACGTGGTGATCGACACCATCACGGTGCTGCTCGGGCAAGTTCAGGCCGGCAGCGTCCGCGCACTTGCCGTGACCGGCAAGGACCGCTTCCCCACCACGCCCAACATTCCGCCGGTCGTGGACTCCGGCGTGGTGCCGAACTACGACGTCTACACTTGGTACGGAATGTATGGCCCCAAGGGCATGCCGCCTGCGGTCATCGCCAAGCTCAACAAGACGGTCAACGAGATGATCGAGGAGCCCGCGGTCCGCGAGCGCCTGGTCAAGATCGGCTTGGTCGTGCAGGGCTCGACGCCGGAATACTTCGCCAACATGATGGTGTCCGAGCACAAGAAGTGGTCGAACGTCCGCCAGAAGGCCGGCATCGAGCAGAAATAGCGGACCGGGACACGGAGGCGATGGGAGTCAAAGCGATGATCACACGCCGTAGCCTGCTCGCCGCCTCCGCCACCGCGGCTTTAGCACCCGGCCTTGCTCGCGCCCAAACGCGCGAGGATGCCTGGCCATCGCGCCATGTGCGGCTCATCGTGCCCTTCCCGCCCGGCGGCGGCACCGACAATGTCGGTCGCATTCTCAGTGCACGGCTGTCCGAGATCTGGGGCCAGCAGATGGTCATCGAGAACCGCGGCGGCGGCGGCAGCAATGTCGGCAGCGAAGCCGGCGCGAAAGCCCCACCGGACGGCTATACCATCTTGTTTGCCGCGTTCCCGTTCGCGACCAACCAATTTCTCTATTCCAAGCTGCCCTACGACCCGGTCGCCGACTTTGCGCCGATCACGCTGATCGGCACGTTTCCAAACATCCTGGTGGTGCCGAACACATCGCCGGCGAAGTCGGTTACCGAACTGATCGCCCATGCCAAGGCCAACCGCGGCGACGTCACCTTCGGCTCGTCCGGCATCGGCACCTCCCCGCACCTCAACGGCGAGCTTTTCCTGCGCATGGCCGGCTTCGAGATGACCCATGTCCCTTATCGCGGCGCCGGCCCTGCGATCATCGATCTCATCCCCGGCCGGCTGACCATGATGTTCAACACCTCGGGCTCGCTGATGCCGCATGTTCAGGCGGGGCGGCTGCGCGCGCTCGCCGTGAGCTCGGGCAAGCGCTTCTCCGCCGCGCCGGAGCTGCCGACCGTCGCCGAATCCGGCGTGCCTGGCTTCGACGTGTCGTCGTGGTACGGCCTGCTTGCTCCGGCCAAGACGCCGCCCGCGATCGTGCAGAAAATGAACGCCGACGCCGTCAAGGTTCTGCGCGAGCCCGACGTGCGTCAAAAGCTGGAGAACTTGGGCCTCGAAGTGGTGGGATCGACGTCGGAACAGTTCGCCGCATTCATCAGAGCAGAAATGGACAAATGGGGCCCGGTCATCAAGGCCGCCAAAATCATCGCGCAGTGAACGGCGGCCGGAGCTGACATCATCCGGCCGCCGCGGATCGTGACTTGATCTCAGTCCACCTGGGCTCCCGACGCCTTGATGATCGGCGCCCACTTGGCGAGTTCCGCCTTGATGAATGCGGTGGTCTCTTTGGGCCCGCGTCCCGGCGTCGGATCAACGCCGACGTCCTGCAAGCGCTTTATCACCATGGGGTCAAGCATCGCCGTCTGCACGGCCGCGCTGAGGCGATCGACGACCGGTTGCGGCGTCCCTCCTGGCGCCAGGATCGCGTTCCAAGTGTAGCATTCGTAGCCCTTCATCCCTTGTTCCTGCATGGTTGGCAGTTTGGGCAGCGTGCGCAGGCGCTGCGCCATCCCACCGGCGAGCGCGCGGATCGCACCGCTCTCGACCTGCGGACCCGCACTCGGCGTCGCGTCGAACGCCATCGAAATCTGGCCGGCGATCAGATCCTTCATCAAGGCCGACGAACCGCGATAAGGCACGTGCGTGATGTCGAGCCCGCCGGCCATCGCCTTGAACTGTTCGCCGCACAAATGAAGGATCGAGCCGACGCCGGAGGAGCCGTAAGTGTATTTGCCCGGATTGGCCTTCAGCAAGGCGACCAGACCTTTGACGTCGGTCGCGGCAACCGATGGATGCGTCACCAGCAGGATCGGCGTCACGCCGACCTGCCCGATCGGCGCAAAATCGCGCACCGCATCATAGGGAATCTTCTTGTACAGGCCGGGATTGATAGCGTGGGTGGACACCGTCGCCATCAACAGGGTGTAACCGTCGGGCGGCGACTTTGCGACATCGGCGGCGCCAGTGTTGCCGCCTGCGCCCGTTCTGTTCTCCACCACGAACTGCTGGCCAAGCAACTCCGATACCTTGGCGCTCATGACACGCGCAACGATATCGGTCGGGCCCCCGGCGGCAAACGATACGACCATGCGAACGGGTTTCGACGGATACTGATCTTGAGCTGACGCGGCAGTGCCGCTCAGAGCGAAAGCCGCAACAATGACGGCGACGCGTCCCATTCCCATTGCCATTGCATCCCCCTCGTTGATTGGTATTTCCTTCGCCAGATCTCCTTCAATTCCAATTCAAAACGCGAGCCGATGATCCTAGTCTGCGTACTGGCCCGCGGCCTTGATGATCGGCGACCAGCGATCGATCTCGCTCACCAACGTGTTCTGCGCAGCGTCGGGCGTGGCGCGGTTCTCCGGCACCGGCGTGGTGCTGATGTCGTTGAAGCGCTTGATGACGTCCGGCTCCTTCAGCGCGGTCTTCAACGCCGCCGAAAGTTTCTGAACGACGGCGGGTGGCGTGCCCTTCGGTGCAAAAATCCCGTGCCAGATATTCAGCTCAAAGCCTTTGAGACCGGCCTCGTCGGCGGTCGGAATGTCGGCCAGCGTTTTTAGCCGCGATTTGGTGGTCACCGCGTACGCCTTGATCTGCTTGCCGAGAATAGGACCGGTGGTGTTGGTCGCCTGGTCGCACGCCATGTCGATCTGCTTGCCGATCAGATCATTCATCACCGGTGCGGTGCCGCGATAGGGCACGGTGGTGAGCTGCAGCTTGGTCTCCGACATGAACAGCATGCCGCATAAATGTGCGGCCGAGCCGACGCCGGCATTTCCGATGGTCGTCTTTTCCCGGCTCTTAAGATAGGACACGAGTTCGCTGAGCGTGTTGGGTTGGAAATCGCTGCGCGCAATAATCGTCATCGGCGCGTCGGTGATGAGGCCGACCGGAGCGAATGCCTGCTTGGTGTCATAAGGAAGCTGCCGGTAGAGTGTGGCCGCGGTCGCAAGCCCGACGTGGTAGATCAGCAGCGTGTACCCGTCGGGCGCGGCCCGCACCACGCGGCCAGTGCCCAGCGTGCCACCGGCGCCGCCGACGTTCTCGATCAGAACCTGCTGACCGAGCACCTTCGACATCGCCTGCGCAGTGACGCGCGAGATCGTATCGGTCGGACCGCCGGCCGCCGCCGGAACCACGATGGTTATCGGCCGCGACGGGTAGTCTTGCGCAAGGGCCGAACCGGCAAAAGCCACAAAAACGGCGGCAAGCATCATCCTGCGCATCGGCGTCTCTCCCTGATCTTATGTTGCTTCTAGACTATTCCGCCCAAGCGCACTCTCACAACAGACTTTTGCCTCGAGACCGTCAAGCCGGAGACTGAATTTGCCACGGTCACGCGCACGCGCAGTTCCCCTCCAAACTTCGCAGCCCTATATTCAGCGCCGACGCAACGATCGCACGGGTCGCCTCATGCCCTCTCGCCAACTCCATCTCGGCGCTTTCATGCGGCCGGCTTCGATCCACGCCGGCGCCTGGCGCTACCCCGGCGCCTGGCCGGACATGAACTTCAACTTCGAGCGCATCAAGCAGTCGATCCAGACGCTGGAACGCGCCAAGTTTGACGCATTCTTCATGGCCGACCACATGGCCGTATTGAACATGCCGATGGATGCGCTCAAGCGCAGCCACACCGTCACGTCGTTCGAGCCTTTCACCTTGCTGTCTGCGCTGTCGCAGGCGACCACGCATATCGGGCTTGTTGCCACCGGCTCGACCACCTTCGACGCGCCGTACCACATCGCGCGCCGCTTCGCCTCGCTCGACCACATCAGCAACGGCCGCTCCGGCTGGAACATCGTCACGACGTCCAACCCGGATGCAGCACTCAACTTCGGCCTCGACGAGCATATGGAGCATAGCGAGCGCTATCACCGTGCCCGCGAATTCTACGATGTCGTCACAGGGCTTTGGGATTCCTGGGCGGACGACGCCTTCGTGCGCGACGTCGCCAGTGGTACATTTTTCGAGCCAGACAGGATGCACGTGCTCGATCACAAAGGCGAGCATCTGAAAGTCCGCGGGCCGCTCAACATTGCGCGGCCGGTGCAAGGCTGGCCGGTGATCGTGCAGGCCGGTGCTTCCGAATCCGGACGCCAGCTTGCCGCCGAGACTGCGGAGGCGGTGTTCACCGCGCAATCGAGCCTCAAGGTCGGACGGCAGTTCTACGCCGATGTAAAGGGTCGCATGGCGAAGCTGGGCCGCAACCGCGAGCACATGAAAATTCTGCCGGCCTGTTTCGTGGTGGTCGGCGAGACGGTCGAGGAAGCCAAGGCCAAGCGCGCCAAGCTCGACAGCCTCGTGCACTACACCAACGCGATCGGCGCCCTGTCCATCGCGCTCGGTCACGATGCATCGAAATTCGATCCGGACAAGCCGCTGCCGGATGTTCCCGACACCAACGCCGGCAAGAGTTCGCGCGAGCGCGCCATCGCCATGGCGAAAGCCGAGAACCTCACCGTCCGGCAACTGGCCCAGCGCATGTCCGGCTATTCCGGCCTTGCCATGGTCGGCACGCCCAAGACCATTGCCGACGAGATGCAGGAGTGGCTGGAGACCGAAGGCAGCGACGGGTTTACTGTCATGTTCCCCTATCTGCCGGGCGGCCTCGACGATTTCGTCAAAGGCGTCGTTCCGGAGTTGCAGCGGCGCGGCCTGTTCCGCAGCGAGTACGAGGGCACGACGCTGCGTGAAAATCTTGGCCTGCCGCGGCCACAGAACCGGTTCTTCGCGGCAAAGGCCGCCGCGGAATGAGCAAGAGCGCCATCACCGGCTATCACGCCCACGTCTACTTCGACGCCGACACGCGCGGGCAGGCAGCGAAGCTCTGCGCCGCGGCCGGTGAGACGTTCGGCGTCAAGGTCGGCCGCATGCACGACAGGCCGGTCGGCCCGCATCCGCGCGGCAGTTGTCAATTGACTGTTCCTGCCGATCAATTCGCAACCATCATTCCGTGGCTGATCGAAAACCGGCGCGGCCTCATCATCTTCGCGCACGCCGAAACCGGCGACGCGCTCAAGGATCACACCGACCACGTGATCTGGCTCGGGCCTTCCGAACCGCTCAAGCTGTCAGCACTAAGCCGACCTCAAGGACCAATATGAACCGCACGCTTGAAATTCCAGCCGACAAACTCACAGGCGAACAGAAGACGGTGCTCGACCAGCTCGTCGCCGGGCGTGGCCGCATCCTCGGCCCCTACAAGATCTGGATCCACTCGCCGACCGTGGCGAGCGGCATGGAGCACATCGGCACCTTCCTCAACAAGCACTCGTCGCTCTCCACCCGCGAGGTCGAGATCGGCATCCTGGTGATCGCACAGCATTGGGACGGTGAGTATGTCAAGCAGGCGCACATCAAGGCCGGCAAGGCGGTCGGCCTGACCCAGGAGCAGATCGACGCCATTCTCGCCGGGCGCGATCCCGGCTTGACCGATCTGCACGAGAAAGCCGTGCATCGTTTCGCCGTGGCTCTCGCGAACAAGACCAAATTGTCGGACGGCGACTTCGCCGAGATCGAAAAGGTGATCGGCCGCGAGGGCATCGCCGAGGTCCTGGTGCTGCTCGGTTACTACACCTCGGTCGCGCTTGGCATGAAGGTGCACGAAGTACCGATCCCGAGCTCCTAGAGTCTGATTCAGCAGCGATGAATCTAGGCGCGGCCGAGCACGTTCTCGAGATCGTGGTAGATCGTGTGCAGGTGCTGCGCCTCGGCGTCGACCGAGGCCATCTCGATCACGAAACCATCGCCGATCAGGCGGTAGCCGAACGCCTTCTCGGGCGTGTTCGGCCCGTACCACGCGAAATGCACCGCCTCCCTGTCGCCGGATTGCACGCGCGCGCGTTGCGCCACCGTCAGCGCGGCCGGAAGATGGTCGATCGAATAGACCTCGATCAACTGCCAGAGCAGATCGCGCTGCGCCGAGGTCAGATCGGAGGCGGCCAGTCCAACCTTCTTGGCGTTGGCGCGTTCGCGCCCGGCGTAGGAGAGGATGTTGTAGGGCGTCGAATCGGCGATGCGTACCTTGCGCTGGCGCGCGGGCGGAAGGTCGGCGAACAGCTTGCGCGCCAGACCTTCCTCTTCCTTGAGCGTGTTGAGCCCCGCATGCTTGCCGGCGTTGACCCGGTTCGGCAGCGCCGAGAATGAAAACGGCGTCACCGACACGACCCGGTTGTCGCGCACCGCGACCGACTGCGTGAGGTGATGGCCCTCGAACCGGAAGCCCCATGCGCCCTGCCCGGCCGGCGTCCCGAATAGCGAAATGGAGAAACGCTCCGACGAGCGCTGCCCGGCGCCGTTGCCGCTCTGCGCCAGGACGTCCTGCAGCAGCATCACGTTCTTCGCCTTCTGCAATCCGTTCGGCGACCATACGGCCGCGAGCAGTTCCCACGCCGCGGCCTTCTGGGCCGGCGACATCTGCTCCAGCCGAAGCCCGGGTTTGGCGTAGCCGGCGACGCCGAAGTAATTCCAGTTGCGCCATTCCGAACCGTTCCAAGGAAACGACGCGGCCTTCAGCTTGTCCGGCTCCAGGGTCGAAACGAACTTCTTTGTCGCAGCGAGCAGATCGCCCGCCGGCGCAAGACCGGCCTGTGTCGCGCTTGCCGCGCGCGGCAGCGCCATCGCGCCGGCAAGAGCCGCGCCGCCAACGATGAGCTCCCGGCGGCCGGGTTGGATAAGCTTGTTCATCGGCGTCTCCTCGCTCTCATGCATCTGCCACCTGCATCGCCTTGCCACCAAGCCCGATCGTACATGTAAGCTGTGGCTGGAAAACGACGAGGACCACCATGCCTTCAGACATCGATCCGCAATCCGGATTTCGGCTGCCGCTGCCCGACCGTGACGACCTCGACGAGATCGGCAAGGCGGCCTACGACCGCGGCACCAGGCCCGGCGCCACCATGATGGGCCTGCAAGGACCGGCCGGCATCCAACTCTACACCAAGGCGGCGCCGCATCTCGTTGCGCTCAACCAGTATCTGCGGTTCAAGTCCGGCATCTCGCCGCGCATCCGCGAAATCGCGATCCTCACCGCTGCGCGCGAAATGAACAGCCAGTTCGAATGGGCCGCGCACGAGCCGGAGGCGCTGGGCGTCGGCGTGCCGGCCAATGTCGTCGAAGCCATCAAGCACCGCCACAGCACAGCGGGGCTCGACGAGGCCGACGCCACGGTGATCGAACTCGGGAGGCAAATCTACCAAACGCATAAGGTGACGTCGGAACTGTTCGCCAAAGCCAAGGCGCTGTTCGGAGCGAGCATGCTGATCGACATCGTTCTGCTGATGGGCAACTACGCCAGCACCGCCGCCATGCTGGCCACCGTCGACATGCAACTGCACAAGGGCTCGAAGCCATTGCTGCCGGTCCCTTGACCAGCCCGGCGTGCTCTGTGAGCGGCGGAACCTTGCGGCACGGCATGCGTTGATTCGGTGGTTGCACCGCACCCAAGCTGAACCGACATTCAGGGCCGAAAGGGAGGCCAGAGGCGCTGTCCGGACGCCCGGAAATGCCTGCTTTGCCTTGGCTTCGGCCGCCACGATAACGCCATTAAGATTTTCGCAAATTGCTGCAGTCAAGATGCGGCCAAGACTTGCGGCGTGCACGCAACAGGTTCCCAAGCGCTCGGCGCGGCGCCGGACGCAACCAGGAGAGAGACGACCCATGAGGAAAGCCATTCTCGCACTTGCTGCGGTGGCGACGATTGCCGTCGCGTCGGTCGGTGACGCCCAAGCTCGCAACCGCGGTGGCGCGGTTGCCGCGGGCGTGATCGGCGGCCTTGCGGCCGGCGCCATCATCGGCGGCGCGATCGCGAGTTCGCGCCCGGCTTATGCCTATCCGGCCTACTCGGAGCCGGTCTATGTCGTGCCGAGAGATTGCGTGGCCAACCAGGAATTCTGGTCGGAGCGCCGGCAAGCCTACGTGATCCGGCGCGTTCGCGTTCCCTGCTGACGCGGGGCTGGCCGTTCGGCCAGCGCATCTGATTTGAACGAACCGGCCGGTCCCGTATGGACCGGCCGGTTTTATTTTCGGCGCGCGATATCGATAGCGATCTGCTTCATTTGCCCGCCCCGCGCATGTGATTGAGCACCGCCTCGGTCGGCCAGCAGTCGAGCTTCAGGCCGTTCGCCTTCTGATAGGCGCCAAGCGCCGAGCGCGTCAGCATGCCGGCTCGGCCGTCGACCTTGTCCTTATAGAGCCCGCGCGCGGTGAGCACGCGCTGCATCGCCTCGACCTCTGCGGACTTGAGCTGGGTATTCTTGCTCCACGGCGTCTCGAACGGCCGCGCATCCTGGATGCGGTCGCTCAGGTGGCCGACAAACAGCACATAGAGATCGGAAAAATTGTAATCCTTGATGACGAAATAGTTCTTCGGCGTGAGGAAACCGGGACCGTATGTGCCTTCCGGCAGCAGCAGCGACGCCGTTTCTTTCAGCTCATCCGCGCTCAGCTTGCGGGCATAGGCGGGCGCATAGCCTCGCTTGATCCATTCGCCGACCGGTAGCGTGACGCCCGGCTCGGCGATCGTGCAGTCGATGCCGCCCGGCACCTTTATCTCATAGGCCCAGCGCCTGCCGCGCTGCCAGCCTTTCGCCACCAGTTGCGAGGCCGCGGCAGCAAGCGCATCAGGCACCGACGTCCAGATGTCGTGGCGGCCGTCGCCGTCGAAGTCGACCGCGTGCTTGTAGAATTCCGACGGCAGGAACTGCGTGTGCCCCATCGCGCCGGCCCAGGAGCTGCGCATGTCGGCGAGCTTGACGTGCCCCTCCTGCAGGATTTTTAACGCGGTAAGGAACTCCTCGCGGAACATGTCCTTGCGCCGCCCGAAGTAAGCCTGCGTCGCCAGCACGCGGATCGCGTTGTGCGGCAGCCTGTGGCCGCCGAACGCCGTCTCGCGGCCCCAGATCGCGAGGATCACCTGCGGCGGCACGCCGTAGCGCTGCTCGATCGCCGTGAGCGTCGCGCGATGCTGGTCCCATAGCTTCTTGCCCTGCGTCGCGAGCCGCGCGATCGAGGACTCCCGCACATAGTCGGCAGGCGTCTGCACGAACTCGGCCTGCGGCGGCTGCGGACGTTCGCCTTTTCCCGGCAACACAAGGTCGGGCAGTGACAGGTCGGGATCGAGCCCGCGCGTCGCGGCATCGAAGGTGGCGCGCGACACGCCAAGCTTCTGTGCGTCCAGCCACAGCGACTGGATGAACGCATCGAACGCCGCGTCAGCAAGAGTTGCAGGCGCCTGGAACAACACGCACACCGCCAGCAAGAGGCCTGCGAACGCACGCACCAACTTGCCTCTAGTGGTTTGCCTTCCCGGCCGCATAAGCGTCCTGACTGATCTTCTCGACATAGGCGATGCCGATCGCCGAGAAGATGAATATGACGTGGATGATGGCCTGCCACTTCACACCCTCAACCGTGTAATGGCTGTTTTCCCTGCCGAGTGAGCCGGCATAGATGAAAACGCGCAGCAGGTGGATCGAGGAGATGCCGATAATTGCCATGGCGAGCTTGATCTTCAGTACGCTGGCGTTGACGTGCGACAGCCACTCCGGCTTATCAGGATGCTTCTGCAATTCCATCCGCGACACGAACGTCTCGTAGCCGCCGACGATCACCATGATCAGCAGGTTCGAGATCATCACGACGTCGATCAGGCCCAGCACCACGAGCATGATCTCCTGCTCGGTGAAGCTCATGGCCCCCTGCACGAGGTGCACCAGCTCTTTCAGGAACAGAAACACATAGACGCACTGGGCGACGATAAGACCGAGATAAAGCGGAACCTGCAGCCAGCGCGACGCGAAGATGAGCTGCGGCAGGGGGCGCATCCCCTTTGCTTCTTTCGGAATGATGGGATCGTCGGCGGCCATCGACATGGGCTGGTCCTGTGCAAAGTCAGCGGCCACAACGCCGCGCGTGTCGCGATGATATGTGATTCGCGCAGCCCGATTGCCAGTGCCGGACCAAGCCGCGCAGCGAATTACCGCGAGAACTTCTTGTATTTGATGCGCTTCGGCATGATCGAATCCTCGCCGAGCCGGCGCACCTTGTCCTTCTCGTAATCCTGGAAATTGCCCTCGAACCATTCGACGTGGCTGTCGCCTTCGAAGGCGAGGATATGCGTCGCGATGCGATCGAGGAACCAGCGGTCGTGGCTGATGATGACGGCGCAGCCGGCGAAATCCTCCAGCGCCTCCTCAAGCGCGCGCAGCGTGTCGACATCAAGGTCGTTGGTCGGCTCGTCGAGCAGCAGCAGGTTGGCACCGGACTTGAGCATCTTGGCGAGATGCACGCGGTTGCGCTCGCCGCCGGAAAGCTGGCCGACCTTCTTCTGCTGATCGCCGCCCTTGAAGTTGAACGATGAGACATAGGCGCGCGAGTTCACCTCCTTCTTGCCGAGCAGGATCTGGTCGTTGCCGTCGGAGATTTCCTCCCAGACGTTCTTCTTGCCGTCGAGCGAGTCCCTCGACTGATCGACGTAGCCGAGCTGCACCGACTCGCCGATCTTGATCGAGCCTGTATCCGGCTTTTCCTGCCCGGTGATCATGCGGAACAGCGTGGTCTTGCCGGCGCCGTTCGGGCCGATCACGCCGACAATGCCGCCGGGCGGCAGCTTGAAGGTGAGATCGTCGATCAGCAGGTTGTCGCCGTAGCCTTTATTGAGGGCCGCGAAATCGACCACGTTCTGCCCGAGACGCTCGGCGACCGGGATCGTGATCTGCGCCACCACGTTCTGCTTGGCGTTCGCGACCTTGAGCAAGTCCTCGTAGCGCTGATAGCGCGCTTTCGACTTCGCTTGCCGCGCCTTGGGCGAGGAAGCGATCCATTCGCTCTCGCGCTCGAGCGTGCGCTGACGCGCTTCGTCCTCGCGGCCTTCCTGCAGAAGCCGCTTCTGCTTCTGCTTGAGCCAGGACGAGTAATTGCCCTCGTAAGGAATACCCTTGCCGTGATCGAGCTCGAGAATCCAGCTCGTCACGTTGTCGAGGAAGTAGCGGTCGTGGGTAACGATCAGGATCGCGCCCGGATAGTCGCGCAAATGCCCTTCGAGCCAGTGCACGCTCTCGGCGTCGAGATGGTTGGTCGGCTCGTCGAGCAGCAGCAGTTCGGGCTGGTCGAGCAGCAGCCGGCACAGCGCGACGCGGCGGCGCTCGCCGCCTGAGAGCTTGCTCACGTCCGCGTCGTCGGGCGGACAGCGCAGCGCGTCCATCGCCAGATCGACCTGCGAGTCGAGGTCCCAGAGATTCTTGCTATCGATCTCGTCCTGCAGCTTCGCCATCTCGTCGGCGGTCTCGTCCGAGTAGTTGGCGGCGATCTCGTTGTAGCGATCGAGCAGCGCCTTCTTGGCGGCGACGCCAAGCATGACGTTTTCACGAACCGACAATTTTTCGTCGAGCTGCGGCTCCTGCGCCAGGTAGCCGACCCGGGCGCCCTCGGCGACCCAGCCCTCGCCGTTAAAATCCGTGTCGATGCCGGCCATGATGCGCAGCAAGGTCGACTTGCCCGAGCCGTTGACGCCGAGCACGCCGATCTTGGCGTCCGGATAGAACGATAGGTGGATGTTCTCCAGCACCTTGCGGTTGCCCGGATACACCTTGGTGAGACCCTGCATGTGATAGATGAATTGGCGGCCGTTCATGGGTCTCTGTGTCTCGTTCGAATGTTGGGAATGCGGCGCTGATGTAGCGAGCGTATCGGCGAAGAGCAAGCCAACGCTTCGCCGCCCGGATTTGAGAGGCGCCGGGTCCGCCTTCCTTGCAATGTGCGCTCCTTCAAGTGTGAGGGAGGCGCGGGACGCCGGGGTCCGGGTGGACCCGCGGGCCTCGACGTCTCGCGACATCGAGGCATAGTAGAAGTGCCGCAAGTCCGCCGTTCTTCCGGCGTCCCGCGCGCGGTGTTTGAGGCTTGCTCCGTGAGACCCCCGGTGGTCGGACTGTTTCAGGACCCCTCACGCGTGAAGTGCGCTTCCTTGGGGCCTTAACCACCGCTCTGGGACCTCAATGCGACCTGCCCGTTGGCGCGGGTTACGGTCGCATTGCCAAGGGTCCCGCTGTTGCGAAGCTGTCGCTACGGGATCTCACGGCTTGGGCCGCCCGGGCGGGGTGTTCGTTCTGCACCCCTCATTTCGCATTCCCGGGCCACCGCTCCCGATCCGCCCGACTGACGCGGCCGCGCCCCTCACGTGGATCGAGACGCGGCGAGGCTAAACCCGCCCAGAGGGGGCGGGGATAAGTTCTCACGAGATTGTGATGAATATAGTCCTAGTACGCCATAGCGCGGCCGTGAGGGCGTTTACGCCCGTCTTTGACGAGCTATGGAGTGCGTTTACGCCCGTCTTTGACGG
This sequence comes from uncultured Alphaproteobacteria bacterium, assembly GCA_963814215.1. Taxonomy (GTDB): domain Bacteria; phylum Pseudomonadota; class Alphaproteobacteria; order Rhizobiales; family Xanthobacteraceae; genus Z2-YC6860. The sequence goes on along the minus strand of CAWFCM010000028.1, from coordinate 214,403 downwards.
GCTATGGAGGGCGTTTACGCCCGTCTTGACGGGCTATGGAGGGCGTTTATGCCCGTCTTCGACGGGTTATGGACGCGCGTAAACGCGCTTGTGCGCTGCATCCACTGAACCTCGCGGCGCGTACCCACGACCAAAGGGCAAGTGAAGAACAACAACAACGAGCCCTTTAGGAGAGTGTCATGTCCCGCAGCAACCAAAAGCGTCCGGTTCCCGAGCTAGGTCTGGTTTCGCTGTGGCGGGGCCTGGTGCGGGACCTGTTCGAAGGCTACCGCCCCGAGCGGCACTATATGCGCGGCCCGGGCCCGGCCTGCCGCGCCAAGATAGGAGCCTAAGATGCTGACCCGAGACCAACGGCTTCATGCCCTCGGCCGGCCGCAAGGCGAAACCCAAAGCGTATGGCCGCCCCGTCCTTCGCGCCGCCGCCGGCTGCTGCTGCGCGCCCGCCGGAAAAACGCCAAGAGCCTGTCGGCACTGCTGGCGAACTAGGCGCGTGGACTAGGTCGGCATCGTCGCTTGATTTATGAGGGATTGCGACGGAGTTACCCGCGCGCGCCGATCTTGTCCTGCGTCTTGGTCTCGAAATCGCTGGCGTCATGGCGCTCGTGCAATTGTCCTTCAGGCGGGCCGCTGGCGCGGTTGACCATTCGCCCGCGCTTGACGGCCGGGCGCTCGCCGATTTCTTTCGTCCAGCGCGTCAGGTTTTTGTATTCGTGCGTCTGCAGGAACTTGCGCGGATCGTTGTAGGAGGCGCCGTTCAACATGCCGTTGCCGTACCACGGCCAGATCGCCATATCGGCGATCGTATATTCGTCGCCGGCGATGAATTGATTGTCCGCAAGCCGCCGGTCGAGCACATCGAGCAGGCGTTTCACCTCCATCGTAAAACGGTCGATGGCGTATTTGATCTTCACCGGAGCATAGGCATAGAAATGCCCGAAGCCGCCACCGACATAGGGCGTTGAACCCATCTGCCAGAACAGCCAGTTCAGCGCCTCGGTGCGCTTGCCGCGGTCCTTTGGCAGGAAGGCGCCGAATTTTTCCGCCAGGTAGAGCAGGATCGCGCCGGATTCGAACACGCGTTGCGGCGTCTTCTCGCTATAGTCCATGAGCGCCGGGATTTTGGAATTCGGGTTCACCCCGACAAATCCGCTCCCGAACTGTTCGGCCTCACCGATCCGGATCAGCCAAGCGTCATATTCCGCTCCGCTATGACCGGCGGCCAGCAATTCCTCCAGCATGATTGTAACCTTGACGCCATTAGGCGTCGCCAGTGAATAGAGTTGAAGCGGATGCTTTCCGCGCGCCAACTCCTTCTCATGCGTCGCGCCCGCGATAGGCCGATTGACATTGCCATAGCGCCACTTGGGACTGTCGTCCTTCTCCCAGACCCAGACTTCCGGCGGCGTGTATTCAGGTGTGTCAGTCATGTTGTCGCTCGATGGGTTGGCGAAGGGATAGAGTGGCGAACGTGGGCTGGCGCTTCAACCCGGGAAAGTATCCGCGCCACGTCCGCTTTGCGCCCGAAAGCAGACATTCGGCCGTCGCGCCCGGATGTCCGTCAAGTGCCAATAAGCGACATATGCGGTGTAGCAGAAGCGAATGCGCATGCCATGCTAGCGGATCGTTCGGCGGGCACATTGCTTCCGCTCAATGGACGATATGGAAGCAATTGGGAGAAGCACGATGAACCTATTCGCGTTCGCCGCCGTAATGATGGCCGTGATCCACCTGGTGGCGGGATGGCAGCGACCGCGTTTGGCCGTGATCGTGTCGGGTATTCTATGGCTGCTCTACGCCGTCTACGAGCATCTGGTGGCGACGACTGGGTGCAATGGGGACTGCAACATTCGCGTCGATCTTGTGTTCTTCTTTCCCATATTGGGGCTCGCAACCCTCCGCGCCTACCAGTCGTACATGGGCGACCAGCCCCGATGAAGGTCGTCGGCACGGTTCTCGGCGTAATCGGCCTGGTTGTTTTCCGGGCTGGTGGCGGAGAGCTATGGTTACGGCGCTCTGTCGGGCGTCGTGATTGTGGGTGCTCTGGCGATCGGCGTCTATGCGATCAAATCGAGGTCCAAGACCAATCGGACATGACGCCCACGGTGAAATCAGGCATTGCACCCGCAAATTTTGCGATGACGGATTGGGAGAGCTTTGACGTCAGTTTTGGGTCCAGGCTGTGTAAAAACTCATACATCGGGGAAATGTAGAAAATACAATTCTCCAGCGCGGCACCCAACCGTATGTCCGCAGCATTGTCAGTTCTCATGACGTGCAATTTCTCTAAAATGTTTCTACGCGCTCGGCCCGCGTTGGAGTTTTTACACGGCCTGGGTCAAAAGCGGACATTAGCGTCTAATAGATCGATGTCCGCGAAGTGCCATTGGCCGACATCGACGGCTATTCGGTCGCCTCGTCGGCGCGGCGCGCGGCAGGCACGGCAATGTCGAGCGCCTTGAGCGCGTGCATCCGCTGGTGCGCACCCATAAGCAGCTCGACCGGGTGTTGAGCGAGATCGAGGCCTATCTTTTTTGAAAGCGTCACTCTGTCGGCAAACCGCTCGAGGAAAGCCTGATTTATTCCGCCGTCCAGTTCGCTGTAAATCGGGGCAGCCGGCATGTTGTGTTCAAGCAATCGCGCGTATTCCAGTTCGTCGGCGCGTTGTTTCTCCAGCGCCCGCTGCGCGATTCTCGGATCGACGACAAAGGCCGGGCATTGACCGGTGGGATTGAACACAAAAGGTTTGAGTGAGTTCGGCGGACGTTGCGCATCGAAGACATAGACGCGGTTGCACACGTCCACCTTGGGTTCGAGATGCTTCGCCTCGAAGTGATCGTTGCCGATCTTGAGCATCTTCCAGAAGGCCAGGTTCGGATTGTTTCGATGCCGCGCCAGATTCGCCGGCGTCAGGCGGAACGGATAGGCCTGGACTTGAAAAGACTGCCGGGCACCCAGGAATGACTCGCGCGCCAGCGCATAAATCTCGCTGATCTGTTCGTCGCTCATGGCATGGCAACCGACCGACCAGCAGTCGCCGTGGATCATGATCAAGCTGCCGTCGCGGTAGTTCGCCTTGTCGAAGCTGTTGGGGTAGCCGATGTTCATTGCAAGATGGTAGCTGGAGTGGGGATTCATCAGCTCGGGCGTCACTCGATAGAACCCCTCCGGAGTTTGACGGTCGCCCTCCCGCAACTTCGGCCCAAGATCGCCCGACCACCGGCAAATCGGATAGGTCTTGAGGATCTGGAAACGGCCGGTGGTGTCCTGTTTCCAGACTTCGAGCTCCGCCTCTTCCTTGAAAACGCGCACAAGGATCGGTGAATGTTTCGGCATCTTCTTTTGTCGGAGCAGCGAGAGCAGCTCGGGCGGTAGGCTCTTTGTTGCCTTGGCCGGCAACTTTGTTGCCTTGGTCGGCAACCGATTGTTTTCGCCAAGGCACGTGACCGGCGTCAGCGCCGCGGCAAAAGCCGCCGTCAGCACAAGCGCACGGAGCACCGCGGCGCGAATCATTGCCTTTCCCTTCAATCTCAAGGGCATCCTTATCTCAAAACCGCACTTTGATAGGGATGGAAACCGACTTTGAACAGGGGCTTCTGCTGCATGTCCGCTTGTACCCCTGAAAGCTGACATCCGATCTGCGCGTTTATGAGATATGAGTACACGCCCTGGACCACGCACCCGCCTTGTCTGCTAGATTGCAGACAAGGGCGCGCGAGCAAAACGGACGACAGAGCCGCATCGCGACGCCTTTCGACCACGGGAGGAAACGATGCGATTGTTTACCGCAATGCTTGCCGTGCTGGCCGCCGCCGTGTCGCCCGCCAAAGCCGACGACTCCTGGCCGCAGCGCCAGGCCACCATCATCGTTCCGTTCGCCGCCGGCGGCACCACCGACCTGTTTGGCCGAATGCTCGCTTCGCACATGCAGGCGAAATACGGCAAGCCGTTCGTGGTCGAGAACCGCGCCGGCGCGGCCGGCAATCTCGGCACCACCGCCGCGTCACGCGCGCCGGCCGACGGCTACACCATCCTGATCGGCACCACCGGACCGTTCGGCATCAATCCCACGCTCTATACCAAGCTGCCGCACGACACCGTGAAGGACTTCCAGCCGATCACGCTGATCGCGCGTGTTCCCAACCTCCTCGTTGTGAACAACAGGCTGCCGGCGAAGACGGTGCCGGAGCTGATCGCGCACCTGAAGGCCAATCCCGACAAGCTGTCCTACGGCTCGTCGGGCGTCGGCTCGTCGCAGCATCTCGGCACCGAATTCTTCCTGACCAAGACCGGCACCAAGATGACCCACGTGCCTTACCGCGCTTCAAACGAAATTATGAACGCGCTGATCGGCGGCCATATCGACGTCGCGCTCGACAACATTACGCTGGTGCTGCCGCAGGTGAAAGCCGGAACCGTGCGGCCGATCGGCATGAGCACCTTGCAGCCCTCGCCGAGCGCGCCGGACATCGCAACGATCGCCGCGACCATCCCCGGCTTCGAGGCGTCGGCCTGGCACGGCGTTTTCCTGCATTCGGGCGTGCCGGGATCGATCGCTGCGAAGCTCAATGCCGACGTCCGGCAGTTCCTAGGCTCGGCCGACGTAAAGACCAAGTTCTTCGAGGTCGGCGCGGTGCCGGCGCCGATGAACCCCGCTGAGTTCGCGGCCTTCGTCGCCGAGGAACGAAAGAAGTGGGCCGAGGTTGTCAAAGCTTCGGGAGCCAAGGTGGACTGACCTGGAATGACCGACCTCGCCTGCGTGGTGCAATCGGGTGACTCGCTTGGCGAGTTGGTGATCTGGTGCCCGCGCACCCTCAAGGTCTGGTGGCTCGACATCCTCAAGCCCTGCCTGCAATCGTTCGATCCGGCGAGTGGCGCGCACCAGGTCTATGCGCTGCCGGGGCCGAACTGCGGCTGCGCGGCGCTGCGCACCTCCGGCGGTTTCGTGCTGGCGATGGACAACGGGCTGCACAGCTTCGACCCGGAGACGGGCCGACTCGATTTCCTGTTCCATCCGGAGCCGGAGCCGCCTGCCAACCGCTACAACGACGGGCGCTGCGACCGTCGCGGCCGGTTCTGGCTCGGCACCATGGATTGCGACATCCGCAGCCCGAGCGGCAATTTCTATCGGCTTGGCGCCGACCACTCGGTGCGCAAGGTGCTCGACGGCGTCAGCGTGCCAAACTCGACGGCGTTCTCGCCGGACGATCGCACCATGTATTTCGCAGACACGCCACGGCACACGATCTGGGCGCTCGACTTCGACATCGACGCCGGCGAAATTTCGAATCGTCGCGTGTTCGCTGAACTGGCCGCACGCAAGGGCCTGCCGGACGGCTCCTGTATCGACGCCGAGGGCTTTCTCTGGAACGCGGAGTTCGCGGGCGCGCGGCTGACACGCTACGCGCCGGACGGACGGGTCGAGCGCACCGTTCAAGTCCCGGTGACCAGCCCGACCTGCTGCTGTTTCGGCAGCGACAAGCTCGACACGCTGTATGTGGTGAGCTCGACGCATCGGCATTCGGCGGAGGAGCGCAAGGCCGAGCCGTGCAGCGGCGGATTGCTGGCGTTGAACGTGGGCGTGCGTGGATTGCCCGAGGCGATGTACGGGGGGTAGTCGCAACGCGAATACTGCAACTCCAAACTCGATGTCATCGCCCGCGAAAGCGGGCGATCCAGTACACACCGGTATAGCTGTGGTTACTGGGTCCCCGCTTTCGCGGGGACGACAACTGGTGATGACGCCAGATCTGTGCCCGCCCTTGTCACCACCGCGCCATTATGTTCATCGTTGCGCGCCCGGCGGACGGGCCGTTTTGTGTAAGGGGCGTTCCATGGCCACATATCGTTGCGCGATCCTCGATGACTACCAGAATGTGGCGCTCGGTCTTGCCGACTATTCGAAGGTGCCCGAGGTCGAGTTCAAGGTCTTCAACGAGCCGGTGCGGCGCAGCGACGAGAGGACGATCGCCGACGTGAAGGACTTCGACATCGTGGTGATGATGCGCGAGCGCACCGCGTTCCCGCGCAAGGTGATCGAGGCGCTGCCCAAGCTGAAATTGCTGATCACCACCGGCATGGCCAACCGCTCGATCGACGCCGCGGCCTGCGCGGAGCGAAACATTCTCGTCTGCGGCACGACGAGCTTCGGCAATCCGACCACCGGCATAACCTTCGGCCTGATGCTCGAACTGACCCGCCGGATTGGCTGGGAGAACGCGCGGATGAAGTCCGGCGAAATCTGGCAGATGACGATTGGCGCCGACATCGAGGGCCAGACGCTCGGCATCCTCGGCCTCGGCAAGCTCGGCACCCGCGCGGCCGGCGTCGCCAAGGCGTTCGGCATGAAGACGATCGCCTGGAGCCAGAACCTCACGCCGGAGAAGTGCAAGGAGGTGGGCGTCGAATACGTCTCGAAGGACGATTTGTTCCGCCAGGCGGATTTCGTCACCGTCCACCTTCAGCTCAGCGACCGCACCCGCGGACTCGTTACCGCCAAAGAATTTGGCCTGATGAAAAAGACGGCCTACGTCATCAACACATCGCGCGGGCCGATCATCGACGAGGGAGCGCTGGTCACCGCGCTGCGCAACAAGAGCATCGCGGGCGCCGGCCTCGACGTGTTCGACGTCGAGCCGCTGCCGCTCGACCACCCGTTCCGCAAGATGGACAACGTGGTGATCACCCCGCACCTGGGCTACGCCAGCCAACAGAATTACCAGCGCTATTACCCGGATATTGTCGACAATATCCGCGGTTGGCTGGATCAGAAGCCTGTCCGGGTGATTACCGCAAAGTAAACGGCGCGCGGTTTCAACGTGCCGGTGCTGGCGGAGAACGTGGAGACCAAGGAACAACTCGCCTTCCTCGCCAAGGAACAGTGCGACGAAGTCCAGGGCTATCTGATCGGCCGGCCATTGCCGATTGAGGATTGTGCGGAACTGACCGGCGCCCCGATCAGCCTGTCGGCCAAGAAAGCTCGCGCCGCCTGGGCAAGCTAACGTCACGCCGCCGCCCGTGCGGCGTTGTCATCGCCACGATCTCTATGTCAGGCTCCCCTCCCCACCGCCGCGGCCTTTCGTTCGCCCGAGGAGACTGCCTGCCATGCCCAGCTACATGCTCGTCACCTATCAGTCTGACAAAGGCCCGCGCGCCGGGATCGCGGTCGGCGACAAGCTGTTCGACGCCGCCGCACTCACGCGCAAGGCGGGCTATTCCAGCGTGTTGGCGATCCTCAATGAGTGGACCTCGGCAAAGGACGTGCTGAAGAAGGCCGCGGCGGCGGCCGGCAAGGGCAGGCTGAAGAGCAGGCCGCTCGGGCGCGCCAAGCTGCTTGCGCCGGTGCTGTGGCCATCGGCGATCTATTGCGCCGGCGCCAACTACACCGATCACATGATGGAGATGGCGAAGCTGCAAAACATCCCGCCTGCGCCGGACCCGCATGAGGTCGGGTTGAAGCCGTGGCATTTCATCAAGGCGCCGCGCTCGGTGACTGGAGACAAGGCCACGGTGAAGCTGCCGAAGTCCTCCAACGCGATCGACTGGGAGGCGGAACTCGGCGCGGTGATCGGCAAGACCGCGAAGAACGTGCCGCTCGCCAAGGCGCTCGACTACGTCGCCGGTTACACGGTGGCGAACGAGCTCTCCGCGCGCGATCTCGGCAAGCGCAACCAGTTGCCGGACTCCTCGCCGTTCAAATGGGACTGGGTCGGCCAAAAGTGCTTCGACGACGCCTGTCCACTCGGACCCGGCATCATTCCGGCAAGCGACATCAAGGATCCGCAGAAGCTCGGCATCAAGCTATGGGTCAACGATGCCATCAAGCAGGATTCCAACACCAGCGACATGATCTTCACGCTCGCCGAGCAGATCGAGCAATTGTCGTCGCGCATCACACTGCATCCCGGCGATATCATCCTGACCGGCACGCCGGCGGGCGTCGGCGCGGCGCGGCGGGAGTTCCTGAAGCCGGGCGACACGACCAAGGTCTGGGTCGAGAACGTCGGCACGCTGACCAATAAGATGGCGTAACGCGCCTTTTCGACGCGCTCTCTGACATTGCGGCGGGCCAAGGCCCGCCGCTACACTGTTCATCACATCGATTGGTTCCGAGGAGGAATACATGCGCCGCCTGCTGTTGACCGCCGTTGCCATTGCCGCGCTGACGGGCGGCGCGACGTCAGGTGCCATGGCCCAAGCCTGGCCGACTAAATCGGTCAAAGTGGTGATCCCGCTCACGGCCGGCAGCGCGACCGACGTGATGGCGCGCATCGTGTTCGACGAGGTGTCGAAGCAACTCGGCCAGCCGTTCGTCATCGAGAACCGCCCTGGCGCCGGCAACTCGATCGGCATGAACGCGGTCGCGAAGTCCGACCCCGACGGCTACACCATCCTTGCCAACTCCTCGACGCATACGGTGTCGCCCGCGGTGCGCGCGACCATGCCGCTCGACACCGCCAACGACCTCTCGGCCATCATCCCGCTCGGCAACATGCCGGTGGTGATCCTGTTCAACCCGAGCAAGGGCTACAAGCAGCTCTCCGATTTCGTGAACTGGGCGCGCGCCAATCCCGGTAAGGCGAACTATTCGTCGGCCGGCGCCGGCAACTCGTCGCATCTCAACGGCGAGCTGTTCAAGCGCGCCGGCAAATTCGAAGCCGTGCACCTGCCATTCAAGGGCGCGCCGGAAGCAATGACCGAAGTGATTGCCGGGCGATCCGACTACTACTTCTCGCCGCTAGTCAACGCATTGCCGCTGATGAAGGACGGCAAGCTGCAAGCGCTGGCGGTCAGCAACGCGTCGCGCGCCTCGGCGCTGCCGGACCTGCCGACGGTGGCGCAGGCCGGCTATCCGCAGTCGGAATACAACTTCTGGGCCGGCGTATTTTTGCCGGTGAAGACGCCGGCGCCGATCAAGGAAAGGCTCTACGCCGAGGTCAAGAAGGCGCTGGAGTCGCCGGTGGTCCGCGAGCGGATGAAGAACCTGGGCGCCGATCCGTTCCCGGTCACCTCGGCGCAGTTCGACGCCATCGTGAAAAAAGAGATCGAGAACAATTCGCAGATCGCGAAGGCCGCAAACATCCGCGTGGAGTAACTGCACTCCGTGTCCCGGACGAGCGCGCATCAGCGCGCGACGATCCGGGACCGTTACGAATACCGAACTTGGAACGGTCCCGGGTCTGCAGCGCATCACTTTCGTGCTGCGCTGCGCCCAGGACACAAGAACCCGCAAGGGGAGGAACATATGCGACGCTGGCTACTGACGACCGGATTTTGCCTGCTCAGCGCGGGCGCCGCCTTCGCCCAGGCCTATCCGAACAAGACGATCCGCGTGGTGGTGCCGTTCTCGGCCGGCAGCGGCACCGACATCGTCGCGCGCACCATCATGGATCAGGTGTCACGGCAGGTCGGGCAGCCGATCATCGTGGAGAACCGCGTCGGCGCCGGGGGCACGATTGGCATCGGCTCGGTCGCCAAGGCCGATCCGGACGGCTACACGCTGCTGATCCAGTCCACCTCGTTCGCAGTGGTAGCCTCCACCTACTCCAAACCCGGTTACGATTCGATCAAGGACTTCGCGCCGATCACCGCGCTGGTCAGCCTGCCGAACGTGATGATCGTGCAGGCCAACAAATACAAGACGCTCAAGGATTTCGTCGCCCTCGCCAGGGCCAATCCCGACAAGATGAACTATGCCTCGGCGGGCGCCGGCAGCGCCGCGCATCTCAACGGCGAGCGCTTCGCCATCGCCACCGGCACGAAATACCAGCACATCCCCTACAAGGGCGGGCCGGAGGGCGTGACCTCGGTGATGGCTGGCGAGACCGACTTCTATTTCATTCCGCTGCCGGCGGCGCGCGGCCCGGTCGCGACCGGCAAGCTCGCGATCCTCGCGGTGTCGGGCTCGCAACGCTCGGCGTCGCTGCCGGACGTGCCGACCACGGTGGAGGCCGGATTCCCGAACTCGGAATACGACTTCTGGGTCGGATTCTGGGCGCCCGGCGGGACGCCGCAAGCGATCGTCGACAAGCTCAACGCCGAGACGCGCAAGGCATTGGACGATCCCGCCGTGAAGGAGAAGCTCAAGGGGATCGGCGCCGACCCGCTGCCGATGAGCCCGTCGCAATTCGGCGCCTTCGTGAAGAAGGAAATCGACGTCAACGCCATGCTGGTGAAAGCGTCGGGGGTGCAGATCAACTGAATTCCGCTCGGCACGTTTCACGCGAGGACGTGAGCGCGGGCGCGGCCCGTGTCCCGCGGCATGTCCCGCACGGAGGACAGGCCATGGCCACATCACGGAAGTCGGAACGCCGTATCCTCAATCAGGAGGAGTTCGACCTGGTCGAACGCACCCGCCGGCCCGCCGTTTCGGACTTGCCGGTCGAAGAGCTCTCGCAACTGATCACGTTGATTCGCGAACGGCGTGATCGCGCCCGCGACATCGCGCACCGCCAGAGCCGCCAGCAGCGTGGCAAGGACCGCTCCGCGCGCGGCGGGGCGGACGGCGCCGATACCGGCAACCGCTACAAAGCCGCGCTCCTCGGCGAGGCTCTGACGCGCGTGGTCGAGGAGCGGTCGCGCCGCGGCGCCCGCTCGCTGCTGGTCGAAAGCGCCCGCAAGGCGCTCGCAATGAAACTCGCCGCAGCCCGTCAGTCCCGGCCGTCGCCCGGGCGAGCCGCCAACCAAGGAATGAAGCCGCAGCGCAAGGAACGGGTCGATCGGATCGGCAGCGCTATGGAGGCCGGGCGCGTATCCCAGTTCGTGCGGGACGCTCAAGCCAAGCGCGATGGGAGATGACGGACGCTACTGCTTCAGCCCAGCCGCCGAGGCCGCCTCGCCCCAGCGCCTGGTTTCGCTCGCGATGTAGCGCGCGAGGTCGTCAGGACCGCCCTTGAGCGGCAGGATGCCCTGCGGTTCCCAGGCCTTGGCGACCTCTGGCGCGGCGGTGGCTTCGCCCACCGCTTTAGCAAGCTTGTCGATCACCGGACGCGGCGTGCCGGCCGGCGCCACCAGGCCAAACCAGATCGAGGTCTCGAAGTCGGCAATGCCCGCTTGCACCATGGTCGGCAGGTCCGGCAATACGCCGAGACGCTGGCCTGTCGCGGTGGCGAGCAGCTTCAGCTTGCCCTCCTTGCCTTGCGCGATGACGGCCGAGGCCGGCGAGAACATCATCGACACGCGGCCAGCGAGGAGGTCGGTCGCAGCCTCCGGGCTGCCCTTGTAGGGCACGTGCTGAATCTTGACGCCGGTTCGCGCGGCAAGCAGTTCGCCGGCGAGGTGCGGCACGGTCCCGGGACCAGTCGAGGCGTAGTTCAACTCGCCGGGCTTGGACCTGGCGAGCGCGACCAGACTTTTGACATCGTTCAGGCCGAGCGACGGGTGCACCGCCAGGATGATGGCGGTCGTGTTGACCATCGCGACGGGGGCAAAGTCCTTGGCGATGTTGAAGGCCAGCTTGGGATTGATCTGCTCGTTGATGATGTTGGCCGCGGACAGCATGAACAGCGTGTAGCCGTCCTTGTCGGCGCGAGCGACCTCGGCGGCCGCGATGCTCGATGCCGCGCCGGGCTTGCTTTCGACTACCACCTGCTGTCCGAGCACTTGCGTCATACGGTTGCCGACGACGCGCGCCGCGATATCGGCGGACGATCCCGGCGGGAAGCCGACGATCAGCTTGACCGGCCGGTTGGGATAGTCGGCCTGCGCAAACGCCGTGGAGGCTGCGGCGGGCGCGCCGATGAGCGCGGCGACAATCACGGCGAGCGGCTTCACTGGACGCATGGCTTACCCTCCCCGAATACGTTGGCGCGGACGTTAACGTATTCTTAACGCTTGCGGCCAGTCATTAACCCCTGAGAAACCTTGTCGCGGCATGGTCGCGGAACTCATCACATCAGCCGGCGGGCATGCCTTCAGCCATGAGCGACTTCGCAAGCCAGCAGGGCCTGCAAATCCTCATGACCGCCGCCATCGCGGTGTTCGCCGGTTTTTCGATCGTGCAGTGGTTGACCCTGCGGCGCCGCAACGCCGGGTTTGCCATCGCGCTGAACAACATGGCGCAGGGCCTCTGCTTGTGGTCGTCGAGCGCCAAGCTGATCCTGTGCAACCGGCGCTACATCGAGATGTATGACCTGCCCGCCGATCTCGCGCGGCCGGGAGCATCTCTGAGGGAGATACTGCAGCTCCGCATCAATACGGGCACGTTCGGCGGCGATCCCGACAAGTACATCGCCGATCTGCTGGACAGTGTCTCCAAGGGCAAGGCCATCACCAGCGTGCGCGAGCACAAAGGTCGCCATATCGTCATCGTCAATACGCCGCTTGAGGGCGGCGGCTGGGTGGCGACGCACGAGGACATCACCGAGCGGCGCGCCGCCGACCGCCAGCGCATCGCCATGAAGGATCAGGAAACCCGCCGCGCCACCGTCGAGGCCGCGCTCGCCTCGTTTCGCGAGCGCGTCGAGGGCGTGCTGGCCGTCGTCACGAACGGCGTCAGCGCCATGCGCGACACCGCCAACGGGCTGTTCGGCTCGTCCGACCAGACCTCGCAGCGCACCTCGGCCGCAGTCGACGCGTCGAACGAAGCATCAGCCAACGTCGAGACCGCCGCCGCCGCGGCCGGTGAATTGTCGAGCTCGATCGATGAGATCGGCGCGCAGCTCGGCCGCACCATGGGCGTCGTGCGTGCCGCGGTCGGCGAGGCCGAGGCCACCAACAGCCGGATTGCGGGGCTCGCCGAGGCGGCGCAGAAGATCGGCGACGTGGTCAAGCTGATCCGCGACATCGCGGGCCAGACCAACCTGCTCGCGCTCAACGCCACCATTGAGGCGGCGCGCGCCGGCGAGTTCGGCCGCGGCTTCGCGGTGGTTGCCTCGGAGGTGAAGTCGCTCGCGGTGCAGACCGCCAAGGCGACCGAAGAAATCGCCGCGCAGATTCACGCCGTGCAAGGCTCGACCGCCGGCGCGGTCGAGGCGATCGGCAGCATCGCCGGGCGCATGCGCGAGATCAGCGAGTACACCTCGGCGGTCGCCGCCGCGGTCGAGCAACAGAGCGCGGCAACCGGTGAGATTTCACACAACGTGACCAGCGCGGCGCGAGGCACCGTGCTGGCGGTCTCCGCGCTCGGCGAAGTGGCCGGCGCCGCAAGCGAGACGCGCTGCTCCGCGCAGACCGTGCTCAGCGCCTCCAAGTCGGTCGAAAGCGCGGTGGCCAACCTGCGCGGCGAGGTCGAGACGTTCCTCGGCAAGGTGGCGGTCTGAGGTTCGTCTTGAATTACTGAAATGAGTTGCGGTTCACGATCATGCTGAGCCCCCGTCGCCCATTTGGCGCTCATAAGACTGGCGCACGAGGCCCATGATGTAGGGCAACTCGTCGATTGACTTGAGGCCGACGTCCACATCGCCGTTGCCCCACCGGCTAATGTTCGTGATGTCTCTGCACAGCCCTTTCGGGTCGTTGATCTCGGCGAAGGGCATATTCAGTGTCAGGCGCAGTTGCTTGGCTTGCGGTACCACATCGACGAAGTTCGTCTCGGCCTTATAGGCAACGTACAGTTTCAAAAACTCCTCGTTCACACAGGGATCGAGCGCGAGCACCTCCTTGCGGAAGGCGTCGAAGAGATTTCGCACGACACTTCCATACATCTCGCTGCCTTTCGCCAGGTAAAGATGGTCTTCGATGCTGTAACCGCCAGTCGCGGGTGCGCGCTCCGGCCGATAGGTGGCTAGCGTTGCGGCATCAAGCTTGGGCGCGGTCCACACGGTGAGCGCCTGATCGGCGAGCTGCCCAGCGCGCTCTTTTATTGCGGCTTCGTTCCAAGCGTCCAGCAGTCCCAGCCCCGCGTTGAGCTTGAGGGGACTTTGCTTGAAGCCCCCCGTCATATCGCGCTTTTCGGTGAAGGGGCGGTCGCTGTATTCAGCGTTATAACCGGTGAGTGTGAGATTGCCGAGGGTGTGCAGCCACTGCTTTTGCACACGTTCCCACTCCGGACCGAGGGCCAGTTTCCACACTGCCGATAAATTGGGGTTCTGCGGCAAGATATGCTCGATGGTGTATTCGTCCACCGCCACGCGCTCCTTGCGGCCGTGGTTTTCCAAACGCCGCAGCCAATAGCTGCGGCTTCTAAAATTGTAGAGGTCGCGGGTGTGAAGGTCGCGACGAAACTCATCGTCACCGGGAAAGCGGCGATAGGACGGCAGCGTGAGGAAGTGCGCCTCGATGCTCTCGAAGTAGTTGACCTTCTTAAGCGCCTTGCCGAAGGTCGCAAAGGTCTTGTTCATCGAGTTGGTAGGGATGGCGCAGATCGCGCGGCGGAACACGTATGCCTCGACCAGTCGGATCGTGCCCGCGAAGTCGGCAGCGCTGAGCGCACCGCTCGCGTAATCGTGGTACAATTCCAACAAGAACGGGTAAGCCACGTCCACCTTTAGCTCGCGCAGATCGTGGAAGGCTTGGTTCAAGGCCGCGTCCTTCTCGGTCCCGAGCGCCATGGCGCAGAAGTAGCGGGCGAAGGCACGGATGTCCTTGACCAACGCCTCGATGCCCGCCTCCGTAACAGGCTTGGTTCGGGCATAATCCTTGAACGCCTCATACACCTCCCGCTCGCGCGGTATGTCGCCCGTCCTGACCGTGAGGTAGTGGCGCATGAAGCTATCGAATTGGGTGCCGTAAGCCTCCTGCCCGAAGTCGTGCTCCATCAGCCGCCAGTACTCTTCGTACAGCCGGGTTTGGAGTTGAGGGTCAAGGCCCATGAGGATGAAGTTACGGATCAGGTCGGCTTGGCTTAGCTCTTTGCCGGTCGAGTTCATGCTCTCGAAGATTAGCTGCGGTTGTCCTGATCGCGGCTGAGCGCGATGTCCACGACGACCAGCTTGGCAAGACCTCGGCATACCGGAGCCAAGTCGCCTTTCTGCCCGGCAAGTAAGTCGGTGAATAAGTCGAAGTTCTGCGTGATCCGCAGCGATGGCTCCTTGGGTTGCTCGCTGTTCTTGATGATGGCCTTGAGCGAGGCATTGTCTGTCTGTGATAGCAGCAGCTTGAAGTAACGATCACCGCTTTCGAGTGGGTTGCTGAGATAGTAATGGCGCAGCTTAGCGGCGGAGAAGCCTTCAACGGGTTCGGTATCGAGAAGGGCACGGGCCAATGCCTCAATGAGCAAGGACACGGTAGTGAGGCGTTGCTGCCCGTCGATCACAAGCAAAGGGGCTTGGTGTGATACCTGCGAAAGGCCCTGTTCGACGTACACAATGGAGCCGACGAAGTGGACGGCGACCACATCGCTCGACCCGGCGCGCAGAATGTCGTCCCAGAGTTGGCGGCACTGCTTGTCGGTCCACGAGTAGGTGCGCTGGTAAATCGGGATGATGAATTGAGGAGACTTCTGCAAGAAGCTCATCAACTTGGCTTCAGTTGCTTTCATTTTCTACGTTCCACCCGCCCATCGGTTACCACTTAACCAAACAACGGCCGATTTCGGCCAGTGCATTTCGGTGCGCCTCACATGAAAGACCTATCCGTTGCGCAAAGACCCCGTAAAGGGAGGCGTTTAAGCGGTCTGACAAAATGCGCCTGTCGTTATCCGACCTATCGAGATACGTTGTTGCAACAATCATTTCGTCTGCACAAACGACGATTTGCTTTCTCAAGTTGATGAGCTGCTCGTGGCTATCAGCGACCACGCAGCAATCAAAGCACGTTTTCTTAAAAAACTCATTGAAAGAAGAGCGGAAAGTTTCGTCTTCCAAAAGACTTCATAGGAGGAGTGTCTTTCCCGTATATCGAACCAAGATTGCTGCTCATGTTGTCAAATGCAGTAATGGCGTGCCGATAGGCTGCCGTGGGTTCGGCTAAGCACCAAGATGGGATTGACAGGAATCGCCGTCAACTTCGCGAGTTTAATTTCAGCAAATAGATCTGCGGTTTATTGGTCCAAGCAATATTCAGTGATTGCCAGAAATTTCTATTGCACTACCTCGGCAAGGTGGCGATTTAGCCATCCACAAGACCGCGCCAAAACCACGATCCAGTCTGGATTTTACAGGCCATTCCGGCTTCACTGCCGGCCATGCCCAGGAAAATCCCGCTCACCCTCGCGTGCGGCGACTATGAGATCGTGCGCGCCCTCAAGGAGGGCGAGGTCGAGCCGGACGGCATCGATCTCACCATCCTCACCGACATGGATTCGACCACGCGGCACTGGCGCTTCATCCGTAACCGCGATTTCGACATGGCGGAGACGTCGGGCTCCTCCTACATCGTGGCGCGCGACCAGGGCGTACCGGTCACCGCATTGCCGGTGTTCCTGCACCGGCGCTTCCGCCACGGCTTCGTGTTCATCAACACGACGAAGGGCATCAAGCAGCCGAAGGACCTGATCGGCCGCAAGGTCGGCGTGAAGTCGTTCCTCGTCTCGGCCGGACACTGGATGCGCGGCATCCTGGAGCACGAGTACGGCGTACCGCACAAGTCGATCGAATGGTTCGCCGAGCTCGACGAGGACATCGAATTCACGCCGCACAAAGATTTGAAACTCACCCGGCTGCCGCACGACCGGTCGGTCGAAACAATGCTCGCCGAGGGGGAGCTCGACGCCGTGATCCACTCCAGCATCATCAAGCCGATCGTCGACAAGGACCCTCGCGTCGGCCAGCTATGGCCAGACTTCAAGTCGGAGGAGATCGCCTTCTACAAGAAGACCGGCATTTTCCCGATCATGCACGTCATGGGGATCAAGCAGGAGGTGGTGGACCGCTACCCTTGGGTGCCCATCAACATGTTCCAGGCGTTCCAGAAGGCCAAGACGATCGGCATGCGGCGGATGCACAATCCGCGGGTGGTTCCGCTGGCCTGGTACCGCGAGGCGTGGGAAGAGCAGCAGGAAATCCTGGGGTCAGACCCGTGGGAATACGGTCTGACCGCCAAAAACCGGCATACGATCGAGACCGTGGCGGGTTATTCTTATGAGCAGGGCCTGACGAAGCGGAAATGGACGGCCGACGAACTGTTCGTCAGCGTGTTCCAGGGCCGCAAGCGCGGCGAAGATGCATTTGACGATCCGGGCGCGAGGCGGGTTTAAGATGAAGATCGAACCTAGGGGTTTCCAGCCAAGGGGTTTCCGGCCAAGGGGTTTCCGGCCAAGGGGTTTCCGATCATGACCAGCGGCCTTGGGTTTCCCGACAGAAAGGTGATGTCCGAGCTCACGGCGAAGATGCTGCTTGAGGTCGAGGCTGTCCGCTTCATGGAGGACAAGCCGTTCATCTTCACCTCGGGCTGGGCGAGCCCGGTCTACACCGACTGCCGCCGGCTGATCTCGTTTCCGCGCGTGCGCAAGACGCTGATCGATTTCGGCGCGGCCACCGTGTTCCGCGACGCGGGCTTCGAGCAGTTCGACACCGTGGTGGGTGGCGAGACCGCGGGCATCCCGTTCGCCGCCTGGATGGCGGACCGGCTCGAATTGCCGATGCAGTATGTGCGCAAGAAGCCGAAGGGCTTCGGCCGCAACGCGCAGATCGAAGGGCATCTCGAGCCCGGCCAGCGGGTACTGCTGGTCGAGGACCTCACCACCGACGGGAAGAGCAAGGTCAATTTCTGCAACGCGCTGCGCGAAGCGGGCGCGACCGTCGAACACATCTTCGTGGTGTTCTTCTACGGCATCTATCCGGAGAGCACGAAGATCCTCGGCGACCTCGGCATCAAACTGCACCACCTGTGCACCTGGTGGGACGTGCTGGAATTCGCCAAGACCTGCGGCCAGTTCGATCCCATCAAACTCAATGAAATCGAGAAGTTCCTGCACGACCCCGCCGGATGGTCGAAGGCCCATGGAGGCGTCGCCGAAGCGGCGGAGTAGAGTGATGGAATTCGACAACGCGTTCGAGGTGCCGCTGCCGCCCGCGCAGGCCTGGCCGGTGCTGATGGACATCCGCGGCATCGCGCCCTGCATGCCCGGCGCACAGCTCACCGAGGTGATCGACGACAAGAACTACAAGGGCAACATCTCGGTGCGGCTCGGGCCGGTGGCGCTGACCTTCGCCGGCGTGGTGACGTTCGAGGAGATCGACAACGTCAACCACAGCGCGCGGGTGCGCGCGCAAGGCACCGATGCCAAGGGCCGCGGCGCGGCGCAGGCCAAGTCCACCTTCCGGCTGGAGCCATCGGGCACCGGGTCCAAGGTGCTGGTGCACACCGACCTCACGCTGTCAGGCGCGGTCGCTCAGTACGGCCGCGGCGTCGGCATGATCCAGGCAACTGCCTCGGCGATCATGAATCAATTCGCCAATGCGCTGAAGGCGCAGCTTGCCAACAATCCTGCGGCGCCGGCGGCCCGGACGCCGACTGAGGCCACGACGGCGTCGCCCGCGCCGCAGCCGAGCGCCGCGCCTTTGCCGCAGGCCGCCAAGCCGATCTCCGGCTTCTCGCTGATGGCGAGCGTGCTGTGGAACTCGATCAAGCGGCTGTTCGGCGGTCGCTAGATGGCCGCGACCGACAACAATTCCGTCGTGCTGGTCGACGCGGACGACGTGGCAGTCGGCACCGCGGCGAAGCTCGACGCCCATCGCCGCGGACTCAAGCATCGCGCCATCTCGGCGCTGGTTCACAACAGCGCCGGCGAATTCCTGCTGCAGCGGCGCAGCCTCGCCAAGTACCATTCCGGCGGATTGTGGACCAATGCCTGCTGCAGCCATCCCTATCCAGGCGAAAGCACAGCCGATGCGGCAAAGCGCAGGCTCGCCGAGGAAATGGGAGTCACCTGCCCGCTCAAGCCGCTGTTCCGGTTTTCCTATCGCGCGGAGGTGCCCGGCGGCTTGATCGAGGACGAGGTGGTCCACGTGTTTGGCGGCACGCACGATGGCCCAGTCAAACCCGACCCTGCCGAGGTCGACGGTTACAAATGGATTGCCCTTCCTGTTCTAAAGAATGACATCCAGATCAGACCCGACCTTTACACCGTGTGGTTCCAGCAATACGTGGCCGAGCGCGGCGACGTGATCGCAGACTGGATCGAGCGCGGCAAATAACCCCGCGGCGCGTTACCGCGCGTCGGCCGGCGGTCGTTCCGTTTCGGGAGCCGCGCTTCCGGTGGCGCGAACCTCTTCTAGAACCTGATGCGCCCATTGGATCGGCGCGCCCGTGCCGCCCGCATTGACCGCCATCAAGAAAGCCGGCTCGTCACTGATGTTGACGAGGCTGTGCATCGCATTCGGTGGCACCGAGATGACATCGAACGGCCCGAGGATCGTGGCCTCGCCGCCGATGCCGACCTCCCAGCGGCCGGTGAGCGGAATAAACACTTCCGAGGTCGCGTGCGCGTGCGTGCCGACCGCCTTGCCCGGATCGAGCTTGAGATAGACAATCGAGAAATCCTTCACCTCAGCGGTCTTCTTGCCTTTGGACGAACCTTCCGCGCCACGGCCGACGACCGAATAGCGCTCCCGCTCGTACTTCGCGACCTGCATGTCGAATGGGCGAAAGGTCGAGCGCCGCTGCGGCAGATCGCCGAACCTCACGATGCAGTCTTCGAGCTTGTAGTCCGCCGGGGCGGTTTCGGGCTGCGTCATCGTTTCCTCCTCAAACCTCGAACACTTTGCGCTCCGTGCGGTGGATACGCTCGCTACTCTGCGCGCCGACAATGTAGTTGTCGCAGACGATCATAAAGAGGTTGTCGAGCGCGTAGTTCGGATGGACCGCGAGGCACATGCCGTTCTCGATCGACATTGGCTCGTCGGCGCGCACCAGCGGCCGCTCCACCATGTCATAGCCCTGTCCATGGGCGTAGAGCCGCAGCTCCTTGGGCAGTCCGCGCTTCGCCATGAAATCGTCGTGCGCCTTGGCAAGCTCGCGGCAAGGGATGCCGGGCTTGAGCAGGCTGACGGAATAGTCCTGCGCCTCTTTCGCCATCGCGAAATTATCGAGCAGTTGCTGCGAGGCCTTACCGAGCACGATGGTGCGGCCGACCTCAGTGAAATAGCCGCCGGGCCCGTTCACTTCGACGAGGAAACTCAGGTTGTCGCCCTCTTGCAGCGTACGGTCCTGGAAATGCCGGCCGACCAGAAATGATGGTTTGCCGAGCGGCGCCGAGCCGCCGAGATAGATGCCTTGCGAGGAGCCGCGCACCCAGCCTTCCGCGTAGGCCATCGCGGTGACGTCGACGTCGCGCAAGCCCGGCTTGATGGTCTTGATCACCTTGTCGAAGATCGCGTCCTGCATGATCGCGCAGCGGCGCAGCAGCTCCAGCTCCTCCTCGCTCTTGAGCGCGATCAGCCGGTCGATCTGCGGCGTGATGTCGATGACGGTAAGGCCCTCGAAGCCGTCGAGCGCCGCCGACATCAGGCCGTGTGGCATGGTGCCGGGCACCACGAAACCGATGGTCCGGTAGCCGCGTTTCTTGACGATATCGCGCACCAGTTCGCCCTGGTAGCGCGTGGTGTAGTCGACCGAGGAGAAGAACGAGGTGTAGATCATCTCGCCAACGCCGCGGTGATACTCGTCGCCGGCCATCGAGCGGCGCGCCCCGAACGGGCCCTGGTCGATCACGTCCATCGGTCCGTCGGCGTGGAACACCACGGTGCGGCCGTAGCCGTTGTGGGTCGGAACGTCAGTGAACCAGCGGGCGTGGCCGCCGAGCCAGTCCTCGGTGCCGTAGGCGATCAGCGCGGAAATACCGCGTTCGCGCATCAGCCGGCGCGCGGCCTCCCAGCGGCGCGCCATCTCGGCATTGGACACGCGGGTGGCTACTCGCTCGGTGGTCATTCCAGTTCTCCGGCTAGTGTCCCGAACCCGAAGTTCGCATGATTGTGCGGCAGACGCCTGTGCGAACTTCGGGTTCAAAGGGACGCTAAAATCATTGAGTTGCTAGTGTCGCTTTGATTCGGAAGTTCGCTTCGGAACTTGCTGAGAATTCAGGCGAACTTCCAGAATCGCGACACTGAGAGCGGCTTGGCTATGCTGACGGCCGACCGCCATCAGGAGCCTTCATGCCGGCACAGGTTCTCATTCTCCACCATGACGCGCAACAATACTTGGCGCGGCTGAAACCAGGCTTCCCCGATGTCACGTTCCACACCTGCGAGCATGGCGCCGACGCCAAGCTGGTGGTGCCCAATCTCGAGGTCATTGTCGGGCTCGGGCATCACATCCCGAACGACCTGATCAAGGCTTCGCCCAAGCTCAAGTGGGTGCAGGCGTTGACCACCGGCACCGAGACGCTGACCGCGCCCGGCGTGCTGCCGCGGCACGTGCTGCTCACATCGACGCGCGGCATTCACGGGCCGCAGATGAGCGAGCTCGCGTTCCTCAACATGATCGCGCTGAACCGCGACTTCCGCCGGTTGCAGCGCAACCAGGCGGAGGCAAAGTGGGAGCAATGGAACCAGCCGATCCTGGACGGCAAGACGGCCGTCATCGTCGGGCTCGGCATCCTCGCCGAGCATCTCGCCGAACGCTGCAAGCTGTTTGGCATGACCACGATCGGCATCAGCAGCGGCCGCACCGGCGCGCCGCATTTCGACGAGGTGCACCCCCGCGAGAAGCTCGCGCAGGCCGCGGCGCGGGCGGATTTCCTGGTGCTGCTGGTGCCCTATTCGCCACAGACTTACCAACTGGTCAGCCGAGAGGTGCTGTCCGCCATGAAGCCGAGCGCATTCCTCATCAACATCGCCCGCGGCGGCGTGCTCGACGAGGCTGCGCTGATCGAGCTCCTTCAGGCCGGCAAGATCGCCGGCGCGGCGCTCGACGTTTTCTCCAGGCAGCCGCTGCCGCCGGACAATCCCCTCTGGCGGATGCCAAATGTCATCATCACCCCGAACCTTGGCGGCCGCAGCGACACGTTCGTTGAACAGACGTTAACGATCGTCGAGCCAAACTTGCGGGCCTTCGTGGAGGGCCGCCTCAAGGACCTGAAAAACCTTGTGGCTCATTGATTTTTTTGGGGGGACCTATCGAGGGTCTTGGCCGCCTCGCCGCCGCTGCCATATATTGGGCACAGTCGGCGGCAAGAAACGCGCGGGACCGGAGGGGACTTGCCTATGAGACGTCTAGCCATTGCAGCGGCGATCGCGTTGTGGACGGTTCCGGCCTACGCCCAGTTCGGCATGGGCGGCGGCGAACAGCGCGACAAGACGCGCTACACCGAAGAGCAGCGCAGGACCGAGGCCGAGGTCGAGCGGGCCTACAAGGAAACGGTCAAGAACACCCGCAGGGAAGCCGGGGAGACTTACGATCCCTGGCGCACCATCCGGCCGGCCAACGAGACCAACAAAAAGCCGGCGCGCTAACTCTCACTTCACTCCGAACATTTTCTGCGCATTGCCGAAGCTGATCTTCTCGCGATCGGCCGGCGCCATCTCGATCGATTCCAGCGTCGCGATGGTCGAGCGGATGTAGCCCGGCCCCTTCTCCTTGTCGAACGGACAATCCGACGCGAACAGCACGTGGTCCGCGCCGAAGAAATCGATGCCGCAGACCATCGGCGCGCGGGTGCCCTCGATCGCGGTATCGCCGTAGAAGCCCTTGAAGTAGTCGTACGGCCGCTTCTTCAGGCTCTTGCGCAGCCCTTCGTAGTCCTCATCTGACGTTCGCGCGCCCATCTGGTCGAACGAATGCGCGACGCGGCCATCGAGATACGGAATGACGCCGCCGAGATGATGCGAGATCACCTTCAGGTTCGGGTAAGTGTCCATGATCTTGGAAAAAATAAAGCGCGACAGCGTGACGCCGGTCTCATAGGGCCAGCCGAGCACGGAGCAGATTTCGTATTTGGATTTCTCCTCGCCGACATAGTCCGGCATTTCGCGCGCGCGCGAAGGATGCAGCAGGATCGGCTTGCCTGATTTCTCGATCACCTCGTAGAGCGGCCAGAACTCCTTGCCGTCGATCGCCTTGCCGTTGACGTTGGTGCCGAGCTGGATGGCGTTGGCGCCGTTCTTCAACGCGCGCTCGGCCTCCTTGGCTGCGGCGTCCGGCGCGTTCATCGGGACGACCGCTGAATATCCAACGAAATGCTTCGGATTCTTCGCCACCACCTCGGCAAGACCATCGTTGGCGAGCTTCGCCATCTCCGGCGTCTTGTCCGGCCCCCAGAGCCGGTCGATCATCGGCAGGCCCAGCGAGAGCACCTGCGTGTAGTCGGCAAACTGCTCGACCACCTTGAGCCGCAGGTCGAGATCATAGAGCGCAGGGATGCCGCGGACCCGCTTGCCGATGTCCTTCTGGCCCGCCGGCGATTCCAGCAGCGCGTCGAAATAGCGTTTCGGGTTGAAATGATTGAAGGCGTCGATGTAGCGCATGCGGGGCCTCTATGGTCGTTCCGCAGGCTGTTGATGAGTCGTCATGGCCGGGACAAGCCCGGCCATGACGCGTGGAGGAGTGGGCTCGTGATCTACAAGGATTTGCGCGGCTTCATCAAGCAGGTGGACGAGCTGGGTGCGCTGCGTCGTGTCAACGGCGCTGACCAGAAACATGAACTCGGCGGCATCACCGAGGTCGCGGCCGGCACGCCGGAATGCCCGGCGCTGCTGTTCGACCGCATCAAGGGGCTTGCTCCGGGCGTTCGCGTCTTCACCAACGCCACCACCACGCCGCAGCGCGCCGCGCTGGCGCTCGGCATCGATCCCGCGCTCAAGCCGCTCGACGCGCTCAAGACCTGGATGCAGCGGCGGCAGACCTTGAAACCGCAAAAGCCCGTCGAGGTGAAAAGCGCCGCGTTCATGCAGAATTCGTTCACCGGCAAAAAGGTGGACATGGCCCACCTGCCGGCGCCGCACTGGCACCGCAAGGACGGCGGGCCGTACATCGGCTCCGGCTCGCTGGTCATCATGCGCGATCCGGACGGCGGCTGGATCAACGCCTCGATCTACCGCGTGCAGGTACACGGTAAGAATCGCGTGACGATCCAGTTCGATCATCCCGGCCGCCACGGCGCGGTGATCGCGAAGAAGTACTGGGACAAGGGCAAGTCATGTCCCGTCGCGGTGGTGAACGGCCAGGACCCTGCCCTGTTCATCGCCGGCTTCGAATATCTCCCCGACGGCCAGTCGGAGTACGATTTCGCCGGAGCGATCAAGGGCGCACCGATCGAGGTGATGGCCGGCCCGGTGACCGGCCTGCCGTTGCCCGCGCACGCCGAGATCATCCTCGAAGGCGAACTGCTGCCGATGAAGAAGCTGACGCTGCCGGAAGGCCCGTTCGGCGAGTTCACCGGCTACTACGCCAACGACGCGCGGCCCTGCCCGGTGATGGAGGTGAAGGCGGTCCATCACCGCGACAACCCGATCCTACTCGGATCGCCGCCGATGAAGCCGCCGCGCTTCCACTTCGGGCTGCCGTTCCGCGCCGCCTCGATCTGGAGCAATCTCGAAACCTCCGGCGTCAGCGACGTGGTGGGCGTCTGGCAGCATGTCGCGCAACTGATGACGGTGGTGTCGATCCGGCAGCGCTACGCCGGCCACGCCAAGCGCGCCGCGCTGATCGCCGCCGCCAACAGCTACATGGGCCGGCTGGTTGTGGTGGTCGATGACGACGTCGATCCATCCAACCTCGCCGACGTGATGTGGGCGATCACCACCCGCTGCGAGCCGGCCGAGCAGATCGACATCGTGCGCAATGCCTGGTCGTCGGCGCTCGACCCGCGCATTCCGGACGAGGCCAAGGCGGCCGGTATCACCTCGCACTCCAAGGCGATCATCGAGGCGGTGCGGCCGTTCCAGTGGAAGGACAGCTATCCGCCGACCTCGGCGCTCACCCGGGACGAGGCGCGCGAGATCGAGACGAAATGGGGCGGCGTGATCAAGGGCGGAGCAAGCAAGGCGAAGGCCGCCACCGAGGGAAAACCGAAGAGGCGTTGAGTCCTTCACTCCCTCGCCCGGCGGAAATCCGGCGTCGGCGGCGGGCCCCAGACGTACAACGATCCCTCCCCGCGCGGCCACACCTTCGGCCGCTGCGGATGATCCTTGTGCCACGGCCGCGGATCGAAATAGCCCAGCGCCTCGTCCTTCATCTGATCGAGCTCGGCGTACACCTCGATGACATGATCGTCCGGGTTGCGGGTGAACGCTGCGACATTGTGCCCCGGCCCGAGCCGCACCGGACCCCAGACGATCTTGATGTCCTTCTGGCCGAACAGGTCGCAGGCGCTTTGCAGGTGCGAGAAGTCGCGCAGTTCGAAGGCGATATGATGCATGGTGCCGTGCGGGCCGGTGATGAAATTCACCGTGTGATGGTCGGCATTGCAGCGCATGAACACGAAGAAGTCGTCGATCCAGTCCGACACCTTGAAGCCCATCACGCGCGCGTAGAAATCAGCGATCGGCTTGGGATCGTCGACGTGGAACGCAATATGCCCGAGCTTGAGCACGCCGATACCTGTCACATCCTGGCCGCGGCCGACCGACTGCCATTCCTTGAACAGCTCGATCGCGGTGCCCTTGGGGTCTTCGAAGGCGAGCACCTGGCCGAGGCCAGGCGCCGAGTTGCTTTTGATTTGGCTTTTGACGCCGAGCGCCGTAAGGCGCCGCGCCACGTCGGCGAAGTCCTCTTCGGGCGCGATCTCGAAGCAGAGCTTGGCGCATCGCGCCAGCGCGGCGCGGCGCAGCTCGACGGCCAGTTGTCCGGTGCGCGCGGCAAAGAATGCATGATCCGCGTCGCGCCCGACCAGCGCGAGGCCCATGACGGACGTGTGATAGTCGATCAGCCTGGAAAGATCGGGCGTCTCGAACAGGGCGTGCCCGATGCGGCGGACTTTGATCATGGCAGAAAATTCTCTCAATACGATTTCGGCAAGCCGAGCGCGCGCTCGGCGATGAAGCTGAGGATCAGGTGCGGCGTGATCGGCGCGATGCGCGCGATCAGCACCTCGCGCAGATAACGCTCGACGTGGAATTCCTTGGCATAGCCCATGCCGCCGTGGGTCATCAGCGCGGTCTCGCAGGCGCGGAACGCGGCCTCGCCGGCGAGATATTTCGTCGCGTTGGCCTCGACACCGCAAGGCTCGCCCTTGTCGTAGAGCGAGGCGGCCTTGAACGCCATCAGGTTCGCCGCCTCCAGTTCCATCCAGCATTTCGCCAGCGGATGCTGGATCGCCTGGTTCTGCCCGATCGGGCGGTCGAACACCACGCGCTCTTTTGCATAGTTGGCCGCCTTGCGCAGCGCGGCGCGGCCGAGGCCGACCGCCTCGGCGCCGATCAGGATGCGCTCCGGATTCATGCCGTGCAGGATGTATTCGAAGCCCTTGCCCTCCTCGCCGATCCTGTCCTCCATCGGCACCGGCAGGTTGTCGATGAACAGCTCGTTGGAGTCGACGGCGCTGCGTCCCATCTTCGGGATCTCGCGCGCGTCGATGTGCTTGCGGTTGAAGTCCGTATAGAAAAGACTCAAGCCCGCGGTGCGGCGCTTGACCTGCTCCAGCGGCGTGGTGCGGGCGAGGATCAGCATCTTGGTCGCGACCTGCGCGGTCGAGATCCAGATTTTCTGGCCCGACATCACGTAGCGGTCGTTGCCCTCGCGCACCGCCTTGGTCTTGAGCTTCAGCGTCTCAAGCCCGACGTTGGGCTCGGTGACGGCGAAGCACGCCTTGTCCTGGCCCGCGATCAGCGGCGGCAACATGCGCTTCTTCTGCTCGTCGTTGCCGAACACCACGACCGGGTTGAGCCCGAAGATATTCATGTGCAGCGCCGAGGCGCCCGACATGCCGGCGCCGGATTCCGCGATGGCCTGCATCAGGATCGCCGCTTCGGTGACGCCGAGGCCCGAACCGCCGTATTCCTGCGGGATGCAGATGCCGAGCCAGCCATCGTCGGCGAAGGCGCGATGAAAGTCGTGCGGGAAGCCGCCTTCCTTATCCTTGCCGAGCCAGTAATCGTCGCCGAACCGCGCGCAGATGCGCTCGATTGCGTCGCGGATCGCCTGCTGTTCGGGGGAAAGGGAAAAATCCATCCGGCTTCCTCAAGGACCGTAGTTTAGCGCGGCTGCCTAGCCAACGCTCCGCTGCCGGTTGTTTTTTAAAGACGCCCGGCGCGCGTCTTCCCCTTTCCGTTTCCCCAACGAGGGGATGGAGCGCCGGGAGGCGCCAGGGCGGATCGCCGCCCTTAAGCGGCAGGCTGACGAGGCCTGCCGGGCGGACCTCACGGCCCGCCAACGCACTCACGGCGATATCCCCGTTACCGGGGATCGCCGCTTTCGGAGTGCGCGCGGCCAGTGACGTAGGCCGCTGCGCCTCCCGGGGCTCCACCGCAGCATCCAATATGTAGGACGCCGCACCTTGGCTCCGTCATCAAACGCCGCGATCGACGACGCCCTCGATTGAGCAAGGCCAGATAAGAATATAATCCGTAGGATTAAAGTCAAGAGATCGTTTCAATGCGCCTTGGAATTCAGTCTTCATCGAGGGCCCAAAAGATGATATCTTTTGCTCAAGCCGCCCTGAACGAGCGGCAACGATGCCGGAGGATAGCCATGAAGCAAGTTACCGTCGCCCCGAAGGGCATGGGCCTCAACGATTTCGTCGCGATGGAAGAAGGCTTCTTCGCCGCCGAAGGCCTCGACGTCACGCTCGACTGGAAGACGTTCCGTGGCACGCAATCGAGCTGGAAGGGCCTCAACTACATGGAGCGGCCGCAGGACCGTCCCTACACCAAGGACAACGCCGAGGTAATCCAGGGCGCCTGCGTGTGGGGCTCGATCTGCAACGCGAGCGCCGGCATGGGCAAGTTCGTGCCAGAGGCTTACGGCGATTCACCGTGGGCGATCTTCGTGCGGCCGGACTCCAAAATCCGCGAGCCGAAAGACCTGAAGGACGTTCCCGTCTCGGTCGGCATGCGCGCCGGCAGCCACTTCAACGTGCCATACCGGCTGGAAAAGTATCTGCCGCTGGAGAACATCAAGACCGTCAACACCGGCGGATTTGGCGCGAGGCTCAAGGCGCTGCTCGACGGCGAGGTGGAGGCGGCGTCGCTGCTGCCGCCGCAGATCGCGATGGCCGAGCAGCTCGGACTGCGCAAGATCATCGACGACAAATTCCACACGCTGTGGTGGGTGCCGGCCGGCTTCAATCCGGAGGTCACCAAGAGCTATCTGCGCGCGCTCGACCGCGCCGAGAAGGCGATGGATGCCGACCTGAAGAAATATCTGCCGCTGTGGAAGCTGGCGGTGCCGGCCGAGTTCGAGACCTATCACAAATGGGATTTCTCCCAGTTCGGCCGCGGCGAGCGCTTTGTCTACAAGACCATCCCGCAGTCGGAGTTCGACGAGGTGATGGATCAGGTGAAGCGGTGGGACCTCGACCAGTTCTTGAAGGACAAGAGCTACGAGGGTCTCGCGGCGCGCTGAACGGCCGTTTTTCTCTGGTGACTGCAGGGTTCCTGTATCGTCAGCGTTGGAATATCCTTGCTCCACGATGGACCCGACACAAGAACGGAGCCGGCTGGCGCGGCGGATTGCTCAAGCGATCGTCGCGTCGGTGTGCGCGCTGGCGATGCATTCCGCGGCCATCGCGCAGCCATGCAATCCGGTGATCGACGGCACCTATTGCGCCACCCAGATGCCCAGAGCGCGCACGGCGACACAATCGGCACCGGTGATAAATCCGATCCGGGATCTGGGGCGGTCCATCACCGGCGAGCCAACCTCGCCGGGAACACTCGGCGGAATCAGTTTCAGGAGCGGCGGCACGACCTGCATCGGGCTGCTGCGCCGGGGCAATTGCAGTTGAGGTCTTACAAATGATTGCGCGAAAAATTGTTCTGACCGCCGTTCTTGCGTGCCTCGCGAGTTCCGCCGGCGCACAGGACAACCTCAACCGCACGACCGACCAATACAAATGCCGCGACGTCATGCGCGAGTCCGGCGCCAACCGGGATATTGCAATCGCATTCCTGCATGGCTTCCTGCTGGGAAAATCCGGCAGCCAGAATTTCAACCTTGACGCGCTGCATAAGCAGACCGAGGCATTTGTCGAGCATTGCCTCAGCAATCCCGATGGCAAGGCCGTCGATTCCATGATGGCTGTCAAGAAATAGCCGCAGGCCGGTTTGCGTTGCTGGTCTTGTCTCCCTGTGCAAGCATTCGCGCAGGGAGAGGCCCATCAAACCGCTCAACGAACTCACCGCGACCGAGATCGTCGCAGCAATCGGCACAGGCCAGACGACCTGCGAGGCGGTGACGCGCGCGTGCCTCGAGCGCATCGCGGCGCGCGAGGGCGAGGTGCATGCCTGGGCGTACGTGAATGCCGAGCAGGCCATAGCCGCGGCGCGCGCGCTTGACCGCGGCAACAAGGGGCCGCTCGCCGGCGTGCCGTTCGGCGTCAAGGACATCGTCGATACGCACGACATGCCGACCGAATGGGGCACGCCGATCCACAAGGGCCGGCGGCCGGAGCGCGACGCCGCCTGCGTGGCGCTCTCCCGCAAGGCGGGTGCGCTGCTGCTTGGCAAGACGGTCACCACCGAATTCGCCAACCTCCATCCCGGACCGACGCGCAACCCGCACGACCTCAAGCGCACGCCCGGCGGCTCGTCGAGCGGCTCGGCCGCCGCGGTCGCCGATTTCATGGTGCCGCTTGCGATCGGCACCCAGACCACCGGCTCGACCATCCGCCCCGCCTCGTTCTGCGGCGTGATCGGCTATCGCCCGACCTGGGGCGAGCACCGCATGCACGGCGTGATGGAGGCAGCCGGTTCGCTCGATACGCTCGGCATCCTGGCGCGCTCGGTGGACGACGTTGCGCTCTACCGCGACGTGCTGCTCGGCATCACGCCGGAGCCGGTCGCCGAGCTCGACCGCGTGCCGCACATCGCGCTGTGCAAGAGCCACGTCTGGGACAAGTTCGAGCCGGTGACGCGAACGCTCACCGAGGATGCCGTGGTGCGCCTGGCGCGGGCCGGCGCGCGCATCTCGGAGTTCGCGCTGCCCGCCGACTTCGCACGGCTCAACGAAGCGCACCGCTGGATTTCAAGTTTCGAATTCGCCCGCACCTTCACCTGGGAGATCGAGCATCACTGGGATGAGATCAGCGATACCTTACGCGGCGGACGGCTCAAGGACGGCATCGGCGGCGACTTCGACCGCTACGTTGCTTCGAAGCGCATCGCCGAGGAATGCCGCATCCGGCTCGACGACTTGTGGGGCGACATCGACGTGCTGCTCACCCCCGGCGCGTTCGGGGAAGCGCCGATGGGCATGCCGGCGTTCGAGGGCGTGCCGATGTTCCAGCTCTGGACCATCCTGCATGTGCCGGCGATGACGCTGCCGCTGTTCACGGGGCCGGCGGGCCTGCCGATCGGCGGGCAGCTTCTGGCGAGACGTCACGACGATCGCAACCTGTTCGCCTGCGCGCAATGGATCTATCGAAAACTGAGGTAACGGAACGAAAGCAAATGACCGACAAAGAAGAACACACCTGGCAAGAACACACTTGGCAGGTCACCTTCCCGGGCAACCTGCGCTGGACCAACGCCACGCAGATCGTCAAAGGCATGGTGCCTTACGGCGCCTCCAACATGGCGGAGATCGACAACGTCCGGCGACGGCTCAACAGGCGCGCTGGCGAGGCCGACCTGGACAAGGCCTGGAAAGAGGAATGGGAGCGCGAGGCCGACCGCGTTGCCGCCTACGGCGACAAGGCCGACGCCGAGGGATTCAAGATCACCGCCGGCAACCAGTACATGCGCGCCGGCAACTACTACTACAGCGCGGAGCGCTTCATCCCGCCGGGCGAAGAGAAGTGGGCGATGTATCGCAAGGCGCTGCGCTGCTACCAGGGCGCGATGGCGCGCCTGCACCCCGACATCGAACGCGTCGAGGTGCCGTACGAGAAGGGCCTGACGCTACCCGCCTATTTCGTCAAAGGCCGCGGCGACGGCCGCCGCCCCACCGTCGTGCTTTTCGACGGCATGGACAACGCCAAGGAGATGAGCGTCATCTTCGCGGGGCTCGATCTCGCCAAGCGCGGCTTCAACGTGCTGGCGATCGACGGGCCGGGCCAGTCCGAACCCTTGAGGCTGCGCAACATTCCGAGCCGGCATGACTACGAAGCGGCGGGCATCCCGGCCTACGACTTCGTTGCAGCGCGATCCGACGTCGATCCCAGGCGCGTCGCGGTGATGGGCTATTCATTCGGCGGCTATCACGCGCCGCGCGTCTGCGCGTTCGAGAAGCGCTACGCCGCCGGCGTCGCATTCGGCGCGATGCACTGGAGCGTCTACGATTTCGTCACCAGCCACGGCGTCGCCGATCCGACGCGCGCCTCGTCCTCGACCTTCCAATGGCGCTGGGTGGTTGGCGCAAAGGACAATGCGGAAGGGTTGGAGATCGCCAAGAAATTCACGCTCGAAGGGGTCGCTCAGAAAGTGGAATGCCCGTTCCTGGTCGTGCACGGGCAGGATGACCGCATCGTGCCGGTCGACGCGGCGCACAAGCTCAATGCGGCGCTCGGTTCCAAGAAAAAGGATCTGCGCATCTTCACCGCCGAAGAAGGCGGCGCGGAACATTGCCAGGTCGATCACCGTCAGTACGGCGTCGACTTCATCGGAGACTGGCTGACGAAGAACATGTAATCTGCATTGCTCATCGGAGTTCCGATCATGCGCAACATCGTTCGTTGCTGGTTTGCATTCATTGTTCTGGTCGGCGGTATCTGCGGGGCTCCAGCGCAGTCGAACTATCCCGACCGGCCGATCCGCCTGATCGTCGCGTTCGTTCCGGGCGGCGCGACCGACACGCTGGCGCGCCAGCTCAACGTCGACCTGCAAAACGCGCTCGGCCAGCCCGTGGTGGTGGAGAACAGGCCCGGCGCGGGCGGCTACCTGGCCTGGAGCCACGTCGCCTCCTCGGACCCCGATGGCTACACGCTGCTGCTCGCCGAGAACGCGGTCGCGATCAGCCAGGCGCTCTACAAGAAATCGAAGTCACCGTTCGATCCGATCACCCAGTACGACGCGGTCTCGGGCATTGCGGTCGCCCCTTCGGCACTGATCGTCGCCTACAACATCCCGGTCAAGACCGTGAAGGAATTGGTGGAGCATTCGCGCACCGTTCCCAGCAAGCTCAATTTCGCGTCGGCCGGGATCGGCAGTGTCTCCCACCTGAACTTCGAAGTGTTCAAGGACCGCACCGGCATGGACGCCGTGCATGTGCCTTACAAGGGCGGCGGCCAGGCGATGAGCGACGTGCTGGCGGGGCATGTGCCGATGACGATCTCCTCGGTGCAGGCGACCAAAGGTCTGGTCGAGAGCGGCAAGGTCCGCGCGCTCGCGGTGACAAGCCCGGTGCGTTCGCCCGCAATGCCGGACGTCCCCACCATGCAGGAGGCCGGAGTGCCGCCCGCCGACGTGGAGTTGCGCTTCTGGTTTGCGATCTTCGGACCGAAGGGCATGCCGCAGACGGTCAAGGACAAGCTCGCCCAGGCGGTTTCCAAGGTGATGAACGACCCGGCGATGCGTGAACGCCTCACCAAGCTCGACATCACGCCGGACGTCATTCCCGCGGCGGCGTTGCACACCAAGCTGCAAAACGAGATCAAGAACTGGACACGGTTCATCGACGCCAAGGGCATCACGGCGGAGTGATCCTCCATAACGGCGATGTGCCGCAGATTGCGGCAGCCGATGCCTATCGACGCCAAGGTCCTCTCGTGGTCGAATGAGCCTAGTGTGGCTTTGGTTCAGAAGTCCGCATCATTCTTGCTGCGAGTTCGTCATGCGGACTTCTGAACCAAAGCCACACTAGATCAATAAGTTGCTAGTGTCCTTCGATTCCGAAGTTCGCTAACGAGGGTGCCGCACAATGATGCGAACGTCGGAATCGGGACACTAGCCGGCCAACCGCAATCCGGGGATGCGTCATGCTGCATATCATTCGATGGTGCTCGGTAGCCTTCGCGCTCGCCGGTTTTCCGGCTGCGGCACAAGCGCAGGCCTCGTATCCCGACCGGCCGGTCCGCTTCATGATCGCATTCCCGCCGGGCGGCGCCACCGACACGTTCTTCCGGGTGATCTCGCCCGAGCTCGGCACCGCGCTGGGCGGCTCGATCGTGATCGAGAACAAGGGCGGCGCCGGCGGCTACATCGCCTGGCAGGAGGTCGCGCGCTCGCCGGCCGACGGCTACACCGTGCTGGTCGCGGAAAATGCGCTCGGCATCAACCAGGCGCTGTTCAAGAAGCATCCGTCCGGCTTCAACCCGCTGCGGGATTACGACGCCGTAGGCGCGATGGCGAGTACGCCGCTTGTATGGACCGTCGCCAACAACGTGCCCGCGGACAACTTCAAGGATTTCGTCGCCTGGTCGAAGACGGCGAAGGACAAATTCACCTACGGCCACGCCGGCCCCGGCAGCGTGTCGCACCTGGTGCCCGAGGTCATTCTCGATGGCACCGGCATGCAGGCCCTTCCCGTGCCGTTCAAGGGCGGCGGCCCTGCGGCACAGGCGGTCGCCGGCGGCCACGTCTCCGTGGTTACCTCATCGCTCGCGGTCGCCAAGACGCAGGGCGACGGCAAGCTGGTCAAGAACATGTTCGTCACCAGCAAGAAGCGCTCGCCGGCGCTGCCGGACGTGCCGGCGCTGCCCGAGCTTGGCCACAAGTTTGCCGACGTGGACCTGGAATTCTGGTGGGGCCTGTTCGTGCCGAAGGGCGTTCCGGAGCCGATCCGCGCCAGGCTTGAAAAGGCCCTGCAGGCCACGATGGCGAACCCGGCGGTGCGCGAGCGTCTGCTCAAGGTCGGCAACGATCCCTCGTTTGGCACCGGCGCGTCGCTGCGCGCCAAGCTGGAGAACGAAATCAACAACTGGTCGAAGTTCATCGACGCCAAGGGCATCAAGGTCGAGCAGTAGTACGCTCGCCCTATCCGGAGATGCCCGGACTTGTGCCGGGCATCCACGTCTTGTTTGATGTGCAAGTAACAAGACGCCGTGCCATGGCAATCGACTTCACCGTCAACGAGCGCTCCGTTTCCGTAGCCGCCGATGGCAGCACGCCGCTGCTGACGGTGCTGCGCGATGAACTCAGCCTGCGCGGTGCCAAGTTCGGCTGCGGCACCGAGCAATGCGGCGCCTGCATGGTGTTGATCGACGGCGAGCCTGGCTATTCCTGCACCCGCGAGGTCGGCACACTGGCCGGGAAATCTATCACCACGATCGAAGGGCTGAGCCACGACGGCGCGCTGTCTCCTTTGCAACAAGCCTTCCTCGACGAGCAGGCCGGCCAGTGCGGCTACTGCCTGTCCGGCATCCTGATCGCCGCGACGGCGCTCCTGAAGAAAAAGCCGAAGCCCAGCCGCGACGACATCGTCGAAGCGCTCGATCCCCACCTGTGCCGCTGCGGCATCCACAATCGTGTCGTACGTGCCATCCAAAAAGCAGCCGTGCCATGATCTCCAACACGCTGCCGCTCAGCCTCACCGACAACCCGATCCTGTCGCAATGGATTGCGTTCGAGCCGGGCAAGGTGCGCATCGCCACCGGCAAGGTCGAGATCGGCCAAGGCATCCTCACCGCGATGACGCAGATCGCCGCGGAGGAGCTTGACGTGCGGCCGGACCAGATCCGCCTGGTGTCCGGCGAGACCGACGTCAGCCCGTCGGAATATTTCACCTCGGGCAGCTATTCGGTTTCAGTCGGCGGCGCCGCGATCCGGCTGGTGTGCGCCGAGGTGCGCGCCATGTTGACCGACAAGGCCGCCGAGGCGCTTGGCTGCAAACCGAGCGAGCTATCCGTCGAGGAAGGGCAGTTCCTGCGCGGCGGCAAGGCGACCGGGCGCGACTACTGGTCGATGGCAACGGCCATCAACCTCGACCGGCGGGCGAGCGGCACCGCGCCGACCAAAAGCCCGTCCAAATACAAAATCGTCGGCACCAGCCTGCCGCGCCTCGACCTACCGGCCAAGGTCAAGGGCGCGGCCTTCATCCATGACATCGCGGTGGAGGGCGTGGTCCACGCGCGGATGCTGCGCCAGCCATGGAAGGGCGCTCGGCTTGCTTCGCTCGACGAGGCGGCGGTGCGCAAGGCGGCCAGCGCGCCCGTCGAAATTCTCCGCGATGGCGAGTTCGTCGCCTTCACCGGAGCCGACGAGCTTGCCGTGACGCGCGCCGCTGAAGCCGCGCGTCAACGCGCCAAATGGGAGGGTGGCACGCCAGCGCCCGACAACATCGGCTCGCCGGAATGGCTGAAGGCGCAGCCGGCGCGCAGCCGCACAGTCGAACAAGGCGAGAAAGGCCGCGCGCAGGGCCGTACCGTCACGGCACGATACTCGCGGCCGTTCCTCACCTATGGCTCGATCGGGCCGTCCTGCGCGCTGGCAGAATTCAAGGATGACGCGCTGAAGGTGTGGTCGCACACGCAGGGGCCGTCGATCCTGCGCGACTGGCTCGCCAAGGCGCTCGGGCTCGAGACCAAGCAGGTCACCGTGTTCCACCGCCAGGGCGCCGGCGCCTACGGCCACAACACCGCCGACGACTGCGCGTTCGACGCTTCCTATATCGCGATGAAGATGCCGGGGTGCACTGTTCGCGTGCAGTTGGCGCGCGAGGACGAATTTCTTTCCGCGCCGATCAGCACCGCGATGGCGATCGAGCTCACCGCGGTGCTCGATGCCGGCAACAAGCCGGCCGACTGGCAGATCGAAATCTGGAGCCCGCCACATGCGCAGCGGCCGGGCATGAACGGCAATTCCAATTTCATCAGCGCCGCCGCGCTGCCCAATCCGCCGCCGATGAAGGAACTGAACGACGTTCCCGACGAGCGCGGCGGCGGCGCGACCCGCAACGGCACCGCGATCTACGACCTGCCACGCCACCGGTTGATCCATCACCTGCTGCCGGACGCGCCGCTGCGTACCTCGTCGCTGCGCGGGCTCGGCGCCTGGGCCAACGTCTATGCAATCGAAGGCTTCATCGACGAGTTGGCCGAGATCGCGGGCGTGGATCCGGTCACGTACCGGCTTTCGCTCCTATCCGACCCCCGCCCCCGCAAGGTGGTCGAGACCGCGGCGCAGATGAGCGGCTGGTTCGACAACAAGCCGCTGCCCGAAGGGCATGGGCGCGGCTTCGGCTTCGCGCGCTACAAGAACATCGCCGCGTTCGTCGCGGTGGTGGTCGACGTCGAGATCGACGAAGAAGTCCGCCTCAAACGCATCTGGGCCGCCGCCGACGCCGGCCTGGTGATCTCGCCGGACGGCGCCAAGAACCAGGTCGAGGGCGGAGCCATCCAGGGCGCAAGCTTCGTCATGAAGGAGCGCGTGCGCTTCGAAGACGGCCGCGTCGCCGCCAAGACCTGGGACGACTATCCGATCCTGCGCTTCTCCGAGATTCCCGAGATTGACATCCAGATGATCGACAACCCGAACGAGCCGACACTGGGGCTCGGTGAAGGCGCGGTCGGCCCGACCGGCGCCGCGATCGGCAACGCGGTCGCCCGCGCGCTCGGCAAGCGGGTCCGCGATTTGCCGCTGACGCGGCAGGCCATCATGGATACGCTGCTGAAAGAATAATCCAGGGAGGATACCAATGACGCCCCTCGCGCGTGCCTTCGCGGCTACGGCCATGCTCCTCTGCAGCCTGCCCGCGGCACAGGCCCAGGAGCTGCAGGCCGGCAAACCGATCCGCCTGATCGTCGCACTGTCGCCCGGCGGCGGCACTGACGTCACGGCGCGGCTGGTGGCGCAAAAGATGAGCGCCAGCATGGGCATGAACGTCCTCGTCGAGAACAAGACCGGCGGCAATTTCATCCCGGCCGGACGCGAAGTGCTGACCGCCCCTCCCGACGGTCACACGCTGTACTTCATCTCCACGAGCTCCATCATCACGCAAGCGATGCACTCCGACTATCCGTTCGACATCACCAAGTTCACGCCGGTCACGGAAGCTGCGACCGGTCCCCTGATCCTGGTGGTGCGCAACGATCTCGGCGTCAAGACACTTGGCGAATTGCTCGACCGCATCAAAACCGAACCGGACAAGATCAAGTTCGGCCTGGGTGGC
Source organism: uncultured Alphaproteobacteria bacterium (assembly GCA_963814215.1). GTDB lineage: Bacteria > Pseudomonadota > Alphaproteobacteria > Rhizobiales > Xanthobacteraceae > Z2-YC6860. The sequence goes on along the minus strand of CAWFCM010000028.1, from coordinate 177,449 downwards.
GGCGTCGGCAGCTCGCTCGGCATGGCGACCGAGCTATTGAAGGCGAGGACCGGCGCCAAAATCACGACCGTGCCGTATCGCGGCGCGGCCGATGCGCTCAACAATCTGCTCGGCGGCCACATCGATGCGATGTTCGACGCCATGCCGGTGATGGCGGTGCAGGCCAAGGAAGGCAAGGTGACGCCGCTTGCGGTCACCGGGTCCAAACGCTCGTTCCTGCTGCCCGACGTGCCGACCATCGAGGAAACTGGCATCGATTTCCTGATCAACGGCTGGTATGGCGTGCTCGCGCCGCCCAACACGCCGGCGCCGGTTGTGCAGAAGCTGCGTGACGAGATCGCCAAGGCGATCGCCGATCCGGCCGCGGTCAAGTCGCTCGCCGATCAGGGCATGGAGCCGCGCGGCACCTCCCCCGCGGAATGGACGAAGTACATGGAGCAGGAGAAGGCGTTCTACGTGAAGGTCATCAAGGACGCCGGCATTGGCAAATGAAGATGGCCACGCGTAACTCACCACGTCATGCCCGGCCTAGTGCCGGGCATCCACGCCTTTAGTTTGACTGAGTCAGAAAGTCGCGGGGCAACCACCGCAGAATCAAGTATTGGCCGAGATTCAGACATCAGGATGTGGAGGCTGAGATGGATCTCCGAAGAGCGGATGACAATGAATCGCGGTTTGCGGCGTATGTCGAGGGGCTTGTGAGCGTGATCGGGCACGCGGACCGCGCCAAGCCGCTACGGGACTATTGCGTGGGGCTGATGTTGCCGTGCGCGCGCAAGAGCGTGGAGCCTATGGCGGCGGTGACGGCGCCTTCGCGGGTGGCAGCCCAGCATCAATCGCTGCTGCATTTTGTCGGCGAAGGACAGTGGTCGGACGAGAAGGTGTTGGCGAAGGTGCGGGAGATGGTGCTCCCGGAGATGGAGCGCCACGGGTCGATCGAGGCTTGGATCATCGACGACACCGGCTTTCCCAAGCAGGGGCTGCACTCGGTTGGCGTGGCGCGGCAATATTGCGGCCAGCTCGGCAAACAGGACAATTGTCAGGTTGCGGTCTCGCTGTCGATTGCCAATCACCACGCAAGCCTGCCGGTGGCCTATCGCCTGTATCTGCCGCAAGACTGGGCGAAGGACCGCCAACGCCGGCGCAAAGCGGGCGTTCCTGAGGACATCGGCTTCAAGACCAAGCCGGAGATCGCGATCGAGCAGCTGCGCTGGGCCTGTGCGGCCGGCCTTCCTCGCGGCGTGGTGCTGATGGACGCGGGTTATGGCTGCAACACAGATTTGCGCGCTGGCGTCAGCGCGCTCGCGCTGAGCTATGTCGCCGGCATCTTGCCGCAGACGTCTGTATGGGCATCGGGCACGGGGCCGCTGCCGCCGGAAAAGTGGTCGGGCCGCGGGCGACCGCCAAAGCTCACCCGCCGGGACGGCAAGCATCAACCGATCTCAGTCAAGCAACTCGCCCTCGGCCTGCCAAAGCGCGCTTGGCGCACGGTCAAGTGGCGGGAGGGTGCGGCCGAGCACCTGTCCTCGCGCTTTGCGCGCATGCGCGTTCGTGTGGCGCATCGCGATTACAATCTCACCGAAGGCCGGCCGGAAGAGTGGCTGCTGATCGAGTGGCCAAAGGGCGAGAACGAGCCGACCAAATATTGGCTTTCGACCCTTCCCAAGAACATCCCCTTCCACCGATTGGTTGACATCGCCAAACTGCGTTGGCGCATCGAGCGCGACTATCAGGACCTCAAACAGGAGGTCGGGCTCGGCCACTTTGAAGGGCGCGGGTGGCGCGGCTTCCATCATCACGCCACGCTGTGCATCGCGGCTTACGGATTTCTGATCTCCGAGCGGGAGACGATTCCCCCCTCAGGACCTCGTCCCGCCACGCTGTTCCCGGAACTTGCCGTACCCGACGGTTACCGACCCAGGGGCTCCGCCCTTGCGGCCTGAACGCCACATCCCGAACTCCGTCGCAACCATGCGCCGGCGATTGATCGTCGCGCTCGTCAGAAGCCTGCCGCGATGTCCGTGCTGCAACGCTGCAATCGCAACACCGTCGCCGCGCAGAAATTCATGACACAGTCAAATTAGAAACTGCAAGCAAGGCGTGGAATGGCCGGGACGAGCCCGGCCATGACGATGCCGGAAGGATTTTTGCATGTCCCGCGGCCCCTGGATCGACCATTTCGGCGATAATTTCCTGTGGTCGAACGCGACCCTCATCCTCAAGGGCATGGCGCCCTACGGCACGGTCTCGCTCGAGGAGATGGACCGCGCCTGCGAAAAGCTGCGCGCCCGGCAGGGCGAAGCTGACCGAGGCAAGGCTTGGTTCGAGGAGTGGCGTGCGCTCGGCGACCAGATCGAAAAGCAGGGCGACGCGGCGCTGGCACGCGGCGGTAAGATCAGCGCTGGCGACTACTATTTGCGCGCCGGCATCTACCACTACAACGCCGAGCGATTCATCGCGCCAAGCCCCGAGAAGAAGGCGCAGTGCGCGCACGCCTACAAGGTCTGGCACCAGGGCATCCGGCTGCGGCATCCCAACGTCGAGTTCGTCGAGGTGCCCTACGAGGGCACCACCCTGCCCGCGCTGTTCATGAAGGCGCCGGTGTCCGGCCCCGCGCCAACCGTTGTCGTGCTCAATGGCATGGACAACGCGAAAGAGATGAGCGTGTTCTTCTGCGGTCTCGAATTCGCGCGGCGCGGCTACAACACCTTCTGCCTCGACGGTCCAGGCATGGGCGAGACGCGCCGCATGCGCGACATGGCGAGCCGTTACGACTACGACGTGCCGGCAGGCGCTGCGCTGGACTATCTGCTCAAGCGTCCCGAGGTCGACGGCAAGCGTGTCGCCATCATGGGTTACAGCTTCGGCGGCTATTACTCGTCACGCGTCGCGGCGTTCGAGAAGCGCTACGCGGCTTGCATCGCGCTTTCCGCGCTGCACTGGGACCTCGCCGCCTGGCAGACCAAGATCAAGGAAGCCAACGCCAATTCGCCGAAGAGCGTGGCGCAGTCGAATTTTCAGTGGCGCTGGGTGGCCGGCGCGAAGGACGAGGACGAGGGCATCGAGATCGCCAGGAAATTCTCGCTGAAGGGCGTGGCGAAGCATATCACCTGCCCGTTCCTGGTGACGCACGGCGGCAACGACCGCGTGGTGCCGGTCGAGAACGCGCAGAAGCTCTACGATGCGGTCGGCTCCAAGAACAAAACCATCAAGATTTTCACGACGGAGGAAGGCGGCGCCGAGCACGCCCACGTCGACAACCGCCAGATCGGCATCGACTTCGCGGCCGATTGGCTGGCGAAGAATTTGAAGTGAGAGAGACGCCGCAGATGACCATGAACATCGCCACGTGCTCGCTGCGCTCCCCTCCCCCTTGTGGGGAGGGGTTGGGGGTGGGGGTCGTGGCAACTCAATCCACAGCCTGTTCAACCGGGTTAATGACCGACATTTTGAACCGGGATGATACCCGACGGTTCTGGGATTTGGGCCAGTTCCGGCGCGCCGCGGAGCCCGTCGCGAGGCGGAGCGAAGCGCCGGAACTGGCCCAGGCGATTGATCAGGCCGATGTCGAAGTGACAGAAGCGTACGACCTGGTCGCCGGTTTCCAGTTCGGCAATGCCGATGAGTTCTCCGATCAGCGCTTCGCTGATGAAGAGCAGTTCGCCCTTCCACATGACCTCGCCGTTGCTGCGCACACGCCGCACTTGGTGATCGGCATCATACCAAGGGTCCTCAAGGCGCTCTGGCATGGGGCGCGGCGATGCCGAATAGAGCTCGGCGGGCAATCTTTGATCCAGCGCTTGGTGCGGGCGCTCCTCGTTGTAGTGTCGGCGGAAGTGGTCAAAGCGGATCTGCTGTTCGGCCCGGCTTGCTGCCGGCGGGCGCGAGGTCTGCGCCTTGAGCGTGCGATGCATCCGCTCGTGGCGACCGTTTTCTTGCGGCGATGCCGGACGGATGAAATGCGGCTCGATACCGAGCTTGAGCCACCACGCCGAGAGCTTGGTCAGCCCGCCGGGCCCGCGCGAGCCGAACGGCGAGCCATTGTCGCAGCGGATCGCAACTGGCAGGCCGTAGCTGCGAAACGCTGCGCAGAAGGCTGGCCGAACCCCATCGATCGTCGGCGGCACGATATCGAGCGTGATCAGAAAGCGGCTGTGGTTGTCCGTTATGGTCAAGGGGTCAACGCGCGCGCCGTCAGTGGTGCGAAACCAGCCCTTGAAATCGACACTCCATTCGTCATTGACGACCTCGACAGCTGCAAATGGCCTCTGTTGAGCAAGTGGTTTGCGCCGCCGCTTGGTTGGAGCGATCTGGCCCGCTTGCTGCAGGATATCCCCAATGGTCGAGGCCGCCGGCCAGCAGTTCTCCGGATGGCGCCGCTCCAACATCGCCAGGAGCTTGCGGGGTCCCAGATGCGGAAACCGACGTCGCAGCGAGACGATCGTCTCCACCAGCCCCGGGTCAGTCCGATGCGGACAGTGGTGCGGCGCATGCGATCGATCGATAAACCAATGCGGATCGCCGCTGTCTCTGCGCTTGCGCCAATCGTAGAACGTGTCGCGACACACGCCGTAGCGGCGGCACAGCTCCGACACGTTCCAGTTGCCAGTCTCGTAGTCCGAAAGCATCCGGATGCGTTCTTCCATCCGACAGGTCTCCAAAAACGGCATCGGTCGGTCTCCCTCCGATGCCTTTTGACCTGTCGACCATCATCCCGGTCTAGATTGTCGGGTATCTACCCGGTCCGTACCGCCTCATCACCCCCCTCCCCACCCCTCCCCCACAAGGGGGGAGGGAGCCGGCTGCCGATGCCGCGAGAGTATCCATGACCAAACCGATCCACATCCGCATGGGCGGCTACGGGCCGCCGACCACCGGCTTCTCCCGCGCGATGAAGTTCATCGGCGACCGCCTGACGAAGGAATTCGGCGACCGCATCGTGGTGAAGTACGTGTGGAACATCATGGATTTCGGCTACCGCGCCGACGACATCCTGTGGCTGGTCGAGGACGGCATCCTTTCGCTCGGTTACCAGTCGTCGAGCTACCTCACCGACCGGGTGGCGGAGCTGAGCTTCGTCGACCTGCCGTTTCTGTTCGCCGACACCGCGCGGGCGCGCGCCGCGATGGACGGAGCGCTGGGCAAGACACTCGCACAGGCGATCGAGCGCGACACCAACTTCCGCATTCTCGGCTGGTACGAGAACGGCTTCCGCCACATCTCGAACCGCGTGCGCACGGTGCGCACGCCCGCCGATTTGAAAGGAATGAGCATCCGCGTGCTGCCCAGCAAAATCCAGGCGCGCACGTTTGAATTGTTGGGCGCCGATCCGAAGATCATGGATCTCACTGAGGCGATCGCGCTGATCACCAAGGACGGCATCGACGCGCAGGAGAATCCGCTGACCAACACGGTCACCTACGGCGTTCACAAATTCCACCGCTTCCACACCGTCAGCAATCACTTCTACATTTCGCGACCGATCTTCCTGCACCGGCCGACATTCGACGGCTGGCCGGCCGACCTCCAGGCAGCGATGCAGCGCGCCATCGACGATTCGGTCGCGTTCCAGCGCGACCTCCACGTCCAGGAAGAAGATGATGCGCAACGCGCCATCGAGGCGCAGGGCTGCGAGATCGTCGATCTCAATGCCGATCAGCACAAGGCATTCGCCGCCGCGGTGGCGCCGATCTATCAAGAGGCGCGGAAGCTCTACGGCGACGATCTGTTCAAGCTCGCCGGAACCAATTGACGAGCCTCCGGTTGCACCCCATCTGGGGGTGGGCCTGAACCATCATGAAACTGTTTGAATGCCAGCATTGCGGGCAGCTGCTCTACTTTGAGAACACACGCTGTGAGAGCTGCGAACGCCGGCTCGGCTTCTTGCCGTCCCGGCAGACCGTCACCGCGATCGAGCCGGACGGCGAACTCTGGCGCGCGCTCGCCGAGCCCGTCAGCCGTTACCGCTTCTGCGTCAACGCCGCACACGCGACCTGCAACTGGCTGATCGAATCCCGACGTCCGGACCGGTTCTGCGAAGCCTGCCGCCACAACCGCACCATTCCCGATCTGAGTGTGCCTGAAAATTTGGCGCGCTGGCGCAAGATGGAGCTCGCCAAGCACCGGCTGTTCTACACCATCCTCAAGCTGCGGCTGCCGCTGGTCACCCGCGACGAAGACCCCGAGGACGGACTGGCGTTCGACTTTCTGGCCGCCGAGGCGAGTCCGCACGGCCCGTCGACGCCGGTGATGACCGGCCACGCCAACGGCCTGATCACGATCAACCTGGCGGAAGCCGACGACGTAGAGCGCGAGCGGCAGCGTGCCCAGATGGGCGAGCCGTATCGCGCGCTGCTCGGACATTTCCGGCACGAGATCGCGCACTATTTCTGGGACCGGCTGATCGCCAACTCGCCACACCTCGAGGAATTCCGCACGATCTTCGGCGACGAGCGCGGCGACTATGCTGGGGCGCTGCAGAGCCACTACAAGGATGGGCCGCCCGCGGACTGGCCGACACACTTCGTCTCGGCTTACGCCAGCGCGCACCCGTGGGAGGATTTCGCAGAGACCTGGGCGCATTACTTCCACATGGTCGACACGCTGGAAACCGCGCGCGGCTTCGGGCTCAGCGTGCGCCCCAAGGTGACCAAGGGCGCCGCGCTCGCCACCACCATCGATTTCGATCCGCACAACGCCGGCATCGAGCGCATCATCGAAGCCTGGCTGCCGCTCACCTTCGCGGTGAATTCGATCAACCGCAGCATGGGGCTGTCCGACCTTTATCCCTTCATCCTGTCGCCCGCCGTGATCCTGAAACTTTCCTTTGTCCACGAGCGGATCCATGCCCACGCGCGGCATGCGATGCCGGACAGTGGCCTCCAGGCCATCGTCGCCAGCCTCAAACAGAACGTCCCCGGCGCGAGCTAGAACCCGGTTTCGGCTTGTGCACGGCGGCGGGGTCAATACAATCCACCGCGTGAAATTGAATAGAGAGCGCCGCAGCGCTCCGCGGCCATGGAGGACAGAAATGCAAGCTTTCAGGCGGGCTTTGGCTCTCGCAATGGGCTTGTTGATCGTCGCGGCGGCCGCACAGGCGCAGCAGGCGCCCTACCCCAACAAGCCGATCCGTATCCTGATCCCCTACGCCCCCGGCGGCCTGACCGACGTGGTGGCGCGGCACTATGCCGAGCACCTGCGCAAGTCGCTCGGCCAGAACATCCTGGTGGAGAACAAGCCCGGCGCGTCCGGCATCCGTGCCATCGAGGAAATGGTCCACGCCAAGCCGGATGGCTACACCATCATGATCGGCAACATCTCCACCAATTGCCTGACCCCAGTGCTGCTCGGCCACAAGATGCGGATCAACTACGACCGCGACGTGCAGATCATCGCGCGAACCGCCGACGCGCCGGTATTTTTCATCTCCACCACGACGAACTTTACACCCAAAACCTTCAAGGAATTCATCGAGTACGCCAGAAAGAACGAGGTGCGCTACGCCAGTGCCGGAATCGGCGCCTACCAGCACGTCAACACCGAGATCTTGGCGAAGCGCGCCGGTGGGCTGCAGCTCCTGCACATCCCGTTCAAGGACGGCGGCTCGGGCATCCTCAAGGAGGTGGCCAGCGGCGATGTCCACGCGACGTGGTTCAACATCACCAACCCGGTCGGCATGATCAAGGCCGGCAAGGTTCGACCGCTCGCGATCGCAGCGCCAGAGCGGCTCAAGGAATGGCCCGACGTGCCAACGCTCGACGAACTGGGCTTCACCGGTTTCCGGCCATCACAATGGAACGCTGCCTTCGCATCGTCCGCGGTGCCGCGTGAGATCATCGAAAAGCTGCACGAGGCATTCTCCGCCGCCGCGAAAACTCCGGAGATGCAGGCGATCTTCGAGAAGGGCGGCATGCGCGCGCCCACCGACAAGTCGGTTGAAGAAGCCCGGGCGTGGCTTAGGCAGGAAATGGAAACCTGGCGGAAGGACATCGCCGACGCCGGCATCAAGGTGGATACGGAGTGAGGCCGGCACGCCGACCTATCAACGTCATGCCCGGCCTTGTGCCGGGTATCCACGTCTTCTTATTTCTTAACTTGGACATCAAGCAAGTCGTGGATGGCCGGGACAAGCCCGGCCATGACGTGGAGAGAGAGGGAACAAGACGTTGAGAATCGGAATCATGCACGGGGACGACATCGGGCTCGAAGTCGTCCCCGAATGCGTCAAGGTGATGAAGGCGGCGGCGGCGTGCACCGGGCTTTCCATCGAGTGGAAGGAGCTGCTGATCGGCAAGGCCGGCCATGAGGCGCACGGCAACACGCTGCCGAAGGTTACCGAGGAAACGCTGCGCGGCATGGACGGCTGGATCATGGGCCCGATCGGCCACAACGCCTACCCGCGCGGCGACATGACCTGGGTGATGCCGCCGATCCGCAAGAAATTTGACCTGTTCACCGCGCTGCGTCCCGCGCTGTCGCATCCGACCGTGAAGTCGATCCACCGCGACGTCGACATCGCGTTCTTCCGCGAATTGACCGAGGGCATGCTCTATTCCGAGACGGTGGTCGCCGGCCTGCCCGAGTTCCGGCCGAATGACGACATCACCATCTCGTCGCGCGTCATCACCCGCAAAGGCTCAAACCGCGTGGCGCGCGAGGCGTTCGAGTTGGCCCGCACCCGGAAGCGCAAGAAGGTGACGGCGGCGCACAAGGAGCCGGTCTATCGCCTCGCCTGCGGCATGTTCGCCGAGGAGTGCCGCAAAGTCGCGAAGCAATATCCGGACGTGCAATTCGACGAGATGATGATCGACTCCATCGCCATGAAGCTGGTCACCGACCCGCAGCGCTTCGACGTGGTGGTCACCACCAACCAGTTCGGTGACATCCTGACCGACATCGGCGCCGGCCTGGTCGGGGGCTTGGGTCTCGCGCCCGGCCTCTGCATCGGCGAGAAACAGGCGATGGCGCAGGCGACGCATGGCTCGGCGCCCGACATTTCGGGGCAAAACATCGCCAATCCCTATGCCATGATCATGTCCGGGCAGATGCTGATGGCCTTCCTTGGCCGCAAGCACAACGAGCCGAAGGCGACCAAGGCCGCCGATCTGATGCAGACCGCGGTGACGAAGGTAATGTCCGATGGCAAGACGCTGACGCGGGATCTCGGCGGCACGGCCAGCACGCAGCAGATGGGTGACGCGATCGCGGCCGCAGTTTAAGCGGCTGCACACGAACGACGAGGGAGGACGACAATGAAAACAATGAAAATGCTGACAGCCCTGGCGTTGCTGTGCGCGGCATCGACGCTCGCGATGGCGCAAGCCTGGCCCAACCGCCAGATCAAGCTGATCTGCCCATTCGCGCCCGGCGGCGGCACCGACGTGATCGCCCGCATCATGGCGAAGTACCTCTCCGACCGGCTCGGCCAGCAGGTCTTCGTCGAAAACCGCGCCGGCGCCAACGGCGGACTCGGCGCGCTGGAGGTGATGCGCTCGGATCCCGACGGCTACACGCTGGGCGCGATTTCCGACTCGCCGATGACGGTAAACCCGTCGATGTATTCAAATCTTCAATACCAGCCGCTGCGCGATTTCATTCCAATCGCACGGTTCAACCACTTCCCGTCATACGTGGTCGCGCACCCCTCGGTGCCGATCAAGAACATCGCCGATCTGATCGCCTACGCGAAGGCGAACCCCGGCAAGCTGAACTACTCCTCCGGCGGCGTCGGCAACTTCAGCCACCTTGGCCTGGAGATGCTGGCGTTTCAGACCGGCATCAAGATCGTGCACGTGCCCTACAAGGGCGTCGGACCGGGCACGACCGCGCTGATCGCGGGCGACGTGCAGCTCATGTACAACAATGTCGCGACCGCGCTGCCGCACGTGCAGGCCGGCAAGATCACCGGACTTGCGGTCGGCACTTCGACGCGCCTGCCCGCGCTGCCGGACGTGCCGACCGTCGCCGAGACCGTGCCGGGCTTCAATGTCACGCCATGGGTCGGACTCTTCGGGCCCGCCAAATTGCCGAAGGAGATCGCTACGCGGTTAAGCAAGGAAATCGACGCGGTGCTGAAGGATCCGGCGGTCGTGAAGAATTTCGCCGACCAGCAGATCAGGGCCGCGTATCTCGATACGCCCGCGTTCACCCAGGAAATCCAAAAGGAAACCGATGCCTGGGCAAAAGTGATCAAGACGTTGGGTATCAAGGCAGATTAGGCAACGGCAAAATGTACAGTCTTCATCTCAGCGCGGAGCAGATCGAGTTCCGCGATACGGTGCGAAGCTTCGTCGAGGACGAGGTCAAGCCCGTCGTGCTCAACGCCAACCGTCTCGACGCTGGCGACCGCGCGCTGCCGCTGGATGTGCTCGACAAGGCCTCGCAGATAGGACTGCGCACGCTCGCGCTGTCTGAGGAGCTGGGCGGCGTCGGTGCCGACGCGCTGACCTGCTGCCTGGTCATAGAGGAATTGGCGGCAGGCGATGCGGATATTGCCGCAGTGCTGGCGGGGACTACTGCGTTGGCAGGGCTTTTGTTCGCGGCGATGACACAGGCGCAACGCGACAAGTTCCTGCCGGCGTTCATCGAGGACGATCGCTATCATCTCGCGCTCGCCGACCATGAACCGGACACCGATACTTCGCTCGGCATCAACTATCACCGCGCATCAGGAGGTGAACGCCGGGTGAGGACCAAGGCCGAGCGGGACGGCAGCAATGTCATGGTCAATGGCGTGAAGGATGCCGTTGCCAATGCAAGCGTCGCCAAGCTGTTCGCGGTCGAGGTCACGACCGACCAGGGTATCCGCACCCTCTTGGTTCCGGCTGGCAGCAACGGCCTGACCGTCACCGAGAATGCCGAGCGATGGTACCACGGCTCGTGCGGCGAGATCGTGCTGCAAAACTGTGAAGTGCCGGCGGACAATCTGCTGCCCGCCGGCCTCAGCCTGCGCGGCGAGGCGGGACGCGGCAGCCCACTGCCGCTGGCCGTCAATCTCGGCATTGGCCGCGCCGCCTACGAGGCCGCGCTCGACTACGCGCAGCTTCGTGTCCAGGGCGGCCGGGCGATTGTGGAGCACCAGGCGATCGGCGGGAAGCTCGCCGACGTCGCGATACGGCTCGAAGTGGCGCGCGGCGCAATCTGGCAGGCCGCGTGGGCGTCGGACCACCCGGCTGCACAGGCTGATCGCTCCCTGCCCGACCTGCCGCTGACGGCTGTCGCGCATGTATTCGCTTCCGAAGCGATCTATCGCGCCGTCAAGGACGCCGCCGAATGCTTCGGCGCCATGGGCGTGATGCGGGACATGCCGCTGCAGAAATACATCGACGATGCGCGCATCCGTCTCTACTCCGGCGACGGCAACAGCGACCTCAAGCTGCGCATCGCCGAAGGCTTGTCGGGCCACCGGCGCGCGCCGCTGCTCGCTGCGGAATAACTGGAAGGTCAAAGCAATGGACTTCTCATTGAGCAACGAGCAGCGCTCCTGGCAGATGATCGCGCGCAAGTTCGCTGAGGAAGAGATCAAGCCGATCACCCTGAAGCTCGACGAGGCGCGCGACGCGCACGGCACGTTCGACTGGGGCATCGTGGAGAAGGGATCGAAGCTTGGATTCCGCACCATGGCGGTGGCCAAGGAGTACGGCGGCGAAGGCACCGATTACGTGACGCAGGCTCTTGTGATGGCGGAACTGGCGCGCGGCGACAGCGCTATCTCCAAGACCTTCAGCCAGAACTGGAAGTGGAGCCACCTGATCCAGCAGGCCTGCAACACGGAACAGAAGGAGCGTTTCCTCCGCCCGTTCGTCGCCGACCACCGTTTCCTGCTCGGCAAGGGCATCACCGAGCCGACCGCCGGCTCCGACAACCGCCTGCCGCCGAAGGACGCGCCCAAGGCGGGGTTGAAGCTGCGCGCCGAGCGCAAGGGCGACGAGTGGATTTTGAACGGCGAAAAATGCTTCATTGCCAACGCGCCGGTCGGCAAGCTGTTCTTCATCGACGCGCGCACCGACCCCAACGCGCCGCTTCGCCAAGGGACTACGATGTTCCTGGTGTCCTATGACACGCCGGGCTTCCGGATCGGCAAGGTGTTCAACAAGAGCGGCTGGCGGTTCTACCGCAACGGCGAGATGATCTTCGAGAATGCCCGCGTGCCGCACGCCAACGTGGTTGGCAACGTCAACACGTCGGACATGAAAACCGCGCAGGCCGGCGACCGCACCGGCGGCGACCTGTTCGGCGACCTGGAGCTGGCCGCCAACGCGCTCGGCGTCTGCGACGACGCCTGCGAGCAGGCCATGAAACACGCCAAGATCGCCAAGCAGGGCGGCCAGCCGCTGATCGAGCAGCAGCATATCGCGCTCAAACTCAACAAGATGAACATGCTGACCGAGGCGCTGCGCTCGTATGTGATGCGGATCGCCTGGGAGCACGATCACAAGGTGCACTCGGCGAACGCCGGTCTCGCGATGAATTTCTCGACCGACGTGATCCAGGAGGTCACCGAGATCAACCTGGACATCCAGGTCGGCGGCGGCGTGGGCGTGGGCGTTCGCCACGCCGAGAAGCTGGTGCGCGATTCATTCATCTGGAGCCACCTCGCCGGTGACAGCGTGCAGCGGCTCAAGGTGGCGAACCGCCTCGCCCGGATGACCGCGCCGGGGCATTGATGGTCGCACGGCAAGCGCCGGCGCCTGTCGCTCCCTCCCCCTGAAAGGGGGAGGGTCGGGGGACGTTGCTGTCCGCGTCAACCGCCAGCACTGGATGCACGAAAAAGGCCGCGTCGGTACCGTTGCCGCCTCGGCCGAACGCGGTCTTGCTGCGCGTATGCCGCGAGAAGTTGATTTCGCTGGTGTCCTGAATCGCCAGCACACGGCGTCCAGCCACCTGCGCCAACAGATGCGACTTCGCCGCGGTGATCAGCGCCGCCTCGCTCACACGTTTGTTGCGCAGAAACCGTCCGAAGGCCTTCTCACCGGCTTCATCGCCGCCAAGCCGTTTGATGCTGACCGTGCGGCGCAGCACCATGCGCCCAAGCAACTGCTGCCCCTTTTTTGCAGCCGCTCGTCCCCAAACACTCCGAGATCGTCCACCATCGTCATCGCGGCCTCCATCCAAAAGACCGCAAAGCACGGAATCATTGATCCGACCGTCCCGCCACTCGTTCCAAGCCACCCGAGTCAACATGTCGCACTCATGGCAAGAACAGGATGTGTCCATCCGATAGGGGTCGGGGTGGGGGTCCGGCCAAATTCGAGAGATGATCCCCACCCGGCGGCCCATAGCGCGTTGAAGGCGCGCGTGAACGCGCTTACGGGCCGCCGACCTCCCCTTTTCAAGGGGAGGTATGGAGAGAGCGGTGATTGGAGAAAGAAGCATGGACACCAAAGACCTCGCGGCCAAGGGCCTCAAACTCCGCAAAGAGATGGTCGGCGCGGCCAATGTCGAGCAGCGCATCAACGCACTCGGCGAATTTGGCGAGCCGCTGCAGAACATCATCAACGCTTATGCGTACGGCGATGTCTGGAGTCGCCCCGGCCTGCCGCTCGGCACCAAGAGCCTCGCCATGATCGCGATGATGGCCGCTGCGAACAAGCCGGCGGAGCTGCGCGTCCATCTCAAGGGCGCGCTGAAGAACGGCTGCACGCCGGAGGAAATCCGCGAGGTGCTGCTGCTCGTCGCGCTTTACTGCGGCATCCCGGCCGCCAACGAGGCGCACCGCGCCGCCGTCGAGGTGCTCAAGGAAGAGCAGAAGATTTAGCCGCACCTGGGCTATTGGGCGATCCGCTCCACCGATAGGATACCGGTGCGCGCAATTTTCAATGCGCCCAATCGGGAGGTTGAAATGGCGAAGAAGAGCAAGGGCGGAGGCGTTTACCGGATCGTCGATGTCGTCGGCGTCAGCAAGACGTCCTGGGAGGATGCCGGCCGGCGCGCGGTCGAAACCGCAGCCACATCGCTACGCGACTTGCGCGTTGCCGAGGTCACGAAAATGGACATGACCGTGGAAAACGGAAAGGTCTCGGCGTTTCGCACCCGCGTGGCGCTCTCGTTCAAATACGAGGCCTGAGCGCACGCAGGCGCAACGCTATTACTCGTGGAACTGCACGACGACCCGCTCGGCGAGGATCGGCGTGCAGTATTTGGCGAAGAACTCCTGGTGTCCCTTCGATTCAGCGTAGGTCAGGTAACCCTGCGGGTTGTCGAAAACCATCGTCAAGCCGACGTCGTAATTCGGCGCGAAACTCCCCTTGCGCACGTGCGTCTCGCCGCCCGCGCCTTCGTTGCGGCCGATCTGCCATTGCTTGATGGTCGGCTGGCTCGCCATCAGCTTCGGAAACGCCTCGAAATACGCCGCGATGTCGGCCGGCTTGGCGTCCGGTTTGAATCGCAGAATGGCCATGTGACGAAACATGCTCACTCCCCTGCTTAGCGCGTGTGCGCCAGATTGTAGATGCGCTCGGCGGCGCCGCCGAGCACTTGCGCCTGGTCGGCGGCGGACAGGCCCGAGATCAGATCCTTGAGGCCGCTCCACACCTGCTGGAAGCCGCCGGACAGCAGCACGACCGGCCAGTTGCTACCCGCCATCGAGCGGCTCGCGCCGAAATGCTGGACGACGTGGTCGGAGTAGCGGCGCATCTCGCTCGTGTTCCACGGCCAGCGCCACACCACGTCGCCGCCGACCGACAGCTTGACGCTGATGTTCGGGCACTTCGCCGCCTCGATGATCTGCGACGCCCAGGGCTCCCAGCCCTTCTCTGGCAGCGGCGGGCGGCCCATGTGGTTCAGCACGATGCTGAGGTCCGGCATGCGGCGCGCCGTGTCGAGCACCGTGTCCATCTGCTCCTGCGTGTTGGTGATCGCTTCGAACACCAGCTTGCCCCTGAAGAACCGCTCCAGCGATTCCTGCACCGTGGGCTGGAGCAGCCAGCGCGGGTCCTTTTCGTAAACGATGAGGTGACGCATGCCGGCGAATTTCTTGCGGCCCTTCAACGCGTCGATCGCTTTTGCGCAAGCCGCCGGGTCGGCGAGCGGCACCCAGCCCACCACCGCGCGCATGTAGTCGGTTGCTTCCGCGACATCAAGGTAGTGCAGTGTCTCTTCGTATTTGTCGAGCGACTGCACCAGGATGGTGCCGTCGATACCGGACGCTTTCAGCTCGGGGCGCAGGTCGTCCGGCGTGAAGTCACGGTTGAGGCTGGTGCCCCAGGACGGCGGAAAGGTGTGCGGAAACTTGTCCAGCCACCAGACATGATGATGACAGTCGATGACGGCCATTTATTTCCCCCTCCACTTCGGCTCTTTTTTCTCGACGAACGCGGCGACGCCGGTCCGGAAATCCTCGCTGCCGAACGCCTGCCGAACAAGATCGTCGCCATCCAGGAAACCGGCGTGCAAAAGCCGCCGCATCGCCTCCTTGGTCACGCGCATGGTGACCGGCGCGTGATGCACGAGCCGGTCCGTGAGCTCCGCCACTCGCTTGTCCACGTCCGCGGGTTGCACGATCTCGACCAGGAAGCCGCCGGCCAGCGCCTCCTCGGCGGTGATATTCTCGGCCAACAGCAGCACTTTCTTGGCGCGCGCCATGCCCAGCGCCGCGACCATCCGCGCGTAGTTCGCGACCGAGAGACAATTTCCGAGCGTGCGTGCGATCGGCACGCCGAACCGGCTTCCCGGCGTGGCGATCCGCAGATCGCAGCACGCGGCGATAGCGAGCCCGCCGCCGATCGCGAAGCCCTCGATCACGCACAGCGTCGGCATCGGCAGATCTTCGATGCCAGAGAGGTAGCGCTCCATCTTCTCTTCGTAGGCCACGCCGTCCTCGCCCGACGTGAAGGTCTTGAATTGCGCGATGTCGGTGCCGGCGATAAACGACTTGCCGCCGGCGCCGCGGAGCACCACGGCGCGGACGCTTGTATCGGTGCGCAACTTCGCGCATATCTCGCCGAGCGCTTCGTACATCTGCCAGGTCATGGCGTTGCGCGCCGCCGGGCGGTCGAACGTCACATGGACGACATCGCCCCTGCGCTCGGTGCGGACTTCGCCGTCGCTCATTGCATCGCTCCCGATTTCACTTGTGCCGCCGCCGGATTTCCTCGATCACGGCGCTATTGTCGTAGTCCGCCTCGCCGGCGCGAACGCACGCCTCCAGCAGCGACTTGTTGAGCTCCAGCGCCGGCAAGGACTGGCCGAGCTTCGACGCCTGATCGTGCATCAAGGAGAAGTCCTTGAGCGACTGATGGACGAAGCCCTCCGGCTTGAACTCGCGCTCCACCATCTTGCGGCCCTTGATGTCCATCACTTGCGAATAGGCCGCCGAGGCCTTCGCCACGTCGAGGAATGCCTTGGCGTCGAGGCCGAGACGGGAGGCGAACACGATCCCCTCCGCCAACGCCATGCGGTTGAGGCCCAGAATGAGGTTGATCGCGAGCTTGGCGCGCCCAGCGTCGCCGGCCTTGCCGATGTGGAAGCGCCGCGGATAGAGCGCAGTCAGGACGTCGTCGGCTTCCGCGGCGACGGCCGGATCACCACCGGTCAGCCCGGTGCCCTCGCCGCGGCTGACCTGGCCGCTGCTGCCGGACACCGGCGCTTCGAGGAAGCGGATGCCTTTCGGCGCGACCCGCGCGGCCAGCGCCGCGATCCGGTCGGGATCGCAGGTCGACGTGCAGAGCACGATCTTGCCGGAGCCCGCGGCCGGGACCAGCGTGTTCTCCGTAACGTCCTCGACTTGGTTGGTGGTGAACACCGCAAGCAGCACGGCGCCGCATTTCGCCACGTCGGCGAGCGGGGCGGCCTGGCCGCCCATCGCCTTGAGCTTGGCGTTCTTGGTGGCGTCGATGTCATAGCCCAGCACGCGGAATCCCGCCGGGACCAGCCTCGTCGCCAGCGCCTGGCCCATCAGGCCGAGCCCGATCAGCCCGACCGTTTTCTTCTCAACTGCCATTTCGCCTCCCTGCGCGGCGCCCGCCGCAAGCGTTGCAAAGCCCGCGTCGGGCGTGTCAGCGTGACTGTAGCATCCGCCGCCTCGGGGGAAACAATGAAGCCAAGCCTGCAACCGGGCGTCGCGCTGACCCGAAACATCGCCATCGACCGCGCCCGCACCATCGGCTTCATGGGCGAGGAGGCGCGGGTCTATGCCACGCCGTCGATGATCCTCGACATCGAGCACACCTGCCGCGAGCTGATTTTGCAGCACGCCGACGCCGGCGAGGATTCGGTCGGCATCGAGGTGTCGGTCAAGCATCTCGCCGCGACACTGCCGGGGATGACCGTCGAGATCAGCGTCAAGGTGATCGCGGTCGAAGGGCGCAAGGTGACGTTCGAGGTTTCCGCCCGCGACGAGCTCGAGGCGGTCAGCGCCGGCACGCATGCACGGTTTGTGGTCGACATCGCCAAGACGGTCGATCGCATCAAGGCGAAGGCGGCGAAGCTCGCGACCAAGGTGGCTTAAGGCTCGGCCCGACGTCCGCCGCAATCCGCTGCAACGATAAAATTTTAGCGAAAGTTTCCGCGGATTTTTTGCAAGACGGCTATGGTCCGCACCACGCAAGAATTGCAGGCGGGGCGCGGGCATGGACGGGGCGAGCGTAACCACACGTAAACTACAATCGGCCGTGATCGGGCTCGGCCTAGTCGCCCTGCTGTTCGTGGCGTCGTTCGCGCATGGCTCGAACAGCCCATTCACCGGCTTGTCCGGTGCGTGGGCGGGCCCGCGGCTATGCTGGACATCAGCACGCGCGCCGACCAGCAGACCGTCGCGATCCAATCGCCCGGCAGCAAAATTTCCGAGGTTGCAATCTCGCTTAGCCGGGCCGGCAGCACGCGGCGCTGAAGCAGCTACGGCTTCCTATTCTGCGCGTTCCAGTACCTCTCCAGATTGGAGATCAGCGCCGGGCTGAAGTGGCAATACGCCTGCTCGCGAGCGTAGACCGAAAAGTAGTTGCGGAACATGTCGAGCGGCTCCTGCGTGATGCGGAAGGCGCGGCGGTTCGAGGCCGCGCTGACCACGCCCGAGCTGGTGAGACCGTTCACCACGCGCTCGATTG
Source organism: uncultured Alphaproteobacteria bacterium (assembly GCA_963814215.1). Taxonomy (GTDB): domain Bacteria; phylum Pseudomonadota; class Alphaproteobacteria; order Rhizobiales; family Xanthobacteraceae; genus Z2-YC6860. Next base: position 159,408 of record CAWFCM010000028.1, on the reverse strand, counting down.
CCTGGTCCATGGTGCCGGGCTCGACGAGTTCGTCGCAGATCATCCGCCCTTCCGGGCTGTCGCACTCCAATCGCCGCTCGTACTGGATCGCCTGACGCGCGAGACGGTCGCCGACCGCGCGCGGCAGCCGCATGTTGGCGGCGCCGGGAATAATACCCTCCTTACGTGCGGGAAGAGTCATGAACGCGGTTTTCTCCGCGATGACGTAGTCGACAGCGAGCAGTATCTGGCAGTGGCCGCCGATGGCGAAGGTTTCGACGGCGGCGATGATGGGTTTCTCGATGGTGTTACCGCCGAATTCGTCAGGCGGCGGCTGATCCGCAAACGCCAGACCGCGATAGAGCTTGTTCACGTAGCCCATGTCACGGATGAGGTACCAGAGAAATGGAATGCGCCCGTGATAGAGGTGGGTCAGGTTGATGCCTGAGCCGAACACGCGCTTCCCGGCGTACTTCGGGTGTTCAGCCAAGCCGCCGCGAAGCACCGCAACCTCGACCTGTGGATCAAGCAACGCGAGGTCGACACAAGTCTCCATATCAGCAAGCGTGGTCTGATCCTCGGCATTGAGAAATCGCGGATTTTCAAAAGTCAGGAGCGCCGCTTTTCCCTGGCGGACAATCGACGCGCCGGGGAATTGCGCCTTTCCGTCCTTGATAAATTTCGGGAGGAGGTCGTTTGCCTCGCCTCGCGGCAGCAGCATGGCGTGGCAAAGGTGCCGTCCCGATTGCTCGCTTCGCAGCACGGCGGAAACAAACAATCCCTGGTCTATCTCCAACCCGGCTTTTTCACTCTGGCGCAACCCTTCCTCTGCCGCGATGTCTTGCGGCGAAGGTACAAGCGCCGGCAGCAACTTGGCAGCGGCGGAAACAAGCTGTTCCAGCCGCACAAAGCGCGTGCGCTTGGCAGTCAGCGCGTCGTAAATGGCATCAATATGCGCATGCAGAAACCGAACCCGCGACTCGCGCACTTCTTTCTTGATGAAATTCGCCGCCATGGTTTGGCGATGCTCCCGTCTTGCCGGCTCTGGCAACTTCGCGAGCAGGCGCGATGATTTTTGCCAATAGGCCGAGACGGCTTTGCGGTCAGCAGAAAATGTGCGCGACTTTTTTGGCTGCGAAGAAAGCCAAGCTTTGACATCCTTCCTGGGAAGCCCCGAAGACTGCAGCATCCCAGCAGGCCAAGGCAGGATATCGTCCTTCATCGCTGCGCTCCCGGCTTTGGGGTTCACGTGCCCCATCTCGCTGCTACTATAGCCACCTGCCCCGCGTAACGAAGTGCCATGCCAACCGGATCTGCCGCAGCGTCCCTCGACACCATGTTCGACCGCAAGGTCGAATGCATGCCGCCCGCGGACATTGCGGCGTTGCAGCTATCCCGGCTCAAGCAAACGCTCGCCCACGCCTACGCCAAGGTGCCGCACGTCCGCGCCAAATTCGATGCCGCCAGGGTCAAGCCGGAGGACTGCAAGTCGCTCGCCGACATCGCGCGGTTTCCATTCGCCACCAAGGCAGACCTGCGCGACACCTATCCATTCGGGCTTTTTGCGGTTCCCCGAGAACAAATCACCCGGCTGCACGCCTCTTCAGGCACCACAGGCAAGGCCACCGTGGTCGGCTACACCAAATCCGATCTCGAAACCTGGACCGACCTGATGGCGCGCTGCATGGCCTGCGCCGGCGCGCGGCCGGGCGACATCGTGCACAACGGCTACGGCTACGGCCTGTTCACCGGCGGGCTCGGCGCGCACTACGGGGCGGAGCGGCTCGGCTGCACCGTGGTGCCGGTTTCCGGTGGCATGACCGAGCGGCAGGTGATGCTGCTGCAGGACTTCGGCGCGCACATCCTCTGCGCCACGCCGTCCTACGCGCTCAACATCGCCGAGGTGGCGGAGGGCATGGGCGTCGACATCCGCAAGCTGCCGCTACGCACAGGCATCTTCGGCGCCGAACCGTGGAGCGACGCGATGCGCCGCGACCTCGAGGCGCGGCTCGGGCTTCAGGCGGTCGACCTCTACGGGCTGTCCGAAATCATCGGGCCGGGCGTCGCGGTCGAATGCGACGTGGCGCGCAACGGCCTGCACGGCTGGGAGGATCATTTCCTCTTCGAGGTGATCGACCCCAAGACTTTGGAGCCGGCTGCTGATGGCGAGTCCGGCGAGCTGGTCATCACCACATTGACCAAGGAAGCACTGCCGATGGTGCGCTATCGCTCGCGCGACATCACAACGCTGACGCGCGAGCCTTGCGCCTGCGGCCGCACGCATGTGCGCATCATGCGCGTCACCGGCCGCGACGACGACATGCTGATCATCCGAGGCGTCAATGTGTTCCCCTCCCAGGTCGAGGCCGTTCTGGTCGGGCTACCGGGCATCGCGCCGCACTACCAGCTCGTGCTCACCCGTGAGGGCGCGCTCGATACGATGACCGTCGAGGTCGAGATGGCGCCGGGCACTGACCCCGCCTGGCGGGAAAAAGGTGCGACCGACGTCGCCCACCAGATCAAGTCGCGTGTCGGCGTCACCTGCACTGTGGACGTGAAGCCGCCTGGCGAGGTTCCGCGCTCGCAAGGCAAGGCGGTCCGGGTTAAAGACCTGCGCAAGAAAAACTGACAGCAAGGCCAAACCTGTGAACAACGCCGATCTCATCGTAGCGACGCTCAAAGCCGCCGGCATCCAGCGCGGCTTCGGCATCCCGAGCGGCAACGTGCTGCCGCTGATGGAAGCGATGCGCAAGGGCGGCGTCGATTTCGTGCTGACCGCGCACGAAGGCTCGGCGGGATTCGCTGCGGACGTCACCGGGCGGCTCTCCGGCGCGCCCGGCCTCTGCATTGCGACGCTCGGGCCCGGCGCCACCAATCTCGCGACCGGCGTCGGCAACGCATGGCTCGACCGCTCGCCGATGATTGCCATCACCTGCAATCTCAACACCGATCAGCTCGGCCGCCGCATCCAGATGTGGATCGACCACCACGCGCTGTTCAAGCCGATCACCAAGGGCACATTCCGCCTGGAGACCGGCAAGATCGCCGAGACGGTGAAGGAAGCGATCCGCCTCGCCATGAGCGAACCGCGCGGGCCGGTGCATCTCGACCTGCCCGAGGACGTGGCGCTGGCGCCGGCGCGGGGTGATGCATCTCCGATGAAGGCACTGTCGAAAATCCTGCCGGCGCCGGACGGCGCGATCGCCAAGGCCGGCGAACTAATTGCCAAAGCGAAGCGGCCGGTCGCAGTGCTCGGCTCGTCGGCTATGCGGATCGCCAAGCCGGAGCTGCTGCACCAAGTGATCGAGCGTCACAACCTGCCGTTCGCCACGACAACCATGGCCAAGGGCATGATCGACGAGGATCATCCGCTGTCGATCGGTTGCATCGAACGCTCGTGCCGGCAGATTCAGCGCAAACTCCTGCGCAGCGCCGATCTCATCGTCGGCCTCGGCTACGACACGGTCGAAGTGGAATACGAGGCCTGGATCGGCGGCGTCCCGCTGCTTCAGGTCGACATCGAGCCGGTCGATATCGCGCCGTCGGTGACGCTGGCGCATCAGGTGACCGGCGATCTCGACGCCTCGCTCACCCGCCTCGCCGCGCTACCAGCGGGCACCAATTCCTGGACGCCAGCGGTCATTGCCGCGCATCGCAAGACCTTCCAGGCTGCGCTACGGCCATCGAGCGGGACATTCACCGCCCACGCCGCGATCGACGCGGTGCGGCGCGTGCTGCCGCGCGATGGCCTGCTCTCATTCGACGTCGGCGCGCACACGCACCAGATCGCCAGCCAGTGGACGGCGCATGCGCCGAAGACGTTCCACATCACCAACGGCTGGTCGTCGATGGGCTTCGGCCTGCCCGGCGCGATCGCCGCAAAGCTTGCCCGGCCGGAAGCGCCGGTGGTCTGCCTGATCGGCGACGGCTGCTTCCAGATGACCTGCGGCGAGGTCGCGGTGGCGAAGCGCATGGGGCTCGCGCTGCCGATCGTGGTGCTGGACGACAAATGGCTCGGGCTGATCAAGGTGAAGCAGATCCGCCGCCAGTTCCCGCTCTACGGGACCGAACTGCAGTCCGAGGAATACGCGGAGCCGCCGCAACATTATTTTGGCGTGCCGGCGATCGGCGTGCGCAGTTCCGATGCGCTGGAGAGTGCGGTGAAGAAGGCGCTTGCGGCGAACGGCCCGACGGTGATCGAAGCGGTGGTCGATTCCGACCACTACGTCGATACGGTTTACGACTAGTGTCCCGAACCCGAAGTTCGCACGATTGTTCAGCAAGCACCTTTGCGAACTTCGGGTTCAAAGGGACACTAGAATCATTGAGTTGCTAGTGTCGCTTTGATTCGGAAGTTCGCTTCGGAGCAAGCTGAGAACTCAAGCGAACTTCCGAATCGCGACACTAGCTACTCGTTGCCGCGCCGCCAGTTCGGCCCCGGCGGCAGGCCCCACATGTCGCGCTGCGTGTTCGGGTCCCAGACCTTCGGTTTTTGCGGCCGGTCCTTGTGCCAGGGCCTTGGCTCAAAGTAGCCGCCCTCCTCATCGGACATGCGGTCGAGATCGGTGAAAAGCTCGACCATCTGGTCGTCCGGGTTGCGGTGATAGACCGCGATGTTGTGGCCCGGCCCATGACGCACCGGCCCCCACACGATCTCCACGTTCTTGCGGCCGAGCAGGTCGCAGGCGCTGGTAAGCTGGCTGGTGTCCTTTACCTCGAACGCCATGTGATGCATGCGCGAGTTCGGCCCGCGGATGAAGTTGACGGTGTGATGATCGGCGCCGCAGCGCAGGAATACGAAGTAGTCGCCTATCCAGTCCGACATGCGGAAGCCCAGCACCTTGGCGTAGAATTCGAAGATCGCCTTTGGATCCTCCGTCACATAGGCGAGGTGGCCGAGCTTGGTCGGCATTACGCTGCCGGCGGCGGGCGCCTCACCGCTCAGGAATGTCCATTCCGAAAACAGCTCGATGGTGGTGCCCTTGGCATCAGTGAAGGCGAGCGTCTTCGGCATGCCCGGGATGGCGTCGCTGCGCTCTTCGCTCTTGAGGCCGTCGGCGGCGAGCCGCTTCGCCATGTCGGCCATGCTCAACGACGGTGACACCTCGAATGCGATGCGGGCACAGGCCGCCTCGCTGCCCTTCTCCAGCACGACCGCAAGCTGGCCGGTCGGCGTCGCCAGGAACGCCCTGTCACCCTCGGATGCCACCAGTCCCAGGCCGATGACCTGCCGGTAGTAGTCGATCTGCCGGGCAAGATCCGGAGTCGTGAAGCTGGCATGCCCTATCCGCTTCGCCTGGATCATGTTTCACCTCATCGAAAAAAGCGCTGCCCTGTTGTCTCATCGCCGCGGCGCGAACTCAAGCTAGTGTCGCGATTCGGAAGTTCGCTTGAATTCTCAGCGGGCACCGAAGCGAACTTCCGAATCAAAGCGACACTAGCAACTCAACGATTCTAGTGTCCCTTTGAACCCGAAGTTCGCAAAGGCGGTTGCTGCACAATTGTGCGAACTTCGGGTTCGGGACACTAGCCGAATTGCGCCGCAGAACGCGCTATGATTACGTGCCAGCATGCAATCGCGGACCATCGCCGTCATCGGCGGCACCGGCAAGGAAGGCTCCGGCCTCGCGTTGCGCTGGGCGCATGCCGGCCATCGCGTGCTGATCGGATCGCGCGCGGCGGAGCGCGCCCGCGAAATGGCGGCGGCGATCAATGGCCGGGTTGGCGCACAACGCGCTGAAGGCTCCGACAATCTCGCCGCGGCGCAGGGCGCCGAGATTGCGGTGCTCACCGTGCCTTATGCCGCACAACTCGACACGTTAGGCAGCATCAAGGCCGCGCTTGCCGGCAAGGTCCTGATCGACGTCACGGTGCCGCTCGTCCCGCCGCAGGTCAGCCGGGTGCAATTGCCGGACGGCGGCTCGGCCGTGCTCAGGGCGCAGAAGCTGCTCGGCGACGGCGTGCGCGTGGTGTCGGCATTCCAGAACGTTTCCGCCGAGCATCTCGGTGTGCTCGGCCACGCCATCGATTGCGACGTGCTGGTTTGCGGCGACGACAAGGACGCGCGTGGCGAAGCGATCGCGCTCGCCAGGGACGCCGGGATGCGCGCGTTTCACGGCGGCGCGCTTGTTAATTCGGCGGCGGCCGAGGCGCTCACATCGGCGCTGATCGCCATCAACCGGCAATACAAGATCAAGCATTCAGGCATCCGCATCACCGGGTTGCCGCCGGACGCCGCCGATGGCTAGCGAACTGCGCGCCGTGGCGCTCGTCGGGATTCCACGGGTGCGGGAGGGCGACGACATTGCGGGCTTGATCGCGGACGCGCTGCCACGCTCCGACTTGACGCTGCAAAGCGGCGACGTTCTGGTAATCGCGCAGAAAATCGTCTCCAAATCCGAGGGACGTCTGGTTGCGCTTGCTGGCGTGACGCCTTCGGCGCACGCACAGATGCTGGCCGCTGAGGTCGACAAGGATCCGCGGCTGGTCGAACTGATCTTGCGAGAATCGACAGAAGTGGTGCGCCACCGCACGAACGTGCTCGTGGTCGCACATCGCAACGGCTACGTGCTGGCGAACGCCGGCATCGACGCCTCCAACGCCGGCGAGGGTGACGGCAACAGCCACGTCCTGCTGCTGCCGGAGGATTGCAACCGCTCCTGCCGCGACATCCGCCGCAGGCTTGCCGAACGCACGAGCGTGGAGATTGCCGTCGTCATCAACGACAGCCTCGGGCGCGCCTGGCGCAATGGCACGATCGGCACCGCGCTGGGCGCGGCTGGACTTCCCGCCCTCCTCGACCTCGTCGGCACGCCCGACCTCGACGGCCGCAAGCTCCGCACCACCGAGGTCGGCATCGCCGATGAGATCGCGGCCACGGCATCGCTGCTGATGGGACAGGCCGGCGAAGGCACCCCTGTCGTGCTGCTGCGTGGCCTCAAATTGCCAGCTCGCGACGGCTCCGCGCAGGAGCTGATCCGGCCCCGCGAGATCGACCTGTTCCGATGAGCACCCGCTTTGTCCTCGCATTGGCCGGAGGCGTCGGCGGCGGCAAGTTCGCCCGCGGGCTCACCGCCGTGTTGCCGCCCGATCAACTGGCCATCGTGGTCAACACGGCCGACGACTTCGTGCATCTCGGCTTGCATATCTCGCCCGACGTCGATTCCGTTCTTTACGCCGTCGCCGGCCTGAACGATCTGGAGCGAGGCTGGGGCGTCGCGGGCGAAACCTGGAATTTCATGAATACGCTACGCAGGCTTGCCGCGCCGGACTGGTTCCAGCTCGGCGACCGCGATCTGGCCACGCACGTGCTGCGCACCGAAGCGCTGGCTGCCGGGCAAGGCCTGTCCGAGGTGACGGCGATGCTTGCTGAGCGCATGGGCATCGCGCATACCGTCGCGCCGATGACCGACCAGGCGATCCGCAGCGTCGTCGATACCGACGAAGGCGCGCTGCCATTCCAAGACTATTTCGTGAAGCGGCAATGCCAACCGGCGTTTCGCGGCGTCACGTTTCAGGGTGTGGAAAGCGCGAAACCAAGCGCTGCGCTCGACGAAGCCTTGCAAAAGACAACCGCCATTGTGATCGCGCCGTCCAATCCGTTCGTGAGCATCGATCCGATCCTGTCGGTGCCGGGCGTGCGGGAGAGGATACGCCGCTCGCAAGCGCCGGTGGTTGCGGTCTCGCCGATCGTGGGCGGCGCGGCGATCAAGGGGCCGCTTGCCAAGATGATGCGCGAGCTTGGCCGAGAGCCGTCGACGCTGGAAGTCGCCCAATACTACAGTGCGCTGGTGAGCGGCTGGATCGTCGATGCCAGCGACCGTGATAACCTGCCGGAGCTGGAGGCGAAGGGATTTCGCGTCCGCGTGACGAACACAATCATGCGGAGCATCGAGGACAAGGCCCGGCTGGCGCGCGAGGCGATCGATTTCGCGCTTGAATTGCCCCCGCAGCCGCTAAGATAGCGGCATGAAGCCGGACCTGCGGGCTATCATCCCGGTGAAGCCGTTCGAGCTCGGCAAGTCCCGTCTCGCGGGCATGCTCGATGCGGGGGAGCGCACCGCACTTAGCAAACGGCTGTTCGATCACGTGTTCGACGCACTTATTGGCGTGCTCGGAGCCGATCGCGTCACCGTGGTGACGTCCGACGCTGGCCTGGCCGCCGCGATCGACGCCCGTGGCGCGCACGGTATCGTCAGCGCGGACGATCTGAATGCCGCGCTCGGCTACGCATGCCGCATTGTCGCCGCACGCGGTGTACAGGCGATCATGGTGCTGCCGGGCGATCTGCCATTCGTATCCAAGGGCGACATCGCGGCATTGGTCTCCGCCCTGCCGCCTGCGCCTGGCGTCGTCGTCGCGCCGGATGCATCGGGGCAGGCGACCAATGCGCTGGTGCTGTCGCCGCCCGATCCTGTTTTTTTTCGCTTTGGGCCGTCGAGCTTTGCGGCACACCTGGAAGCGGCACGCGAACGTGGCGCGCCAGCCGTGATTGTGCGGCGGCCCGGCCTCGCGTTCGATCTCGATACACCGGAGGATTATCGGACGTTCGTCCGCCGCGTGTCGGTGCCAGCCTCGTCCTGACGCTCAGTCGACGGAAATCTTGCGCGCCTTAACCACAGGCTCCCAGGTTTCAGTGCTTTGCCTGATCAAATCGCGCATCTGATCCGGTGTGCTGCCGAGCGGGTCCGCTTCGAGCCGCAGGATGCGCGCCTTGAGATCGGCCTCGCGGAAGCCCTGGCCGATCGCGTCGGAAATTTTCTTGGCAACATCCTTCGACGTGCCCGGCGGCGCGGCCACCGCCATCCAGGTGGTCGAGGTGACGCCAGGCAAAGTTTCGGCGACGGTCTCAACCTTGGGATAGTCCTTAAGCCGCTGCAAGCTTGCAGTAGCGATGAACTTAAGCTTGCCGGCGTCGATGTTCTGCTTGTTGGCGAGCAGATAGTCGGGGACCATCTCGATAGTACCCGCCAGCAAGTCGTTGATCGCCGGCGCGCTGCCGCGATACGGAATCTCCGTCATCTTGATGCCGGTCTTCATCATGATCAGTTCGCCGAGCAGGTGGCCGGTGTTGCCCTTGCCCTGGTGGCCGTAGTTGACCTTGTCGGGATTGGCACGGGCATACTCGATGAACTCCTTCATGTTGTTCGCCGGCAGCGCCGCCTTGGTGATGATGATCAGCGGATAGGTGGCGAGCACGCTGATCGGCTCCATCGTCCGGGCATCGGCCTGCGACTTGGTGAAGACGAGATGCGTGATGCTGAACATGAGTTGGGTGCCGCACAGCACAGTGTAGCCGTCCGGCGCGGCACGCATTACCTGATCCATGCCGACGCGGCCGCGCGCACCGCCCGCCCGGTTCTCCACCACCACCTGCTGGCCGAGGATCGCGGTCGCCTTCTCGGCGGCGAAGCGGCACAACAGATCGGCCGTGCCGCCTGCCGGCAGCGGCACCACCATGGTGATCGGCCGCGTTGGAAAATTGGCCTGCGCCGTGGCCGGACCGAACGACAGTGCGCAGAGCGCCGCGCCTCCAAGAATGGTGTGTATTGCCGCGCGCATGGTTGACCCCGTTCGACCGAATTATTGGCGGGCGATCATAGCAGGATGACGAGCAGCGGAAATCGCAAAACGCGGCAGGCGGCCGCAGCGACATTGGGTCCCGCTAGTTGAGGACCACCACCCGCGTTTCCAGCGGTGAGCGATCATAGAGATAGACCACGTCATCGTTGGTGAGGCGAATGCACCCCAGCGACGATGGCCGTCCGATCGAACTCGGCGCGTTGGTGCCGTGGATGCGGGATTCCTTGCTCAAGTAGAGCGCCCGCGCGCCGAACGGGTTCTTACTGCGCTCGTCGTCCGCCACTTTGCCGCTGGACGGCACCTTGAAGCCCGGCCATTCTTCCTTGCGCACAATCTGGTACAAGCCGGCGGTGGCGTTGCATTCGGGACCGACGCTGATGCCGTAGCGGATCGCGCTCAGGCTTGGGCGCACCACGTAGAGGAAGCTCTGCGACTTGTCGACCACGATGGTTCCGACCGGATGGTTGCTCCGGTAATAAACCGGCTGGCGCAGAAAGACGTATCCGGCGCCACCGGCGCCCACCGGCTCGGCATCGGTCCGCTTCGCCGCAGGGGCCGTCGCCCGCTGGGCCGGCGCCACGCCGGATTTGCTCGGCCAGTACGTATAGGCCGCAGCCGCGCCAAGCAGCACCGCCAGCGCGGCGACACCCGCGGCAATCATGCGGTACGGCTTGCGTTCGTCATCGAGCGGCGGCCGATCCTGGTAGCGCTCCTCGGCCGGGTCCTGGGCTTCCGGCGTCGGCTCTGGCTCTGACGTTGGCGCTGCAGTAGCCACCGCAGGGGGGAGCATTGGAGGCGGCGTTCGCAGGGCGGCAGCCGGTGGAGGCATCCGGCGCGGCGCATCGGGCGGCTGCACGCCGCGCAGGGCGTCCACCTCGTATTGCGACTCCACCTGACGGATCGCGTCCTCAAGCGCCGCGCTCTGCGTCCTCAGGTCGGAGTCCGACAGGGTCGGATCGCTGGAACGAAGCCCGTCGACCAGCGCGCGGCGCGCCCGATCGTACACGCCGCGGCGCGTTTCCGAAGTGTTCGGATCGAGCGCCCCGACCGCGCGATTGAGCACCGGGAAGTAATCGACCATTGGCTATTCCGCTCAGATCGAAAGCGAGTTCAAGAACAGCCTGAGACGCATCATGATTTGCCTTTGATAGCCTCTCCGGTCAGCGGATTGGCGGGGCATATTGAATGCCGCCGACGTTCCAAAGCTGATTGATGCCGCGTGGAATGGCCAATCTGGAGCCGACGCCTACGTTACGCTCGAACACCTCGCCGTAATTTCCGACTTGCCGCACGATGCGAACCGCCCAATCCTTCGTAAGGCCCATCTGCTCGCCGTAGCTGCCTTCGCTGCCGACCAGCCGCTTGACGTCGGGCTTCTCCGACTTCAACGCATCGCCGACGTTCTGCGAGTTCACGCCGAGCTCCTCGGCGTTGATCATCGCAAAGTTCACCCATCGGACGATGTTGAACCATTGCATGTCGCCCTGGCGAACGGCCGGTCCGAGCGGCTCCTTGGAAATCACATCCGGCAGGATCACGTGATCCTCCGGCTTTGCAAGGCGTAGCCGGATGGCATGCAACGAAGAAACGTCGGCGGTGAACACATTGCAGCGGCCGCTGTCGTAGCCCTTCATCGCGTCGTCGACGGTCTGCGAGGCGACCGTCTCGAACTTCATCTTGTTGGTGCGGAAGTGATCCGCCAGATTGAGCTCGGTGGTGGTGCCGATCTGTACGCACACCTTGACACCGTCGAGATCGAGCGCCGAATCCTTGTTCAGCGATCGCGGGATCAGGAAGCCCTGGCCGTCATAGTAGGTGATGCCGGTGAAGATGAGACCGAGCTCGGTCTCGCGCGACATCGTCCAGGTCGAGTTGCGCGACAGCACGTCGATGTTGCCTTGCTGTAGCGAGCGGAACCGCGTGCTGGCATCCAGCGGAACGAAATTGACCTTGGTCGCGTCATTGAAGACCGCCGCGGCAATCGCGCGGCACATGTCCACGTCAAAGCCCGCCCAGGCCCCCTTCTCATCGCGCGCCGAAAAGCCGTAGAGGCCCTCGCTGACGCCGCAATTCAGAGTGCCACGGTCCTTCACCGCCTTGAGCGTTTGCGCGACGGCGGGCGAAGCGCCCGCAACCGACGCGATGCCGAGCAGGCCGGCGAACAGCGCCGCGATCGAACCCTTGCCATATCGATTCATGGGATTTTCTCGTTTCTGCAATGTTGGATGCATACAAACGTTTGTTGCCGCCGGCCTACAGGCTGGCAGCGTGGCGGATGACGACCTTGGTGCCGACCGGGACGCGGTCGTAGAGGTCGATCACATCGTTATTGACCAGCCGGAAACAGCCCGATGACACGGCGGAGCCGATGGTGTGCGGCTGATTGGTGCCATGGATGCGGTACACCGTGCCGCCAAGGTAGAGCGCCCGGGCACCCATAGGATTGCCGGGACCGCCGGCCATCCAGCGCGGCAGGTACGGCTGGCGCTGGATCATCTCCTCAGGCGGCGTCCAGTCCGGCCACTCGGCCTTGCGGGAGATTTTCAATAGCCCCTGCCATTGGAAGCCCTCGCGGCCAACGCCGATGCCGTAACGCATGGCGCGATTGTTGCCCTGCACCAGATACATAAAGCGCTCCGACGTGTGCACGATGAGCGTGCCCGGCACCTCGCTGGTGCGGAAGAATACGGCCTGCCGCCTGAACTGAGGATCCACGTCCTCGCTCTGCGGGATGTGGCCCGGCTGGTCCTGGACATTCATTTCCTGGTAGCGGCCAGTCCGGGGATCGTAACCCTGTGCCTGCGCGGCTGGCCCGATCAGGCTGGTGGCGGTCAGCAATGCGGCAATTCGCAAAAAACCCGACATTTCGGCTCCTTGAGTGTCGTTCAGCGCTGCATTCAGCGATCGTGCAAAGTCGCGCCAAAATTGTGGCACTCGCACGACATCCTGTACGAAAGATACCTTAGCCGATGGCCCATTCCTAGCGGTCGGCCTACGCCCCGACGGCTGCCTGCTCCGCGGTTATGTCACGGGACAGCGCGACGTACGACTGCTGCCGGCGCTCCGCCGGCGTGTCACCGTACGTTGTCGTCCGCTGCCGAGGCGTCCGGCCGATCGAACGGATCAGCGCCTCCATGGCCGCAGGGGGCATCTCCTGGCCGTGGCTTGCCCCGGCCGCACGCGTGATCGACTCGTCCATCAACGTGCCGCCCAGGTCGTTGGCGCCCGCCCGCAGGCAAATCCCGACCCCCTCCGGCCCCATCTTGACCCATGAGGTCTGGATGTTGGCGATAACAGGATGCAGCACAAGCCGCGCAATGGCATGCATCAGCACAGCCTCGCGGAATGTCGGACCACGGCGCGAGCGGCCCTTGCGATAGATCGGGGCTTCCATGTGTACGAATGGCAAAGGCACAAACTCGGTAAAGCCGCCGGTATCCTCTTGCAGCGCGCGAATGTGCAGAAGATGCCGGCCCCAATGTTCGTAACTATCAACGTGGCCGAACATGATGGTTGCCGTGCTCTTCAGGCCGGCGTTATGGACCGCGCGCATCACCTCAAGCCAGCGTGCGGTGAAAATCTTGTCCGGGCAAATGACGGTGCGGACCTCGTCATCGAGGATTTCGGCCGCGGTCCCCGGCAATGAGCCGAGACCGGCGCGACGAAGCTCCGTCAAGAATTCTGCAACCGGCACACCGAGCGTCTGCGCGCCGTGATGCACCTCCAGCGGCGAAAACGCATGAATGTGCATTCGCGGGACGGCCTGTTTCACTGTTCGGCAGATATCGAGATAAGTTCGCCCGGTGTACGAGGGATGGATTCCCCCCTGCATGCAGACTTCAGTGGCGCCACGCGACCACGCTTCGCGGACACGCCCGCCGATGTCGCTGTTGGAAAGATCGTAAGGACGCCCGCGCAGATTCTCGCTGGTCTTGCCTTTCGAGAACGCGCAGAACTGACAGCGATAGGAGCAAATGTTGGTGTAGTTGATATTGCGCGTCACCACATAGGACACCGCATCGCCGCAGATGCCAGCACGCAAATCGTCGGCGGCCGCAGTCACAGCCGAGAACGCATCGCCGCGAGCTCGAAACAGCGAAACGATGTCGCGCTCGGTCAGCGCGCGGCCGCTCGCGGCGCGCTCCAGTAGTTTGGATAGATTGCTCGCGGCGATGGCCGGGTTAGACACGGCCGCGATCGTTTCTTTTTTGGACGGAGGCTCAATCGAACCGGGCGCCCACGCATCGGTTCGCGGCCAACCGTCGGCGTCAACGCCACGAAGCACGACGGTTCGCAAACCAGAGTCGATCCAGCGATCGAGCGCGCGAACATACTGCGGATAGACCGCGAGCCGCTCGACAAGCTGCTTGCCCGACACGCGGCAAGCCGCTTCCAGCACCGACAACTGCGGCCATGGCGCTTCCGGATTGACGTGATCCGGCGTCACCGGCGAGACGCCACCCCAGTCGTTGATACCGGCGCCGATCAGCGGTGCAAGCTCGCTATCGGCGAGATTGGGTGGCGCTTGAATGTTCATCGCCGGTTCGAACAGCAGCCGCGCAACTGCGATGGTCCAGAGATGCTCGCGTTCAGCCGCAGCCGGCACTGCCGCCATCCGCGTGCCAGGCTTGGGGCGGAAATTCTGGATGATGATTTCCTGGATATGGCCGTAACGCTGGTGCAGATCCCGGATTGCAAGCAGCGATTGCACGCGCTCGGTGCGCGTCTCGCCGATCCCGATCAGGATTCCCGTGGTGAGCGGAACGCCTTGCGCGCCTGCGAGCCGAATAGTCTCGAGCCGCACCGCCGGACTCTTGTCGGGCGATCCGAAATGCGGACCGCCGCGCTCGCACAGCCGTTGCGACACGCTCTCCAACATGATGCCTTGCGAAACCGACACTTTGCGCAGTGCCGCGATTTCGTCCGCATCGAGCACGCCTGGGTTGACGTGCGGCAGCAGACCGGTTTGCTCCAACACCGCGCGCGCGGCCTCCTCAAGATACGAGATTGTCGTGGCGTGCCCGAGACGCGCGAGCTCGTTGCGCGCCACGGAGTAACGCAGCTCCGGCTTGTCGCCGAGCGTGAACAACGCCTCCTTGCAGCCCGCCGTCACGCCGGCGGAGGCGAGCGCCAGCACCTCGTCGAGCGAGAGATACGAATTGTGGCCCCGGCGGGGGGGCTGCGCGAACGTGCAGTAATGGCAAACGTCACGGCAAAGCCTGGTCAGCGGAATGAAGACCTTGCGCGAATAGGACACCAGCGTGCCGTGGGCCGCGTCCCGGCGTGCCGCCGCCGCCTGGGTCAGTGCATCGAGATCATTGCTTTCGCAGAGCCCGAACGCCGCTTCAGGGCTCAAATGGGCAGGTAGAACGATGGACATGACCACAGCCTAGGCGAAATTAATGCAGCGCAAAATGGCGGAATGATTGACGTTTTCCATGCGGCCGCAGCCCTGGCCACCCAGCAATCACGTTTTGGCGAAATGGGCAGGCGGCGGCTGGAATACCAAGCGCGCCCAATTGTTGTCTTTAAGTAATCTAATTACAGTCTGCACATCCGAGACAATGCGGCCCATGAGGAGTCACGCGGCCGCAGCCAAAACCCAGGGAGGGCAAGCATGGCGCGTTTCACCGTCAACGGCAGAGCTGTCGACATCGATGTCGATCCGAACACCCCGCTGTTATGGGCGATCCGGGAAAATGTCGGCCTCACCGGCACCAAATACGGCTGCGGCATCGCGCAATGCGGCGCCTGCACCGTCCATATCGATGGCGTCGCCACCCGCTCTTGCGCATTCCCGGTGAGCGCGGCGGAAGGCAAGCAGATCACCACCATCGAAGGCCTTGCCCAGGGCGGCACGCTGCACAAGGTGCAGCAGGCCTGGGTCGACCATGAAGTGCCGCAGTGCGGCTACTGCCAGAGCGGCATGATCATGGCGGTCGTCGACCTGCTCAAGAACAAGCCGAAGCCGACCGACGCCGACATCGACAGCACGATCACCAATATCTGCCGTTGCGGCACCTTCCAGCAAGTACGCGCGGCGATCCACGCCGCGGCGAACGCGTGATCGGGGAGGCAGCAATGAACGTCATGCCAAAAATCAATCGCCGCTCCTTTGTGATCGGCAGCGCCGCCGCCGGCGGCCTCGCGATCGGCTTCGATCTGCCGTTCGGCGGAACCGAGGCGAATGCTCAGCTCGCCACCCCCGAACTCGGCGTGTGGGTCGTGGTAAAGCCGGATGACACCGTCGTCGTCCGCATCGCGCGCTCGGAGATGGGCCAAGGCACCATCACCGGTCTCGCGCAGCTTGTGGCAGAGGAACTCGAGGCCGACTGGTCGAAGGTCACCTACGAATATCCGACGCCGGGCGAGAACGTCAGGCGCAAACGCGCCTGGCAATCGTTTTCGACCGGCGGCAGCCGTGGCATCCGCGAGTCGCACGAATACGTCCGTCAGGGCGGAGCGGCGGCGCGCTTGATGCTGCTGCAAGCGGCGGCAAACGAGTGGAAGGTGCCGGTCGATCAGCTCAAGGCCGAAAACAGCACCATCACCGGACCGGGCGGCCGCAGCACCACCTACGGCAAGGTCGCCGACGCCGCATCCAAGCTGCCGGTGCCGGAGAAGCCGGCGCTGAAGGATCCGAAGAACTGGAAGATCGCCGGCAAGCCGATCAAGCGGTTCGGCACGCGGCAACGGGTCACCGGTCAGCAGGTCTACGGCTTCGATCTGACGATGCCGGGCATGCTGATCGCGACGATCAAGGAATGCCCGGTGTTCGGCGGCAAGGTGAAGAGCTTCGACGCCGCCAAGGTCGCCAGCATGAAGGGCGTCAAGAAAGTTCTCCAAGTCGGTGATACCGGAGTCGCGGTGGTAGCCGACACTTTCTGGCAGGCCAAGACCGCGCTCGACGCGTTGCCGATCGTCTGGGACGAGGGCCCGAACAACAAGGTCTCCAGCGCCAGCATCGCGGAATGGCTGAAGGCCGGTCTCGAACCCGACCAGCCGGCTTTCGTCGGCAACCAGAACGGCGACGCCAAGGCCGCCATCGCCAGCGCGGCGAAAAAGGTCGAGGCCGTCTACTCCTACCCGTACCAGAACCACGTCTGCATGGAGCCGATGAACGCCACCGCGCGTTACACGGCAGACAAGTGCGAGGTGTGGGTGCCGACCCAGGATGGCGAAGGCTCGTTCGCGGCGACGCTCGCCGCGTCCGGCCTGCCGGCCGACAAGTGCGAGGTCCACAAGATCGACCTCGGCGGCGGCTTCGGCCGGCGCGGCGCGTTCCAGGACTACGTGCACCAAGTGGTGCGCATCGCCAAGGAAATGCCGGGCACGCCGATCAAGCTGCTCTGGACCCGCGAAGAAGACATGGTGCAGGGCCGGTACCACCCGGTCATGCAATGCAAGCTGGTCGGCGCGTTCGACAAGGACAACAACCTGACCGGCCTGCACATGCGGCTGTCGGGTCAGTCGATCCTGGCGAGCGTGCGCCCGCAGGTCGTGGAGCAGGACAAGGGGCGCGACGCGCTCGCCTTCCAGGGTGTTTTCCAAACTGGCGAACACTCGTTCGGCTACGCGGTCCCGAACCTGCTGATCGACCACTCGATGCGAAATCCGCACGTCCCGCCGGGCTTCTGGCGCGGCGTCAATATCAACCAGAACTGCATTTTCATCGAGTGCTTCATGGACGAGCTCGCGGCGGCGGCGGGTCAGGACCCGCTCGCGTTCCGCCGCAAGCTGATGGACAAGCACCCGAGGAACCTTGCCGTGCTCAATGCCGTGGCCGAGCGCATCGGCTGGGACAAGCCGGCGCCGCAGGGCATCCATCGCGGCCTGGCGCACATGAAGGCGTTCAACGCCTACGTGGCGGCGGCGGCGGAAGTCTCCGTCACCGGCGACAAGATCAAGGTCCACCGTATCGTCGCGGCGACTGATGCGACCTACGCCGTCAATCCGGCGCAGATCGATCGCCAGGTCGCGGGATCATTCGTCTACGGCCTGTCCGCCTTGTTCTGGCAGGAGTGCACGGTCAAGGACGGACGCATCGTCGAGACCAACTTCGACACCTACAATTCCATGCGGATCGCACAGATGCCGAAAGTCGAGACGATCTCGATGCCGAGCGGCGGCAGTGGGCCGTGGGGCGGCATCGGCGAGCCGACCATCTGCGTCGCGGCGCCGGCGGTGATGAATGCGTATGCCAAGGCGACCGGCACGCGCATCCGTTCGTTCCCGCTCAAGAACCACAAGCTGCAAATCGCCTGACGACAACGGCAAGCGGCGGCTCGAAAGAGCCGCCGTTTTCGCCATGGGGGAAGCGGATGAAATTGACGTCCGGAATCCTCGCTTGTGCGCTGATGCTCGGCGCCGGCGCGGCCGTTGCGGCCGACGCCCCGCCGGGCGCGGCCGCCTGCTCGGGCTGTCACGCCACCAACGCAGCCGCCGAAACGCCGGTGCCGAAGATCGCCGGCCGCAGTGCCGATGAGACCGTGAAGCTGATGGCGGAATTTCGCTCCGGTGAAAAACCGTCGACCGTGATGGGCCGCATCGCCAAGGGCTTTACCGACGACGAGATGAAACCCATCGCGGTCTGGCTGGCGGCGCAGAAATAGGGGGCAGCAGTGCGCAAAGGCCGGACCCGCAGGGAATTTCTCCGCAACTCGGCCGCGCTCGCATCCGCAGCGCTGCTGCCGGCTCCAGCAATCGCACAGGCGCCGCCGCGGGTGGTCGTGGTCGGCGGCGGTTTCGGCGGCACCACGGTTGCGCGCAACATCAAGGCGCTCGATCCCAAGATTCACGTCACGCTGGTCGAATCCAGCGCGACCTTCACCGCCTGCCCGTTCAGCAACGCCGTGCTCGGCGGACTGCGCGACCTCAAGGCGCAGCAGTTCGGCTACGACAAGGTGCGCGCCGCCGGCGTCAATGTCATGATCGGCACTGCAATCGGCGTGAACCAGACAGACAAAACCGTCCGGCTCGCCGACGCCACGCTGCCCTATGACCGGCTGGTTCTCTCGCCCGGCATCGACCTGCGCTGGGACGGACTGCCGGGCTACAACGAGGCCGCGGCGGCGAAGATGCCGCACGCGTGGCGCGCCGGCGAGCAGACCACGCTGCTGCGCAACCAGCTCACGGCGATGGAGGACGGCGGTCTCGTTGTCATGTCGGTGCCGGCCAATCCGTTCCGCTGTCCACCCGGACCCTACGAGCGCGCCAGCCTGATCGCGCACTACCTCAAGACCAGCAAGCCGAAGTCGAAACTCCTGGTGCTCGACGCCAAGGACCAATTCTCCAAGCAGCGCCTGTTCCAGAACGCCTGGAAGGAGCTCTATCCGAACCACCTCGAGTGGGTATCGCTGTCGGCCGGCGGCAAGGTGACGGCGGTCGATCCCGCGGCCAACACGCTCACGACCGAGTTCGGCAAGCACGCGGCCAAGGTTGCCAACGTGATCCCGCCGCAGCGGGCCGGCAACATCGCGCAGCTCGCGGGCGTGACCAACCAGACCGGCTGGTGCCCAATCAATCCAGCAACATTCGAGTCAACATTGGTGCCCGGCATCCATGTGGTGGGCGACGCCACCATCGCGGCGCCGATGCCGAAGTCGGGCTTTGTCGCCAATTCGCAGGGCAAGGTGTGCGCACTTGCCATCACCAAGCTGCTCGGCGGCAGCCAGGCCGCGGCGCAGCCGGCCTTCATCAACACCTGCTATAGCTTGGTCGCGCCGAACTACGGGATCAGCGTCGTCAACGTGTACCGCGCCGCCGGCAACGCGATGACCGAGGTCAAGGATTCGGGCGGCGTCAGCCCGATCGACGCGCCGGCCGACTTCCGCGCAAGCGAAGCGGTCTATGCCGAGGCCTGGTTCCGCACCATCACGTCCGAGGTGTTCGGTTGAAGTGGCTGGTGCTGTTCGCAATGATTGCTCATGCCATGCAGCCGGCCGCGACGCCCGCGCAAGAAGCGTCCAAAGCCGCGCTGCGGCCCTATCAGGTGGTCGGCGATGCCATCCCCAATTCGCTGACCGGCGCGCCGGGTGATCCGGCGCGCGGTCGCGCAATTGTGATCAACCGGCAGAACACCTGCCTGCTTTGCCACTCCGGCCCCTTCCCAGACGAGCGGTTCCAGGGCGATCTGTCGCCCAATCTGAAGGGCACCGGCGCGCGGTGGACAGCGGGCGAGCTGCGGCTGCGGATGGTTGACGCCAGCCGCCTCAATCCGGCAACGATCATGCCGTCTTATTATAAGGTGGACGGCCTGACCCGGGTCGGCGCGGCGTGGCGCGGCAAGCCGATCCTGACGGCCGAACAGATCGAGGACGTGGTGGCCTATCTGACAACGTTGCGCGATTGAGATCATGAACGACACCAAACCAGCCATTCGCGCGAACCGCCGCCAAGTGCTGGCGGCTGCCGGCGCGGTTGCCGCCGGAGCCAGCCTGCCCGCCGTCGCCACGCTGCCGGCTCGTGCGCAAATCCTGGCCAATCCTGCACAACTTGGCATAGCGATCCGCAAGGTGACCGGTAGCGCCGAGGTCAAGACCGGCAAGGTGAAGCTCGAGGTGCCGCCGCTCAGCGAGAACGGCAACAGCGTCACCATGACGGTGACGGTCGACAGCCCGATGACGCCAAAGGACTACGTGAAAGCCATTCACGTGCTGTCCGAGAAAAACCCTCAGCCAAACGTCATCAGTGTGACGCTCGGGCCGCGCGCCGGGTCTCCGACCATCCAGACCCGCATCCGGCTTGCCGATTCACAGGACATCGTCGCGATCGCGGAGCTGAGCGACGGTACGTTCTGGCAGGACTCCGGAAACGTCATCATCACGCTCGGCGCCTGCCTTGAGGATCTCCCCGATGGCACGCGCACTGATTAACGTTCCCGCCAAGGCCAAGCGCGGCGAGATCATCACGATCAAGACGCTGATCTCGCACGTCATGGAATCCGGCTTCCGACATACCTCGACGGGCGTTCGCATCCCGCGTGACATCATCGATACGTTCACCTGCACGTTCAACGGCGAGGAGATTTTCCGCGCCGCGCTGCATCCGGCGATCGCTGCCAACCCGTTCATCACCTTCCATACAGTCGCGACCGAGAGCGGCACCTTCACGTTCACATGGACCGGCGACGGCCAGTTCTCCCAGACCGAGACTGCCAGCATCGTCGTCGAATGAGCGCGGTGACGAGCCTGCGGCTGATCGCATCCGCTGCCGCGCTCCTGGCTGCGGCGATCATCGCCGCAGCCGCCGAAATCCCGCTCGACCAGCGCCGCTCCGGCTACGCCGATCTCGGCCGCGAGACCAAGGCGATGCAGGATGACGACACCGCCAACCCTGGCATGCTGGCGGTGCTGGACGGCGAGGCGCTGTGGAAGGCGAAGACCAGTAACGGACGCGCCTGCGCCGAATGCCACGGCGACGCCAAGACCAGCATGAAAAGCGTCGCCGCGCGCTACCCGGCGTTCGATGCGAAGCTCAACCGGCCGGTCAGCCTCGACCAGCGCATCAACATGTGCCGCGTCGAGCGGCAGGAGGCGAAGCCCCTCGCCTACGAAAGCAAGGACCTGCTCGCGCTCTCGACCTACATCGGCCTGCAATCGCGCGGCGAGCCGATCGCGCCGCCAGGCGATCCGCGGCTCACGCCGTTCCGTGAAGCTGGCCGCGCCACCTACATCCGCCGCCAGGGCCAACTCAACCTGTCCTGCGCGCAATGCCACGATGACAATTGGAGCAAGAAGCTCGCGGGCAACATCATCCCGCAGGCGCATCCGAATGGCTATCCGCTCTACCGCCTGGAGTGGCAAAGCATCGGCTCCCTACAGCGGCGGCTGCGCAACTGCCTGATCGGTATGCGAGCCGAGCACTACGACTACGGCGCGCCGGAATACGTCGATCTCGAGGTTTACCTGATGTGGCGCGCCCGCGGCATGCCGATGGAAACGCCGGCGGCGCGGCCATAGCGCGGACAAGCCTGCGGAATTCATGCGCCTCGCGTTGAGAAACGAACTCCTTTATAGGGACCGGCCTGCGCTCCACGGCAATGCCGCCGGCCACGGCAGCGCCGGAAACCCTTGCGAATGCAAAGCTTTTTCATTCAATGGGCGTCGTATGGGGATGGCGCCCTCGCCTGGGCGATCATCACCGCGCTTCTGATCTTGAGCGGATTGATCTTTGTGCCGCGCCCGGCGATCTGCATCCTGGCTGGCTTGACGTTTGGCATTGCGGCTTTTCCGCTCGCGCTGCTTGCGACCGCGGTCGGCTCCTTCGCCGGCTTTGTGCTGGCGCGCTATTTCTTCCGCGATCGGTTCCAGCGCATGATCGAACGGCGGCCGAAGGCCAAGCTCATCGCCGACGCGATCGATGCCGAGGGCTGGCAATTGCTGTTCCTGCTGCGTCTCGCATCGCCGATTCCAGGGCCCGTTTCGAACTATGCGTTCGGGCTGAGCACCATGAAATTGTGGCAGTTCATGGCCGTCACATTGGTCGGCTTGGCGCCGCAGGTGTTCGCCTTTGTCTATCTCGGCGCTGTCGGACAGGTCGCGCTCGACGACCGCTCGGTGTCGTCGACGCGGTTGTGGTTCGGCGTCGCGGGCTTCGTCGTGCTGATCCTGGTCATCGCGATGGTGACGCGCCGTGTGAAGCAATCGCTCAACGCAAGGCTTGGCGGCACGTCAGGCTACTGACCGACGCTTGCGTTCGGCCTCGGTCCCGCTGCTACAATGATCGCAGCGTGAAAACATCGAGGTCAGGATGAGTGAAGCCATTCTCGTCGGAGGCACCGACGCAGACCGGAAGGAAATCCTCCGGCTCCACGAAAAATACATCGACGTCAACGCCCGGTTCGACTGGGAAAACCTGCAGCCTATCTTCAGCGGCGCGCCGGAGGCGACCTACTTCAACCTCAACGGCCACACCTACAAGGGCCGCGAGCATTGGACGCGGCTGTGGAAGTTCTACATCCATAACGTCCAGTCCGGCTATTGGACGCCCTACGACATCGGCGGCACGATAACCGGCGATCTCGCAGTGGTGTGGTGCCATCGCGAGACGCAGCGGCAGTGGACCGGCAAGGAGCCGCCGCCGCGCGACATCAACTACAGCAACCAGAAATTTTATTCGCGCTCGACCATGGTGTTCCGCAAGGAGGACGGCCAATGGCGCGTCGTCCACGCGCACTTTTCGCCGGGCGACAGCGGGCCCCGGCCGGGCGGCGTCTAGCGGCATGCCGGAGAAATTCCCCAGGCTGAGCGTCCGCCTGCACGGCGGCATGACGGCGTCACAATGCGTCGAGCAGGCTGTCGCCGCGGAAGCCGTGGGGATGTACGGCGTCTGCTTTGCGGAAAATCCGTTCAACCGTGGCGCGCTGCCCGCGGCCGCGGCCTGCGCGGTGGCAACCAAAACGCTTCGGATCGGCGCCGGCGTGTTCAATCCCTACAACCGCCACCCGACGCTGATCGCGATGGAGATCGGCGCACTCGACGAACTGGCCGGTGGCCGGGTGCAACTCGGGATCGGCTCCGGTATCGGCTTTGCCATCGAGCGCATGGGCTTCAGCTACGGCAAGCCGCTCACCACCCTGCGCGAAGCCATCGTCATCGTGCGCGCGCTGCTGCGCGGCGATGAAGTGAGCCATACCGGCACGGTGTTCAACGTCAACACGGTGAAGCTGGACTACAAGCCGCGCGCCGACATCCCGATCTTCATGGCGGGGCGCGGCGACCGCAGCCTCGAAGCCTGCGGCGAGATCGCCGACGGGCTGATCGTCTCCAACATGGTCACCGCCGCGTTTTCCGCCAAGGCGGTGACGGTGGTGCATGACGCAGCGCGGGCGGCGAGCCGTCCGCTTCCCGAGATCGTGCAATATGTCCCGTGCATTGCGCGGCCGGATCGAGAGGAAGCTTACCGGTTGGCAAAACAGGCGATAGCAGAGATGGTGCCGACTTATTGGACGCTTGGCCAACGGCTGCCCGCGGCGAAGAGCGCGCTGCTCGACGGCAGCGATATTCCGGAAGCGGACTTTGCCACTGCAGCCGCGCGGCTCAAGGCCGGCGAGCCGGCGGGCTCGGTCCTTGATGAACGTTTCGTCCGTGCGTTTTCCATCACGGGGAATGCCGACGACTGCCGGATACTGGCCGCGTCCTACGGCGCCGCCGGCGTCACCGAGCTGGCGCTCACCTTCACGGGTCCGAGCGCAGCGGCGGACATGAAATATATGGCGAGCGCGCTGCGCTAAGGCAGCTTCTGCAAATTCGCCACTTCAACCGCACGCTTCCAGCGCGCGCGCTCTTCGACGAAGAACTTCTGGATGTCCGCCGGCGTGCCGCCGACCGGTTCCGATCCGATCGAGCGCATGCGGTCGATCACTTCGGGCTTCTTCAGAATGGCATTCGCCTCCACACTGAGCCTGTTCACGACGTCGACGGGCGTGCCGCCCGGAGCCGACAGCGCGTTCCACGAGCTCGCCTCGTAACCCTTCACCACCGTGCCGATCGGCGGCACGCCGGGCAGCAGCGCAACCGGACCGGCGGTCGAGACACCAAGCGCGATCAACTGCCCGGACTGGATGAAAGGCAGGATCGGCCCGAGATTGTCGAGACCCATGCTGACCCGGCCGGTGATCAGATCCTGCAGGTACTGGCTGGTGCCCTTGTAGGGCACGTGGTTCATCTTGACGTCCGCCATCGCGAGGAACAACGAAATCGACAGATGGCTGGTCGTACCGACGCCCGACGTTGCGTAGTCGATCTTGTCCGGATTGGCCTTCGCCTTGGCGATCAGCTCTTGGATGGTCTTCACGCCAAGCGACGGATGCACCACCAGCACGTTCGGGAACCGCGCCACCAAGGTGACCGGTGCGAACGACTTTTCCGGGTCGAACGACAGGCTCGTGTAGAGATACTGGTTGACGACATGCGGCCCGGGCGCCGCCAGCAGCAGCGTGTGGCCGTCCGGCTCGCTCGCGACCAGCGCGGCGGCGCCGATGTTGCCGCCGGCTCCGGGCCTGCTGACCACGGTGAACGGCTGCTTCAAGGCGGTGGAGTATTGATCCGCCATCACGCGCGCCAGGATGTCGGTGTTGCCGCCCGGCGGGAACGGCACGATGATCTGCACGGCGCGCGTCGGATAGACGGTCTGCGCGCTTCCCAGAGACGCCGCGATGGTGAGCGTCAATGCCGCAAGACCGGCGACTGCGTATTTCATGAAGCTGCTCCTGTTGCGGCGGCGCACGCGTGACCGCCTTCATGGTCCGTCATGAAAATACCGAAAGCAAGAGCCGGGCCAGCGCCGCCGCATGACTGCGCCGCGATGCCGGGCGTTCTAAATCATTTCAGTCGCAAGCCGCATGAACAGCGGCACCGCGGCGGCGAGCTCCGCAACCTGCACGCATTCGTCCGGCGCATGCGCCTTGCCGATATCGCCCGGTCCCATGATCACGCACGGCGCCAGCGTCTGCAGCATGGATGCATCGGTGCCATAAGGCGCGACGCGCGGCGCGGTGCCGCTGACGCGGCTGCAGAGTTGCACAAACGGATGGCTCTCAGGAAGCTCCGGCGGGTCGCCCTCGAATGCTTCGGTCAGCGTCAATCCGCAGAGCTTTGCTGCCTCCCGCACCATGCGCTGGATCGGCGCCGGATCGACCTTCGCGCTGTAGCGAAACTTGATGACCGCCGTCGCCTTCGGCACCGTGACGTTCACCGCAGTGCCGTGATTGTCGACGATCGGGTTGAAGTCGCTGAATGGCGGATCGTATGCAGCGTCGTGATATTTCGGATCCGAGCGCAGCATCTCATAGATCGCTTTCATGTCCATGAGGAACGGCACCAGCGCCCAGTTGGCGTTGCGGCCAAGACCGGTGCTCGAATGCGCTTGCACGCCAGTCGCCGTCGCAGTGAACTGCACGTGTACGCGGTGCCCGCGCATCGGCACCATCTTGGTCGGCTCGGCCACCAGGATGCCGCGCGGCGCCGCCGCCCTGGCGAGCTTGGAACGCTGCGCGATCTCGCGCGCGCCGGCCTTGGTGGTTTCCTCATCGGTTGAAATGAGAAGCGTTATCGGCACACCGTCAGGCAGCGCCTTCGCCGCGACGATCGCCGCCGCGACCGGACCCTTCATATCGGCGCTGCCGAGCCCGTGCAGCGCACCGTCCGCAATCCGCGCTTCCCAAGGATCGCTGCGCCAGCCGGTGTCCGGCACGGTGTCCATGTGGCCGGACAGCGCCAGTCCGCCCGGCGGCCCGCGGTGCGCCACCAGCGCGCGCTTGGCGACGCCGTTTCCGTCCTTGTAGTCGACGTGTTCCACCTCGAAGCTCGACAGCTCCGCCTCGACACGGTCGGCGATCTTCAGGTTAGACAGGGAGCTGCGGCTGTCGATCGCGACAAGCTCACGGGCGAGCGCCGCGACCGCGGTGGAATGGTCGGTCATGCTAGTGTCCCGATTCCGAAGTTCGCATCATTGTGCGGCACCTTCGTTTGCGAACTTCGGAATCGAAGGACACTAGCACTTATTGATCTAGTGTGGCTTTAGTTCAGAAGTCCGCATGACGAGCTCGCGGCAAGAATGATGCGGACTTCTGAACCGCCACACTAGCAGGTTGCGCGAACGGCGCTTCCGTCGCAAGGTGCGCCTTGCCGGCCCGATCCCAACGGATTTGCGATTGACCGAAACCATCGCCGAGCTTCTGCAAGCCCACCGTGCTTCGATTGCGACGCCCACCGACACAGTGGCGCGCAGCTATGCGCGCATCCGCGCCCATAACGATTCGGCCATCTTCATCAGCCTGCGCGACGAAAGCGACGCCGTCGCTGAAGCCAACACGTTGCAGGCCAAGGGACCGCAAGGCCGGCCGCTCTACGGCATTCCGGTCGCAGTGAAAGACAACATTGACGTTGCGGGACTGACGACCACCGCGGCCTGCCCGGCATTCGCATACAAGCCCGGCAAGGACGCGACCGTGGTGGCGCGGCTGCGCGCCGCCGGCGCCATCGTGATCGGCAAGACCAACCTCGATCAGTTCGCGACCGGCCTGGTCGGCGTACGCTCGCCCTACGGCGTGCCGCGCAACGCGATCGACCCGGCGCTGATACCGGGCGGATCGAGCTCCGGCTCTGCGGTCGCCGTGGCGGCCGGACTCGTACCGCTTGCGCTTGGCACCGACACCGCGGGCTCCGGCCGCGTGCCGGCCGGGCTCAACAACATCGTGGGCTTGAAGCCGAGCCTCGGCCTCGTCTCCACCACCGGCGTGGTGCCGGCTTGCCGGACGCTCGATTGCGTCTCGATCTTCGCGCTGACCACGGACGACGCCTGGACGGCGCTTCAAGCGATCGCGGGCTACGACGACGCCGATCCCTATTCGCGCGAGCGGCCGCTCGGCGTGGCCGGCCCGTTTGGCAAGGGCGTGCGGATCGGCGTGCCGGTCGCGGGGCAGCGCATTTTCTTCGGCGACAAGGCTTCCGCCGCGGCCTACGACGCGGCCATCGCACGCTGCGCGGCGCTCGGCGCGCAGATTTCCGACATCGACATCAAGCCGCTCTACGAGACAGCGCGTCTCCTCTACGAGGGCCCCTGGGTGGCGGAACGCTATCTGGTGGTGCGGCCCGTGCTGGCCTCCTCGCCAGACGCCATCCACCCGGTGACCAGGGAGATCGTGCTGCAGGGCGCGCGGCCGAGCGCAGCCGACGCCTTCGCCGCCTTCTACCGGCTCGAGGAGCTTCGCCGCGCGCGCGACCGCATCTTCCGGCGGATCGACGCTCTGCTGCTGCCAACCGCGCCCACCGCCTACACGGTCGAGCAGGTGCTGGCCGACCCGATCGGGCTGAACAGCCGGCTCGGCACCTACACCAATTTCGTCAACCTGCTCGACCTCTGCGGGCTGGCGGTGCCGTCGTCGATGCGCGCCGACGGCATCCCGTTCGGCATCACACTGCTGGCGCCGGGCGGCCAGGACGCGCTGCTGGCCTCGCTGGGACGCGTTTTGCACGCCGAATTGGGGCTGCCGCTCGGCGCGCTCGGCAAGCCGCAACCGCCGCTTGCGGCAATATCCGCCACCCTCTGAAATCGCAGATCCTGCATGGCTTTTGAACGGACGGCAGCGCCAGCCGTGGACCCGGCCGGTTCTCAATATTTTCGCCCCAATCGGGAACCAGAAGATGGCCCATTGATTGTCGCAAAGAGATTGTCGTGGGGTCTGTCCATGAGAAAGAAGTCGATTACGCTGAAGCCCGTCACCGGCCCCTGCGCGGTCTGTGCCGGGCCGATGAAACACATCCGCACCATTCCGGCGGCCGGGTTCATGTCCGAGATGCACAGCTTCTGCTGCACGGTGTGCGGCTGCCCGCGCACCGAAGAACGCCAGGACGAGCCGCAAACGGTTCAGGCGGCCGAACGCGCCGCCGCCTGAGGATTCCCCGATCGGATGGCCGGGCCTGACGCGCGGCAACGGCGATGATGGTGGGATCATTAGCCAACGCTCCGCTTGCCGGTTGTTTAGAGACGTTCGGCGCCCGTCTTTTCCCTTTTTCCGTTTCCCCAATGAGGGATGGAGCGCCGGGAGGCGCCAGGGAGCTTGCGAGGCTCCCTTTGGCGGACCGCTATCGGGGGTCCGCCTCACGCCAAGATTCCGGGACCCATTGCCGTGAGAGGGTGGTGGGGGTCCCGGGGCGCGCGGGCCCTTAAGCGTTAAGAGCCCTGCGCCTCCCGGCGCTCCATTCGGCATCCGGTATGAGGGACGCCGGCCCCGCTCCGTCATCAAGCATCGCGATCGACGACGCCCTCGATTGAGCAAGGCGGTTATAAGAATATAGTCCTTGGGAATAAAGTCAAGAGGGCTGCGGATCAGGCCGCTTCCAGCCGCGCCATCTCGGTGTCGAATGCGAACCGCAACTGGGCCGCTTCGTCGTCGGGCAGCCAGTTGGTCATCTGCGGAAAGATGGTGCGATAGAGCGAGACGGTCGTCGGCTCCCAGGGAAGCTTCTGCGCGGCGCGCGCCTCGGCGAGAATCTTGTGCAGGCGGGAGCGAACCTTTTCGGGGTCGGGCCGGTAAGCCGGCACATCGGGCGCGCCGAACAGATCGGCTTGCATTTCGGCCTGGGAATCGTCTGGATCGTCGTTGGGCGCCATGAATTCACCGCGAGAATGCGAATCAGGTCAAATGATGCGCAAACCATCGGGGCGGTGCGAGGGCGGTGGCCGAATTATCCCCGCTCTGCAAAGGCCGCCAGATACGCGGCATCGATTTTCACCATCTGTTCGATGGTGAAGGCCAGGCTGTCGGCAATCGCGCCAACGTGTGTAATGGTGTTCGTAGAGGGAGTTGATAAAAGTCCGGAACTCGGAAGACAGGTTCTCGCTGAGCTGAGCTGAGCTGAGCTGAGCTGAGCTGAGCCCCGATCATTCGTTAGCCAAAGCGGAAAGATAAAGTTAACTTCCTTGCTGGAAACCGCATGGTGGCTAATTGGCCTGTCCGAGATCAGAACGTGACTCCACAAGCCACCAATATCCATCTTGCGGATGAGATTTAGTGAGATGTTCTTGGCAAGCATATGCCGAGTAACGCGCTCGCGTCTGTGGACGGCCACATTCCGATCCCAGATCGTCCAACGCTGGTCAAAGGGCTGATAGAGCACCGAGACAGTGGCTTTGGCGACATTGATCTTAGGCAATTCATTTTTAGCTCTTTCGTAATTCCACTGATCTTGCGAACACAATTTCCACAATTGACGAGCTTCTTGCTCAGAGTCAGTAGCAACAAATCGCGAGATCTTGGTCCGAGCTTCGTCTGGCGTAAATGAGATTGCGAACTTGTCGTGCGTCGTAACAATTCCGGGCGCTGGGTCGCCAAGAGGAGAAAAGATAGCAGGAATGGACCAGAACCCTCTGTATAGACGACCGAGGCTTGCGTCCTGAGGTTTGAATAGCCAATCTGGAGTGCCAGGCTCCAAACGAGTTCAACTGATTGACGATTTGACACCGACGGCAGCGGCTTCGTACTTCGCCAGCCTTTTGCCCCAGAGATCGCTGTGCCACACACCTCTTTCGAGATTGCTATTTTTGACCAACAGGCTGATCGCCACACCTTGTTCAATATCGAAGACGTTCTGGTCGTCACCGCCATCTGGCGCTCGCTCTTTCTTTTTCGCATTCCCGTGCAAATCCAATACGTAAACCTGATGGAATGACTCCATCAGCGACTTTCGCATGCCTTTGAAGGTCGGATTGTCGAGCCACGAGTGGTTGGTGATGATGCCTACTACACCCTCTACGGCCTGCTCCATCTTTAGCTGAGCGAAGCGAACGAACTTGACATAATCATCCTGAAGCCACTTGCCCTGCGCCGGTTTCGATAGCTCAGGAAATCCCTCTCGGTACTTTGCGATTTGTGCAGTGATCCATGCCCCCTTGTTCTTAGAGTGCCCCGAATAGGGCGGGTTGCCGATAATGACTAAGATCGGCTTCTCCTTAACCTCCTGCGCAGCCTGCACTTCCGCCGCGACAGCCGGCAATAGCAAATTTTTTTGAGGCTCAATCGGCTCCACTGTGTTGGTCAGAAAAACCTGAAGGCGCTCGTCGTTCTTCAGCAGATGATTTTGGTCTCTCAAGTACTGCGACAGCTTCAAGTGCGCGATCGTGTAAGGCGCGATGAGATACTCGAACCCGTAAAGGTTCTTCAGGATGTGCTCGCGTACAATGAGATCAGCACGTCCGGCATCCGGCCCGCCGATGTTGTCGAAGATGCGCTGGAACACCTCCAAGAGAAAGGTCCCGGTGCCGCATGCGAAGTCGAGCACCGTAACGCGCTTGTGGTCGGCCAGCCCGTCGCGGATGCCGAAGCTTTCCTTCAGGATGTCGTCCACCGCACGCACGATGAAGTTCACGATCGGCGGCGGCGTGTAGTAAACGCCTCGTCCCTTGCGCGTGGCTGGGTCGTAGGCCTTCAGATAGTCTTCATAGAAGTAGATGAACGGGTCGCGCTCGAACAGCCGGTGTTCTTCCTCGTCGGACGCCCGAACTTTGCGGCTGATCGCCTTGCGTTGCCGGAACGACAGGTCCTCAAGAATGGCCGACAGGTTAAGGGCGTTGACGATGGACAGCACCTCCTCGACCACCCAGCGCACGTCTCGGTATTCGTGCTTCTCAAGCTCGGTCAGGAAGTCGACCAGTTCGCGGATGAGCCGGAACGACCCGGGCACGTATTCCCGCGCGTTGTGCAGCGTCACCGCTTCGGAATCCGAGTTGAGCCGCGCGAGGAACAGGCCGTAGGCCAGCATTTGGGCAAAGGCATCGGCGAATTCCTTCAGCGTCAGCTCATGGAACACCTGATCGCGAAAGATTTGGAAAAGCCCGTAAAGCCGCCCCTCCTTGTGCTCCCGCTCCTGGCGGACCAACTCCTCACCGAGATAGTCGCGCAGCAGCTTGCTGCGCGTCGCGAGCGCCAGAGCAAGCTGCTGCGCGCGGCCAATGCCTTCCGGTGCCGTCGAAAAGAACGCTTGCAGCAGCTTGGTGACTGCGGCGGCGCGATCCTCACTCAGCTTGAACTTCCGGTTTTCGAGATCGGTCTCGTGGCACAGCGTTTCGCGCTGAATGCCATCCTTGCCGATCCAGATGAAATGGAGATAGTCGGTGAGAACGATGTTCTGAGAGAGGCTCTTGTAGCGAACGATCTGATCGGATTTCAGAACCTTGTCGAGATTTTCGCCGATTGCTTTGTTCTCGACGTAGCCGAGAATGAGACCGCTCTTATTAATCTTGAAATCGGGAGCACCCTTGTCGGCGACGCGCTTGGGTTCGTGGTGGACGCCGATACCGTCGGTGCATTCGTCGGCTATCGCCTGCAATAATGATTGCAATGCCGCGCGATCGGTGTGCTCGGTCTTATCGTCGATCGCCGTCTTGCGCAGCGCCAGGACATAGCGATCAAAGACGTTCTTGTCGGCCATCGTCCTCGCCCGCCCCGTCTGATTCGAGCGCCGTCACCGTAGCGGCGACGCCGGTGCAACGGAAGGTCGCAATTGCCGATCCTGCCTGGCGCGCGCGGCGTTGGCCCGAGTCCCCTCTCCCGGCTTCGCGCCATAGCGCGTCGAAGACGCGCGTGAACGCGCTTATGCGGCGCTCAGCCACCCTCTCCCGCAAGCGGGAGAGGGGAAGCGCCCGTTGCCCAGCCAAGCCTGCCTCAGTAGGTTAGCGGCACCCGCCCATTGCCCGCCGGAGCGCCTGAAATGAAAGAGAATTTCCGCCAATTCCTGGACCGGCTGCGGCAGGCGGGAGAATTGGTCGATCTGCACCAGGCGGTGGACATCCGCCACATCGCCACCCTGGTCGATCAGGCCAAGACCGCGCTCTTCTTCCACAAGGTGATCGGCTACGACCTGCCGGTCGTCTCCGGCATCATTCGCTCGAAAGAGCGGGCCACCATGGCGATGGGCTGCGAGAATTTCGGCGAGATCGAGCACAAGCTGGCGCAGGCGATCGCCAAGCCGATCCCGCCGCGGCGCGTCAACGGCTCGCCCACCCGCGAGGTCACGCTGGTGGGGGACGACGTCGACCTCTACAAGCTGCCGATCCCTATGTCGTCGATCTACGATGGCGGTCCCATGATCACCGCCGGCGTGGTGATCACGCGCGATCCCGAGCTTGGCATGAACAGCGGCATCTACCGCTTCATCGTCAAGGAAAAGGCGCTGACCGGCATCGACATCGTCACGCCGAACAACATGCGGCTGTTCGCGCAGCGCGCATTCGAGCGCAAGGAGCCGCTGCCGATCTCGATTTCGATCGGCACGCACCCGTTCGAGATCACCGGCTCCGGCTATCGCGCGCCGCTCGGCGTCGACGAGATGGCGATCGCCGGCGGCCTGCGCGGCGAGGCAGTCGACCTCGCGCCCTGCTCCACCATCGACATGCCCTACATCGCCGACGCCGAGATCGTGCTGGAAGCGGAAATCCTGCCGACCGGCTGGACCTGGCCGGAAGGACGGTTTGGCGAGTTCACCCGGCTGATGGGCGGGCTGCACTGGAACCCGCTGGTGCGCATCAAGGCGATCTCGATGCGCAAGGACGCGATCTACTACAACCTGCACATGCCGTGGGAGAACACCTGGCTGGCGGCGCCGACGCGCTATGCCGCGATCCGCCAGGCGCTGCGCACCGCGAACGTGCAGGTGAAGGACATCAACGTCACGCTGGGCGGCTGCGCGTTCTGGCACGCTGTCATCTCCATCAAGAAGGGCGCCGGCGAAGGCAAGAACGCGCTGCTCGCGGCGCTGTCGGTGATGGACCTGAAGCACGTCGTGGTGGTGGACGAGGACATCGACGTCAACGATCCGACCGACGTCGAATGGGCGATCGCCACGCGCGTGCAAGGCGACAAAGACGTGATCGTCATTCCCGGCGCGCGGGCGAAGCCGCTCGATCCGAGCCTGCTGCAGGGCGCGGGCGTCGTGCCGCTCGGCGCCAAAGTGGGAATCGACGCCACCATCCCGGAGCACATTCCGCTCGAGCACTACGAGCGCATCACCTATGCCTACGCCGATACGGCAAAGGTCGAGGACTACGTCAAAGGCAAGAAGGACAAGGTAGGACAGGCTGGCGACGACGCCACGGTGGCGAAGCTCGCGGCGGACATCCTCGCAGCGATCGACAAGGAGCCGTTGTACTACACCGATATCGCCGAACGGTTCTCGACCTACGACTTCCGCACTGTGGCGCGGACGCTCGGCCATCTGCACGAGACCGAAAAATTGTGGCAGGACCCGCGCGGCAAGATGTGCGTGCGGGGCAGCAAGTTCGCCGCGGTGCTGCCGGTGAAGAAATAGCTGTCGCTGTTGTGCTGCGGCAATCTCGGTGCGTTCCCTCCCCCGCTTGCGGGGGAGGGTTAGGGAGGGGGCAGCGACGGACGCACGCCCCCTCTCCACCTCTCCCCCGCAAGCGGGGGAGAGAGCAGACCGAGTTCGTGGCGAAATTCTTGAGTCAATTTGAATGCTGATCGACACCCACACCCACGTCATCGCGACCGACACAGAGAAATATCCGCTCGCCCCACTGTTCGGCAAACAATCCACCTGGTCGGCCGAACACCCGCTCGACTATCCGGACATGATCAAGGCGATCGACGCGGCCGGCGTCGACAAGGCCATCCTGGTGCAGGCGTCGTCGGCCTATGCGTTCGACAACACCTATGTGAGCGAGGCGGTCGCGGCGCACCCCAATCGTTTCACCGGCGTGTTCTCCGTCGATGTGGTCGCGCCGGACGCGGTTGCGAAGATGAACCACTGGATGGCCAAGGGCCTCACCGGCATGCGCATCTTCACCGCCGGCTCGACCCAGCCCGAGCAGCAGACTTTCTTCGCGGAGGAAGCGTCGTTCCCCGCGTGGCAATTCGCGGCCGACAACGGCTTGTCGGTCTGCATGCAGATGCAGCTCAAGGGCGCGCCGCTGCTGGCCACGGTGATGGATCGCTTCCCGAAGGTCCGCGTCATCCTCGACCATTGCGCCCGCGTCGAGGCCGGGGACGGCCCGCCCTACGTCAAGGCGGCGCCGCTGTTCGCGCTCGCGAAATATCCCAATCTCTATCTCAAACTCACCCACCGCCCGCTGGAACAATCCATCAAGGGCAAGGCCGCGCCTGAGAGCTTCTTCGGCAAGGTCGTCAAGGAATTCGGCGCAAACCGCATCCTCTGGGGCTCGAACTTTCCCGCCGCAACCGCTGCCCGAGTTGATTGCGATGGCGCGCAACGCACTTTCCTTCCTGCCGCAACAGGATCAGGATTGGATATTCTTCAAGACCGCCCAGACGCTCTATCCGACGCTGGCGAAATAACGTGGGAGAGAACGCCGTGCTGACCAGTGCCAAGATGAAGCTCCACACGCTGCTCGGCAGCTATCCCAACGTGGTTGCGCTGAAAGACGGCCGGGTGAAGTCCGACCTGATCGAGTTCGATTTTCCGGATTTCCCGGTGCCGAACCGCGGCTTCAAACCGATGGTGCGCGAGCACCGTTTCGACTGCGGCGAGCTCGCAATTGTCACGTTCCTCCAGGCCAAAGAGCACGGCCTGCCCTACGTGCTGCTGCCGGCGACCGTGCTCGGCCGCGGCCAGCTTCACACCGTCGCCTACAACTCCGAGCGCGGCGCGATGAAACCATCGGACCTCAACGGCAAGAAATTCGGCGTGCGCTCCTACACACAGACCACAGGCATCTGGGTGCGCGGCATCCTGGCCGAGGACTATGGCGTCGACTGGTCCAAGGTGCAGATCATCACCATGGAGGATCCGCACGTCGCGCAGTACAAGGATCCATCGTTCGTCACCCGTGCGCCGGAGACCAAGCAACTCCCGCAGATGCTGATCGACGGCGAGGTCGATGCGGCACTGATCGGCGACAAGTTCCCCGATCCGCGCTTCAAGACGCTGGTGCCGGACGCCGAAGCCGCCAGCAAGGCCTGGGCGGAAAAGAATGGCGGCGTGCCGGTCAACCACATGATCATCGTGCGCGAGAAGATTTCCAAGGAGCGACCAGACGTGGTGCGCGAGCTGTTCCGCGTGTTCAAGGACGCGCGCGCCGCCGACGACAAATCGCCGAAGGGCGCGCTCGACCCCTACCGCTTCGGCGTCGAGGCCAACCGCAAGGCGCTTGAGAAGATCATCGACTATTCGGTGAAGCAGCAGATGATCAAGAAACGCTTCACGGTCGATGAACTGTTCGACGACGTGACGCGCGCGCTCGCCTGACGGAGGACGCCATGCGGTTGGGAACGCTCGTGGTCGGACTGGCGCTGTTCGCCGGCATCGTGCCCGTGGCAGCCCAGGACGCGGCGGCGAACTTCCCGAATCGTCCAATCAAGATCGTGGTGCCCTTCCCGGCCGGCGGGCCGACCGACATCAACATCCGCATCATCGCGCAGAAGCTTTCCGAGACCTGGGGCCAGGGCGTGGTGATCGAGAACCGCCCCGGCGCCAACACCGGGATCGGTGCGTCGCAGGTCGCGAAGTCACCGGCAGACGGCTACACGCTCCTTGCGGCAATGGACACAACATTGGTGATGAACCCGGCGTCGGGCGCCAGCATGAGCTACGACCCATTCAGAGATTTCACGCCGATCACCATCACCGCAAAGAACACCTCGTTGCTCACGGTGCGCGCCGATGACGGGCCAAAGACCATCAAGGAACTAATCGAGCGCGGCAAGGCTTCGAGCCGGAAGCTGACCTACGGTGCCGGCATCACGATCACCCGGCTTGCCGGGCTGGAATTCGCCAAGGCGGCCGGCATCGCGGTGGTGCTGGTGCCCTACAAGGGCAGCGCCGAGGTGGTGCAGGGGCTGCTCACCGGCAGCGTCGATTTCATCGTCGACGGCATGGCGGCGAGCCTGCCACTGATCCAGAGCGGCAAGCTGCGCGCGCTGGCCAAGCTCAACAACCGGCACCTGACCGCGCTGCCGGACGTGCAACCGCTGTCGGTCGCCGCCGGACTGCCGCAGATCCCAGAGATGTCGAGCTGGATCGGACTTGTCGCGCCCGCGGGAACGCCACCTGCAGTCGTCGACAAGATTCAGCGCGAGGTCACCCGCATCTATGCCGATCCCGCGGTCGCGGGTCAGCTCGAGCGTTCAGGCATCAATCCCGTCACCAGCACGCCCGCCGAGTTCGACAAGTTCTTCCGCGACGAGGCGGCGCACTGGACCAAAGTATTCAAGGACAGCGGCGTCAAGTTCGACTAGGAGATTGCCATGAATGTCGTCACCGCCATCAAGGACAGCGCCGCGCTCGGCAGCAACAGCGCCCGCATCGGGCTGATCATCCCTTCGGTCAACACCTACAGCGAGCCGCAGTTCACGCACTTTGCTCCGGCCGGGCTCGGCATCCACGTCGCGCGGGCGCGCGTCGCCGGCGAATGGAAACGGCCGCTGCCGGACATGGCCGGCGAGATCGCGACCGCGGCAAAGCTGCTCTCGGACTGCCATCCGAACATGATCGTGTTCCACTGCACCGACACGTCGATGACGCAAGGGCCGCAGGGCGAAGGCCGCATCCTCGACATCGTGCGCGAGGCGACCGGCATCGAGGCGCTGGCGACCAGCAAGCTCGTGCGCGAGGGGCTCGAGGTGCTCGGCATCAACAACATGATTCTGCTCACGCCCTACAAGAGCAACAAGGCGGTGATCGATTACGTCACGGCGTCAGGCTTCACCGTGGTGCGTGACCGGGCGATGAACCTCGAAGCCAAGGACTTCGGCCGCGTGACGCCGGCGCAATGGGCACAGATGGCGAAGGAGCTCGACGGGCCGGATGTCGATGGCGTTTTCCTGTCCTGCACCAACACCACGCAGATCGAGGCGATCGCCGACATCGAGAGAGAACTCGGCAAGCCGGTGGTCAACAGCAATCAGGCCGTGCTGTGGGGCTGCGTGAAACGGCTGAAGAAGACGCTGTCGCCACTCAAGCCAATGCCGGAACTGGGCCGGCTGATGGCGCATTTGGACTAGAGAGGGATGAAGTCAGGTTGAATCGCTTAGTTGCTCCGAACTCCGCTCATTCCCGCGCAAGCGGGAATCCAGGCCAAATGACGGATGGCAATTGTAGCCTGGGTCCCCGCTTCCGCGGGGACGAACGGCGAGAGGTGAGGCCGACCCTATCTAAACGCATAACGCTTTAGGCCGGCGCGCGCACACCAGACGAAAGCCTTTGCGCCGACCTAATGCCGGGTCTGGGGATCTTTGAGTTGATCGATCAGCGTTTCGGAAAACGGAAACTCCAGCACCACGTCTCCGTTCTGATCCGTCACCACCAATGAGGCCACCAGCAGGTTGGGCTGCTCTTTTTCGGATTCCAGCAAATCCAGGATCATCGCTTTGGCGACCTCCCAGGCATGATCGGGGTCGCGTAGCTCTTCGCCCTCAACGTCGGGTATCAGATCGTCGCCAATGCGAGTGTTGAAGAAATAACGAGGCATGTGAGCTTCTCTCAGCGCATCGATGATGCGAGACTTAAGCGCGATCCTTGAAAATTGAAGAGATAAACAAGGCCAAGACCACGGGAGATTGAAATGCCGGGTGTTCTCGCACGGATTGCTGGCGCCGTCCTGAGCCTGCTCGCGCTCGCCTCGCCTGCCCTCGCGCAATCCTATCCTTCCCGCTCGATCACGCTGATCGTGCCGTTCGCACCCGGCGGTCCGGCAGACTTCATTGGGCGGCTGATCGGCCTGAAGCTCGCCGAGGAGTTCGGCCAGCAGGTGGTAGTCGACAACCGCTCCGGCGCCAACACCATCGTCGGCGCGCAGGCGGTGGCGCGCGCGAAGCCCGACGGCTACACGCTGCTGCTGGCGATCGACGGCACGCTGGTGATGAACCCGTTCCTCTACGCCAATCTGCCCTACGACCCGTTCAAGGAATTCGTGCCGATCACGCAGGTCGCGGCGGTGCCCTCTGCGCTGACCGCCAACATCAAGGTGCCCGCCAATACGCTGAAAGAGGTGATCGATGCCGAGAAGGCGAAGCCCGGCACGTTTCAGATCGGCGTCAGCACGCCGACCTCGCAGGTCGCGATCGGGCTCCTCAACCAGCTCGCCGGCACCAACATGACGATGGTGCCCTACCGCGGCGGCACGACGCAGATCACCGGTTTGCTGGCCGGTGACATCCCCCTCGGTCATGAAAGCGTCAACGTGTCGCTGCCGCTCTACCGCGACAAGAAGATCAAGATCATTGCGCTGACCGGCACCAAACGGCTCGCGCTCGCGCCCGAACTTCCGATTTTCGCGGAAACCTTCCCCGGTTTTGATCTCGGCATCTGGCAGAGCGTGGTGGCGCCCGCGGGCACGCCGAAGGAAATCGTCGACAAGCTCCACGCCTCGATCAAAAAGGTGATGGAGACGCAGGAGGTGCGCGACAAGTTCACCGCGGCCGGCATCGAACCGACCGTGAGCGCCAGCCCGGCGGAATTTGCCGCATTCGTCAAAGCTCAGGCGGAGACGCGCGCCAAGGTCATCAAACAGGTCGGGATCAAGATCGAGTAAGGACCGCGCCTACGTCCGCTTCGCTCTTACACCCATGCGCTCCAGCCGAGGCAGCACCTCGTCGCAGAAATATGGCAGCTCCTTGAGGTAATTCACGAACGAGAAGCCGATGCCGCGCAGCCCGGCGCGGTTGAGATCGGCGAGCGTCTGCGCGATGCGGTCGGGATCGCCGACCATCAAAAGCCCGCCGAGGCCGTGCGCGTAATGGTGACGCTGGCGCTGGAACTCCTCCTCGCCGACCGTCGCCGGGGAAATATTCTTCTTGCCCAGGATGCCATCGACCGCCGACCAGTCGGCGTTCTCGATCGTGCAGTGGTGGTAGTACTCGTCGGCCTCTTTCTGCGTCGGCTTGCAGGTGATGACGCCGACCGCATAGACGTCGAGCTCGCGGCCCTGCGCGGTTGCTTCGTCCTTTGCCGCCTTCACCCGCTCAGCAGTCTCGTCATTCGACGTGCGCGAGGCTTGGGTGAAGAACGCATCGCAGTTGCGGATCGCGAAGGCGCGGCCGACCGGCGATGCTCCAGCGTTCATGATCAGCGGGCGCGAGCCACCGAACGGCTTCGGCTTCGCACGGACCTTGCTGAGCTTGATGTACTTGCCGGTGAAATCGAAGTCCTCTTCCGGACCCCAGGCCGACTTCACCGCGTCGATCCAGTCCTGCGCGTATTCATAGCGCTGCTCGTGTTCACGCTGCGTGACGCCGAACATCTGGAATTCGTCCTCGTTCCAGCCGACCACGATGTTGAGGCCGAAGCGGCCATGGCTGATGTGGTCGGCAGTGACGAATTGCTTGGCGGCGATAATGGGATGGAACAGCGGGGCATGGACCGTGCCGAACACGATCAAATGCTTGGTGTGAGCCAACAGCCCGGTCGCCCACGTGATGGTCTCGAGCGTGGTCCCCATGTAGTCGGTGTCGCCGCCATAGCCTTTCCAGCGGCCGACCGGCAGCATGAACTCGATACCCGCCTCGTCGGCCATGCGCGCGAGCGCGAGATTGTCCTCCCAATTCCCGGTCCAGCGCTCCGGCACTCGGGTGACGGCGCGGCCGGACGAGCAGTTGGCGCCGAACAGCCCGATCTTCAGCGCGTTGTCGGTGTACATCGCCATCCGATCGCGGTGCGAGGTGCGGCCGGCCTGGCGGGCTTCGAATTGAGGACTGGTCATTGGGGCTTTGCTACGCGGAACTCAAGCATCAGGCCACCATATCGCCGGGGCGGCCGCTATTTCAATTCGCCAACTGGGCGCGCACGCCCTGGTCGCTGAGCAGCCGGTCGAAATAGTCGATCGTGCGCTTAAGCCCGTCCTTGAGCGGAGTTTTGGGCGCCCAGTTCAACGTGGTGCGGGCCTGCGAGATGTCCGGCCGCCGCTGGCGCGGGTCGTCCTCGGGCTTGGGCCGATGCACGATGCGCGAGCGCGAGCCGGTCATCTCGATCACCAGCGAGGCGAGTTGCAGCATCGAGAACTCGTCAGGGTTTCCGATATTGATCGGCCCAGTGACCTTTTCTGGCGTGTCCATCAGCCGGATCAACCCGTCGACCAGATCGTCGACATAGCAGAACGAACGGGTCTGCTCGCCGTCTCCGTACACCGTGATGTCGCGCTTGAGCAGCGCCTGGACGATGAAATTCGACACCACGCGGCCGTCGTTGGGATGCATGCGCGGGCCATAGGTGTTGAAGATGCGCGCGACCTTGATGCGCAGCTTGTGCTGGCGCCAGTAATCGAAGAACAGCGTCTCGGCGCAGCGCTTGCCCTCGTCGTAACAGGAGCGCGGGCCGATCGGATTGACGTTGCCCCAGTATTCCTCGGTCTGCGGGTGGACGCTCGGGTCGCCGTAGACCTCAGAGGTCGACGCCTGGAGGATTTTGGCGCGCAGCCGCTTGGCGAGGCCGAGCATGTTGATCGCGCCGTGCACGCTGGTCTTTGTGGTCTGCACAGGGTCGTGCTGGTAGTGCACCGGCGAAGCCGGGCATGCCAGATTGTAGATCTGGTCGACCTCCACATAGAGCGGGAACGTCACGTCATGGCGGGATAGCTCGAAGTGCTTGTTGTCGAGCAGGTGCTCGACATTCAGCCTCGTGCCGGTGAAGAAATTGTCGAGGCAGAGAACGTTGGCGCCTTGCGCGAGCAGCCGTTCGCACAGATGCGAGCCGAGGAAGCCCGCGCCGCCAGTGACAAGGATTCGGGATTGCAGATGCATCGAATCGGAGTTTACCGCGTCACGGGCGCAAAGTCAGGGCGTCGCGACCGGCGCTTCGAGCGACAGAACCTTGAGGATTTCGCTCCGGATGGCCTCCCGGCCGGTCTTGCGCGCCGCCTCATCCATGCGGGCCTCGTATGCGATTCGCGCCGGCCGATGGAACACCAGCACGCGGTCGCCGACGTCCATCGCCTCGTTGATGTGATGGGTGATGAACACTGCGGTCTTGCCATCCTGCTTCACCAGGCGGAGAAACTCCGCGCGCAAATCGCGCGCGGTCATCTCGTCGAGTGAGGAGAACGGCTCGTCGCATAGAAGGATTTGCGGCTCCACGGCAAAAGCGCGCGCGATAGACACGCGCTGGCGCATGCCGCCGGACAGCGCATGCGGATAGTCGTTCTCGTGGCCGGAGAGCCCGAGCCTGGCCAGCCAGCGCCGCGCAATCGCTTCGGATTCCTTGGGGTCCTTGTCGAGGATCTGCAGGCCGAGCACCACGTTGTCGAGCGCCGAGCGCCACGGCATCAGCCGGTCGTTCTGAAACACGATACCGATCTTGCCGCGGAAATAATCGAACTCGCCGAACGGCGAATGCCCCGTGATGCTGACTTTGCCGCTGGTCGGCTCGATCAGGCCGGACAGCAGGTTGAACATGGTGGACTTGCCGCACCCGGTCTTGCCGAGCACAGCGACGACCTCGCCCTGCGCGATGTCGAATGACAGGCGGTCGACAGCAACGAAAGTCCCCTTGCCGTCCGGCCGAGGAAACATCTTCGTCACTTCGTCGAAGCGGATAAAGGGCGCCGCGTTCATGCCGCCCGCTCGGAAACCGGCCGATAGCGCAACAGCCACCGTTCCACGATGACGATCGCCTGCTGCACGACCAGTACAAACAGCACGAGCTGAATTGTCCACGCCAGTGCGCCCGCCATGTCGAAGAGCTGCTGCTGGCGCAAAAGTTCGTAACCGACGCCGCCGGTGGCGCCAACCAGCTCCGCCACCACGACGACGCGGGCCGCGTTGCCGAGATTGACCTTCCAGGCCGTCAAGATGCCCGGCACGATCGTCGGTACGATCAAAACACGGAACAGGACCCACCCGCTGGGCCGGAAAGACATCGTCATCTCGAATAGATCCTTCGACATCGACCGATAGGCATCCAGGATCTGAAAGGTGAAGGCCGGCAACGTGGTGATCACCATGATGAAGAAGATGCGAAACTCGGTACCGTGAAACCAAATGATCGCGATGATTACCCAGGACAGCGCGGGGATGCCCTGCAGGAACACCAGCAGTGGCGTGATGTAGCTCTCGATCTTGGGCGAGCGGCCTATGATCAACGCGACCACGCAGCCAAGCAGGAAAGCGCCAGTCAGCCCGGCAAAAATTCGCGCGGCGGTTTCGAGCACCTGCGACAGCTCAGGCCAATTGATCAGGATACGGACGGTGCGCGCGACGATGTCCTGGACCGGCGGAAACAGATAGTGAGGAAAAAAGAACGATGCGATCTGCC
Organism: uncultured Alphaproteobacteria bacterium; assembly: GCA_963814215.1. Classification (GTDB taxonomy): domain Bacteria; phylum Pseudomonadota; class Alphaproteobacteria; order Rhizobiales; family Xanthobacteraceae; genus Z2-YC6860. The sequence goes on along the minus strand of CAWFCM010000028.1, from coordinate 117,130 downwards.
AGGCGGCCACCAGCACCAGAGTGCCGATGGTCGCCTGGTAGAGTTGCCGGGCGTTGAAGCCTGCGTTCATCGAGGCTGAACGATCACTTCAGCGGCTTGTCGTAGATCGACGCACCGGACGGCATCGACGGCAGGTAGTTGATCTCCATACCCGCCTTGTAGACCGCCTCGATCTCTTTCTTGATGACGTTGGCCGCCTTGAACTGCATTCCCAATCGCTCGTTGGACTTGATCATGACCGCAACCGCCTTGAGCTCATCCGGCGTTGCCCCCTTCGTGAGCAGCGGCGCGGCCTGGTCGGGATTGGCTTGGACCCAATCGGCGGCCTGCTTGTACGTTGTGTAAAGCTTCTGCACCGCGCCCGGATTCGCATCGACCCAGTCGCTGTGCGCACCGACGCCGAGATACGGGATGTCGCTGCCGCCGGCAAAAGCCTTCCAGGTTTTTGCGATATTGAGGTCCAGCGTGCGAATGCCCGGCTTCTTCGTGAGCATCAGAGTGTAGGCCGGCTCCCAGATTTGCACTGCATCGGCTCGGTCGGCGATCGCGTAGCTGATCAGGCCCGGCGGCGCCGTGTTGACCACCTTGATCTTTGAAACATCAACGCCCGCCCTGCGCGCGAAGAAATCGTACATCTGATAGTTGGTGGTCGAGCGGGCTCCGGCGAGCTCCTTGCCTTCGAGGTCCTTCAGCGACTTGACGCTGTCGCGCGAGGTGACGACCGTCCCCCAGAAATCGAAGATATTGAACAGATACTTCACCTTGACGCCGCGCACATCAGCGAGGCCGAGCGTCGTGAGCGACGCGCTGCCACCGATCTTGAATTCGCCGGAGTTGAACTGCGCCGCATAGGCATCGGGCGGCCGCTCGGCGAAGGTGATGTCGAGGCCGTTTTTCTCGTCGAATTTCTGGTTCTTGATGACCGGCGGCAACAGCGCGCCAAGCGACGGCGGCGTGAAGATGACGATGGTGAGCTTTTCCAGCGCCTGGGCGCGGACGTCCGTGGCGGATACCGCAAGCAGCGCGCCGGCGGCCATGACTGCCCTGGGCAGCCGCTTGGTCGGGTTTTTCATTTCCATCCTCCCTTATTCATTTCATCCAATGCGGAACAGCTTGGCGGCGAGTCCGCCTTCGATGCTCTTGATCTGATCGGGCTTCAAGCCCGCCGCGGTTAGAATCTGCCGCGGCTCATGGTCGCCGATCGGGAACGGCATGTCGGAGCCCAGCATAATGCGGTCCGCGCCCATCATCTCAACGACAAATCGAAGCACCCGCGCGTCGTGGACAATGTTGTCTGTATAAACCAGGGACAGCGCCTCGGCCGGATCGGAGGTGCCGGGCGTGATGCTGTGGGTCTTTTTCAGGCGGCCCACCACGAATGGGAGCCCTGCGGCGCCGATCGGAGCGAAGAACTTGACGTTCTTGTAGCGGGTTATGTGGCCGCTCATGGCGAGCCGCGAGCAGGCCACCAGCGCGTCGCTGATCCGGCCCACACCGTTGGCGAGGCCATAGTCGTTGACCCGGCTGTCGCCTGCGTCAAACGCTGGATGGATATGCACCACGGCGCCGGTCTCGTCCGCCGCTTTCCAGAACGGGTCGAGATCGGCCGTATCGAGCACGCTGCCGATGCCGCGTGGCAGCGTCGAAATCATCACACCGGGGAAGCCCGCCGCCATCGCGCTCTTGAGCACGGATGCGGCGCGCGCCCCGTCCTGCATCGGCACGGCGGCCAACGGCACGAAGCGCGGCTGCGCCTTGGCAGCGGCGAGCAATGCCTCATTGATCAGCTTGCACCAGATTTCGCCTTCCGCGGGCGGCAGGTCGTTGCCGAGCCAATCGGGCCAACCGCCGACCACGTGTCGGTCGATGCCGTTCTTGTCCATCCAGGCGATGCGGCCGGGGACGTCGCTCAGGCCCTTCATGGCGGGCCGGGTCGGCTTGGCGGAACCGAACTGGAGAGCGAGGCCGCCCTGCTCTTCAATCAAGCGGAGCGACGGCAACCGGCCCTTCTCGGCTCGGATTGCGGCAAGCAATTCCGGCGGCACCAGATGGCCGTGAACGTCAACGATCATGTCAGATCATTCCTTCCGATAGCCGGTCATAGCCAACACGGCGGCGCTTGCCTAGCCGATGTATTTGACCAGCCAGAGCGACAGTCCCGGCCAATAGGTGATGATCATCAGCCCCAGCACGGTGACGCCAATGAACGGCACCACCCCCGCATAAATGCTGGTCAGCGGAACCCGGAAGATCGACTGCGCCACGAAAATGTTGACCCCGAACGGCGGCGTGAACGTGCCGATGCTGAGATTGACCGTGACGATAATGCCGAAGTGGATTGGGTCGACGCCGATCGCCACGGCAATGGGCAGGAGCAACGGCGTCAGCACCAGGATCGCAGATGCGGTGTCGATAAAACAGCCGACGATCAGCAGGAAGATGTTGATGACCATCAACACCATCCAGGGATGCAGCTGGATGTGCTCGATAAAGGCGACGGCTGCGCGCGGCACGCCGCTGGTGATCAACAGCCAGGAGAACACCCCCGCCACCGCGACGATCAGGAAAATCTGCGCGGTGAGATACATCGAGTTGATCGAGACGTCCCACAGGTCGCGCCAACCGATCTCGCGGTAGATGAACATGGTGACGATCGCGATATAAACGCAGGCCGCACCGGCCGCCTCGGTCGGGGAGAAGATGCCACCATAGAGCCCGCCGAAGATCAGCACCGGCGCGCCGATCGCCAGCAGCCCTTCCCGCAAGGCCGTGAAGAATGCATCCCAGCGGAATGGCTGCATATCGGGGATGCCGACGACGCGCGCGTAGAAATACAAATAGACCGACATCAGCCCGGCCAGCATCAGCCCCGGCATGATGCCAGCGGCGAACAGCTTGATCACCGACTCCTCGGCGGCCGCGCAGAACAAAATCATTGCGATCGACGGCGGGATGATGTTGTCGATGAAGCCGGTGCAGGTGATGATGCCGACCGAGAACTTTTCGCTGTAACCGGCCCTGCGGAGCTGCGGATAGAACATCGGACCAAGCGCCGCGACGGTCGCCGCGGTCGAGCCGGAGATCGCGCCATAGAGCGTCGCGGCGCCCACCGTGGTGATCGGCGTCGAACCGCGAAAGCCGCCGAGCAGCGCCATCACCACAGCCACCAGCCGCCGCGCCATGCCGCCGCGCGCCATCAGCTCGCCGGCAAAAATAAAGAACGGCACCGCCAGCAGCGCGAAATTGCCGATCGAGCCGAACATGGTCTGGAGAACGGCGGTCGGCGGTACGCTGGTAAAGAGGACAATCGCCAGCGTGGCGGTCGACAGCAGCACGATGAAAAAGGGGAAGCCGAGGACCAGCAGCACGATCGGCAGGAAGCCCATCAGCCAAAGCATGGTGCCGCCTAGAGCTCGTTGCTGCCGGGCGGCGGCGCATCGGCCGGCTTGAAACCGCCTGCAATCGTGGTCGCGATGGCGGCCAGCACGATCATGACAAAGCCGACCACGAAGCCGAAATACGGCACCGTCATCGGGATTTCCGCCGTGATGCTGACCTGGCCGTTGCGCGCCATGATCTGCACGATCCTCCATGCCTGCAGCGCGGCAAATCCGGAGAAGCCGATGACCGTCGCCAGGATCAGCCCCTCAAGTGCGCGACGCATCCACTCGGGATAGAGGCTGACGAACACGTCCATCGCCAGATGCCTGCGGTCGTAGGTCACCGCCGACGCGCCGAGGCAGACGCCCCAGATGATCAGGAAGCTCAGCACCTCCTCCGCCCACGGCAGCGGCGCCAGGAACACGTAGCGTCCGATGATATTGGCGGCGTTGATGCCGATGCAGAGCAGCAGGATCAGCCCGATCGCCATGCGCGGGATGTCGCGAAGCACAAGCTTTGCCGCGCTGGCGAAGGTCATATCAGCAGTCCCGGAAATAGGACGGAGGACGGCCCGGCGCCGCCCTCCGCCAATATGCCACGCGGTCAGTTCTTCGCCGCGACGGCACGCACCCGCTTGAGCATCTCGTTGACGGCGGGCTGATCCTTGGAGACGTCGTCGCCGACGGAGTTGAGCAACTCGGCCATCTTCTTGAGGTCCTCAGGCGGCAACGCATGCATGACGCCGCCCTGGGCGATCCAAGCCTTGTCGAGACCCTTGCTGAACTCTTGCTCCCATTCGCTGGTGCGCTTCTGCGTCTCACGGCCAGTGTCGAGCACAATCTTGCGAAGGTCGGGCGGCAACTTGTCGAGGAACACTTTGCTGACCACCGCCAGCGAAACCAGCATGGTGTCGTTGGTCACAGTCATGGTCTTGGCAACGTCGTTCATTTTGAAGGCGACGAAGATCGCGGTGCCGCTCATGGTGCCATCGATCACGCCGCGCTGCAGCGACGGCATCACCTCATTGAGCGGCAGCGGGACCGCCGTCGCACCGAGCCGGCGCATCTTCTCGCGCTCCATCGCGGTTGCGTTGACGCGCAGCTTCTTGCCGCTGAAGTCCGTCAGCCGGAGGATCGCGTTCTTGGCTGCATAGTTTGCAGAGCCGGTTCCAAGGATACCAAGTCCGGGAATGCCTTTCGGCTCGCCCATCGTCAGTGCGAACTCGTTGAACGAAGGATCAAACACGGTCCTGGTGGCGTGGTCCTTGTCCTTGAACAACATGGGCGTGCTGTAGACGCCAAACCGCGGATCGACACCGACGTAGAAATCGGTCGGCGCGATGAAGGCCTCGACCGTGCCGAGTTGCAGGCCGTCGATCATCCGCGGGATAGGGCCGAGCTCGCTGCGCGGATAGATGCCGACCTCGATCCGCCCCTTCGACGCCTTCTCGAGCGCCTCCTTGTAGAACTTGATATATTGATGCTGGGTGTCGTTGAAGGTCGCGGTGCCGAATTTCATGGTGAACTCGGCCGCCGACGCAGGAAGCGCGAGCACGGCAAAAATGGCGAACGCGCTCGCCAAACGAATGGACTTGGTCATGGACGCCTCCCTGGAGATCGTCCGGGAATTCTTGGCGTCCCGGATCGACCGATGGGGCAAGCCTAGCGGGCGGCGGCGATCATGTCACCCAGCCGCGCGATCTTGATGGGCAGGCTATTGACCACGATGCCGAGCGGCCTGACGGCATCGTTGATTGCGCTGGCGACCGCCGCCGGCGCGCCGAGATAGCCGCTCTCGCCGGAGCCCTTCTGACCGAACACAGTATGCGGCGACGGCGTCACGTGATGCACCATCTCGACCGCCGGAATTTCGTGCGACGACGGCAGCAGGTAGTCCATGAAATTCTGCGCCACCAGCAGGCCGTCGTCGTTGTAGGCGAATTCCTCGTAGAGCGCGGCGCCGATGCCATGCGCGATGCCGCCCAGCGTCATGCCGCGCACGATCTTGGGATTGATCACGGTGCCGCAGTCGTGACCGACGATGTAGCGCTTGATCTCCGGCTTGCCGAGGTCGGGATCGATCGTCATCAGCACCAGATGGAATTCGAACGCGTAGCAGGGATACATCTGCACGCGGCCGTCCGCGGTCGGCATCTGGCCGCCGGTCGGCACCTGCATGATGTGACTGGCCGACAGCCCCGGCTCCATACCGGGCGGCAGCTTGTGATAGTTGCGGTGCGCGATAAAGACGAGCTCGGCCCAGGTGCGCTTCTTGTCGGACGACGTGTCGAGTACGTTGCCGTCCTTGTAGGAGAGCCGCTCCGCCGGCACGTCCAGATCGTGCGCGGCAATCGCGATGAGCTTGTCCTTCAGCTTGTTGGCGGCGTGGAACGTCGCGCCGCCCAGCATGATCGCCATGCGGCTGCCGACCGGACTATTGCTGGGCAATGAATTGAGCGAGTCGGCGCGGGTGACGCGCACGCGATCCGGATCGATTTCCAGCACCTCGCCGACCACGGTAGCGACCAGTGTCTCATGGCCTTGCCCCGCCGACGTGGTGTGCATCGTTGCAGTGATGCCGCCGGTGAGATCGATGCTGATGCGGCAGGAATCCATCCAGGTCGTGGTCTCGTTCTTCGGGTTGAGCAGCGGCTCGAACGCGGAATTGCCGCCGCTCGGCTCCAGGCACGCAGCGATGCCGATGCCGGCGAGCTTGCCCTCGCCGCGCAGCTTGTCACGCGCCGCGATCAACCCGTCATACGGCGCCTTGGCCAGCACCTTGGCGATCACCGCCTCGTAGTTGCCGCTGTCGTAGGTCGAACCGCTCGGGATGAGATAGGGAAACTCCTCGTGGCGGATCATGTTGCGGCGTCGCAGCTCCAGCCGATCGATGCCGAGCTTGTTTGCCACCTCGTCAATGGTGCGCTCGATAGCATAGTTGGTCGGCGACTGGCCGAACGCGCGCACCGCCTCCTGTACCGTCTTGTTGGTAACGACCGCGATCGCCTGATACTGCACACTCTTGATCTTGTACGGTCCGACTATGGCGCCGACCGGCTTGCCGAGTTGGAACGGCGAGCGTCCCGCGTAGGCGCCGACATTATCGAGCGCGCGCATTTTCATCGAACGGATCACGCCGTCGTCGCCGTAGGCGACCTCGACATCGAACAGCCGCTCCGGCCCGTGCATGTCGCCGCCGCGCATGTTCTCGAGTCTGTCTTCGATCAGCCGCACCGGATAACCGAGCCGCTTGGAGAGATAGCCGACCAGTACGGCATGCTTGATGCCACGCTTGACACCGTAGCTGCCGCCGACGTCGACGTCGTAGTGCACGCGCACCGCGGAGCCCGGCACCTTCAAGGCCCAGGCAAGCTGGTCGGGGAACTTGGGCATCTGGATCGAGGCCCAGACGTCGAGCACCTCGCGCCATGGCTCCCAGCTCGCAGTGACGCCGAACGTCTCGATCGGCACCGTGGCGCTGCGGCCCCATTTGACGCGATGCCTGAACGTGTGCGGGCTCGCCGCGAAATCCTGCTCGACGTCGCCCCAGACAAAGGTGCGATCGAGCAGCACGTTGGAGCCGTGGGCCTCATGGACCAGCGGACCGCCGGTATAGGCCTGCTCGGCGTCGAGCACGAACGGCAGTTGCTCGTATTCGATCTGGACCGCTTCGGCGGCGTCTTCGGCAATGGCGCGCGTTTCCGCGACCACCGCCACCACCCATTCACCGGCGTAGCGCGCGACATCCACCGCGAGCGGACGCCGTGGCACGTTCGGCGTGTCGAGGCCAGCGGACAGAACCGCAGTCCCCGCCGCAAGCTCCTTGCCATCGAGCACGTAGTGCACGCCGGACATCGCCAGCGCCGCACTCTTGTCGATCGAGACAATGCGCGCGGCCGGATACGGACATGCCACCAGCGCCACGTGCCTGACGCCGGCCGGCACGATGTCGGCGGCGAAATTCCCCTTCCCCGCGACGAAGCGGCGGTCCTCCCGCACCCGGCGGTCAGACGACACGAAGCGGAATTTGCCCGGCTCGCTCATCGCTGCACTTATCTCGCTTCTTGCGGCCGGTTGAGCCCGCGCATCCGTTCGGCGGCGAGCGCGATGGCCTCGACGATCTGCGCATAGCCAGTGCAGCGGCAGATATTAGCGGAGATCGCCTCGACGATCTCCTCGCGGGTCGGCGCAGCGTTCTTCGCCAGCAGCGCATGCGCGGCAAGGATCATCGCCGGCGTGCAATAGCCGCACTGCATACCGTGCGTCTCGCAGAATGCATCCTGGATCGGCGACAGCTCGCCGGGGCCGAGTGAAAGGCCCTCGATGGTGGTGATAGCGTAGCCATCCGCCTGCACCGCAAACATCAGGCAGGAGCGCACCGGCGCGCCGTCGATCAGCACCGTGCAGGCGCCGCACACGCCGTGCTCGCAGCCGGCATGAGCGCCATTGAGCAATAGCTGTTCGCGTAGGCAGTCGAGCAGCGTCATGCGCGGCTCGACCTCGAGCGCGTGCTTCTGCCTGTTGATGTCAAGCTCGACGTGCATGATCTGCTCTGTGGGCATCCTTGTAGGCATCGGTGACCGCGCGCGCCGCGAGGGTCCGTGCCGCGCGCTTGCGATACGAGGCGCTCGCGTGCAGATCGTCCATCGTCTCCACGTTGGCCAGCGCGGCATCGACGACGGCGATCACGCGCTGCTCCTCGACGCGGCTGCCGATCAGCGCGTCGGCATCAACCCAAATCGGGAACGCGGTCGCGGCGCCGATCCCGAGTGCGATCCGGCCACAGCGGCCATCGGCGTCGAGCGCAATCTGCGCCGCCGCGGATACGAACGCGAAATCGCTGCTCCGCGCGTTCACCTCGTGGAAACCGACACCGATCTTCGGCTCCTTCCAGACCGGGAAGCGCACTTCCGTCAGGCAAGCCGCCTGCGGCAGCGATGTAACCATTGGCCCGATGATGAATTCGCTGATATGGGCTTCGCTCGCTTTGCCGTCCTCGCGCCAGGCGATTGTGGCGCCGAGCGTCACCGCGACCAGCGCAATTTCCGCCGCCGGATCGGCGTTGGCCAGCGAGCCGCCGATCGTCCCCCTCGCACGCGTCGGCGTATGGCCGACATGCGGCATCACCTTGGCAAGCAGCGGCAGCTTGGAGCGGATCAGCGGATCGCCTTCCACCGCACACTGTTTGGTGGTCGCGCCAATGACGATTTCGTCGCCATTGTCGCGGACGTAGGCCAGTCCCGGGATACGCGCGATGTCGATCAGGCGCGTCGGGCGGGCGAGCCGCATCGCCATCAGCGGTACCAGCGTCTGCCCGCCGGCGATCAGCCGCGCGCCGTCGTCGGCGGCGAGCAAGGCGCAGGCCTCGTCGAGTGTGGCAGGGCGGGAATACTCGAACGCTGCGGCTTTCATCCGAACAGCACTAGCGGAGGATGCCGCTCAGTGCCAGTACGGCGGATAGCCCGAATTCTTCTGGTCGGCGTCGAGACGGCGGATCATCGCCGGCCATTCCAGCACGCCATATGGCCGCCGTGTGCCGGGCTGGTAGAGATGCGCGGTGTGCGCCAGCACATTCTCGCCAGGCACGTTGAGATCGTCACGCGCCGACATGGCGTCGACCTGCGAACGACAGGACTGCTCGAGCTGATACATCAGGTTGAACGCCTCAGGCACCGACGGGCCGCAGGTCAGCAGCCCGTGGTTGCGCATGATCAGCGCGTTATGAGGCCCAAGGTCCTCGACGATGCGCTCGCGTTCGTCGAGGTCGACGGCCGGACCCTCGAAGTCATGGTAGCCGATATGATTGTGGAAACGGATCGAAGTCTGCGATAGCGGCAGCAACCCGCAGTTCATCGCCGAAACCGCGATGCCGGCACGAGTGTGAGTGTGCATGACGCATTTCACCTCCGGCCGCGCCTTGTGGATCGCGCCGTGGATCACATAGCCGGACTTGTTGATGCCGTAGTCGGTGTCGGGCTTGGCAAGGATTTCGCCCTCGACGTCGATCTTCACCAGGCTCGACGCGGTGATCTCCTTGTAGAGCAGCCCGTAAAGGTTGATCAGCAGGTGCTCGGTGCCCGGGATGCACGCGGTGATGTGGTTGTAGATCAGGTCGGTCATCTCATAAGTGTCGACCAGCCGGTAGCACGCCGCGAGTTCCACGCGGGCCTGCCATTCCGCATCGGAAACCTTGCCTTTGAGCGACTTGAAGTCGGTTGCGTAGTTCATGGATAGTCCTGCTGGGATGAAGTCCGGGCTGATCGGCATCCACTATAACGCCAGCCCATAAGCAACGCCAACCGAGGAACGCCGTGGACGCCGCCGACATTCTGCGGAACAACGTGAAAGATATGCTGGCGCGGGGCGAGGTCGCGGTTTCCATGACCGTGCGGCTGACCCGGACCATCGAAATCGCGCGGATCGCCAAGACCGCCGGCTTCGATATGCTCTACATCGACCTGGAGCATTCGCCGCTGACCATGGACGCCACCGGACAGATTTGCTTGGCGGCACTCGACGCCGGCATCATGCCCGCCGTGCGCGTGCCGGCCAACACGCCGGAATACATCTCGCGGGTGTTGGACGCCGGCGCACTCGGCATCATCGCGCCGCACGTGCGTTCCGCCGACGAGGCTCGCGCCGTGGTTAAGGCAGCAAAGCTGCCGCCGCAGGGTGAGCGCTCCAACACCGGCCTGTTCCCGCAGTTGCAGTACCGTTCGTTTCCCGCGGAGGAGACCTGCAAGGCGATCAACGACGCCACCATGGTGATCGTGCAATTCGAATCTGTCGATGCACTGGAGCGCGCCGAAGAGATCGTTGCTGTCGAAGGCGTCGACGTCGTGCTGGTCGGGTTGAACGACATGCTCGCTGACATGGGATTGGCCGGGCAGTACGACCATCCCAAGGTGCGGGAAATCTACGGGAAGGTGATCGAGACCTGCCGCAAGCACGGCAAGCACTGCGGCGTCGGCGGCCTCGCCTCGCGCCCCGACCTGATCGCTGAGTATGTCCGGATGGGCGCGCGCTACGTGTCGAGCGGAACCGACCTCGCGTTCCTGCTCTCAGCTTCGACCCAGCGGGCCAAGCAGGTCAAGGATGTCACGTTCTGATGGCCGAAGCCCAAGCCAACGCCGGCCGTGTTTATGCCAGCGCCGTGGCGGCGGATGCGTTCGCGCGCTCGGTGCTGTCGGCGAACGGCGTACCGGATGAGCACGCGGCGGCGGTGGCACACTGTCTGGTCCACGCCGACTTGCGCGGCGTCGACACCCACGGCCTGTGCCGGCTGCCGATCTACCTTGATCGCCTGCGCAAGGGGCTGATCAATCCGCGGCCGGCACTCCAACCGACGCGCATCACACCCGTTGCCGCCACCCTCGACGGCGAGAACGGCTTCGGTTTCGTGATCGGATTGCGGGCGATGGACGAAGCCATCGCCATGGCGCGCGAGTACGGCATCGGTGTCGTCTCGGTGAAGCGCAGCACGCACTTTGGCATGGCGGCGTCTTATGCCATTCCCGCGGTCGAGGCCGGCATGATGGCGATGGTGTTCTCCAACGCCTCGCCGGCGATGCCACCTTGGGGCAGCAAATCGATGCTGCTCGGCACCAATCCGTTCTGCATGGCGGCGCCGGCCGGCAAGCATCGCCCGATCATCCTCGACATGTCGCCCGCCGTCGCCGCGCGCGGCAAGATCCGCCGCGCCGAGCGGCACGGCGAATCCATCCCGCTTGGCTATGCGCTCGACGCGCAGGGCAAGCCGACCACCGACCCGAAGGCGGCGCTCGCCGGCGGCGTGGTGCTGCCGGTCGGCGAGCATAAAGGCTCCGGCCTCTCCCTGTTCATGGACATCTTCGGCGGCGTGATCTCGGGCGCGAACTTTGGCGGTGATGTCGGCGATCAGTACAAGGTCTATGACCGGGCGCAGGACGTCGGCCACTTCTTCCTGGCGATGCGGCCCAACCTTTTCGTCAGCGAGGACGACTACCGCGCCCGCATCGATACGCTCATTGAGCGCGTGCGCGCGGCGCCGCGCGCCGACGGTTGCGCCGAAGTGCTGCTGCCTGGCGAGCCGGAGGACCGCATCGAGGATGAGCGCCGCAAGCGTGGCATCCCTTACGCCGCAAGCGAAATTGCTGCGCTCCAGGACGAAGCGAAGAAGGCCGGCGTCCAGCCGCTGGTTATCGCCGACAGGCCGTTCGCCTCCTAAAGGACAAATCAATGAAGATCGACGCATCCGTGACCGGCTACGACATCGACGTGATGATCATCGGCTATCCGGGCAAGACGGTATGCCACGGCGGGCTCGGCTGGAGCACCATCGTGCTGCTGCGCGGGCACGGCCGCGTCGCCATGTTCGACACCGGCGGCATGAGCGTGCGCCGCCATCTGATCCACAAATTGAAGGAGCGCGGTCTCGAGCCGGAGGACGTCACCGACCTGCTGCTGTCGCACGCGCATTACGACCACATCCTCAACTGGACAACGTTCCAGCATGCACGGATCGTAATCGGACGGGAGGAACTGGCTTGGGCGGCGAAGGAGCCTTGGGGCCGCACGCCGGTGCCCGAGCTTCACGTCCGCGAGCTTCAGGGCTGGAAGACCTTGCACACCGCCGTCGACGGCGAGGAAGTGATGCCGGGCATCACCGGCCACATCATGCCGGGCCATACGCCTGGCCACCTGATCTATGTGATCAACGGCCGCGACCACGATGTGATCTTCACCGGCGACGCGGTGAAGAACCGCGCCGAGTTCCTGTGCGGCCAGACCGACATGACCTACGACCCTGCCGTCAGTTCAGCCACAGTTGCGTCAATTTGGACCCTTTGGCGCGCCCGCCCTGGCAATATTGTGATCCCCGGCCATGATATACCGATGGTCCTGAAGGACGGGCGGCCTCATTATCTCGCCAAGCGCGAGGATGCCATCAAGGCCTGGTTCGGCGACGACATCGACACGATGACGACGTTGGAGTTGTCGGTCCGATAAGAAATGGAAGTGGAGGAAAAACTCGATGCCCAAGATGCGTTCGATCATGATCCAGGCCGCCGGCCTGCTGGTCGCGCTGACCACCTCGGTCGCGGCCCAGTCCGATTACCCGAACCGGCCGGTGCGCCTGATCATCCCGTTCCCTCCGGGCGGCAGCAATGACGTGGTCGGACGCATGATCGGCACGCAGCTCAGCGAGCAGTTCGGCAAGCAGGTGATCGTGGACAACCGCGCCGGCGCCGGCGGCGTGGTCGGCACCGAGATCGTGACCAAGGCGGCGCCTGACGGCTACACGCTCGGCGTCATCTCGCTCGCGCACGCCGTCAACCCGTGGCTCTACAAATTGCCCTACGACCCGATCAAGGCGGTCACGCCGATCGGCATCATGGGCACCGGCCCGAACGTGCTGGTCGTCCATCCCAGCCTGCCGGTGAAGACCACGCAGGAACTGATCGCGCTGGCCAAGAGCAAACCCGGTGAATTGCAATACGCCTCCGCCGGCATCGGCAGCTTCCAGCATCTCGGCAGCGAGCTGTTCAAGCTCACCGCCAAGGTCGACATCCTGCACGTTCCGTTCAAGGGCGGCGGACCGGCGATGACCGACGTGCTCGGCGGCCACACCAAGATCATGATGTCGTCGCTGGTGCAGACCACGCCGCACATCAAGTCCGGCAAGCTGCTAGCGCTCGGCACCGGCGGCACGAAGCGCAGCTCGGTGCTGCCTGACGTGCCGACCATCGGCGAGGGCTTGCCCGGCTATACGGCCGAGAATTGGTGGGGCATCATCGCGCCGGCCGGCACGCCGCCGGCGATCGTGAAACGGCTCCACGACGCCTTGTCGGCAGCGCAGAATTCCGAGGTCGTCACCAAGCAGTTCTCCAGCGAAGGCGCATCTGTGGTGAAAATGTCGCCGGAGGAGTTCGGCAAGTATATGGTCAGCGAAATGAACAAGTGGGAACGCGTCGTCAAGGAAGGCGGCATCAAGGCCGAGTAACGCCGGCGCGCGGATAACAAGCGATTGGCTGCGCGCCGGAAACGGGACTCCGGCGCGGCAGCGGGGGAACGTCGATGAAGGTCGGGCTTCGCGACAATCAGGATTTTTGGGCCGGTGTCATGCTGATCGCGGTCGGCATGACGGCGGTCGTGATCGCGCGCAACTATCCGTTCGGCACCTCGCTGCGGATGGGACCCGGATATTTCCCGACCGTGCTCGGCAGCATTCTCGCCCTGTTCGGCCTGTGGTTCCTCGCCAAGGCGCTCCGCAGCACCGAGAAGATCGAGCCGGGCTGGTCGTTGCGCGCGCTCGTCGTCATCCCGGTCGCGCTGGTGCTGTTCGGCATCCTGATGAACTACGGCGGCTTCGTGCCGGCGCTGGTCGTGCTGATCTTCGGCTCGGCGCTCGCCTCGGACGAATTCAACCTGATCGAGGTCTCGCTGCTCACCGTCGGCCTGACGATCGGCTGCGTTGCCGTGTTCATCTGGGGCCTCGGCCTGCCCTATCCGCTGTTCGGGCACTGAGCCGCCATGGACCTTTTCCAGAACCTGATGTTCGGCTTCGGTGTCGCGTTCTCGCTGCAGAACCTCGCCTATTGCTTCATCGGCGTGCTGGTCGGCACGCTGATCGGCGTGCTGCCCGGCATCGGGCCGCTCGCCACCATCGCGATGCTGCTGCCGCTGACGTTCAACGTGGCGCCGGTCGGCGCCCTGATCATGCTGGCCGGCATCTACTACGGCGCGCAGTACGGCGGCTCGACCACCGCGATCCTGGTCAACCTGCCCGGTGAAACCTCCGCGGTCGTGACCTGCATCGACGGCTACCAGATGGCGCGGCAAGGCCGCGCCGGGCCGGCGCTCGCGATCGCCGCGATCGGCTCGTTCTTCGCCGGCACGGTCGGCACGCTGCTGATCGCGCTGGCCGGGCCGCCGCTCGCCGAGGTCGCGCTGAAGTTCGGCGCGCCGGAGTATTTCTCGCTGATGCTGATGGGCCTGGTCGCCGCCGCGGTGCTGGCGCAGGGCGACATCATGAAGTCGCTCGCCATGGTCGTGATGGGCCTGCTGCTCGGCATCGTCGGCAGCGACGTCAACACCGGCCTGCACCGCTACACGTTCGACATTTTCGAACTGTCGGACGGCATCGGCTTCATCGTGATCGCGGTCGGCGTGTTCGCGGTCGGCGAGATCGTCACCAACCTCGGCAATCCGGAACGCCGCGAGGTGTTCACCTCGAAGGTGAGCAACCTGATGCCCACCAAGGAAGACCTCAAGGCGTCGGCCGGGCCGATCGTCCGCGGCACCATCCTCGGCTCGTTCTTCGGCGTGCTGCCCGGCACCGGCCCCGCGATCGCATCGTTCTCGTCCTACATGCTGGAGAAGAAGCTCGCCGCGGACCCCTCACGCTTCGGCAAGGGCGCAATCGAAGGCGTCGCCGGACCCGAAGCCGCCAACAACGCCGACGCGCAGACCAAGTTCATTCCGATGCTCACGCTCGGCCTGCCGGCGTCGGGCGTGATGGCGCTGATGCTCGGCGCGCTGACCATCCAGGGCATCCAGCCCGGCCCGCAGGTGATGACGCAACGGCCCGAACTGTTCTGGGGCCTGATCGCCTCGATGTGGATCGGCAACGCGATGCTGGTCATCCTCAACCTGCCGCTGATCGGCCTGTGGGTGAAGCTGCTCAAGGTGCCCTATCGGCTGCTGTTCCCCGCGATCATGGCGTTCTCCGCGATCGGCATTTACAGCGTGAACAACTCGTCGTTCGAGATCTACCTCACCGCCGCGTTCGGCATCGCCGGCCTCCTCTGGATCAAGCTCGGCTTCTCGCCGGCGCCGCTGCTGCTCGGCTTCGTGCTCGGTCCGATGATGGAAGAGAACCTGCGCCGCGCCATGCTGATGTCGAAGGGCGATCCTTCGGTGTTCGTCACGCGGCCGCTCAGCCTCGCCTTCATCATCGCAACGGTGCTGATCCTGGTTGTGATGATCGCGCCCGCGGTGCGGCAGCGCCGCGAGCAGATCGCGGAGTGAGACTCGTCAGTTTTCGCCCCTGATTCAATTTTCCAACAGCCAGTCCGCATCGCGCGTCGAGCGTAGTCCGCGCGATGCGCAAAAGACAACGCTCCGCCTGCCGGTTGTTTAGAGACGTTCGGCGCCCGTCTTTCCCTTTTTCCGTTTCCCCGATGAGGGAATGGAGCGCCGGGAGGCGCCAGGGAGCAGCGGCTCCCCGTACAGCAGGCTGACGAGGCCTGCCGGGCGGACCTTGCGGTCCGCCAAGCGCACCCACGGCGAACTTCCCGTTGCCGGGGGTTGCCGCTTTCGGGGTGCGCGCGGCCAGTGACGCAGGCCGCTGCGCCTCCCGGCGCTCCATTCGGCATCCGATATGAGGGATGCCGGCCCCGTTCCGTCACCAAGCATCGCGATCGACGACGCCCCTCGATTGAACGGGACGGAATGGATATATATTCCTATAGGAATTAAGTCAAGACCGGCCGCCCGATTTCGCTTTCCGCTGCGGTTTATGAGGCATCCCGATTCTATTTGACATACTGACATATCCTAAAATATGTCTAGACATATGACCGAGCGAACCACCGTCCGCCTGCCCGACGAACTGCTCCGCCGCGCCAAGCGCAAAGCGGCCGCGGAAGGACGCACGCTGACGTCCTTGATCGAGGACGGGTTGCGACGGGTAACGGCGGAAGATCAAAAGCCGAGAAAACCGAAGCGCGTGTTGCCCCGTGTCAGCTCAGCCACTGGTGGACTGCTGCCCGGCGTCGACCTGACCAAGTTTTCCGATTACCAGGAAATGGAAGACCTTGAGTACATCGAGCGAATGAAGAACTTCAAATGATTCTGCCGGATGTGAACGTGCTGATCTACGCGTTCCGGCAAGACAGTCCTCAATATGCCGTCTGCCGGCCATGGCTCGATTCCGTGGTCTTGAGCGACGAACGGTTCGGCCTCTCCAAACTAACACTCGGCGCGGTGGTCAGAGTAACCACCAACACACGCAGTTATCGGAGCCCAAGTTCGTTCGACGACGCATTTGGATTTTGTCAGGACCTCCTCGATCAACCCCACTGTCACATCGTCGAACCAGGTGAGCGGCACTGGGATATCTTCAAACGCCTTTGCATCGAGACGAATACGCGCGGCCCGCGCGTCACCGACGCGTGGTTTGCCGCGCTCGCCATCGAATGGGGTTGCGAGTGGGTCACGGTCGACCGCGACTATGCACGGTTCCGCGGATTGAAGTGGAGCGTGCCACAGCTCCCGGATCGCTGACGCCCCCGTGGGATTACTCGTAGCCCGCGTGAGCGAAGCGACACACGGGAAGCGTCACACCCGGATTTCGCTTCGCTCATCCGGGCTACGGACTACGAGTTTAACGTTGCGAAAGCGGCTAGCACTTCACTTGTTTCCCGCTGTCAGCACAAACCCCGCCTGCCACGCGCCATCAATGGGTAAGGCCGCGCCGTTGATGTGCGCGCCGGCACCGCTGCACAGGAAAAGCCCGAATGCCGCGATGTCTTCCGGCATGATGGGTTTCTGACTGGGCTGACGCGCCTTGACGAGCTCGCCAACCGCCTGTTCGCGGCCGATCTTCGCCTCATCCATCCGCTGCGCTACCTGACGCTCGGCGTGCGGCGTCAGCACCCAGCCCGGCATCAGCGCGTTGATGGTGACGCCGGTCTGCGCGCATTCGAGCGCGACACCGCGCGTCATGCCGATCAGCGCATGCTTGGCGGTGACGTAGTCGACCCGGTTGGGCACCGCCATGCGCCCGTGGATCGACGACATATTGATGATGCGGCCCCACTTGCGCGCCTTCATGCCGCGCATCGTGAGCCGGATGGTGTGGAACGCCGCCGAAAGATCGACGGCAATCGCACGATCCCATTTGTCGGCGGGAAAGTCCTCGATCAAATCGTAATGCCGCACCACCGCATTGTTCACCAGGATATCGACGTGGCCGAAGCGCCGCTCGGCCTCGCGCACCATCGCCGCGATCTCGTCGGGAACGCCGACGTCGGCGCCGTGGTAGGCAACCTCGACGCCGTGCTCCTTCGCAATGGATGCACGCAGCTTTTCAATCGCATCGGGCTCACCCAATCCGTTCATCATCACGTTGCAGCCGCTTGCCGCAAACGCATGCGCGAACGCCTCACCGATGCCCCCGGTCGAGCCGGTGACCAGCGCGGTCTTTCCTTTCAGCATTGCATGGCCCCTTCACTGGCAGCGCCAACGCCTCCCTGAGGCGAAGACAGCGCCATTGGAAAGCTCGGCGCTTGAACGCGCGAGCTTAGCCACATTCGGAGAGCACGTGGAAAGGAGAAATTTCGCTAGGTGTCGAGCCGGTCGGCGGGCACCGACAGGCGAACCACCAAACCTTCGCGGGTCCACTCCTTGGACATCTCGCCGCCAAAGTGGCTCGAGACGATGCGGCGCGACAGCACGCCGCCGAAGCCCTCGTTGTCCGGCTGACCGTCGATCGCCGGGCCGCCGCGCTCGGTCCAGATCAGCAGGAGTGCGCCGTTGTCCATCGAGCAATCGATCTGAACGGTTCCAGCCTCGGTCGCCAGCGCCCCGTATTTCGCTGCGTTGGTCGCAAGCTCGTGCAACAACAAAGCCAGATTGGTGACGGCATTGCCGCCGATCGGCACATCGATGCCGTTCAGCACGACGCCTTTGCGTCCATTGGACTCTCGAGTTCGATAAGGCGCGAAAATCGTATGGACGAGCGCGTGCAGCGTCGTGGCATGGCTGGTATCCACCTTGTCACCGGTCAAACCCGGCCTGGTCAACTCGTGGGCGCGGGTCAGCGCGGCGAGCCGATCCCGAACCGCTGCCGCCATGTCCGCCGGCGTGCGCGCGGAGCGCGCGCTCAATGTGACGAGGCTCCCGGTGACGGCGAACAGGTTCTTGACGCGATGGCTCATTTCCCTGAGCAGGAGCGTCTGCTGCTCCTGCGCCCGCCTGCGCTCGGTGATGTCGCGGGCAATCTTCGAAGCGCCGACAATCCGGCCCTCGCCATCCCGGACCGGCGACACCGTCAGTGAAATATCGACCAGACTGCCATCCTTGCGCCGGCGGATGGTTTCGTAGTGATCGATATGCTCGCCATGGCGAATGCGATCGAGGATTCGAGGCTCTTCGTCCTGGTGATCTTCCGGGATCAAGACCGTAACCGGCTTGCCAATGATTTCCTCGGGCGAGTAGCCGAACAACCGTTCAGCGCCGCGATTCCAGCTCACGATCACGCCATTGAGATCCTTGCTGATGATCGCATCGTCGGAATACGTGACAATGGCGGCAAGCTTCTGCTCGACATGCTCAGCGCGGCGATGGTCTGAAATGTCCACCAGCATGTTCACCGCGCCTATCAGCGCGCCGGCTTCGTCGAACAGCGGAGTCGGATAGGGAGCGAAAGGAACGCGGGTGCCATCGGGACGTTCGGCGATCGCCTGCATGCCGCGGATCGGCCGCTTGTGCTTTAGCGTCAGCGCCATCGGGCATTCGTCGTGCGGCAGGGGCGTCCCGTCGGACCAATAGAGCTTCCAGGAGCCGCAGAATTCCTTCTTTCCGAGCTCGGGACGGCAGCCCCACATCTCGGCGGCGGCTTCGTTGAAGTAAGTGATCCGGCCTTCCGCGTCGGTCGTGTAGATTGCGGCCGGCAGCGCCGCTAGCAGGCCGATGCTGTCGGCAATGAGCGGCCCCAGCACGTGGGGCGGCCGGGTTTCAAAATCTCGCGTCAGCTCAAGAGCACTCATTGGGATGCGCTTTCTTCAGAAGCCCAGGCGGCCTGGTCACCGACCTCACAATACGCAAACGCGCGGCGTTTCCCAGCCAAAACGCGATGAACCCGTGCTGCCAGGATAAGCGGTATGTCAAAAGCTATGCAGTGAATGATCCCCTCCCGCGGAGCCCGACCCAACGAGGGCCAGCGAAAACAACTCGATCACACCTGAAGGGTTCCGCGCAGTCTCGTTAGCGCGTCAAAGCTGTATCGAGGGACTGAGGGGTTACGGGATCAGCAAAATCTTCCCGAAATGCGCGTTGGCGCGCATGTGCTCGTGGCCGGCCTTCGCGTCCGCGAGCGGATAGGTCTTGTCGACCGGCACCTTGAACTTGCCGGCGGCGACCGCGTCCCACAGGTCGGCGCGCATCTTGATGAGGATGTCGCGCACCTCCTCGACCGTGCGAGTGCGGAAGGTGACGCCGATGTAGTCGATGCGCTTCCTCGCATGCATGTCGAAATCGAACTCGGCCTTCATGCCGGCGAGCCGGCCGATGTTGACGATACGGCCGAGCAGCGCGGTCGCCTGCATGGTCTGGCTCACCACCGGGCCGGACAGCATGTCGACCGTGAGGTTGACGCCCTTGCCTCCGGTTGCCTTCACCACCTGGTCCGGCCAGTCGGCATCCTTGGTGTTGACCGCGAGGTCGGCGCCGAACTCCTTGAGCTGGGCGCGGCGCTTGTCGTTGGTCGAGGTGCCGACCACGAAGCCGGCGCCCAGCAGCTTCGCCATCTGCAAGCCGATGATGCCGACGCCGGATGAAGCGCCCTGCACCATCACCGCCTCGCCCTTCTTCATGCGGCCGGCGGTGACCAGCGCGTTGTGCAACGTGTTGAGGCCGATCGGCAGGGTCGCCGCCGTCTCATAGCTCATGCCGTCCGGAATTTTCATAGAGCGGCCGCAGTCGCTGACCGCATATTCGGCGTGGCTGCCGGGCGAGTGGCACATCACGCGGTCGCCGGCCTTGAAGCCCTTGGCCTCGGCGCCGGCTTCAACCACCTCGCCGGAGAATTCGCTGCCGACCGGCTTGCCGGCCGCGGCGCCGTGACTGGTGTCGCCCTTCGCCGAGCCGAGATCGGCGCGATTGAGCGCGATCGCCTTGATCTTCACCAGGATGTCGGTCGGCTTCGGCTTGGGTTGCGGAACGTCCGCGATGACGACGCCGTTCGGCGATGCAATGCCGGCTTTCATGCTTGCTGCTCCTGTCCAAAGCACACGATGGCGCCGCCTTCCCCTCTCCCGCTTGCGGGAGAGGGTGCCCGAGCGTAGGCGAAGCCAAGCGAGGGCGGGAGAGGGCAGAAACATAAATTGGACTTGGGCCCTCTCCCGGCTCGCGCGCGCTATCGCTTCCGCGCTCGCCACCCTCTCTCGCAAGCGGGAGAGGGGACTCGCGACAATGGCGCGTTATCAATTGATCGGCTTAGAAACGGCTCAACCCGCCTTCTGCGATTTCATCTGATCCCACCAGGGACAGACCCCCTGCATGACGTTGTAGTTGCCTTCGAGCACCTGCACCGGCTGGCGCAGGCCGGCCTCGGCGGACTCGATGCACAACTCACGCGATTCGGCGCGCTTCTCCGGCGACATCCACTTGCGGTCGTGGCCCCACAGGCTCGGGCCGTGCTTGCGCTCGAACGGCTTCCAGGTGCTGTCGTCGATCACCTGGCCGCCCCAGCCGTACTCGACCATGAAGCCAGACGGGTTCCAGGTGTAGAACGAGGTTACATAGTCGCCGGAATGGCGGCCGAGCGAGACAGCGATGCGCTCTTCGTCTTTCAACGCCAGATCGTAGCCCTGCCCGACGTCGTCAAGGCTGAACAGCTCCATCATCATGTGATGGACCATGTTCTTGCCGGACTCGACGATCGCGATCGAATGGTGGCGCGGGTTGACGTGGAAGAAGTAGCCGGGAAACGGGCGCAGCCAGTAGTCGCTGAGCTTGAACTCCAGCACCTCCTGATAAAACTTCATCACGTCGGCGATGCGCTCGAAGTGCATCACCACGTGGCCCATGCCGAGCGTGCCGGTACGGAAGCCGGAGATGTTGCGGCCGGGCCTGAACGGGTCGGTCGCGACCGCGGCGCCGTGGAAGAACTCGAGCCGATTGCCGGCCGGATCGGCGGTGACGATCAGGTCCCTGACGTTGCGCTCGTCGGCGAGCGCGCGGGAGCCGCGCGCCACCTTGGTGCCCATCTTCTCCAGCCGGGCGGCCAGCGCGTCGAGCGCGGCGGCGTCCGCCACCTCCCAGCCGAAGAAGCCAATGCCCTGCCCGCCGTCCGCGTCCACCACCAGGCGCTGCTTGCGGTCGTCCATGCGAAACGCCATGGCGTTTCGGCTTTTGTCGACCCGCTGCAGGCCGAGGAAGTTCTGCCCGTAGGCGGCCCAGTCCTCCAGGCTCTTGGCGCGAACCCCGACATATCCGAGTGCTTGAACGCTCATGGCTGCTTTCATCATGGTGAACAAGGACTCAATAGCATGGGTTCGCGCGCAAGATAAGCACCGGCCGGCACGGCTGGCGCCATCAGCCGTTTCGACATCGCTGTCGCGACAGGATGTCAACGCGTTCCGCTCCGCCAGTTGTGCCGGCGGTGTCGGCGCTTGAACCCATCACCGCCGACGTCCGACAAAGCTTGAAGGGGCCAAAGGCGCTTCGGGAACCCAAAGGAACGGTGTGCGTTCATATGCACAGAGAGCTGGGATCAATTCGATGCGTAAAGCTATCCTGCCACTCGTCGTCATTGCCGCCATACAGGGCGGCTTCGCCGCGGCGCTGTCCACGCCCGCGCGGGCGCTCGCTGGATATGAGCCGGGAACCATCGTGATCAAAACGTCGGAGCGCAAACTTTACTACGTGCTCGGCAACGGCCAGAGCCGCGTTTATCCCGTGGCGGTCGGCAAGCCCGGCAAGACCTGGACCGGGGCCGCCACGATCGAAGGAAAATTCATCAGGCCGGCATGGTCGCCGCCTGCCGAAGTCCGGCGCGACAAGCCGAACATACCGAGCGTCATTCCGGGCGGCACACCGGAAAATCCGATGGGCGCCGCGGCCATGACGCTGAGCGGCGGCGGCGAATATGCAATCCACGGCACCAACGCTCCGGGTTCGATCGGCCGCAGCGCGTCCTACGGCTGCATCCGCATGCACAACCAGGACATCATGGACCTGTATCAGCGCGTCAACATCGGCACGCCGGTCATCGTGATGCAATAGCCTTCTAGGCCACGGAGCTTGGTGCCGGTGCCGCGCAACTTCACTCCACCTTGATGTTTGCCGACCTGGCGACATCCTTCCACTTGTTGTGCTGGGTGGCGATGAAGCCCGCGAAGTCGGCCGGCGAGCCGAGCGGAGAAACCGCGCCGAGCCTGGCAATCGTCGCCTTCATCTCCGGTGTGCTCAGGCCCTCGTTCATCGCCGTATTGAGCATGGCGACGATGTTCGCCGGGGTTCCGGCCGGCGCCACGATGCCATTGAATGTCGTCACCTCGTAGTTCGCCACGCCGGCTTCCGCCATGGTCGGCAGTTCCGGGGCGAGCGGCGTGCGCTGACTCGAGGTGATCGCGAGCGCGCGGACTTTGCCCTCCCGGATCAGCGGCAACAGGATCGTAATGCTCTCGAACGTGGCGTGCACGGCACCGCTCAGCACCGCGGTGACCGCCTCGCCGCCGCTGCGGTAAGGCACGCCCGTCATGTTCGCGCCGGAGCGCACGATAAACAATTCGCCGGTCAGGTGCGGCAGGCCGCCCGCGCCGGTGTGCGCAACGTTGAACTTGCCGGGATTGGCTTTGGAGTCATCGACCAGGTCCTTGATCGTCTTCCATGGCGACGACGCGCTCACCACCAGGATCTGGTAGCTCTCCGACACCTTGGCGACCGGAGCGAAATTCTTGATCGGGTCGTAGCCGGCGGCCGGCGCAACCGCGGGATAGACGGCAAGCGCGCTGGTGTTGCCGGCGAGCAGCGTATAGCCGTCGGCAGGCGACGCGATCACGGCGCGCGCGCCGATCCCGCCGCCGGCGCCGGGGCGGTTCTCGATGATCACCGGCTGACCCCACTTGGGCTGCAGGATCTGCGAAGCGAGCCGCGCCGGAATGTCGGTCGGCCCGCCAGACGCGGCGGGAACGATGATCTTGATCGGCTTGTCGGGATAATTCTGCGCGGCGGCGCGTTCAGCGGCGAACGCCGCAAGGCTGAGCGCAACAGCAACTACGACGAACGCGTTCCCGGCCATCCGTTCCCTCCCCGTGTTTTGGGAGAAGCATAGCCAACCAGTCTAACTGCGCCAGGGCGCAAACCTGTCCAGCGCCAGCATGGCGAGCGGAACAACCGCGACCAGCGCCGCCGCGAGGCCCGCCGCCGGCAGGCTGGCGCACTCGATCAGCGGCCCGGTCACCAGCGCCGCGAGCAGTGTCATCGCGCCGGCGCCGGTTTCGCTCACCCCGATGGCGCGGCCGCGGTGCGCGGTGTCGGCGTGATCGGCGATCAGCGCGGTCGAGGCAACATTGGCGGCCGACCAGCCGAGCCCGACCAGGAATGTGCCGAGGGTGACCGCAACGAAACCTTCGCCCAAAGCAACGAACAACGCGCCGATCAGCGTGATCGCGACGCCCGGATACATCACCCATTCGCGGCCGGCGCGGTCCGCCGCCCAGCCGAGCGGGATGGTGAAGGCGAACATGCCGGCGGCGTGGAACATGTGGGAGAACGCGATCGCGGTGAGCGAATGGCCGTGATGGGCAAGCACCAATGAGGTGAGCACCATGACGATCGCCATGTTGCCCTGCCCGGCCGCGTTGGAGACGATGGCCAGCCGCGTCGGCGCAAACTTCAGAAGCTGCCGTGCGCTGAACTCGGCGCCCTGCCCACCGGCCGGTTTCGGCGGCGCACGTAGTCGGGTAATAGCGCTGGAGATTGAGCCCAATCTGCTTGGGATCGGGACGCACGAATTTCACCAGCAGCATGCCACCTGCGATCAGAACCGGCAGCATCAGCCACGGCAGGCCGATGGCGGCGTGGCCGGTGCGCTGCGAGATGATCTCGGCGAGCCCCATCACCAGCGGGCTCAGCGCGATGCCGACCAGCGAGCCGGTGGCAACGAAACCGAGCGCGAGGCCGCGCATGCGGGGCGGATACATGTCGGTCGCGGCGACACGAAGCTGGCTCGCCGCGCTCACGCCCATGGCGAACAGCACCATGCCGGCGACGAGGCCCGGTGCCGATGCTGCCGACCATCGTGAGCCCCTGCCCGAACAGAATGCCGGGCTTGCGGCCGAATTTGTCGGTGATCTTTCCGGTCGGGTAGGACACCAGGAATCGGCTGACGCCGAACAGCCCGACGGTCAAGCCCGCGAGACTTGCCGAGCCGGTCACCGCGATCACCATCAGAGGCCCGATGCCGTAGGCGAGTTGCGTGCCCGCGCCGATGAACGACTGCGACAGCGCAAACAGCAGCGTGTTGCGCTTGATCAGCGGCGGGATACCAAGCGCAGGCGAAAGAGGCTTGTGCACTAGGGTGTAACGAGCGCCGGCCGGGCACGGCTTGGCGCCCGTTCGCTGGCGGAACCCGAGAATGCCGGCATGACGTCGCGCGCGAACGCCCGCAGGTTCTCGCGCGAACCGGCGGGGCCGCTGATCAGGATTTGCTCGAAGCCAGCCTTGCGCAGGACTTCGAGCTTGCGCGCGATCTCGTCCGGCGAGCCATACAACGCCGCGTCGGCGCTCGCCTCGGCGGTGTCGGCGTAGCTCAACAGCGTCGCCTTGTTGGACTTGTCCGGCGTCTGCGCAAGACCCGCCGTACGCTTCTGGTTCGCCACGCGCGTTTCGATCGCCTGCACCTTGTCGGCATCGTTCTTCGACACATATACGCCGCGCGAGAGCGCAACGTCGTTGGGGTCGAACTTGCGTCCGCGCTTTTCCACCTCGGACTTGAAGAAGTTGAAACGGTCGATCACCGTGTCCGTTGGTGCGTACTGATCGAGCAACAGCTTGAAGCCGCGCTCCGCGACCTTGGCGATCGACGCAGCGCTGCCTGCCCCCATCCAGATCGGCGGATGCGGTTTCTGATGCGTCGGTGGTTCGACCACGATATTCTCGAAGTGCCAGTACTTGCCATGGTGCGAGAATCGCTCCTCGGAGGTCCAGGCCTTGAGAACGACCGCAAGCCCCTCTTCGAAACGTTCGTCCGCCTCCTCCATCGGAATGCAGAAGCCGGCGAACTCATTGTGGCGATAACCCTTGCCGATACCGAAATCGAGCCGGCCGCCGGATAGCAGATCGAGCGTTGCGGCCTGCTCGGCCAGCAGCACGGGATTGTGCCAGGGCAAGACCATGACCGCGGTCCCCATCCGCAGCGTTTTGGTGCGCGCCGCCAACCAGGTCAGCAGGCTCAGCGTCGCCGACACCTGCCCGAAGCCGGTGAAATGGTGCTCGACCGCGAATGTGCTGGTGTAGCCCAGCGCCTCGGCCTCGACGTTGTATTCGATGTAATCGCGGAAGCCCTGACCGCTGTCCATGTCAGGGCCGCCGCGTTTGGCCTGGGCGCTGCCGAAGAGACCGAATTTCATCGCTGGCTTCCTGAATTTCGATTCCAACGAACTGTATTGAATTGACTCTTGCGTGTCAGCGCAGATGTCGCATCGCGGGCGGTGCGCTCCCTCCCCTGAAAGGGGGAGGGTCGGGGTGGGGGTCATTGGCGCAGGCACTCTGAAACCCCCACCCGGCTCACTTCCTTCGCCGACCTCCCCCTTTCAGGGGGAGGTAAGGGCTGCCGATGCCGGGCGAATTACGTCACTGCACCGGCTTGGAGCGGTCCACCGCCGCACCGCGCAGCACCACCGAGGAGATTTTCCGCGTGTTGGTGATGTCGTCGAGCGGGTTGGCGTCGAGCACGATGAAGTCGGCGCTCTTGCCGGCCGCCACGGTGCCCTGGTCATTGAGCTTGAGGAACTCGGCGCCGTTGCGGGTCGCCGCCACGATCACCTGCGCCGGCGTCATGCCGGCAGCCACCATGTCCTCCATTTCGACGTGAGGACCCCACGGCCGGTTGCCGTCGGTGCCCATCACGATGCGCACGCCGGCCGCATTCATCTTCGCGAGATTGCGCGCCTGGATGCTGAAGAACGCATTGGTGGTCGGATTGTCGACGTTGGCCTTCTCGAGCTTTTCCACCTCCTCGGCCGGCATGCCGGCCTTCAGCCAGCTCAGGTCCGTCTTCACGCCGCGGTCCGGCAGGTTCGGGATCAGCACGATGTTCGGGCGCTGCTTCATCATGACGATGACCTCGTCGTCGATGTCCTTGTCGCGCACACCGTGCGCAAAGGAGTCGAGGCCGGCGCGCATCAGGCCCTTTGCATCATCGAGTTCGAAGATGTGCGCGGAAACGCGGAGCCCGCGGGCGTGCGCTTCCTTGATGATGGCGCCGTAGATTTCCGGAGTCAGCTTCTTGTACTTGCCGCGCCAGTCATCGACCCAGATCTTGACGATGTCGACCTTGCGGTCCGCAAGCTCCTGCACCGCCTTGACCGCTTCGGCCTCGGTTTGAATCCAGTGCGGCGCCGTCATGCGGCCCGGCTCCGGCATGGTGATGCCGCGACCCGCGCTGAGGAACTTGGCCGCGCCCGGAATGTTCTCGCCGCGGATCGGCAGCATCTCGTAAAGATCCGCGCCCATGCTCATGGCGGCGCTGACGCCGTAATAGGCGCGCCGCTTCAGGTCGACGATGATCCTTTCGCGAGTTGGACTTAAATGGACGTGACTGTCGATGATCATCGGCATCACGGTCTTGCCGGCGAGATTCACCCGCGTCGCGCCTGCAGGAACGCTGACGTTGGCGCCGGCCGCAACGATGCGCGATCCGTCGACCACGATCGTGCCACTGTTGACGACGGTACCATCACCGACGATAAGCCGCGCGCCTTCGTAGGCGGTGACCTGCGCGTGGGATGGAGCGGCAAAGGCGAGGACAATTGCGGCAGCAGCGATCACACGGTGCATGGAAGCCTCCCTAGAACTTCTTCGTAGGATGGGTTGAGCGCAGCGAAACCCATCTTTGTAGCGGCGCGGTGGGTTTCGCCATAGCGCGTGAAAGACGCGCGTAAACGCCCTTATGGCTCAACCCACCCTACAAGCCACAAACACCGCGCGGCGGCTGTTATGCCGCCTGCTTGGCAATCTGAGCCTTCAGCCGCGGATAGACCTTGAACGCGTTACCCTCGAAAATCTTGGTCTTGTCGGCCGCCGACAGCGAGGTCGCGTCGACGTAGCGCTTGGTGTCGTCGAAGCCGAAGCCCGTCTTCGGATCGTTGCCCTTCACCGCGCCGACCATCTCCGAGGCGAACAGGATGTTGTCAATCGGCACCACCTTGGTGAGCAGGTCGATGCCCGGCTGGTGATAGACACAGGTGTCGAAGAAGATGTTGTTGCCCATGATCTCGGCAAGCTCCGGCTTGCCGTTGTTGAGGGCGATGCCGCGGAAGCGGCCCCAGTGGAACGGCACCGCGCCGCCGCCGTGCGGGATGATGAACTTCAGCTTCGGGAAATCCTTGAACAGGTCCGACAGCAAAACCTGCATGAACACCATGGTGTCGGCGTTGAGATAATACGAGCCGGTGGTGTGCTGCGCCGGATTGCAGCAGCCGGAGACGTGGATCATCGCCGGCACGTCGAGCTCGACCATCTTCTCGTAGAACGGATACCACCACTTGTCGGTCATCGGCGGCGCGTTGAAGTAGCCGCCGGACGGATCGGGGTTCAGGTTGCAGCCGACGAAGCCCATCTTGACGCAGCGCTCCAGCTCGGCGGCGGCGTTCTTCGGCGGCACGCCGGGCGATTGCGGGAGCTGGCAAACGCCGATGAAGTTCTTCGGATAGAGCGTGACGACGCGGTGGATCAGGTCGTTGCAGATCTCGGTCCACTCCTTGCTGACCGCCTCGTCGCCGACATGGTGGCCCATGCCCGAGGCGCGCGGCGAGAAGATCGTCAGGTCGGTGTTGCGCTCGCGCTGCAGCTTGAGCTGGTTCTGCTCGATGCTTTCCTTGATCTCGTCGTCGCTCATCTTCAGGCCCGAGCGCGGCGGCATCGCCGCCTTGTCCTTGGCGTTGGCAGCCGCGGTCTGGTCTTTGCGGAAACGATGCAGGTCCTTCGGCTCGGTGGTGTAGTGGCCGTGGCAGTCGATGATCATGGATTTCCGCCGCTGAAGTGGGATTGGGTGGCCGGATGCTAGGCCCCGGCGCGGCATTGTCAAACCCAGTTCGCGATCTGTTAGGATGCCGCCGAATTTCAGGGAGACTCAAGGTTATGGCCGATTTGCCGCGTCTGAATAACGTCATCCGCGCCCTTGAAGCGGGGCAGCATGCACTCACCTGCTTTGCGCCCGCCCATGTCGATTCAGCGACCGGCATCAGCCAGTCGAAGTACGATGGCTGCGTGTTCGAGATGGAGCACAATCCGTGGGACTGCAGGACGCCTGCGCGACTGCCTGCAATACATGCTCAACCGCGCGCAAGTCGCAAAGGTCGGCCTCGTTCCGCCGGTGACGCCGATGGTGCGCATTCCGGTGAATGGCGTTGAGATGGCGCAGTGGCAGGCCAAGCAGGCGCTGGACTCCGGCTGCTACGGCATCGTGTTCCCGCATATCTCCACGGTCGAAGAGGCCGCCAACGCGGTCGGCGCGTGCCGCTATCCACGGCTCAAGAGCGCCAAATACTACGAGCCGGCCGGCATCCGCGGCGACGGCCCGACGACCGCCGCGCGCTACTGGGGCCTCGGCCAGCAGGAGTACTACCAGAAGGCAGACGTGTGGCCGCTCAACCCGCAGGGCGAGATTTTCGTCATTCTGCAGATCGAAGACACCAGGGGCGTCGAGAATCTCGATGCCATGCTCACCAAGGTGCCGGGCATCGGCGCGATCCTGATCGGCGAAGGCGACCTCGGTCAGGAACTCGGCATTCCCCGGCAGTATGAGCATCCGGAACTGCTGAAGTGGATGAAGCGCGTGGTCGATACCTGCAAGAAGCACAATGTCGTGGTTGGCCATCCGCACGTTGAATCCGGCAACGTCGAACGCATCGTCAAGGAAGGCTATCGATTCCTGATGATGGCGCCGACGCAGAGCTACGGCCACTTCACGGCGGCGCAAAAGACCGTCGGCCGGTCGTAATCCGATGAAGGTCGGCCTCATCGGACTGGGCCGCATGGGCCGCGCGATCTACGCGCGGCTCACCGAGAACGGCCACGAGGTCCTGGCGTGGGATCGCGACGCGCGCGCCATGAAGTCTGCCGCCGAACACCAGGTGCGCCTTACCGACAGCCCTCGCGCCGTCGCCGCGTTCGGCGATGCGGTGATCTCCAGCATCACCGAGGACAACGGCGTGCGCGCGATCTATCGCGGCAAGGACGGCTTTCTGTCCGGTGACGTGAAGGGCAAGCTGTTCATCGAGATGAGCACGCTGCAGCCGATGACCGGGCGCGAGCTGGCGCCGATCGTCGAGGCGGCCGGCGCGCGGCTGATCGATTCTCCCGTTTTCGGCACCATCCCGCATGTGAAGAGCGGCAAGCTGTTCGCCATGGTCGGCGGCAAGGCCGAGGACATGGAGCGCGCCCGCCCCGTTCTCGAAAAGCTCGCGCACAAGATTGAGCACATGGGCCCAAACGGCGCGGGCTACGCCATGAAGCTCGCCGTCAACCTCGGCCTCGCCGCCTTCATCCAGGCCACTGCGGAATCGCTGGCACTCGGCACGCGCGAGGGCTTGAGCGTCGAGAAGATGCTCGACGTGCTGAGCGAAGCGCCGACCGCCAATGGCTGGCTCGCCAACAAGAAGGGCGCGCTCAAGGGCGAGCCCGCGGACACGACGCTCGACCTCAAGACCATGCGCAAGGACATCATGTCGATGGTGGCGACCGGCGCGGTCAACGGCACCGGCCTGCCGCTGTCATCGGGCATGCTGGCGGCGTTCTCGGCCGC
The DNA here is from genome assembly GCA_963814215.1 of uncultured Alphaproteobacteria bacterium. Classification (GTDB taxonomy): domain Bacteria; phylum Pseudomonadota; class Alphaproteobacteria; order Rhizobiales; family Xanthobacteraceae; genus Z2-YC6860. The sequence goes on along the minus strand of CAWFCM010000028.1, from coordinate 87,013 downwards.
GGTGGCGAACGGCTGGGGCGACAAGGACATCGGCGAATTGCCGAAATTCTTCCGCGAGCACATGGGGCAGAATTTCAAATAGGACCGCTCGCGACCGGATGCCGATCACCAGCACTCCCCTGATCGCGCTCCTCGTCCGGAACGTCAACTTCGGCATCTTCACGGCTGGCAACACCGTGTCGCTGATCGGCATGTGGATGGAGCGGATCGCGGTCGGCTGGCTGACTTGGCAATTGACCGAGTCCGGTTTCTGGCTGGGTGTGGTGGCGTTCGCCGACTTCTTCCCGGTGGTGGTGATCGCGCCGTTCGCCGGCGCCGCGGCGGACCGCTGGGACCGGCTGCGCGTGGTCAAGGTCAGCCAGTCGCTCCTGCTGATGCAGGCGCTGGTGCTGTGGGCGGCAACCGCAAGCGGCCACATCAACATCGCCATGGTGGTGACGCTCACGGCCATCCACGGCATCATCGTGGCGTTCAATCAGCCGGCGCGGCTCGCGCTCGTTCCCTCGTTGGTGCCGCGCGGCGACGTAGGCGCCGCGGTCGCCATCAACTCGGTGAGCTTCAATTTGGCCCGTTTCATCGGCCCCATCTTCGCGGGCTTCGCGATCGTCTGGTCCGGCGTCGCCGCGGCCTTCCTGGCGAATGCCGTGACCTACGTGGCCTATCTGATCGCGCTCAATCGCATCCGCATCGAACCGGGAGAGGACGAAGGCGCAGTGGCGCCGGGTAGCTTCTTCGGCGAGATCCGCGATGGCATCCGCTACACCGCGACCCATCCGGCGATCGGCTCGTTGCTGCTCCTGCTGATTGCCATTGGCGTCGGCGGACGACCGCTGACCGAATTGCTGCCGGGCTTCGCCGACGATGTGTTCAACGCCGGTGCGGCGGGGCTTTCGATCCTGGCATCGGCGGTCGGCGCCGGCGCAATTCTGGCGGGGCTCTGGCTCGGCCACCGCGCCAATTCGGCGAATCTTCTCACCGTTACGCTCGCCACCACGATTGGCATGGCGCTGGCGGCCACCGCCATCGTAGCCACCGACCGATTGTGGCTCGCAGTGCCCGCGGTGGTGGCCTATGGCTTCTGCATGTCGGCAGCCGGCATCGCCAGCCAGACGCTGGTTCAACTCGCCAGCGCGCGCAACATGCGCGGGCGCGTGATGGGGCTTTACGGACTGATCTTCCGCGGCGGTCCGGCGGTTGGGGCGCTCGGCGCCGGCATCATCTCGGTTCAACTCGGGTTGCGCTGGCCGGTGGTGATCGGCGCGCTGCTGCTGGTCGCAGCCTGGCTCTGGACCTACCTGATCCGCGATCGCATTGCGGCGGCGCTGGCGGACACACCGGGCGACTGAGACCTCACACGCCGCCGTAGTCGCGACGCTATGCTTTTCGCGTTCGGCCCGATCGTATCAGCGCGTTGGCGGCCCGCGCCGCCGCTCCGGCGTAACTGCGGTCGCCGTGGATCAGCATCAGCAGCATCGCGCCTTCCATCAGCAGCATGATCTCGCGCGCGCGTTCGCGCGACGACGTGACCTTGCCGGCCGCCAAACCGTCCGACAGCCACGCCTCGACGGCTGCCTTGTGCCTGCGCGCAATCGCCCGCGCCGGATGACCACGCAGGTCAGCAAGCTCGACCGCAACACGCGTGAAGCCGCCGCCGGAATAGCGCGGCTTTGCCGCCCATTCGGCAAGCTCGGCGAAAAACGTATCAATCAACTCACCCGCCCTGGCAGGACGTTTGAACTGCTGGAGGCGGCGAATGGCCAGCTCGCTGCTGTGCGCCAGCGCGGCGGCGATCAGATCGTCCTTGCTGCGGAAATGCTGGTAGAGGGCGCGCTTGGTGATACCGGCGCGCGCGGCGATCTCGTCCATCGAGACACGCAGGAAGCCCTGCCGCCAGAATAGCCCATAGGCCGCATCGAGAATGCGCTGGCGCGTATGGTCGCGCGACCGCGGCATCGGCCTCCCCCCTAAGTATACCCATGAGTGAATTTACATCCGAACTGCGCGCCAGTCAGATGAAATCTGACATTGGTCAATGGATTCGCGCCATGTTCGAAAAGCTGACGCTCAAATCGGTCGATGTTCGCGCCGTATCGGTGCCGCTGCGGCGGCCGGTGGTGTCGAAGGTCGGCCTGTTCAAGGAATGGCCGCTGATCCTGATCGACCTCCATACGCAGGAGGGCGTGGTCGGGCGGAGCTATCTTGAGCCCTATCTCAGGAACGCCGCGCGCTATCTGGTGCCGGCGATCCACGATCTCGCCGCGGCCCGCGTGGGCCAACCGCTGGCGCCGCTCACCGACTTCCAAAGCAACCGGAAGTCTCTCAACCTGCTCGGCTACGAGGGGCTAGCGATGATCGCCGTGTCGGGCCTCGACATGGCGATGTGGGACGCGCTGGCGAAGGCGGCGGGAATGCCGCTTGCCGTCATGCTCGGCGGCACGCGCGGCCCGGTGCCGGCCTACAACAGCAATGGGCTCTGGCTAATCGAGGTCAACGCGCTCACCAAGGAGGCGGCCGAACTTGTGGCCGAAGGCGGCTTCAAGGGCCTGAAGCTGAGATTGGGGCGCGACCGGCTCGATGACGACATCGCGGCGATCCGCGAAGTTCGTAAGGGTGCGGGCGACGACATCCTCCTGATGACCGACTTCAACCAAGGGCTGGCGCTGGGCGACGCGCTGCACCGCTGCCACGCGCTCGATGACCAGGGCCTGTATTGGTTCGAGGAGCCGATCGTCTATGACAACCTCGCCGGCTACGCGCAATTGACCCGCGAACTCAAAACTCCGGTTCAGCTCGGCGAGAACTTCTGCGGCCCGCGTGACATGCATCAAGCGGTCAGCGCGGGCGCCGGAAATTACGTCATGCCTGACCTGATGCGGATCGGCGGCGTCAGCGGATGGCTGCGCGCAGCGCCGATTGCGGCGGCAGCCGGTATTCAGGTCTCGACGCACCTTTATCCCGAAGTGGCAGCGCACCTGATGCGCGTCACCGAAACCGCGCACTGGCTGGAGTGGCAGGACTGGCACTACCCGATCCTGAAAGAGCCCTTCTCCGTGAAGGACGGCAGCATCGAAATCCCGAACCGCCCCGGCGCGGGGATTGAGTGGGATGAAGCCGCGATCAGCCGCTACCGGTACGACGCTTGACCCGCCGCAACTACCGCATCGTCCGCATGCGCCGGAGGCGTTCACGCCAATGTTCGACGGCGGGATCGTAGCGCGGATCGAGCCCGGCCTCCTTGAGCTCGCGCTTCCGGAATGCCAGTTCGTTCTGCGCGTTGACGATGTCGGGCGACGCATGCAGCTGCCGCTGCGTATAGAGCGCCCGGTCGTTCAGGATGTCGTTATAGTCGTCGGCGCTGACGGCGCCTCCGACCTCATCGCCAAGCTCCTCGCGGATCACGTGACGCTCCCACACGTCGCTGCGCCACAGCACCAGCGCCGCAATCATCACGAACGGCAGAAAAATGATCGTCTCGCGGATACTGCTACCGATCATCGCCCGCACGAAGCCGATGTCCGGCATCGTTTCGCCCATTTCCGACGCCGGCAATCCAGCGGCGGCGTCCGCCAGCGTAAAGAGAAGCGGCAGCGCGTTGTTGAGCATGTGGGCGCCGATCGCCAGCATCAGGCCGACAATCGGCGCAACGACGCGAAGCAACCAGCGCCGCTCGACCAGCGCATAGCCGAGAAAGCCTCCGAATATGCCGGAGAACAGCGCATGGCCGCCGAGGCCGAGCAGTGCAAAGCGGCCGCCGAGCTGCAAGCCATATGGCGCCTCGCCCGACTTGGTATATTCCTGGGCAACATAGAGGGCGGTCTCGTACCAATTGAATCCGACGCCGACCAACGCACCGTAGATAAGGCCATCGCGCACGCTGTCGAATTCACCCCGGAGCATGAAAAAAATCAGGGTGATGCCGAGCGCCTTGGCGAGCTCTTCCGAAATCGGCGCGGAGAGCGGCGCTGACAGCAAGGTCGCGGCGTCGGGGCCGAGCACCTCGCGCGTTATCGGATGCCGCGTCACCCAGGCGTCGAACATCTGGAAGATGTACGAATTCACCGGCATGGCGATCGCGGTTGCAATCAAGCCGCCCCACAGCAGCGCCGCGAGAAAAACCCACGCGCTTGCCCGCTCGCGGCGCTCGAACTGCCACAGCACAATGACCGGCAATGCCGACAAAGCGCCTGACAGCACCAGTGCGGACAGGAACACCGCGGAGACATCGCGCGGCGTGGTAAAGAACATTCCAAGCTGAAGCGCCGCTGCAAAAATCGAAAGGGCAACCAGCACAGCGCAGATGACACGGCACACCGGACCCTGCCGCAGTTGCGGCAGTCCCTCACGCCGGCCGAGGGACAATGTCGTCATTGCTCCCCTTTGGTCGTCTCGACAATTTCAATGGGCAAGATGATCGCGCAACAATCGTCCGTAGCCCGGAATGCTGACGCCGGACTTGATCACGCGCAAGCCCGCCCACAGGCTTACTGCATTGTTGACGATCACCGGCTTGCCGAGTTCGTCCTCCAGGCGCTGCACCACCGACATGCAGCCCCAATTGCCGCCCGGTATGATGATGGCCTCCGCGTCCGGCCGGTCGGTCTTGCGGCACAGCTCGTAGGCCTTGTCCGGGCCGACGCGGCCAAGCTCGACGCCGGATACGATGCCGACCACCTCGCTGTGCACGACTGTGAAGCCGCTCGCCTCCATGAAAGCGACCATTGGCTTCTCCATGGTCCTGCTCCACGGCTGGCCGATCGCGATTTTTTTCGCGCCGAGCAGGTTCAACGCATCGACGAACGCGGTCGCCGCCGTGGTGGCAGGCCGGCCCGACGCATCCTCCATGCGCTTGATCAGCTCGCGGTCGTAGCCCTTGCCCTTGGCGAGCGTGGGGGCGGTCGCGGCGAACACGATGACGTCCACCTCCGCATCGCCGAGCTTGCGGCTCTCCGATTCAAGCTCAAGCACGCAGCGATCCTGCTCCTCGGGCGTGATGTCCCGGTAGGCGACGCGCCCGGTGTGCAGCGAGACGCTCGGCGGCAACGCCGCCATCATCTCGGGCTCCTGCGTCGTGTTGGACGACGGCGTCAGCAGGCCGAAGCGATGCGTCTTCCCGACGTAATCCATTCGCTCACTGCGAGCCTTCGAGACCGGCGGCCTTGATGACGGGATGGAACTTGTCCGACTCGGCCTTGATGTAGCGCGCGAAGTCCTCTGGACTCTTGCTGGCGACCGCCCGCGAGCCCTGCTTCAGGATCGCCTCTTTGACGTCCGGCATGGTCAGCGCCTTCGCCATGCCGCTGTGCAGCTTCTCGACAATGGCTTTCGGCGTGCCGGCCGGCGCCAGCAATCCGGCCCAGCCGACCACCACCGCGCTCTTGTAGCCGAGCTCGTAGGGGGTCGCGACCTTGGGGAATTGCTCGTCGCGCTGCTCGCCGAACGTGGCGATCAGGTTGAGCTTTCCGGTCTCGACCAGATCGGTCACGCCCGCCGTGGTCGTAAACCCGAACGGCACCTGACCGCCCAGGATGTCGGTCACCATTGGAGTCTGGCCGCGGTACGGCACGTGGGTCATCTTGATGTCGGCGGCAAGCGAAAGCAGCACGCCCTGCAGATGGGTCATGTTGCCGATGCCCATTGAGCCGTAGTTCAGGCTGCCGGGATTGGCCTTGGCTCGTTCGACGAGATCCTTGAGCGACTTGATCCCCGACGCCGGATTGGAAATGGCGCCCAGCGGGTTGGCGACGGTCTGGGTGATCGGCGCGAAGTCGCGGAGCGCATCGTAAGGCAGCTTCTTGTAGATGAACTGGTTGGTGGTGATCGAACTCACCGGCGCATAGACCAGCGTGTAGCCATCCGGCGCCGACTTGGCGACGGCCTCCATGCCGATGATGGCGTTGGCGCCGGGGCGGTTCTCGACCACGCCCTGGTGACCCCACAGTTCGCCCATCTTCTGCGCCAGCGTGCGCGCTTGCAGGTCAACGCCGGAACCGGCGGCTTGCGGCACGATGATGCGGATCGGGCGGTTCGGATAGGTGTCCGCGGTCTGCGCCGCGGCGGGAGCGGCGAGCGACAGCATCGTCACGCCCGTGAAAGCAGAAAGCAGCGTGTAAGTCTTCATGGCCGCTCCTCCCAATTTTCGTTGCCTTCATTGCACATGACTTTGCGCGTCAGCGCAATCCGGCCTGCTTGAGCAATGGCAGGGTGACGCGCTGGAAGTTCCGCATGTCCTCGATGTAACGCGGCCACGACACCACGATGCCGTCGAGGCCGAGCCTGGACATCATCGCCATGCCGTCGACGACCTGCTCCTTGGTGCCGACCAGAGGATAGCCGCCCCACCCGCCGATGAAATGCGTCTTCATCGAACGCAGCAGCTCGGGCGAGCGGCCCTGGCTGTTCAGTCCCATCGTCTCGATCAGATTGGTCGCCGCCTCCCAGTCGCCCTTCCGGTGGATGTATTCGTCGCGGTAGTCCTTGGCCTCCTGCTCGGTTTCACCCTGCACGATGTAGGATGTCGACCATATCTGCAGCTCGCGGCCGTATTCCTCGCGCGCGTGCTTGCGGTAGCTCTCGATCAGCGCCTTGTTCGATTCAAAGTCGCCCCGGTTGGTGTTGACGAAGGCGATGTCGCAATATTTCGCCGCATAGTCGCGCCCGGTTTCCGACGAGCCGGCGTTCATGACCGGAGGAAACGGCTTCTGCAGCGGCTTGGGCTCGAGATAGCCCTTCGCGACCTTGAAATGCTTGCCGTCGTAGTCGAATTCCTCTTCAGCGGTCCACAGCCGCTGGATTATCTCTAACCACTCCACTGCGAGCTGATAGCGGTCGTCGTGATCGAGCATCCTGGCGCCGAACATCTCCATCTCGGGCCGGTGCCAGCCCGTAACGACATTCAGTGCAAATCTTCCACCGGTGATGTGGTCGATGGTGGTGGCCTGCTTGGCCGCCATGATCGGGTGTACGGTGAGCACGTGCGAGGTGGCAAACACCGTCGCGTTCTGCGTCAGCGCGCCGACACCGGCGGCCCAGGAGAATGTCTCGAAGCCCGGCCCGTTGAAGTTGGTGACGCCGCCGAAGCCCTTCCAGCGCCCGACCGGCACCAGCGCCTCGAACTCCATCTCGTCGGCGAGCTTGGCGAGCGTCAGCGTGTTCGGCCAGTTGATCTCCAGCACGCCGTCGATTGTCGAGATCGCGCAGCCACGGTCGAGGTTGGTGCCGAACGTACCGAGCTTGAGCTTGCGCTCACCGTAGAGCGGGTTGCCCGCGCGCCGCAATTCATCTGAACGGCGGTCGCGCATGTTCGCCCCGCTACCGCAATCCCGACTGCTTCACCAGCGGATACACATTCTTCTGGAACCAGCGCTGGTCGCTGACGTAGCGCGGCCAGTTCAGCAGCGTGCCGTCGAGCCCCATCTTCGACATGGTCTTGAGGCCATCGACGATCTGCTCCGGCGTGCCGATGATCGGATAGCCGCCCCACCCCGCGATGAAGTGCTTCTTCATCTCGGCGATCACCTCCTTGCGGCAACGTCTTGGCGTTGGCGATCATGGTGTCGACCAGGTTCTGCGCCGCCTGCCAGTCACCCTTCTGATTCACGTATTCGTCGTAATAGGCCTTCGCTTCCTTCTCGGTTTCGCCTTGCACCACGTAGGCGTAACTCCAGACCTGGATCTCACGGCCGTATTCCTTGCGGGCGAGCTCCCGATAGGCATCGACCTTGGCCTTGCAGTCGTCGAAGTCGTGCGAGCCGAATACAACGTAGACCATGTCGCAGTATTTCGCCGCAAAGTGCTGGCCGCGCTCCGAGCCGCCGGCGTTCATCACCGCCGGGAACGGCCGCTGGATCGGCTTCGGCTCCAGGTAGCCCTTCTTGATCTTGTAAAAGCGGCCCTCGAAGTCGATCGGCTCGTCCTTCATCCAGAGCTGCTTCATGATGTCGAGCCATTCGATCGCGCAGTCGTAGCGGTCGTTGTGCTCCATCAGCGGCGAACCGAACATCTCGATTTCCGGCCGGTTCCAGCCGGTGACGATGTTCAGCGCGAAACGCCCGTTGGTGACGTGGTCGATGGTGGTGGCCTGCTTCGCCGCCATGATCGGATGGATGGTCGGCACGTGCGAGGTGGCGAACACGCCGGGGTATTTGGTCGACGCGCCGATCGCCGCGGCCCAGGAGAACGTCTCGAAGCCAGGACCGTTGAAATTGGTATGGCTGCCGAACCCATGCCAGCGCCCGATTGGCACCAGCGCCTCGAATTCCATCTCCTCGGAGCATCGCGCCAGCTCCAGGGTGTTCGGCCAGTTGATCTCCAGCACGCCGTCAATGGTCGAGATGGCACAGCCGCGGTCCAGATTGGTTCCAAACGTGCCGAGCTTGAGCTTGCGGTCGTTGAACAGCGGATTGGTCTTGCGCCGCGTCTCCGCAAGCTTCGCCTCTGGCGACATGGGACGTTCCCCCATTGCGATTGGCGGGAAGCTTACGAACGGGTGGGCACTCTGGCAATCGCTGCCCGCACATGCAAAAAATGGGCACCAGACCAGGGCTGCACGCAGGAGGATTGATCGTGGCAGAAATCGTCGGCGCATTCGGGGTGCCGCACACGCCGGTGTTTCCGTTCTTCGTGAAGCGCGACGGGCCGGACAGCGAGATCGCGCAATTCTTCAAAGCGCTGACCGACGAGCTGGTCGCGCTCAAGCCCGACCTGATCGTGATGTTCGACACCGATCACCTCAACACATTCTTCCTCGACAACCTGCCGGTGTTCGCGGTCGGCGTGACCGACACGTTCAAAGGGCCGAACGACGAGCCGCGCGAGATGCCGGTCTATGACATCAAATCGCTGCCGGACTTCGCGGCGCATATCCGCAAGACCGCCGTTGACGCCGGTTTCGACCTTGCGTTGGTACAGGAATTTACCGTCGATCATTCGGTCACGGTGCCGCTGCACTTCATGACGCCGCAAATGCAGGTGCCGGTCATTCCCCTCTTCATCAACGGCCACATCCCACCGCTGCCGAAGGCGCAACGCTGCTTCGAGCTCGGCCGCGCCGTGAAGCGCGCGATCGAGACCTGGCCGAAGCAACTGCGCGTCGTCACCATGGGCAGCGGCAGTTTCTCGCTTGATGTGTGGGGGCCGCGCATCGCGCCCGGACGCACCGACGGCGTGCCCGACCCGGAATGGTGCGCGCGCGTCTGCAAGCTGCTTGAAGAGATGCAGGTGCCGACCCTGATCGGCGAAGCCACCGAAACTCAGATGCTCAAGGCCGGCAATGTCGGCGGCGAGTTGCTCAACTGGATCGCGATGCTCGGCACGCTCGGCGAGCGCAAGCCCGAGTTCGTCAAGCCGCAGATGGCGAACGGCCACGCCTACGCCGCGTGGCGGAGAAGCTGACATGTCGGTCTTCGCCGTCAATCATCTCTGCCGGGAGTTACTGCGCGATCCTGCGTTCCGCGCCGCGATGAAGGCTGATCCGGCCAAGGCGCTGGAGGGCAAGAACCTCACCCCGCAGGAGCGCGACGCGCTGCTGGCGGGCGACGTCGCCACGCTCTACCGCATGGGGGTCAATTCGTTCCTGATGGGTTACCTGTGCCGCTTCGAGGTCTGCGGGCTGACACTTCCGGTCTACAACGAGCGCATCCGCTCCGCTGCGCCGCAGGGGCACTGATATGACCAGCGGCAAGGAGGACGAGGAATTCTTCCGCGCCCGCGGCTTCGGCGTGAAGATCGGCTTCGGCGAACGCCCCGCCCTGATCGTGATCGACATGATCAAGGGCTTCACCAACCCGGACATGCCGCTCGGCGCGCCGCTCGAATCCCAGCTCGCTGCGCAGCAGCCGCTGATCGACGTAGCGCACCAGCGCAACATTCCTGTGATTTTCTCGACCGTGATCTACAACGACCACGACCTGCGGGACGCCGGACTGTGGGGCATCAAGATGAAGGGCTCGCTGACGCTCAAGGCCGGCACCGAGGCGGTCGAGGTCGACCCGCGGCTCGACATGCGGCCGACCGACAGCCTGCTGGTGAAAAAATACGCGTCCTGCTTTTTCGGCACCGACCTGGTGCCGCGGCTGATGAACCAGCGCATCGATACACTGATCATCACCGGCTGCACCACCTCGGGCTGCGTGCGCGCGACCGCGGTCGACGCGGTGCAGAACGGCTTCCGGCCGATGGTGGTGCGCGAGGCGGTCGGCGACCGCTCCGTGCCGGCGCACGAGCAGAGTCTGTTCGATCTCAACGCCAAATACGCCGACGTGGTCGGTCTCGACGAGACGTTGCAATACATGAGGACGGTCGGCCACAACGCGCCCGCACGCTAAATCTTTCTTACCTCCCCCTGAAAGGGGGAGGTCGGATCGCGAAGCGATCCGGGTGGGGGTCATCTTACGCGACATTGGACCCCCTCCCCAACCCTCCCCTTTCAGGGGGAGGGAGCCGAGCCGACTCATCTTGGGGAGACAAAACATGGCGAAGGTCCCGCAAGAGCACGGCCGCTTCCCCTACTCGCCGATCGTCGACCGCCCTCCGCTGCAATGGCCAAACGGCGCGCGCGTCGCAGTCTGGGTCATCCCCAACATCGAGCACTTCCTGTTTGACCGCCCCTCGACGCGCAACACGGACGGCGGGCTCAACCTCAATCCTGACGTGCTGAACTATTCGTGGCGCGATTTCGGCGTCCGCGTCGGCATCTGGCGCATGATGGAGATCATGGAGCGGCGCGACTTCAAGGGCACGGTCGCGCTCAACTCCGACGTCTGCAAGCACTACCCGCGCATCATCGAGGAAGGCAACAAGCTCGGCTGGGAGTGGATGGGCCACGGCCGCACCAACTCCGAATTGATCAACAAGCAAACACCGGCACAGGAGCGCAAGCTGATCAAGGAAGTGGTGACGACCATCAAGAAAAGCACTGGCAAAGCGCCGCGCGGCTGGCTCAGCCCGGCGCTGAGCGAGACACCGAACACGCCGGATATCCTGGCCGAGAACGGCATCCAGTACGATTGCAACTGGGTGAACGACGAGCAGCCATACCCGATGCGGGTCAAGAAGGGCACGCTGATATCGATGCCCTACTCATCCGAGATCAACGACATTCCCGCGATGCTCGGCCACCACCGCAGCGGCGAAGAGTTCGCGCAGATGATCCGCGATCAGTTCGATGTGCTCTACGAGGACGGCGCCAAGAGCGGCCGTTGCATGTCGATCTGCTTGCACCCGTTCCTGGTCGGGGTGGCGCACCGCGCCAAATACTTCGATCAGGCGCTGGCGCACATCAAGTCGCGGGAGAGCGTATGGGTCGCGACCGGCGGCGAGATCGTGGACTGGTACAAGGCTAACTATTTGAAGAAGTAGTTGCCGCAGTCATTCCGGGGCGCGAGCGAAGCGAACCCGGAATCCATAACCACCACCGGGAGTATGAATTCCGGCCCTCGCTGCGCTCGGCCGGAATGACAATCAGGCCGCCGCGTTCATCTCCGCCGAAATCTTCTCCGCCACCATCGTGGTCGGAATATTGGTGTTGCCGCGCGGCACTGTCGGCATGACCGAGGCGTCGATGACGCGCAGGCCTTCAAAGCCGCGCACGCGGCCCTGCGTGTCCGTCACCGCGTCGCGGTCGTTCGGGTCCGCGCTCATCCGGCAGGTGCCGACCGGGTGGAACGTGCCGGCGACATTGCGCCGGATGTGATCGGCGAGCGCGTCGTCGTCCTTCACCAGTTCCTCCAGATCGACCCGCCGGTCGGCCAGCGTCGAGAAGATCGGCCCGGCCAGCGGCGGCACCAGGTCGATCAGCTTGGCGACCACCGCGCTCTGGACCTTGTTCTTGGTGTTAAGCCGGTTGAGCACGCGCAGCCGATCGTCGAATTTCACCGGGAACGTATGCGAGATCATCGCGCGCACCTTCTCGTGCGCCAGCACCTCGACCGACATGCGGAACGCCTGCATGAAACGCTTGAGATCGAGGTCGTGGCCGAGAAAGTTGAATTCGACAAGCGGCTCCGGCGCATCGGCGGATTTCAGGGAAATCGTGCCGCGCGACATCGGCTTGAGCAGCGTCGGCCCGAGATTGGCGACTTGCAGGCCGAGCGGGCTCCACGACGTCTTGCACTGCACGTTGATGTACATGTCGGTTCGCGGCGCGCCAGGAAGGCCGGTGGAATAACGGAAACACGTCATCGCGTGCGGGCGAATGCGCTCCGACTGCCGCATGCCGGGCTTCTGCAGCATACCGAGGAACACGATGGCGTGGTTGGACAGGTTCTGCCCAACACCGGGCATGTCGGCGCGCACCTCGATGCCATGTTCGCGCAGATGCGCGGCCGGCCCGATCCCCATCTTCATCAGGAAATGCGGCGAGTGGATGCCGCCCAGCGAGCAGATCACCTCGCGCGCGGTGAACGTCTTTTCCTCGCCACCGACACGCACTTTCACGCCGGTCCCGCGGCGGCCGTCGAAGGTGAAGGCCGTCACATGCGCGCCATTGATCAGCGTGAGATTCTTTCGCGCCCGCACGTCCGCAGTGAGATAGCAGATCGCGGCGGAGGCCCGCTTGTCCGGCCAGTTGCTTTGCGGAACCACGCCGTAGCCATCGCGGAAATCCGCGTTCATGTCGGCGAGGTACGGCATCTGCCGCTCCTCGGCAAAATACTGCACCGCCTTCGACAGCGGCGCCCAGTCTTCCCGCTTGGTGCGGCGGATCGGAATCGGCCCGTCCTTGCCGTGCGCCTCGCCGTCGAAATCGAAATCGTTCTCGAGTTTGCGATAGAACGGCAGCACGTCGCTCCAACCGAACCCCTTGCAGCCAAGCTGCTCCCATTCGACGTAGTCATCGGGCGTGCCGCGGTACGCCACCATCCCCATCACCGACGAGCCGCCGCCCATGATGCGGCCCTGCGACATGTTGTTGAGCGGCGAATTATCCTTGCGCCGCCAGTGCACCTTGAGGGCCGGCCAGAAGTAATCGTCATTGTAGTAAGACGTCGCATAGGTATCGAGCACGTCCTCGGGCTCGCGGCCCGGCGGCGTATCCTGTCCGGCTTCCAGCAGCAGCACGGAACGGCTCGATTTCGCGGACAGCCGGTTGGCAAGAACGCAACCGGCGACGCCGCCGCCGACGATAATGGTGTCGAAACTCTGGGTCATGTGACGGGCATTTCCTCGTTGGGCGCGGATTGAAGCACGCCAGGGCAAGCCGGCAAAGAGGCGCAGCCCCATGACGACGCGGCGCAACGCTGCCATACTCGCCGCAACGACAAAGCAAGAGTCCGGGAGAACGCCATGATCCTTCGCAGGCTGGTCCTTGCCGCATTCGCCTTGTTCGCGCCGCTCAGCGCACTGGCGCAGTATCCCGACAGACAGATCACCATGGTGGTGTGCTTCCCGGCCGGCGGCGGCACTGACATTGCGGCCCGCGTCATCAACACTCAGCTCGGCGAAGCGCTTGGCAAGCCGGTGATCATCGAGAACCGCGGCGGCGCCGGCGGCAACATCGCGACCACCGCGGTGGCGCGCTTGCCGGCGGACGGCTACACGCTGCTGGTGTGCTCAAGCGCCTTCGTGGTCAACCCGAGCCTGTATGCGAACGCGACATACGATCCGTTGAAAGACTTCGTGCCGTTGATGGTGATCGGCGCTTCGCCCAACGTGTTTGTGGTGCCGGCGCAATCGCCGATCCAGTCGATGAAAGAGTTCATCGAAAAGGCCAAGGCGGCCGACGGCAAGATGAACTGGACCAGTTCCGGTGTCGGCACCACGCCGCAACTCACCGGCGAGCTGATCAAGATCCGCACCGGCATCAAGATGCAGCACGTCCCTTACGCCGGCGCCGGCCCCGCCACCACCGCGGCGCTCGCCGGTCAGGTCGATCTCTACACCGCCAACATCGGCTCGCTGCAGGCCTTGATCGACGCCGGAAAGCTGCGCGCGGTCGCGGTGACGTCGAAGAAGCGCTGGCCGGGCCTTCCCAACGTGCCGACGCTGGAAGAGGCCGGCGTCAAGGACGTCGAGTCCGACACGTTCCAGGGCATCTACGTGCGCGCCGGCACGCCGCAGCCGGTCGTGGACCGATTGGCCAAGGAATTGACTGCGATCCTCGCCCGGCCCGACATCAAGGAGAAGTACGATAAGATCGGCCTTCCGGTGGTGGCGGAAGGACCCGCGGCGTTCCGCAAGCGCGTCGAGCGCGAGGTGCCGATCTACAAGGAGATCATCGACAAGGCGGGGTTGAGGATTCCATAACGCCCCTTCGACGAACTAGGAATAACGCATGGCCAAACCGCTCGCTGGGATCCGCGTCATCGAACTCGCCAACTTCATCGCGGGGCCCCTCGCCGGGACGCTGCTCGCCGACATGGGCGCCGACGTCGTCAAGGTCGAACCGCCGAAGGGTGACATGGCGCGCGCCACGCCGCCGAACCGGAACGGCGAGAGCGTCAGCTTCGTCGCGCTCAACCGCAACAAGCGCAGCATGGTGCTCGATCTGAAGCACTCCGAGGCCCAGGAGATCGTGCGCAAGCTGGCGGCGAAATCCGACGTGCTGCTGGAGGCCTACCGTCCCGGCGCGCTCGACAAGATGGGGCTCGGCGCCGGCGACCTGAAGAAGATCAACCCGAAACTGATCTACACCTCGGTGTCCGGCTTTGGCCAGACCGGGCCGGACCGCCGCCGCGCCGGCGTCAACCTGATCATCGAGGCGTTCTCCGGCGTGCTGTCGGTGACCGGCGCACCCGGCGAGATGCCGATGCGGCCCGGCGTGCAGTCGGCCGACGTGTTCGGGGCGCTGTTTGCGACCTACGCGTCGCTCGCGGCGCTGGTCGGCGCGTCGCGCCACGGCGAAGGCCGCATCGCCGACGTGTCGCTGGTCGAGGCGTCGATCGCGGCGGCCGCCTGGGAGGCGGCCGAATATCTCGAGACCGGCAAGGCGCCGCAGCCGATGGGCAACAAGCACCGGCTCACTGCGCCCTATCAGTTGTTCGAGACCAGCGACAAACGCTACGTCGCGATCGGGACGCCGAACGACGGGTTGTTCACCAAGCTGCTGCAAACGCTGAAACTCGACGCGCATCGCGCCGATCCGCGCTTCGCGACCTATGCCCAGCGCAAGGCCAACGAGGACGCGCTGCTGCCGCTGGTCATTCCTGCAATCCAGAAATGGAAGGCCGCCGACCTCGAAGCCGCGCTGATGACCGCGGGCGTGCCATGCGCGCGGGTGAACGATTTCCAGGAGGTGTTCGACCATCCTCAGATCAAGGCGCGCGGCGTGGTGAAGGAGGTCGCGCATCCGCGGCTTGGCACGATGCGCCTCGCCCGCAACCCGATCCTGTTCGACCACGGCGGCCCGGAGGTGGAACGTCCCGCCCCGATGTTGGGCGAGCATTCCGAGGAGATTTTGAAGGAACTGGGTTATGGCGTGCCAGAGATTCAGTCGCTGGTGTCAGCGGGCGTAACCAGGCTCGGCACCGCTCCGAAGATCGAAGCGGCCGAGTAACGCAATGCCCCTGCCCCGCAGCTTTCTGTACGTCCCGGCGAACCGCGAAAAATTCCTGGAGAAAGCGCTCGGGCTTCCCGCCGATGCGCTGCTGTTCGACCTGGAAGACTCCGTGCCGGCCGCCGAGAAGGACGTCGCCCGCGCGGGCTTCAAGGCCTATGCGCCGAAGGTCCCGGAGCGTGCCTGGGTGCGCGTCAACAGCATGGAGACCGGCTTCGCCGAGGCCGATCTCCATGCCGTGATCGGCGTAAAGGGCCTCGCCGGCATTTTCCTGCCAAAGGTCGAGACGCGCGACGAAGTCATCAAATGGGACGCGATGATCGGCAAGCTCGAAGCCGCACGCGGTGTCTCAGCGAACGCGACTAGGCTGGTGCTGTCGATCGAAAGCGCGCTCGGCGTGCTCAACGCCTACGACATGGCGTTGGCGGCGAAGCGTGTCGTCTCAAGCTCGTTCGGCGGCGCGCAGGACGGCGACCTCAACACCGACCTCGGCTGCGTGTGGTCGAGCGACGGGCCGGAGATAATGCACGCGCGCTGTCACACACTGCTCGCCGCGCGGGCGGCGCGGTTCGATTCGCCGCTCGACGGCGTCTACGCCAAAGTGCGCGACCCGGAAGGCTTCGAAAAGGACACCGCGCTGTCCCGCCGGCTCGGCTTCCGCGGCCGCAAGCTGATCCATCCCTCGCAGATCGAGCCGTGCAACCGGCTCTACGCGCCGAGCGACCAGGAGCTCGACTACTATTCGCGCGTGCTGGAGGCCTTCGATCAGGCGATGGCGCAAGGCAGCGCCTCGACCACGATCGACGGCAAGATGATCGACGAGGCGATGGCGAAGGCCGCGCGGCGCGTGCTCGATCAGGCGGCGGCGTGGAAGAAGGCGGGGTAGGAACGAGGTTTCTCGCCAGGCGTTATTCTCCGAACAATGGAGAACACGTCATGGACAAGCCGCAGGACAAGCGCCTGGAAGAAAAAGAACCGGCCAAAGGCGGCACGGAGCCGCCCAAGCCGGATGCCCATCCATCCGGCGACAGCCCGAAGCCGCACGGCGATCCGTTCAGGGACGAACTGAAGACTGAAAAGAAAAAGTAAAGGTCGAACGTCCCGGCAATCCTACTTGTCGTCGTGATGATGGTGGTGATCGCCGTCGCCGTGGTGGTGATGGTGGTTGCCGTCGCCATGGTGATGCCCCGCATCGTGCCGATGATGCGGCGACGTCTGGTAGTGCTGGCGCAGCAGATCGAAGCCGTAGTCGTTGCCGTTCGGTGTGCGCACGATCGTGTGGACGTGGAATTTGGCCGGCTCCGGATTGGTCAGGAACACGCCGGCATGGTGGTCGAATTCGATGAATGTCACCGGGCTTTGCACCCGATAGTAGAACGGGCTCTCCTCGCTGAAGCCGCCGATCCAGCAGAAGTGCGTGTCCGCCAAATGCCGCTCGACCTCGGCCATGCGGGCGTCGCGCGGGCCGTCCGGCAGCGCCGACAGGTAGTTCTGCACCAGGTCGAGAAGGTTGCGCCGCTGCACGGCGTCAAGCTCCGATACCCGTAGTCCCTCATAGGGCACCACGCGATTGTCCTGGAATGCACCGCCGAGATGCAGGTTGTCGGCGAAATGCCGCCGCCCTTCCGGCAGGTCGCCGCCCATCATGGAATGCGCCACAATGGCGCGGCGCTGCTGCTCGGCCGAGAACGAGCGCATCAACGTCAGGCCGGCCCGCTCCTCATCCTGGAACAGATGAATGCCCTTGAACGGCCCGTGATCGGCGTAGGAAGGCTCCGCGCCCCAGAACGCCGGTGTGAGCACCATCTGTTCGCCCAGCACGAAGCAGTTCAGCACCAGGTGATGGCCGAAGAACTGCCAGCCCCACGGCTCGCTCGTGGACGGCTCACCGAACAGGCAGAACGTGAAGCTCCACTCCCCCATCACTTCCGGGCCGCCGACCAGATCGCCAAGAAAACGATTGAGCCGCATCACGTCGCGGGACAGCTCGTAGCCCCTGGTGCTCATGCCGGCGCGCAGCACCGCCATGACGGCGTCGCGCAGCGGCTGCCCGACCTCGTCGAGCCGAAGGCCGTAGTCCTCGAGATAGAGCTCGGTGTTCTGCCAGCGCCGCCACTGATTGGAGTCCACCGGAAACACCGACGCCTTCTTCTGCTCGGCCGACATGATGGCGAGCAGCGCATTCACCGCCTCGATCATGGCCAGCGTCGGCGCACCCTCCGACCGCGGCGTGAACAGCTCCGGGATGACATCGCCTGCCGTCGTGATGCCGCGGAACGGTCCGTTGAGCATCCGCTCCCAGTTCGCGAACATGCCCTGCGCGCGCGCGTTGTTCGTGGTGCGCGCTTCGGTGTGCGCGCGCGGCGTGGGTCCGGCGATTTTCGAGGTGCCGGGCGGCGGCAGAAAAGGCCGATAGTCGTAACCGCTCATCGCTTAGGTCCCTTTCGCACGCCCGAACGGCGCCTCGCCTTCCTGGAACAATTCGATCCTCGCGCCCGGCCCGGACTCGTCGCGCAAGCCTACGGTCATGAACTGGCCGTCACTGGTGCGCACGCTGGCGATCCTGCGCGGCTGCCAGTTCTCCTGACCGAGCATATGGCGAATGATCGAAATCTCCTCGACCACGCCCTCAGTAACGCGATCTGCCGCGAATTGATGGCCGTGGCAGCGCGGGCAGAGCAGCGGCTCTGGGAAAAATCCGCCGCCGCACTTCGCGCAGCGCCAGATCGTCACGCCGTCGTTCATGCGCCGCGCTCCAGGACAACTGCGCCCGCCGTGCCGCCGTAGCGGTACATCGTCATGCCGTAGCCGGTGACGATCGCAAGCTCCGCATCCTTCACCTGCCGCGCATCAGCGCGCCCCTGCAACTGCAGCACGGCCTCGGAAATGCCGTTCATGCCGCCCGCATGACCGCCGGGCTGCCCTGCCGAGAGCATGCCGCCCCAGGTGTTGATCGGCAGCGTGCGGTTCGCAATCACGGTGCGGCAGAACTTCGCGATGTCGCTGTTCGGGATCATGCCGAGGTCGTTGAGCTGCGCCAGCACCATTGTCGGATAGTCGTCGTAGATGCTTGCGACGTCGATGTCGGACGGCTTCACGCCGGCCATCTTCCACAATTCGCCGGCAAATGTGCTGATACCGGTCTGCAATCCGTCGCCCTGCTGGTGGTCATAGTTGAAGCTGTGCCGGATCGCGCGCACCCGCACTCCAGACCGCGCCTTCGGCGCCTGATCGCGCTGCCCGACCACAATCGCCTGCGCGCCTGCGATTACCGGCACGCAGTCGTAGCGCGACAACGGATCGGCCACCATCGGCGCCGCCAGATACTCCTCCATCGTCATCGGCGTGTGATAGACAGCATTGGGATTGCCGGCGGCCCAGGTGCGTTGCGCGACGGCGATGTGGCCGTAGTCGGATTTCTCGAGCCCGTATTTCTTCATCTGCCGCGCCGCCACCAACGCGTAGACGCCGTTCGGGCCGCCGTGGCCGAGCGGCGCAAGGTGCTTCTGCGTCACCGTATTGAAGTTCGCCGCCACCTTGGCGTAACCGGCGAGCCCCGTCGCATCGCCGCCGATCAGCAAGATCGGCGACGCATAGCCGCTCTCCACCGTGCGCAGAGCGTGACCGAGCATGCTCACCGCCGACGAGCCGCCGTTGGTGTCCTGCACCAGCCAGCGCAGCGACAGGCCGAGCTTCCAGGCCAGATCCACGGCGGCGTCGGGCGCCAGCGAGAACGATGCTACCGCCATGCCCTGGACGTCTTTGGCATCCACCCCCGCGTCCTTCAATGCGGCCACAACCGCGTCGCGCATGAAGGTCAGCGCGGTCTGGCCCGGTTCCGGCCGCCGCATGTAGGCCGACTGGCCGACCCCGATGATGGCGGCGTTCTGGAACATGTTTCGGCGCCCTTCCGTCCCTCGCAGCTTCGATGTTAGCGTTCACTCCCCGCCGCCAACAGTACCCGCGTTCCTCATGATGAAATCCGAAATTCGCGAAGGCATGAAGATCGATTGGGATGTCCCGATCGAGATGGACGATGGTGTGGTACTGCGCTGCGACGTGTTCCGCCCGATCAAGGACGGCAAATATCCGGTGATCCTGAGCTACGGCCCGTACGCCAAGGGCCTATCGATGCAGGAGGGCTACAAGAGTCAGTGGATGCGGATCGTCAAGGCCGCGCCCGACGTGCTGGAAGGCTCCAGCAACGTGCACCAGAACTGGGAGCTGTTCGACCCGGAGAAATGGGTGCCACTCGACTACGTTCTGGTGCGCGTCGATTCGCGCGGCGCCGGGCGCTCTCCTGGACACCTCGAAGTCTGGTCGCCGCGCGAGGCGAAGGATATCGCACTGTCGGTCGACTGGGCCGGCGTGCAGCCATGGTCGAACGGCAAGGTCGGCCTGCACGGCATTTCCTACTATTCGACCAACCAGTGGCACGCGGGACCGCACCGGCCCAAGCACCTCGCCGCGCTATGTATCTGGGAAGGCTATTCGGATTATTACCGCGAACTGTGCCGCCACGGCGGCATTCTCTCTGACTTCTTCTCAAGCTGGTATCCGCGCCAAGTGACAGCGGTGCAGAATGGCGTGGGCGACCGCGGCGCCAAAAGCGCCGTCACCGGCGATCCGGTCGCCGGCCCGGACACGCTGACCGATGAACAGCTTCGGAAGAACCGCGCCGACTGCGACGGCGACGCGCTGAGGCACCGGCTGATCGACGACTACTACAAGCCGCGTTTGCCGAAATTTGAGGACATCGAGGCGCCGACCCTCTCTGCCGCCAACTGGGGCGGCATGGGCCTGCATCCACGCGGCAACTTCGAGGGGTACCTCCGCGCCGGCTCAAAGAACAAGTGGCTGGAGGTGCACGGCGACACGCACTTCACGCTGTTCTACGCCAAGTACGGCCAGGACTTGCAGCGCAAGTTCTTCGACCATTTCCTGCACGGCGTCGACAACGGCTGGGACAAGCAGCCCAAGGTGCTGCTCAACATCCGCCATCCAGGCGACAAGTTCGTGCCGCGCGCCGAAAACGAATGGCCCATCGCCCGTACGCAATGGACCAAGTTTTATCTGCATTCGGACCGCGAGCTCGACCTGGTGCCGGCGACCGACGCGGCGACGCTGACGTATGAGACGTTGAGCGAAGGCGTATCGTTCTCGACCGAGCCAATGGCCGAGCCGCTGGAAATCACCGGGCCGGTCGCGGCCAAGTTGTTCGTGTCGTCCGACACCACCGACGCCGACCTGTTCCTGGTGCTACGCGTGTTCGATCCGCAGGGCAAGGAGGTCGTGTTCATCGGCTCGAACGATCCGCGCACTCCGGTCGGGCTCGGCTGGCTGCGGGCGTCGCACCGCAAGCTCGACACGAAGGAGAGCAAGCCGTACCGGCCCTATCACACCCACGACGAGCTGTGGCCGCTGACCCCTGGCGAGCCTGTCGAGCTCGACGTCGAAATCTGGCCGACCTCGATCGTGGTGCCGAAGGGCTATCGCCTGACGCTGACCGTGCGCGGTAAGGATTACGAATACGACGGCACCGACGCGGCAATCACGCACGCGCCCTACCCGATGAAAGGCGTCGGCCCGTTCACCCACACCAATCCGCTCGACCGCCCGCCTGAGATCTTCGGCGGCAAGAACACGCTGCACTTCGGCGGCAAGTTCACGCCCTATGTGCTGCTGCCGATCATCCCGAAGCAGGTGTGATGCGAGACGCGCTCTTCAGCCGTACCACGCACTCCGTCACCTCTCCCCGCTTGCGGCTATCGTATGCACACATCTCGATTGCCGATAGTTCGGCGGGCTGATTCCGTGGGTCAAATATTGATTCGCGGAGGCAGACGTGACGATCGAATTTGGCCTGGGGCGGTTCGGCGACCGCCGCCTGGAAAAAGGGGGGCCGCCTTGCATGCGGCGCTTGTCGAGCGCCCCGGCTCGTGTATCCGTCGGCTTGCGGGACGACGGGCGCAGGAGGTGCGGTTCACGCGCTTTCTGCGCAATCACGCTGTGACGGCTGGCGAGATGGTATGCCATGCGGCTACGGGCACAGCCGCACGGGTTGCCGACCGCGATGTCGTGGTCGTTCAGGACACGAGCGAACTGACGCTGGGTGGCCGTTGGGCGCGAGAGAACGGTTATGGTCCGGTCGGCAAGGGTGGCGCGCTGGGCGGATTGCTGCTGCACGCCGCCCTGGTGCTGGAGATCGGAAGCAATGCCCTGCTCGGCTTGGTCGAAGCCAAGGTTTGGAACCGGACCAATGGCAAGGCTGTGCCACGACGTTCGCGTGCAACGAGCGACAAGGAATCGCAGCGCTGGCTCGACGTGGCAGCGCGCGCCAGTGATGTGCTGGGTGCGGCGAAGAGCATCACTGTCGTATCGGACCGGGAAAGCGATATTTACGAGCACTTTGCGCGGCGCCCTTCGAATGCGCATTTGATTGTACGAGCCTGCCAAGATCGGAAGATCGACGAGGGCTTGCTTCTGTTCGCGTTTATCGACGGTTTGCCGGAAGCGGGCCGGGTCCACCGGAAAATCCCTGCTGCACCAGGTCGCAAGGAGCGGACCGCGGAACTCGCCATCCGCTTCGCGCCGGTCTCGTTGCGTAAGCCGCTGCACGGGGCGGCGCGCGACCTGCCGGCAACAATTGGCTTGATGTTGGTCGATGTTCGCGAGGTCTCGACACCAGAAGACGGCAAGCCGGTGCATTGGCGGCTTCTCACGACGCATGCGGTCACCAGCTTGGCTGACGCTCAGCGGATCGTTGATCTCTATCGAATGCGCTGGAGCATCGAAGAGTTCTTCCGCCTGCTCAAAACAGCTGGCTTCGACATCGAGGAAACCGACATTGGCGATCCGCAAGCGATGATCAAATTCGTGACGGCAACGGCTATTGCGGCAGTCACCGTGATGCAGCTGGTCAAGGCGCGCGACGGCACGACCGATCAGCAGCTCACTGATGCCTTCGAACCGGACGATCAACCAATCCTTGAAGCTCTTTCGACCCGCCTCGAAGGCGCAACGACACTTCAAAAGAACCCTCATCCTAACGGCTCCCTCGCGTTCGCTGCTTGGGTCATCGCCCGGCTCGGCGGATGGACGGGCTACTATGGAAAACCAGGCCCGAAAGTGATGCGCCGGGGACTGGATGACTACCGGCGCATCAAATACGGCACTACGCTGAGGCTCCGAGATGTGTGAATCCGATAGCCGCTTGCGGGGAGAGGTCGGCGAGCGCAGCGAGCTGGGTGAGGGGGTACAATTCTGTCGGGCGAGGGTACGGACCGGGTAGATACCCGACAATCTAGACCGGGATGATGGTCGACAGGTCAAAAGGCATCGGAGGGAGACCGACCGATGCCGTTTTTGGAGACCTGTCGGATGGAAGAACGCATCCGGATGCTTTCGGACTACGAGACTGGCAACTGGAACGTGTCGGAGCTGTGCCGCCGCTACGGCGTGTGTCGCGACACGTTCTACGATTGGCGCAAGCGCAGAGACAGCGGCGATCCGCATTGGTTTATCGATCGATCGCATGCGCCGCACCACTGTCCGCATCGGACTGACCCGGGGCTGGTGGAGACGATCGTCTCGCTGCGACGTCGGTTTCCGCATCTGGGACCCCGCAAGCTCCTGGCGATGTTGGAGCGGCGCCATCCGGAGAACTGCTGGCCGGCGGCCTCGACCATTGGGGATATCCTGCAGCAAGCGGGCCAGATCGCTCCAACCAAGCGGCGGCGCAAACCACTTGCTCAACAGAGGCCATTTGCAGCTGTCGAGGTCGTCAATGACGAATGGAGTGTCGATTTCAAGGGCTGGTTTCGCACCACTGACGGCGCGCGCGTTGACCCCTTGACCATAACGGACAACCACAGCCGCTTTCTGATCACGCTCGATATCGTGCCGCCGACGATCGATGGGGTTCGGCCAGCCTTCTGCGCAGCGTTTCGCAGCTACGGCCTGCCAGTTGCGATCCGCTGCGACAATGGCTCGCCGTTCGGCTCGCGCGGGCCCGGCGGGCTGACCAAGCTCTCGGCGTGGTGGCTCAAGCTCGGTATCGAGCCGCATTTCATCCGTCCGGCATCGCCGCAAGAAAACGGTCGCCACGAGCGGATGCATCGCACGCTCAAGGCGCAGACCTCGCGCCCGCCGGCAGCAAGCCGGGCCGAACAGCAGATCCGCTTTGACCACTTCCGCCGACACTACAACGAGGAGCGCCCGCACCAAGCGCTGGATCAAAGATTGCCCGCCGAGCTCTATTCGGCATCGCCGCGCCCCATGCCAGAGCGCCTTGAGGACCCTTGGTATGATGCCGATCACCAAGTGCGGCGTGTGCGCAGCAACGGCGAGGTCATGTGGAAGGGCGAACTGCTCTTCATCAGCGAAGCGCTGATCGGAGAACTCATCGGCATTGCCGAACTGGAAACCGGCGACCAGGTCGTACGCTTCTGTCACTTCGACATCGGCCTGATCAATCGCCTGGGCCAGTTCCGGCGCTTCGCTCCGCCTCGCGACGGGCTCCGCGGCGCGCCGGAACTGGCCCAAATCCCAGAACCGTCGGGTATCATCCCGGTTCAAAATGTCGGTCATCAACCCGGTTGAACAGAGTTGTACCCCCTCACCCCGACCCTCTCCCCGCAAGCGGGGAGAGGGAGCGCACCGCCGATGCCGCGAGACCGCGCCGTGACCGTCCGCGCTGCCATCATCGGTCTGGGGCGCTGGGGCCGCTCGCTGGTCACGGCCGTACAGGGCAAGAGCAGCGATATCCAGTTCGTCGCCGCTCACACGCGCACGCGTGCAAGCGCCGAGGAGTTCTGCCGCGAGAAAAATGTTGCGCTGGTCAACAGCTACGCCGAAATACTGGCGAACCCAAACATCGACGCCGTCGTGCTGGCGACACCGCACAGCCAGCATGCCGAACAGGTGATGCAGGCCGCCGCCGCGCACAAGCACATCCACGTCCAGAAGCCACTCACGCTCAACCTGCCGAGCGCTCGGGCCATCGTCGATGCGGCCAGGAAAGCTGGTATCATGCTCGCGGTCGGCTTCAATCGCCGCTTCCATCCTTCGATCGTCGAAATGCGAAACCGTCTGGCAGACGGCCAACTCGGCCAGGTGATGTCGATGGTGGCGCAGCACACCACCAGCACGGGACAGTTCATCGCCGCCGGTAACTGGCGGGCACAGCCTGACGAGGCGCCCGGCGGCGCTCTCACCGCGGTCGGCGTACACTCAATCGACCATATGATCGAGTTCGGCGGCATGGTGCACGACGTGCTCGCCACCACCGGCCGCTACATTCCCGGCCCCTCGGACGACACCTCGAGCGTCATGCTGCGATTCGAGAACGGCGCGACCGGATTGCTGTTCTGCTCAGTCGCGACCGCCACCACGCTGTGCTTCACCTTGTTCGGCAGCAAAGGCCTGGCCGAGGTCTCGCGGGCCAATCTTTCGCGGTTCCGCTTCGTACCGACCTCGACCGTCGCGCCGACCGGGCCGGTCGCTGCGCCGCCCGACGAGATCATCGAGCACCCGACGTTCGACATGCTGCATGCCGAAATGAACGAATTCGGCCGCGCCATCGCGCAAAAACGCGCTCATCCCATTCCGATCGAACAGGTGTTGCACGGCATGGCCGTGTTCGACGCCGTGGTACGATCGGCCAAGAGCGGAAAGATAGAAAAGGTCGATTGAGGAAACGAGAATGAAAAAGCTCATCATCACGGTGGCGGCTGACTCGCGCACGTCCTACCCGCACAACGACCTGTGTCCCCCGCAGGAAGACATCGCGGCCTGCGCGCAGCAGTACATCGACGCAGCGAGCGCCGGCGCGGCGATCTCGCACATCCACGGCCGCCGCACGCTCGAGACGGAATTCCAGGCCGACGGCAAGATGGTGTCGAAGATCCACCATGCCGACTGGAAGAAACTGCACCACATGATCACCGACAAGGTCGACACGATCATGCAGTACGGCGTCGCCTCTGCCCGCATCGAGGAGAAGATCGCGCTGATGAAGCTCGGCCCCGACATGATGGCGGTCGCCTTCAACGCCCACGACGAATATTTCCAGCCGGTTCCGACATTGCCGCCGAAGCGCATGATGGCGATCCACCCGGTCGAGGAGCTGATCGCCTATGCGAAGGCCGCCGAGGAACACAACGTCAAGCTGGAGTGCGAGTGCTTCCAGACCGGCGCGTTCTGGCATCTCGATTTCGTCCGCAAGGCTGGCTACCTGCAGAAGCAGACCTATGTGTCGCTGTTCATCGGCTGGCCCGGAGGCACCTGGATGCCGCCGACCGAGCGCGCACTGCAGTTCTTCGTCGACAATCTGCCGCCGGACGTGATCTGGAACGTCAGTGTGATGAATCCGGAGAAACAGTGGCCGATCCTGTCGCTCGCCGTTGCATTGGGCGGTCATGTGCGGGTCGGCTACGAGGATAACCCGTTTATCGCGCCGGGCGAATTCGCCAAGAACAACGCGGTGCTGGTCGATCGCATGGTCGGCATCGCGCAGCGGCTCGGGCGCGAAGTGGCGACACCGGCGGAGGCGCGGAAGATCCTGGGGCTGCAACGGTCGCAGTGACGTGGAACAGCGCACCCTCGGCAAATCAGGGCTGAAGGTTTCCGCCGTCGGGCTCGGCTGCAACAACTTCGGCGGCCGCACCGATTTCGAGGCGACGCAGCGCGTGGTGCACCGCGCGCTCGATCTTGGCGTCACGCTGATCGACACCGCCGACGCCTATGGCAACAAGGGCGGCTCGGAAGAATTTCTAGGGCGAACGCTCGGGGTGCGGCGCAAGGACGTCGTGCTGGCGACAAAGTTTGGCCTGCCGATGAAGGAGCCCGGTAGCGGCGGTGCTTCTGCCGCCTACATCGCGAAAGCCGTCGAGGCGAGCCTGAAACGGCTCAAGACCGACTGGATCGATCTTTACCAGGTGCATTTCCCCGACCCCAACACACCGGTCGCGGAAACCTTGCGCGCGCTTGATGACCTGGTCCGCCAGGGTAAAGTCCGTCACGTCGGTTGCTCGAACTTCTCCGCGGAGCAGATCGACGAGGCGCAGGTCGCAGCTGCACGCCACAAGCTCAGCGCCTTTGTCACCAACCAGGACGAATACAGCCTGCTGATCCGCGACCTGGAAAAAGAAATCATCCCGGCGATGCAAAAGCATGGCCTGAGCCTGCTGCCGTACTTCCCGCTCGCCAGCGGCCTGCTCACCGGCAAATACAAGCGCGGTGTGCCGATGCCGAAGGACGCGCGGCTCACCTATAGCAGCGGCCACAGCGAGTTCATTAACGACCGCAACTGGGCGCTGGTGGAAAAACTAGACGCTGTTGCGGTGAAGTCCGGCCATTCGATGCTGGAGCTGGCGTTCGGCTGGCTGCTCGGCAAGCCGATGGTGGCGAGCGTGATCGCCGGCGCGACCAAGCCCGAGCAGATCGAGCAGAACGTGAAGGCGAGCGATCGGCGCCCTTCGGCCGCCGTGCTTGCGGAAATCGACCGCATCACCACATGACCAAGCGCGCACTCATCATCGGCGGTTCGGTCGGCGGCCTGTTCGCGGCCAACCTGCTGCGCGACGTCGGCTGGGACGCGACGGTGTTCGAACGCAATCCGGAAGAACTGGCCGGGCGCGGCGCGGGCATCGCCACGCACCCGCAGCTTCACGACGTGACGCGGCGGCTCAACATCCCGTTCGACGATTCGATGGGGATCAGCGTCGACAAGGTCGTGTTCATCGACCACGACGGCAAGGTCTACGACGAGCGCGACACCGTGCGCGTGATGAGCTCGTGGGGGCGCATCTACCGTTCACTGCGCGACCGCATGTCAGCCGAAAACTATCGCCTTGGCATGTCGCTAACGCGGGTTGAGCAGGACGCCGATGGCGTCACCGCCATCTTCGCCGACGGTTCACGAGAGCGCGGCGACATGCTAATCGGCGCCGACGGCGGCCGCTCTACCGTGCGCGAGCAGTT
Source organism: uncultured Alphaproteobacteria bacterium (assembly GCA_963814215.1). GTDB lineage: Bacteria > Pseudomonadota > Alphaproteobacteria > Rhizobiales > Xanthobacteraceae > Z2-YC6860. Next base: position 59,544 of record CAWFCM010000028.1, on the reverse strand, counting down.
CCTGCCCGGCGAACATCCGGTCTATGCCGGCTACGTTGCCTGGCGCGCCATGCTCGACGAGCGACAGATTTCGCCGGACATCCATTCGCAGATTTTTCACCGCTACACCTACTGCCTGCCGCCGGGAGAACTGTTCCTCGCCTATCCCGTGCCCGGCCGCAACAACGAGACCGAGCCCGGCAGGCGCGCCTACAACATCGTCTGGTACCGGCCGACCACGCCGGAGCAACTCGCGGATTTCTGCACCGACGCGACCGGCAAGAGCCACGGCGCCAGCATCCCGCCGCCGCTGATCCGGCCCGACGTCATCGCCTGGGCCAAGCAGCAGGCCCGTGATCTTGTCGCGCCGCAGGTGTCCTGGATTTTCGAGAACGATTCACGGCCGTTCTTCCAGGCGATTTTCGACATGGACACGCCGCAGATCGTGTTCGGGCGCGTGGCCCTGTTGGGCGACGCCGCCTTCCCGGTGCGGCCGCATCCGGGCGCCGGCACCACCAAGGCGGCGATCGATGCGGCTTACCTGGCCGACGCCGTCGCCGAGCATGGCGTGGAAGCAGGCCTGCAACGCTACCAGCGCGTCCAGGGCGCGTTCGGCAGCGGCCTGGTGCGGCAGGGCCGGATCGACGGCTCCTACATTACCGACCAGCACAAGCCGCGCGAGCAGCGCCGCAATCCGGACATGACCTGGGCGGTCGACGACCTGATGCGCGACCATGACGGCCGCAGCGAGGTGGTGCTGAGGCTGTTTAACGAGAGCCGCCGCACTGCGGGATAGACCCGGCGGCGGCCGCGGGCAATTGCCGCTCGGCCCAATGCAAGCGTAACATGATGCCCGCCTTCCGGCCCCGCGCGGAATTGCGCGGCGAGACCCCAAGGCCAACAACGTTGGAAATCTATCGGGGAGGAAGTCAATGAGCAGGATCAGTATCACCAAACGAGAGTTCATGGTCGGAGGGCTGACCTTCACGGTCGGCAGCTTCCTGCCATACGGCAGCAAGCCGGCATTCGCGGCTGCCGAAGACGACCGCATCGTCGCGGCGGCCAAGCCGCTCGGCGCGACCGATCTGCGCGGCATGATCTGGTCGAACTACTACGTGCCGATGCAGCCGGCGATGCAGGAGTTCAAGCAGCTCACCGGCATCGGCGTCGGTTCGATCCAGGACATCTCGATCTTCGACGCGCCGCAGCGCGCGATGGCGGAGGCGCTGTCGCGCTCGCCGCAGTTCGACTTCTTCCACATCGACTCCAACATGATCCCTTCGCTCGCCTCGGCCGGCCTGCTGGAGCCGCTCGACGAGTACATGAAGAAGGCGAACTTCAAGCTCGACGCGGTCGGCGATTACGCGAGCTTCATGACCTACAAGAAGAACACCTACGGCATCATCACCGACGGCAACGTGCACATCCAGTATCTGCGCAAGGATCTGATGGAGAACCCCGACAACCAGAAGCGGTTCGCGGACAAGCACGGCAAGAAGCTGGAGTTCCCGCAGACCTGGGAGGACGAATTCCAGATCCAGCAGTTCTTCCACAATCCCGAGAAGGACCTCTACGGCTCCGGCAGCCTGCGCAATCGCGCAAACGGCGCGACCTGGTGGTACATGATGTTCTACTCGGCCGGCGGTTTCCCGTTCGATGACGACATGAATCCGACGCTCAACAACGCGGCCGGCAACTACGCGGTCGAGACCTATCTGCAGGAAAAGAAGGTCGCGCATCCGGAATCGTCCGGCTGGGGCACGCCGCAGATGATCCCGCGCATCGCCGGCGGCAAGGTCGTCTCCTGCCAGTACTGGGACGGCACGGTGCGGCTCAACGAGAACAAGGAGAAATCGCGCGACACTCGGCAAATGGCTCTACGGTCTGGTGCCGGGCTCCGACAAATCCGGCACGGCGCATTCACCGCTCGATCTCGTCGCCGCTCGCCGCCGTGCTGGTGAACAAGTACTGCCGCGCAAGGCGCAGGCCGCCTATCTCGCGCTGTGGTGGGCGACGCTCAAGAACTCGACGCCGATCGTGTCCGACAAGGTCAACACCTTCCACGACGCCTGGCACAAGGGCCACATGACGGCGCCGTCGGTGGTGGAGAACTACACGCCGGCCGGCATGAAGGCGATCGAGCAGAACATGCAGGTGGTGAGCCCGCCGATCTATCTGACCGGCTATCTCGAGTTCCAGGACCTGCTCGGCGAAGAACCTGTCAGAAGCCTATGTCGGCCAGCTGCCGGCCAAGCGACGTGCTGTCGCGCACCGACGAACGAGTGGAAGGGCGTCATCAGCCGCATCGGCCGCGCCAAGCTCAAGGAGGAGCTGGCGAGCTACAAGGCGGTGATGCCGAAGAAGGACAAGCCGGTCTAGCTGTTTGCCACAACACGAGTGTCATGCCCCGCGAAAGCGGGGCATCCAGTATTCCCCGACGGGTGCAATGAGTCGTCAGTGTTCCAACTGCCGCCGCTGGTGGTTACTGGATCGCCCGCTTTCGCGGGCGATGACACCGAAATTGTTGCTGCAAATCACAACAAGGCGGGAGCAATAAGTGGCTCTCGCTGATGTTGCGCCATCGCCCTCCACCCGCGAAGCGTCGCGCACGCGCGCAATCCGGCGTTTCCGCTGGTCGATCCTCGGCCCGCTGATCGCGCTGTTCGTGCTGGTGCTGATGCCGGTGCTGTTCCTGCAGCTCTATTTCTCGTTTCATCAGTGGACAGTCTATCTCGGCTCCTGGTGGGAGGCCGACTTCGTCGGGCTCGAGCTGTTCAAGGAGGTGTTCACCGACGAGCGGTTCGGCTGGGCGATCGTGCGCTCGCTGGCGTTCGCGACCGCCTCGACGGTCGGCTGCTTCGTCCTGGGCTTCGCGCTCGCCTATCTGATGCACGAGCCGTTTCGCGGCCAGTCGTTCTTCTACGTGATCTTCATCCTGCCGATGCTGACGGTGCCGATCGTCGTCGCCTACACGGCGGAGATGATGCTGTACCAGAGCGGCCCGGTCAACGACATCATCAGCCGCATCACGGGAACGCAGTTCAAGGTGGCGTGGCTGTCCGACGCCAACATCGCGCTCGCCGCGGTGACGCTGCTCGAAATCTGGAACTGGACGCCGTTCTCCTTCATCATCATGCTGGCCGGCCTGTCGTCGATCCCCAAGGAGCCGATCGAAGCGGCGCAGATCCTCGGCGCGTCGCGCTGGCGCGTGTTCTGGGAGGTGCAGCTTCCGCTGCTGCGGCCGGTGATCTTCCTCGCGCTGGTGCTGCGCTTCCTCGAAGCGATGGCGGAGTTCCCGAAAATCTGGGCGCTGTTCCAGGGCGGACCGGGCACCGCGACCGAGACGATCCCGGTCTACATCTTCCTCACCACCTGGCAGTACTTCCAGATCTCCAAGGGCGCCGCGCTCTCCTACGTCGCGATGATGCTGATGATCGTGATCGTGCTGCTCGCCATCAAGCTGCTGCAGCGCGAGAAGCGCGCGATCGACGCGATGTACGAAAAGCCCGAGGCGGCGCGATGACCAAAGCGCAGCGCCGCCGCGTCAGCGTCCGCCGTCCGCTATGCGATCCTCGGCGTCGTGGGCGCTGATCGTGTTCTTCCCGATCTATTGGATGGTTGCGACCTCGTTCAAGCCGGACACCCAGTGGTTCGCCTGGCCGCCGGTCTATTTCCCCGATCCGCCGACCTTCGCCAACTACATGAACGTGTGGTTCGGCGTGCGAGGAATACGCCGAGACGCAGTACATCCAGTCGCTGCAGAAGCCGCTGATTGCGCTGCGCAACTCGCTGATCATCTCCTGCAGCGCGACATTGCTGGCGGTGTCGTTCGGCGCGGTGATCGCCTACGGCGTGTCGCGCTACCGCATCCTGTCCGAGGTGCGGATGTTCCAGCTCCTGATGCTGCGCATGATCCCGCCGATCGTGTTCGTCGCGCCGCTGTCGCTCTACTATTCGGCGATCGGCCTGCTCGACTCGATGGTCGGCCTGATCCTGATCTATTTCCTGACCAGCCTGCCCTACGCGGTGTGGATGACCAAGAGCTTCATCGACGAGGTGCCGCGCGAGATCGAGCAGGCCGCCGAAATCCTCGGCGCCTCGCGCTGGCGCACCGTGTTCGAGGTGGTGCTGCCGCTGATCCGCTCCGGGCTGGTCGCGACCTTCCTGTTCATCCTGATCCTGACCTGGAGCGAATACCTGCTCGCCTTCATCATCGGCAAGACCGAGGCCGTGACCCTGCCGGTCGAGCTGTCGAAATATCAGGGCACCTCGGAAGGCCGCGTCTACGGCCGCCAGGCGGCGCTCGCCGTCGGCATCACCGTGCCGCTGATGATCGATCGGCATCCTCATCCGCAAGCATCTGGTGCGCGGCTTCTGTTCGGCATGGTGCGGAGATAGCTTTGGCGCGGATCGAGCTCTGCAACCTGCACAAGGCGTTCGGCTCGGTCGTCGCCGTGAAGAACATCAACATCGCGATCGAGGACGGCGAGTTCGTGGTGTTCGTCGGCCCGTCCGGCTGCGGCAAGACCACGACGCTGCGCATGATCGCGGGCTTCGAGGATCCGACCGCGGGCGAGATCAGGATCGACGGCCGCGTGGTCAACGACATCGAGCCGCGCGACCGCGGCCTCGGCATGGTGTTCCAGAGCCACGCGCTGTTTCCGCACAAGACGGTGGCGCAGAACATCGAGTTCGGCCTGCGCATGAAGGATGTGCCAGCAGCCCGAGCGCGGCCGGCGCGTGCGCGAGGTCGCGCAGATGGTGCGGATCGGCCACCTGCTCGACAAGATGCCGAACCAGTGCTCGGGCGGCGAGTCCCAGCGCGTGGCGCTCGCCCGCACGCTGGTGACCAATCCGTCGACCTTCCTGCTCGACGAGCCGCTGTCGAGCCTCGACGCCAAGCTGCGCCGCGAGCTGCGCGCCGAATGCGACCGGCTGCACGAGGAGCTCAAGCGCACCTTCATCTACGTCACCCACGACCAGGAGGAGGCGATGACGCTCGCCGACCGCATCGTGGTGATGCGCGGCGGCGAGATCGAGCAGGTCGGCTCGCCGATGGAGATCTATTCCAACCCGGTGAGCTATTTCGTCGCCGATTTCTTCGGCTCGCCGTCGATGAACCTGGTTGCCGGAGAGATCGTCGCGACAAACGGCGCCCCGCATTTCAAGCGCAGCTGTCTTCTCCGTTCCGCTGCCGGACCGATTCAAGAATGTGCGGCCCGGTCCCGTTACGCTCGGCATCCGGCCCGAGCACGTCGGTGCACAAGCCGGCGGCGCGGGCGACATCACCCTGCCGGTGCGGCTGATCGAGCCGCTCGGCAAGGACACCCTGCTCTATTTCGACGACGGCACGCCGCGGGCATTCGTCGCCGTCAGCGAAGGTCTCACGATGGCCAGCCTGAAATCCGGCACCCCGCTGGGCTTGACGCTCAGGCCCGACAGCATCTTCCTGTTTGGCGCCGACGGCCGGCGTATTGTCTAATCGCAGCTTGTATCAAGAAGGAAACGCCATGAGTTACCGCGAAGTCAGTGAAATCCGCGACGGCATGCGCATCGACTGGGACATGCCGATCAAGATGAACGACGGCCTCGTTCTGCGCTGCGACATCTACCGGCCGGTCAAGCAAGGCCGCTATCCGGTCATCCTGACCTACGGCCCGTACGGCAAGTGGCTGCACTTCGCAGACCTCTACAAGGAGCAATGGGAGCGCATGTGCGAGGAGCACCCCGACGTGCCGACCGGCTCGACCAACAAGTACCAGCAGTGGGAGGTGGTCGATCCGGAGAAGTGGGTGCCGGATGGCTACGTCTGCATCCGCGTCGACAGCCGCGGCGCCGGCCGCTCGCCGGGCGTGATCGACATCTGGTCGCAGCGCGAGGCGCAGGACCTGGCGCAGTGCGTCGAATGGGCCGGCGTGCAGTCCTGGTCGAACGGCAAGGTCGGCCTCAACGGCATCTCCTACTACGCCGAGAACCAGTGGCAGTGCGCGGCGCTGCAACCCAAGCATCTCGCCGCGATCTGCCTGTGGGAGGGCGCCGCCGACTTCTATCGCGACATGGCGCACCACGGCGGCATCTTCTGCACCTTCGCGAAGAACTGGCAGGCCTCGCAGGTCTTCACCGCTGCAGTACGGACGCGGCTCGCGCGGCTTCAAAAGCCGCATGACCGGCGACTGGGTGTCCGGACCGGAAGAGCTGACCGAGGAGGAGCTCGGCGCCAACCGGCGCAACTTCTACGAGGACTGTCTCGCCCACAAGCTCGACAGCGACGAGTTCTGGCAGTCGCGCATGCCGGACTGGTCGAAGGTCAAGGTGCCGCTGCTTTCGACCGCCAACTGGGGCGGCCAGGGCCTGCATCCGCGCGGCAACTTCGAGGGCTTCGTGCGCTCCGCGTCGAAGCAGAAGTGGCTCGAATGTCACGGCATCGAGCACTGGACGCACTTCTATACGGACTACGGCGTCGCGCTGCAGAAGAAGTTCTTCGGCCACTTCCTCAAGGGCGAGAAGACCGGCTGGGACAAGCAGCCCAAGGTGCAGCTCCAGGTCCGTCACGTCGACAAGTTCGTCGAGCGTCATGAAACCGCGTGGCCGCTCAAGAGCACCAAGTGGACCAAGCTGTTCCTCAATCCGGCGGACTTCACGCTGTCACCCAAGCGGCAATCGAAGAAATCGTCGGTGACCTACAAGGGCCTCGGCGAAGGCGTCACGTTCCTTACCGAGCCGATGAAGCAGGAGACCGAGATCACCGGCCCGATCGCCGCGAAGCTCTGGGTGTCGTCGGCCACCGAGGACGCCGACCTGTTCCTGGTGATGCGCATATTCTCCGCCGACATGAAGGAGATCGTGTTCCAGGGCGCGCTCGATCCGAAGACTCCGATCGCGCAGGGCTGGCTGCGCGTCTCGCATCGCAAGCTCGACAAGAAGCTCTCCCTGCCCTACCGGCCGTATCACACCCACGACGAGCGAGCAGAAGCTGAAGCCGGGCGAGGTGTATGAGGTCGACGTCGAGGTCTGGCCGACCTGCATCGTCGTGCCGGCGGGCTACCGCATCGCGCTCACGCTGCGCGGCAAGGACTACGAGTGGGGTGGCGGCTCGACCGGCGGACTCAAAACGCTAGGCACGGCGTGGTTCGGCTGCGGCCCGTTCCAGCACAACGAGCCGCGCGACCGGCCTGCCGAGGTGTTCGGCGGCAATGTCACGCTGCATGCGGGGCCGGGACGGAACGCGCATCTGCTGCTGCCAGTCATTCCGGGAAGGAAGAGGTAGGCGTCCGCCGCCCTCTCTACGTCATGCCCGGCCTTGTGCCGGGCATCCACGCCTTACTTTGTCGCCAAGTCGTGGGTGGCCGGGACATAGGCGAGCGAAGCGACGCCGTCCTTCGGACGGCTGTGCCCGGCCATGACGCCGATAAGCTTTCCGCAATACAGGTATTGCGGGAGCGCCTACTCTGCCGCCACCTGCTTGCCGGCCTTCGGCACGTCATACGTCGCCATCACTTCGTCGACGACCCTGTTGAATTCGTTCCAGTTGGTCTCGCGATAGCTGTGGTTGCGGATGATGAACGACGCTCCGGCGTAGAACTTCTCGTATTGCAGGTGGCGGCCGGCGAACTCCGAACCGACCATGTCCCAGGCCAGCTTGAACAGCTTCATGCGCGTGACGCTGTCGGCCTGTGGCGTCTGCCAGAACGTCTCGAACTGCCTCTTCATCTCCGGATCGTCCATCACCGAGATATCGGCCGGCATCTGGAACACGCCGCCGCCGCACAGCGTGCGCAACTCGTCGATGAACATCGAATAGTTCTGCGTGCACCATTCAAGCCCCGCATACATGAAACGGCGATTGAAGCAGGCGTAGCCTTCCGGCCAGCTCTCGAAGGCGTTGATCTGGCCGTTCACCAACCCGCCGATCGTCGCCTCGATCGCCGCCATCTTGCCCAGCGTCTCGCGCACCGCCGGCACCTGGTCGGCGCCGGTCGCGTTGGCGATCCGGCTGCACAGGCCGAGCAGCAAACGCATCTTCGACCAGTAGCGCACGTTGGACTGGTGGTTGCCGAAGCAGTGGCTCGGCGTCTTGATGTAGATGTCACGCGAGAGCAGCGCGTCGTCGTGCACGAACACCTTTTCCCACGGCACCTTCACCTCGTCGCACATCAGCATGCTGTCGCTCTCGTCGTAGCGCCAGGCCAGCGGCGAATCGAACTCCGAAGTCAGCCCCACGGCGGCGGGCTTGCGCGACCACAGTGTCAGCCCTTTGGCATTGCACGGGATCGCGCAGGTGATCGCCTCCTTCTTCTGGTCGGGCGCGAGCGGAATGACGTTGCCGATCCAGATCTCGTTGGCGTAGAGCGCGCCGGTCGCCAGCATCTTCATGCCGGAGATCACGACGCCGCTGTCGTCCTCCTTCACCACGCGCAGCGTCGGCACCGGGATGTTCTGCTTGTGATAGAACTCCGGATTGCGCGCGGCCTGTGGCGGCACCACCGCGTAGACAACGTAAGTATCGTTGTCGCGGATGGTGCGGTGGTATTTCACCAGGTTGTCGGCAAAGGCGTGCGGCGCCGGCAGCGCGTCGGGCTTCATCGCCATGCCGGTGACGAACGACGCCACGTGGTCCGGCGAGCGGCCGAACATGCCGAACGTGAGGTCAGCGATCTTCTTGTGCGCATTGCTGCGCTTCTGCAGATCCTCGCGGGTCTTGGCGCGCAGGAAATAGATCGAGTGGCGGCCGCCGTCCTCCTCGTAGCTCATGGTGTCGCGGTTGGCCGGATCGGCCTTCATGTCGTAGATCGCCGCCACCGTCTTGGCGGCCTCGCGGAACGCCGGATGGCGCGTCACATCGTCGACCCGCTCGCCGCCGACATAGACGACGCGGCCGTCGCGCAGCGTTTCCAGATGCTCCTTGCCCGTGCGCAGCATGGCGGGGCTCCCTGTTCAATTCCAGGCGCACAAAACCCTATCACGCGAACGGCCGCGCGCACCGTCAAAAACAAATTGCCGGGCCGAAGGCCCGGCAAAATGAAAAATGCCACCGGATTTAGCGGCTTGCGGCGCGGCGCTCCACCTTCACCTGCATGATACGGTTCGTGCTGCTCTGGTGGATCAGCAGGCTGCCGTCCTTTGTCGCGCGCATGTGCCGGATGATGCCGGCATAGATGTTGCCCGACGGGATCGCCCAGCTCTGGAACGTCTCGGTCTTGGGATCGAAGCGGACCAGCGGATCGGGCCGCATGCCGGACTCGTTGTACCAGACGATGCCGTCGACCACGACGATCGCATAGGGATGCGACTTCGGGCCGCTCGGCGACGGCCACTCCTTGATCTCGCCGGTCTTCGGATTGTAGCGGCCGAGCCGTCCCAGTCCTGAATTGACGTACCAGATCATGCCGTCTCCGGCGATGTCGAGGCGCCGCACCGTGGTGCCTTCGAGCGGAAGCTTGATCTCGGTGAGCGCCATGTTCGCCGGGTCGATCTTGTAGAGGCACGGCCGGCCGTTGCAGGAGAACCAGGGATTGCCCTCGGCATCGATCTTGATGCCGTACGGCTTCGAGCCCGGCGTGCTCAACGTGACGAGCTTGATGTCGCCGCTCTCCGGATCGAGACGCCCCACCATGTTGCTGTTCTGCAGCGTGAACCAGGCGATGCCCTTGCTTGTCGAACACCAGCGTGTGCGGGTCCTTCGCGTTCGGGTCGGGCATCTTGTAGACCTTGATCTGCCCGCTCTTGGGATCGATGTAGCCGACCGTGCCGTTCTTGTTGCCCGTGTACCAGGCGTTGCCCTTGGCATCGAGCTCGACGGTGTGCGGGTAAGCATTGGCTGGCAGTGTGTATTCCTTCATCTCGCCGGTCTTTGGGTCGAGATGGCCCATCACATTGCCGAACTGGCCGACCCACCAGATGCGCCCGTCGGGACCTTCCATCGGATCGCGCGAGCGCTGCCCGAGCTGCGGGTTCACCCATTCCTTCCAGGTGATCTGCCACGGGGCCGGACACCAGCTTGGGCGCCCGGCGCGTATTCGGCGGAAAATGTTGCGCGAGGTAAGCGGTGAGCTTGTCCCGCATGTCGGTATTGGCCGACATATCGATCATCGTGCCGATCAGCTCTTTCCAGCCCTCCTGCGTATAGCCCATGCTGTTCGTGATCATGTTGTGCCGGTGACATGTCACGCAAATGCCGTCGGCCAGAAGCTTGCCCTCGCCTTCCGGCAACGTCGGCTGCTGGGCTTGTTGCGCCTGGGCAGCGAGCGGAGCGAGCGCAACAAAGGTGGCGGCGAGCAAAGATGCTTTGAGTGACTTGGGCATTCCAAACCTCCCAGCTATTCGCTAAATTCGGGGATCAGAGCGCATCCCGCCCGGCGCCATTGCTTCGGCGCACCTGTACAAATTGTAGCCGCTTGCGGACGGGCCGCGCTATGGTCGCGGGCGCCCTTTCGAGGGATGTTTGCGTGAAGGCAACGACACCCGCATGACCGACTCGCTGGGCTTCCGCCGGAAATTCGCGGTCATCGCCCCCTCGACCAACACCGCCGTGCAGCCGGAGTTCGACGCCATGCGGCCGCGCGGCGTCACCAATCATTTCGGCCGCATCCTCATTCCGAACGATCCGGTGAGGAACGACGACGACTTCAACAAGCTGATGGACAACATCCGCAAGGAGATGATGAACACGGTCGACCAGGTCATGACCTGCGAGCCGGACTATTTGATCATGGGCATGTCGTCGGAGACGTTCTGGGACGGTCTCGAGGGCAGCAAGCGGCTGATGGAGCGCGTCGAGCAGCGCGCCGGCGTCAAGGTCGCGATGGGCTCGGATGCCTCGCAGGAGGCGCTGCGGCGCTATGGCGCCAAGCGCATCGCCGTCATCACGCCCTACATGCCCGCGGGCGACGCACAGGTGCGGCGCTTCTTCACCGATTGCGGCTTCGAGATCGTCAAGCTGAAGGGCCTGCGCGGCTCGAGCCCCGTCCAATACGCACATGTCAGCGAGCGCGAATTGCGCGACGCCATCAACGAGGTCAACGGACCCGACGTCGACGCCATCGTGCAGGTCGGCACCAATCTGGCGATGGCGCGGCTCGCCGGCATCGCCGAATTCTGGCTCGACAAGCCGGTGCTCGCCATCAACACCTGCATCTACTGGTGGGCGCTGCGGCAAAACGGCATCGACGACAAGATCGACGGCTTCGGCTCGCTGCTCATCAAGCACTGATCAAGACAAGAAACGAGGAACGCCATGGCGCAACTGCCCAAGGAAATGCCCAATCTTCAGGAACTCCTGGTCGACACCGACAAGGTGCCGTGGCGGGAGAAATCGCTCAAAGGCATTTCCGAGAAGATGCTGTGGCGCAACGAGGAGACCGGCGCGTCGATCGCGCTGATCCGGTTCGCCAAGGGGTCGGGCATCCCGTCTCCGCACTATCATTCATCGAACCAGTTCATGTTCTGCCTGAGCGGCAAGTACGAATACACCGCCACCAAGACGGTGCTCACCGCCGGCAGCTTCTACTGCAACCCGAAGGGCAACGTGCACGGGCCCGCGATCGCGCACGAGGACACCGTGGTGGTCGAGGTCTATGACGGCCCGCACTATCCGGAAAAGCCGTCGTGGTACACCGACGAACGCGACGCGCACTGAACCGGAAATCATAGAGGAACACCATGCCGAGAAAACAAATCCAATCCGACAAGATCAGCAAGCCGAACGGCCATTTCTCGCAAGCGACCATGATCGAGGCGCGCGGCCGTCTGGTGTTCATCTCCGGCATGACGTCGCGGCGGCCGGACGGCACCATCGCCGGGATCGGCGACATCGAAGCGCAGACCAAGCAGGTTTGCGAGAACGTCAAGTCGGCGGTGGAAGCGGCCGGCGGCACGATGGACGACATCTGCCGCGTCGATGTCTATGTGCGCAACATGGAGCACTTCGAGAAGATCCATAAAGTGCGCCGCGAATATTTCTCTTCGCCGCCCCCGGCCTCGACCATGGTCGAGATCACCAAGATGACCTCGCCGGAGTACCTGATCGAGATCAACGCGATCGCCGTGATCGCGGATTGATCGATCGGCGCAGGCTGGACAACACGGACCGGACGGGGGACGATCAGCCTACACCGCAGCACGGCATAAGATGCGCGGGGGAGGATCGTCATGAGGAAGCATCCGCTCGGCGGAATTTGCGTCGCCGTGTCGATGGCGACGGCAATTCTGGCGCTGCCCCAGGTGGCCGGCGCACAAGGCAATCCTGCCGGCGCCTACCCCAACCGCTTCGTCAAGATCGTCGTGCCCTACTCGGCCGGTGGCGGCACCGACGTGGTGGCGCGCGTGGTCGGCGAAAAGCTCGGCGAGCGGCTCGGCCAGCCCGTGGTGATCGAGAACAAGCCGGGCGCGGGCGCGCGGCTCGGCACCGAGTTCGTCGCCACGCAGCCGCCCGACGGCTACACCCTGCTGATTGCAGGCGGCAGCGAAATGGCGATCAGCCCGCTGATCGCCAAGACCAACTACGATGCGCTCAAGAGCTTCATCCCGCTCACCATCGCGATCGAGATGCCGCTGATCCTGCTGGTGCCGCCGAACCACCCGGCGCAGTCGGCCAAGGACCTGATCGCATGGGCGAAGAGCAACCCGGACAAGTCGAACTACGCGACCACCGCGCCCGGTTTCACGCTGCCGGCGGAACTGTTCAAGCTGCGCACCGGCACGCCTGCCGTCGCCATCACCTTCAAGAGCGCCAACGAAGGTTCGGTGGCGCTGATGTCAGGCGAGGCGAGCATGGCGTTCTTCACGCCGCCCGGCATCGTCAATCAGGTCAAGGCGGGCAAGATCCGCGCGCTCGCGGTGACGACGTCCGTGCGCTCGCCCGACCTGCCCGACGTGCCGACGCTCAAGGAACTCGGCATCGACATCAACATCACCAACTGGAACGGCTTCTTCCTTCCCGCCGGAACGCCACAGCCGATCGTCGAAAAGCTGACCACGGAGCTGCGTCACGTCGTGCTCAACACCGAAGCGAAAGACAAGCTGCGCGGCATGTTCACCAATCCGGTCGGGCTGACGCCGCAGGATTCGGTCAAGCGCATCGAGAGCGACACGGCGCTGTGGCGCGATGTGATCGCCAAGGCGCAGTTGAAGTTCGGGAACTAGATTTTCGGAAAGCCGAACAGCTCCGCCGGATTGTCGACAAAAATCAGCTTGCGCGCCTTTTCGTCCGGCACCCAATCGAGCATCTGGTCGAGCAGCGCGATGTCATTCGGCATCGGCTTGAAGTATTGCGGATGCGGCCAGTCGGAGCCCCACAACAGGCGGTTCGGTGCGTGCTGAACCAGCTTCTTCACCAGCGGATCGGTGTCGGAGAACGGGAAATTGTCCTGCTTGGAGATGCGCGGTGAGAGCTTCACCCAGCAGCGGCCGGTGTCGAGGCATTGCAGGACGAACTTGAACCCCTCCCCGTCGATGCCCTTTGACGGATCGACGCCGCCCATATGCTCCAGCACGAAATTTCCCGGCGTCTTAAGGATGTGCGGCTTCCAGGCGTCCATCTCGTGCTCGTCGGCGCGGTGCAGATAGTGCATCGACCAGCTGCGCTCCGTGGTGCGCGCGACCATTGTCTGGTCGATTGTCTTGGTGAGCCGCCAGGTAATCCGGTAACCGACCACGCCAGACTTGGTGAGGATGTCGAGCTCGCCGTCGGTGATTTGCGGCCACGGCACGATCACCGAGCGGACGCGGTCGCCCAGCCGGTTCTGCGCATGCAGCGCGATCTCGTAGTTGTGCTCGTACATCATCGACAGCACATGGAGGCCGCGCTGCAGGCCGAGCGCGTCCTGCATGGTCAGCCAGTCCTCGATTGGGGTGTCCTCGAATTCGAGATGGCTGAACACGTGGTTCGGCTTGAGCGTGAACTGCTTCTGCGGCCCGATGAAATGAAAATGGCAGTCGCACGCCCCAGGCGGAAGCTTCAACTTGGGCTTCGGATAGCTGCGGTCGATCCGAGGCGAGAACGGACGCTGCGAAGTAAGCTGATTCACTCGGTCACCTTGATGTTGGCCTTCTTCATCACGTCGGCCCATTTCGCGGACTCCTGCTGGAGAAACGCCGTGAATTCCTGCGGCGTCGAGCCGCGCGCCTTGGAACCGAGCGCGTCAAGCTTGTCGATCACGTCTGGCTTGGCGAGCGCGACACGGATGGCGGCGCTGAGCTTGTCTACGACGGCGGGCGGCGTCGCTTTGGGCGCAAAGATCCCGTTGAACGTCACACCCTGCACATCCGGATAACCGGCCTCGGTGCTGGTCGGCACCTCGGGCAACGCGGCGGCACGCTCGGGGCCCAGCACGGCGAGCGCACGTAGACGGCCTGCCTTGATGTGTTCGAGCGAGTCGACGAGCTGAATGAGGGCGACATCGACGTGGCCGGCAACGAGATCCGTGATGGCCGGCGCGTTGCCACGATAGTGAACTTCGGTCCAGGTGATCCCGGTCTTGAGCTTCAGCAGTTCTCCCATGAAATGATTGATACTGGCGACGGTCGATGTCGCGAGCGTGAGCTTGCCCGGATTTTTTTTCGCGTAGTCCGCCAGCTCGGCAATCGACCTCACCGGCAGCCCGGGGCGCACCAGCAGCATGTTGGTTGCGAAAGCGAGCGTGCTCACCGGCGCGAATGCCTTGTCCCATTGGTAGGGCGGCTTCGGCATCGTCATCGGCCCGAGCATGATCGGGCCGTTGGAGCCGACGAACAGCGTGTGGCCGTCGGGCGCGGAGCGGGCGACATAATCGCCGGCGATTGTGCCGGCGGCGCCCGGCCGGTTCTCGACCACGATCGGCTGGCCGAGGGCGTTGCCGATCCCGGCCTGAAGAATACGCGTGCTGACGTCGACATTGCCGCCCGCCGCATAGGGACCGATCAGCGTGATCGGCTTGGTCGGAAACTGCTGCGCGATCGCGGGCCGCGCACCCGCAATCGCGAGCGCCACGCCGAGCACCAGTCCGAACGCCCCCATGACGCGCCTCCCTCAGGCCGCGCGCTCGCCCTGTGCGCGCTGCGCCGGCCGGCGCAGCAACTCCATGATCCGGCGAACCGAAGTGCAATCCTCTAATTTATTCACGGCGCCAATCACCTCGTCGATCGCCGCGTCGGGCAAAACGCCCTTGGCATAGGTGCGGAACTTGCCTTCGATCTGTGCGCGGCTCAGCGGGTTCTCGTAGGAACCGCGCGGATGCTCGCAGCGCGCCGTGAACGTCGAGCCATCGGCCATCTGGAATTCGACGACCGACTGCACGCCGGTCAGCGAGGGATCGGCATAGACCTCGATCTGCTCGGCCGACGCCTTGCGCAGCTTCGGGTCGTCGTAGCGCGCCGGCTCGTATTGCGCGAGCGTGAGCACCTGATCGTGCAGGATCGCCGCGGCGGTGTAATGCGCCGAAATCAGCGCGTCGAACTTCGCCTTGTAGCGCGCCAGGCCGCCATGCATGTCGGCCACGGCCTTGTTCAAACCGATACGCAGCTTCTTCACCTTGCTGGGATCGACCTTGTGCTTTTCGATCACGTCGAACAGCGCGGTATTCATGCCCTGCGTCGATGAGGCCGACGGCCACAGCCGCAGCGCAATCTGCTCAAGCTCCCAGCGCTGGCCGAGATCCTTGGTGACGGCCTCCGGCTTCCCGCCGTTCGCGTAGGTATTGAAGAAGCCGCCGTCCTTGTGGGTGAGAAATTCCTTGGTGGCGAGGAACTTCTGCTCGGCAAGCAGCGCCGCCATCAGGCCCGACAGCGCGCCACGGCACTGGTGGAACTTGACTGTCGGCGTGCCCCAGGCCGCGAACGTGCCGGCCGACTGGCTCCCCGCTAGACCAAACGCTTTCGCCATGGTCTCGGCGTCGAGCTTGCGCAGCACGCCGACCGCGGCGGCCGCACCGAATGGTCCAAGCGTGCCGGGGCCGTGCCAGCCTTTGGAGCGAAACACTGGATAGTCCGTAGCGACGCCGATCCGCGTCGTCACCTCGAAGCCAGCCGCCAGCGCGACCAGCAGATCGCGGCCGCTCAACCCGTCGCGCTCCGCGATCGCCAGCGCCGGCGGCAACACCTCCGGCGTGACATGCGTCAGCGTGGAACGATGGATATCACACATGGTGACGGCGGTGATCAGATACCCGTTGAGCATGCTCGCGCCCGCGAGGGACAGCCGCTCGCCTCCGATCACGCTCGATTCATGCGACTCCGCGAGCGCCGACGCCAGCGCATGAACCTGTTCGGTTTCCTCACCCTGGTGACCCGCAACAGCGCACGCCAGCGTGTCGAGCAGCACGTTCTTGGTGTGCTCGCGGGCCCGCTCCGGAAGGTCCTGGTACTTGAGCCCGGCGATGAATGCGGCAAGCGTCTGGGTGGCCTCTTGGGCCGTTTCTTGGGTCTGCGGTCCCGGCATCGTTCTCTCCCTGGCGGCGGCCGTTGCCGCACCTGTGCATGGCTGTGTAGCATTTGGCACGGTGGCATCGCTACCGCCGGCAGCGCGTAGAGGCGTCGCATGATTGCAGAACTGACGCGTCGAAACGTCCTGGCTTCGATGAGCGCGCTCGTGCCGGGCGCTGCTTTCGCGGCGGCCTACCCAGAAAAACCGGTACGGCTGATCGTGGCGCTCGCCCCCGGCGGGCCGGCCGACACCGCCGCCCGCGTGTTCGCGCCGCCGTTCGCCGACGCAATCGGCCAAAACGTGCTGGTCGACAATCGCCCCGGCGGCTCCGCGGTGGTCGGCACCGAAGCCGTCGTGCGCGCCGCACCCGACGGCTATACGCTGTTGTTCGCGTCGAGCTCGACGCTTGCCATCAATCCGGCGGTTCTTAAGAGCATGCGCTTCGACGTGCAGAAGGACCTCAAGCTGATCGGTCTGATCTGCTACACGCCGCACGTGCTGGTGGTGCGTGCCGCGCTTCCGGCGCAGACATTTGCCGATCTCGTCCGTATCAGCAAAGCGCAGCCCGAAACGCTGCGGTATGGTTCTTCCGGCATCGGCGGCGCCATTCATCTCGCCGGCGAACTGGTCAAACGGGAGACCGGCGCCGATCTGCGGCACATTCCCTATCGCGGCGGCGGTCCAGCCACTGCCGGCCTGCTCGCCGGCGATATCGACGTGTTCATCAGCGATGTCAGCACAACGGCAGAGCACATCCGCGCTGGCAGGATCAGGGCGCTGGCGATGGCCTGGACGGCGCGCTCACCACAGCTTGCCGATGTCCCGACCTTTGCCGAACTGGGATTTCCCGCGGTGACCTCGGCGTCGTGGTTCGGTCTCGCCGCACCGGCCGCCACGCCCGCTGCCATTGTCGAGCGGCTCCACAAGGCGCTGAAAGATGCGCTCGCGTCACCGCAATATCAGGCCAACATGAAAAGGATCGGCAACGAGACGTTCACGCTCGATGCCGAACAGTCCGCCGCCTTCATCAAGGCAGAGGCGGAAAAGTGGGCTGCCGTGGCAAAATCGGCAAGCATTCAATTGGAATAGACCAATCACCTTTCGCTACTTCTCGCTCAGCGTCTTGGTCAGCAGTTCCAGTGCGGCTTCCGAGAACTTCCGCATGTTCTCGACCCGGTCGATCATGCCGGTCTCCAGCGTCATGGCGCGCTCGACCTTGCCGACCACTGCGATGCAGGTGTGGCCGGGCGCGTCGCCGTAGCGATTGCCGGTCGGGCCGGTGGCGCCGGTCTCGGCCAGCGCCCAGTTCGCACCGAAGCGCTCGCGCGCAAGCCGCGCGACGTGCAGCGCATAGGCCTCCGTCGAGGCGCGCATGCCGCTCGGCAGCTCGGTCATGCCCATCAGCGCGCGCCGCGCCACCTGCGTGTAGAGCACCGCGCCGCCGAGGAAATACGCCGACGCACCGGGCAAGGCGAGCAACGCGGCCGACAGCAGCCCACCGGTCGAAGATTCCGCGACCGTGATCGTCTCGTGCCGCTCCTTGAGCAGCCGCGCGACCTTTTCCGCCCGCGGTATCAAATCCTGCATTGCTTGCCCCTGTGAACACGCCGCGCCTATGATGCCGAAGATTGCGCGCGGGTGTGAGTGGCGAATGAGCCGGCTGGCCGGAACATTTTTTTTGCTTGGTCTTGCTTTGTTCGCGGAACCCGCGATCGGCAGCACCTATCCCGACCGCCCGATCCGGCTGATTTCGCCGAACCCGGCGGGCGGCGCCAACGACACCATCGTGCGCATCATCGCGGCGAAGATGTCGGCGACCCTCAACGGCTCGGTCGTGGTCGACAACCGCGGCGGCGCAGGCGGCAAGATCGGAGCGGAGGCCGTCGCGCGCGCTGCGCCGGATGGCTACACCCTGCTGGCGGCATCGGTATCGACGCATTCCTTCGCACCGGTCGTGTCCAGCAAGCTGAGCTATGACCCGATCAAGGATTTCGAACCCATCTCGCTGCTGGCGATGGTGCAGAACCTTCTTGTGGTGAACCCCAAGCTGCCAGCGCGCTCGCTGAGTGAGCTGGTCGCGCTCGCGAAGGCCAGTCCAGGCAAGCTCAACTACGCGTCGGGAGGACCGGGCTCCACCAGTCATTTTGCCGTCGCCATGTTCAACGCGGTGGCCGGTATCCAGGACATCACCGTCCATGTGCCGTTCCGTGGCGGCGGGCCGGCAATGACGGCGACCATTGCGGGCGATACCCAATACTTCTTCAGCCCGATCGCCGGCATGGTGCCGTTCGTCGAATCCGGGCAAGTACGCGCGCTGGCGGTGAGCGGGGGCAAACGCTCGCCCGCCCTGCCCGACGTCCCGACCACCGCCGAGGCGGACATGCCGCGCTACAAGGCCGTCGGCTGGTTCGGCCTGATGGCGCCGGCCGGAACGCCGGCGCCGATCGTCGGAAAGCTCAGTGAAGCCGTCGCCGAGGCAGTGCGTATGCCCAAGGTGATCGCAGCGTTGCGCGCGCAGGGCATCGAGCCGACCGCGAGCCGGCCGGCCGAATTCGCGTCGTTCGTGCGCGAGCAGCTTGAACTGCACCGCCAGCTTGTGAAAGACGTTGATCTCAAGATCAGCGAATGAATTTGTCAGACCATCAGGGAGTGAGACGTGGCCAAGAAGTCCGCGGCAAAGAAGCCCGCCAAAGTCGTGACGCGCAACTACACCGACGTTCTCTACGAGGTGCGTGATCAGGTTGCCTGGATCACCATCAACCGGCCGCGGGTGATGAACGCCTTCCGCGAACAATCGCTCGACGAGATGATCGACGCGGTGAAGCGCACGCGCGAAGACCCTTCAATCGCCTGCATCGTGTTCACCGGCGCCGGCGACAAGGCATTTTCGGCCGGCGGCGACTTCTACGCCATGAAGCGGCTGAATTGGATCAACGGCGCGATGTGGAACGACCGCATGCAGGGCCTCGCCATGGCGATCCGCGGCGTTCCAATTCCGACCATCGCCATGGTGCACGGCTGGTGCATGGGCGGCGGGCATGAGCTCGCTTTGTGGTGCGACCTGGTGATCGCGTCTGAGGATGCGATGCTCGGCCAGACCGGCGCCAAGGTCGGCGCCTGCCCGACGGTCGGCGCCACGCAATATCTGCCGCGCATCATCGGCGAGCGGCTGGCCCGCGAGATGATCTTCTGCGCCCGCCGCTTCTCCGGAAAGGAGGCCGAGCAGATCGGCCTCATCAACAAGTGCGTGAAGAAGAAGGACCTGATGGCCGAGACCTTGAAGTGGTGCGAGACCATCAAGGGTCACAGTCCGCAGACCCTGCGCATGACCAAGAAGAGCCTGAACGCGGAGTCCGACGCGCTCTACGGCTCCTGGCAGCACGGCATGGAGCTGCTTGCGCACGTCTGGGGCTCGGAAGAAAGCCTTGAAGGCATGAACGCCTTCCTCAAGGGCCGCCAGCCCAACTTCCAGAAGTTCCGCATGAGGAACAAGCGCGAGCTCGACAACTATCTCGACGGCTGCGCCCGCGATCTCAACGCACCGCCTTCGATGCGCAAGAAAGTCGCGCGATGACGGAGGTTGCGACCGGACCGATGGCCGGGACGCGCGTGCTCGATCTGACGCGAATCCTGGCCGGCCCGTTGTGCACCATGATGCTCGGAGACATGGGCGCCGAAGTCATCAAGGTCGAGCCGCCCGGCACCGGTGACGATACCCGCGGCTGGGGTCCGCCCTTCGCCGCGGGCGAGGCTGCGTATTTTCTCGGCATCAATCGCAACAAGCGCTCCGTCACGCTCAACATGGCGGCGCCGGCGGGACAGCAGGTGTTGCGCAGCCTGATTGAGAAGGCCGACGTGCTGGTCGACAATTTCAAGATCGGCACGCTTGCGAAATGGGGCTTCACCGACGCCTGGTTCGAGAAGAATGCGCCGCGGCTGGTGCGCTGCTCGATCACCGGCTACGGCTCCAGCGGGCCGAAGGCGTCCCTGCCCGGCTACGACTTCATCCTGCAGGCCGAGTCGGGCCTGATGAGCATCTGCGGCGCCGAAGACGGCGGCCCGGCCAAATACGGCGTCGCGATCGTCGATGTCTGCACCGGGATGCTGGCATGCAATTCGATCCTTGGCGCGCTCAACGCGCGGCACCGCACCGGCAAGGGCCAGAAGGTCGAGGTGTCGCTCTACGAGTCCTCGCTGGCCATGCTGGTCAACGTCGCGTCGAACGTGCTCGTCTCCGGCAAGGGCGGTGGCCGGTTCGGCAACGGCCACCCTAGTATCGTGCCTTACACCACATATCACGCAGCCGACGCGATGATGGCGCTGGCGGTCGGCAATGACAATCAGTTCGCCCGCACCGCCGAAGTGCTCGGCCATCCGGAATGGGCCGACGATCCGCGCTTCAAGCAGAACCGCGCGCGGGTCGAGAATCGCAGGACCATCGACGGCCTGATCGAGCAAGCGCTCAAGCGGGACAAGGCCGGCGCGTGGCTGGAAAAGCTGAAAAAAGCCGGCGTGCCGTGCGGCAAGATCAATTCAGTCGCCGCCGCGCTCGACGACGAGCACACCAAGGCGCGCAACATGGTGGAGACGGTGGAGCACCCGACCATCGGCGCGCTGAAGATGCTCGGCATCCCGTTCAAGTTCTCCAACACGCAGTGCTCGGTGCAGCGTCCACCGCCGACGCTCGGCCAGCACACCGATGAAGTCCTCGCAGAGCTTGGACACGACGCCGGCTCGATCGCCAAGCTGCGTCAGAACAAGATCGTTTGAAAGATCAACACATGATCACCGGCCTGTCCCACGTCTCGATCGTGGTCCCAGATATCGAAGCAGCGGCAAAGGCGCTTGCCGAACGCTATGGCCTGACCACCGGCGCGCGCACGTTCAACGCCGAGCAAGGCGTGCGCCTCGCCTACGTGGACCTGCCCGGCGCCAAGATCGAGCTGATGGAGCCGTCACGGCCGGACTCGCCGGTGGCGAAATTCCTGGAGCGCAATCCGAAAGGCGGCATCCATCATTTCAGCCTGAGCGTGGACGACGTCGACGCGGCGGTCGGCGACTTGGGCGGCAAGGGCGTTCGCGTGCTCGGCGGCGGCAAGGGACACAACGTGGCGGGAGAGCGCATCGCCTTCGTCCACCCCGCAGATTTCCTTGGAGCGCTGGTCGAACTGGAAGAGCATAAGCGCTGACGCCCCGATTGCGCGGGCCGGATATATTCAATAGTTTTCAATAGCTTGTGCCGTTGGAGTTGAGTCATGGATTTGGGACTGGCCGGCAAAGTCGCGCTCGTGACCGGATCGAGCCGCGGCATCGGCGCGAGCATCGCCGAGGGCCTCGCCGCCGAAGGCTGCGACGTCATGCTGACCGGCCGTGATGAAGCTGCACTGAAGGAAGTAGCGGCCGCGGTCGCCAAGCGCGGCCGCAAGGTGCAGTTCTCGACGCTCGATCTCAGCGACGCCAAGGCGCCCGCTGCGCTGGTCGCCGACCTCAAGAAGCATTTCGGCAAGCTCGACATCCTTGTGAACAACGCCGGCGCCACCAAGCGCGGCGACTTTCGCGAACTAACCGACGCCGACTGGAAGGACGGCTTCGAGCTGAAATTCTTCTCTCACGTGCGCCTCGCGCGGGAAGCATGGCCGCTGCTGGTTGCAAGCAAGGGCTCGGTCGTCACCATCGCCGGTATCGGCGGCAAGGAGCCGGAGGCCGAGTTCGGCATCGGCAGTTCGGTGAACGCGGCCTGCGTCGCCTGGAGCAAAGCGCTGGCCGACGTCGGCAAGAAGGAAGGCGTACAGGTCAACTCGGTCAATCCGGGTCGCGTGGAAACTGAGCGGCTGTGGAGGCGCATCCGCGCGCGGATGAAGGAGACCGGCGAATCCGAAGCGAAAATACGCGACGAGTACCTGAAAGAGTTCAACATCACCCGTTTCGGCCTGGTCGATGATATTGCCGGGCTGATTGCATTCATGGCCTCCCCACACGGCCGCTGGCTGCACGGCGCCATCATCGACATGGACGGCGGCGAAGTCCGCGGGGTCTGAATGAACATCCTGTTGACGCCGGCGCGCATCGGATCAGTGGAGATCCGCAATCGGATCGTCATGCCGCCGATGACGACGCGGCTCGCCGACCCAGACGGCCGCGTCACCGACGACACCGTCAACTACTACATGGCGCGGGTACGCGGCGGCATCGGCCTCGTCACCGTGGAGATGGCCTCGCCGGAGCGCGCCGGACGGCACCGGCTGCGCGAGCTCGGCATCTACAACGACCAGTTCCTGCCGGGCCTTTCGCGGCTCGCCGCTGAAATTCATCGCGGCGGCGGCAAGTGCTCTATCCAGCTCGGCCACGGCGGTGGCCACACTCGCTTCGACATCTGCGGCGAGACGCCGGTCGCGCCGTCCGCCATTCCGCATCCGGTTTACGAAGTGACCAACCAGACCATCGTCCCTCGCGCGATGACGGTGATGGACATCCGCAACACCGTGCAAGCGTTCGCTGCAGCGGCAGCCCGCGCCGAGAAGGCGGGCTTTGACGTCGTCGAAATTCATGCCGCGCACGGCTACCTGATCTCGCAGTTCCTCACGCCGTTCGAGAACCGCCGCACCGACCAGTACGGCGGCGACCTGGAGAACCGCGCGCGCATGGGCCTTGAGGTGCTGCGCGCCTGCAAGGCGGCGGTAAAGATCCCGGTGATCTACCGGCTCTCGGTCGACGACTATTTCCCCGAAGGGCTGCAGTACCCTGAGGGCAAGCAGGTGGCGCTGTGGGCGGCGAAGGCGGGCGCGGACGCACTGCACATCGCGGCTGGCCACTACCGCTCCCTCCCCTCGGCCGCGCGCATGATCCCGCCGATGGCGGAGCCGGACGCGACCTTCCTCGCCTATGCCGCCGCGGTGAAGAAGGAAGTCAGCATTCCGGTGATCGCGGTCGGCCGGCTCAACGACCCCGACCAGGCCGCGGAAGCCGTGGAGATGGGCAAGGCGGATTTCATCGCGCTCGGCCGCACCTCGATTGCCGAGCCGGAGTGGGTCGAGAAGCTCAAGCGCGGCGAGCCGCCGCGGCGTTGCCTCGCCTGCAACACCTGCGTCAACGAGATGCGCGGCGGCTCGCAACTGCGCTGCGTCGTCAACGGCCGCGCCGGGCGGGAGAGCGAATTCGTGTCCTGCAAGCCGCCGGCCGGCGAACGCATCGCGGTAATCGGCGCCGGTCCGGCCGGGCTGACCTATGCATCGCTGGTCGCAGACGGCAACACCGTGACGGTATTCGAGCGCGATGCGGTGCCCGGCGGCGCATTCCGCTATGTCGGCAAGGCACCGCTGTTCCAGGAGGTCATCGCGCGGGAAAGTTCGTTCGACCGCTACATCGCGAACCAGGTCAACGCCTGCACGCGCAAGGGCGTGACGTTCCGCTACAGCACGGACGTGACGAAATCACCCGACCTGCTGGCGCCGTTCGACCGGATCGTGATCGCGAGCGGCGCCAAGTACCGCTTCGGTATCGGTCCGCTGGCGATGCTGATGCTGGACTGGGGCGTCGCGCGCTGGCCAGGCTTTGCAACAATCTTCTCCAATGAGGCCGTGCGCGACTGGTTCTATCACCGCGCCCGCAGGGCCACCGGCGACGCCTTCAAGGCGTTGGCCAGGCCGGAGCAGAAGGTCATGGTGATCGGTGACGCGCTTACGGCGGGCAAGAGCCGTCCGGCGATCGCGAGCGCCTTCGATGCGGCGCTGCTGGGCGGCGCACCTAGCCCTCCAGCCGCCAAGTGAATACGCTGCGGCATGTTTGAAGCCAACCTCTCGCCGTCCTTCAACGTCACCCGCGCCAGCCACGCGGTGATGACCACGCGCGATCTCGACAAGACGCAAGCCTTCTATTGCGACGTGCTGGGGCTGATCGCCAGCGATCGCGACAAGGACGCGCTCTATCTCCGCGCACTTGAGGAGCGCTCGCACCACAGCCTGGTTTTTCGCAAGACCAACGAAGCGCCGGTGTGCGAGCGCGTCGGCCTGCGCGTCCTCACCGAGGACGATCTCGATCGTGCGTTCGAGCATTTCAGCCTGGCAGGCCTCAATCCGAAATGGGCGGAGCGGCCCTATCAGGGCCGCACGCTGCACGTCGACGATCCGATCGGCACGCCGCTCGAATTCTGCGCGACCATGGACGACCTGCCGACCAACCTGCAGAAATTCGAGCTTTACAAGGGCGCAAGCCCGATGCGGCTCGATCATTTCCAGATTGCGACGCACGACGTCTGGAAGGCGACCGAATTCTACCTCTCGATCGGCTTCCGGCTCACCGAGTTTACCGCCACTGACGGCAAGGACGAAATCTGGGCATCGTGGCTGCAACGCAAGGGCAATCCGCACGATGTGGTGTTCTCCAGCGGACGTGGGCCGCGGCTGCACCATTTCGCCTACGGCGTACCGGAGATCCGCGACGTCGTGCATGTCTGCGACGTTGCCGGCAGTATGGGGTTCGGCCATCACTTCGAGCGCGGGCCCGGACGGCACGGCATCGGCAATGCGTTTTTTGTTTATTTCCGCGATCCGGACGGCCACCGCGTCGAACTGTTCAACGCGCACTACCAGGCGATCGACATCAACCACACGCCGCTGCGCTGGGACCTTTCCAACACGCGACGCTCGCAGCTCTGGGGCTTGCCTGCGCCGGCGCGGTGGTTCTACGAGGCAAGCGACTTCGCCGGCAAGCAAGTGCATGAGCCGGTGCTCAAGGCCGATCCGGTGACGCTGGAAACATTTCTGGCCAAACAGTTCTGATATGCCCGGCCTGATCGACGTCCATCACCATTTCATGTCGCAGGCCTATCTCGATGCGGTCGGCGTCGAGCGCGCCGCGTCGCCTGGCTCGGCCGGCCACGTCGAGCCCTGGACCGCGCAGCAGTCGCTCGAGTTCATGGACATGGCGGGGATCGAGGCCAGCATCGTCTCGGTGTCGGCGCCCGGCATCGACATGGGCACGCCGGAGGAGACCGCGAAGCTCGCGCGCGAAGTGCAACGAAGACCAGGCGCGGATGGTCCGGAAGAACCCGAGAAGGTTCGGCTTCCTCGCCATTCTCCCGCTGCCAGACCTCGACGCGTCGTTGCGGGAAATCGATCATGCCTTCGGCGCGCTGAACGCCGACGGCGTCGTGATGATGAGCAACTACGGCGGCGAATACATCGGCTCATCGAAATTCTGGCCGGTTTTCGAAGAGCTTAATCGCCGTAAGGCGGTCGCGTTCTTTCATCCCGTCGCGCCGGAGGGCTACCGCGGCTTTCCCGGCGTCTCGCTTTCCACCATGGAGTTTCCGTTCGACACGGCGCGGGCGATCATGAGCATGCTCTACTACGGCACGCCGGAGCAGTTCCCCGACATGAACATGATCTTCTCGCACGCCGGCGGCGCCATGCCTTACCTCGCCGGCCGCACGGCGGTGCTGTCGCAGCGGAACAAGGACTTCAGGCTCAGCGGCGACAAGCTCATGCCGGCAATGCGCTGCTTCTTCTACGACGTGACACAATCGCTCAGCGCGCCGACCCATGCCGCGCTGCGCGCTCTGGTGCCGCCCGAGCAGTTGCTGTTCGGCTCGGACTGCCCGTTCGCCAAGGAGCCACAGGTGCGCGCCGTGCTCGACGAACTCGAGCGGCTCGCGCTGCCAGACGCCGAACGCGCCAAGCTGGAGCGTGGCAACGCTCTGAGGCTGTTTCCGCGATTTGCCTCTGGGACACTAGAGGACCACGGTTAACACTGAGGAATTTGGCTTTGTTCTGCCAAAACTGATCCTATTCACAAAAATAGTCTGTATTTTATGAACGCAGAAACCGACGCGGTATGGCCCCAGGATATATTTCAATTTTGGCGGCAGCTGTTGTGCCTCGCCGCATCAAGTTCGCGGATCGCGAACTTGCGGCGGGAGAGCGCGCGCCGCTCATAGCGGTCGATGGCGAGGAGCGTGGATAACAGTTCGGCTGATAGGGCGGGCCTGGACCTGTGGGGCGCCGCTTCGCTGAGAGGCCGCGTCTCGACGATCGCGGGTGGATTGGTGCTGTTGTGAGTGGGGCCAGTGCCGGTGTGAGTGGGGCCAGCGCCGGTCGGCGTTGGACCGGTGCCGGTGCTGGGTCGCACGGGCGTTGCAGTCGGTTCCGCAACGGCATGCTCCAGATGGCCGTAGCGGGCCTGCCGGATTCGCGAAAGGTCGACTTGCGCTTCGGCGACGCGGCGCGCCAGGTGCAAAATAGTGGGGCGACTGTCCGCGCCCGCGATCTCATGCGCCAGCGTCTCGACCGCGGCGCAGTAGACCGGATCCATCATGACCGACAAGGCAAGGCCGTGACGGCGCGCGTTCTGCGCGACACGGGCCTTGCCAGCGCGCGTTTTCGGTCCGGTGCTGCGCTCGGCGTTAATCCGGTTGGCGGCGGGTTGACGCAGGCTCATGGTGCACCCCCATTCAGTGGGCCAATTCGGCCGGTGCTGGAGGCTGGTGCTCCACGGCTTTGATGTCGGCGTCTTCAATTTGGTCGACTTCGTGACGCAGCTTGCGCCCAAAGTCAGCGCGCCGGCGTTCGATCTCGCGCAGCAGGGCGTTGCGTCGCCACTCGGTGCTGGCAATCAGCCGGTTGAACCGCTCGACGTTTGGGAGCTCGTGCACCACAACCTGGGCCACCACGTGGTCCATGCTGAGTTGGGCCGAGACGAGCAGGTCATCGACCTGCTTGATCGCGCCGGGGTCGCGTTGGGCCCAGCGGCGCATGAGATTGTGCACCTGATCGCAATGCCCAGATTGCTCTTCGTAGGCCGCCTGGATCCGGCTCACGAAACTTTTCCCCCGGGGCGCCGCGCTCAGCTGATCATGCAACAGGGGCTGGAGGATTTCCTCGAGCACCTTGGGCAGGGCGGCATCAAGCAAGCGTGCCAAGCTGCGCCGCCAGCGCAGGTTCTCCCAGCTGAGATCGACGAACTCGCGCACCCAGATTTCTTCGATGATGTCCGATGGTTTGAGGTGGCCCGAGATACGGGCCAGCAGGTCGTCATAGTCCGCCGCGTTTTCACCCTTCAGCCGCGGCGGCGGCCCGCAGAATGGCAAACGGCTCAAGAATGGGCTGGTCGACGGCGCGACCGGATTGGATTGCTGTGGCATGGTCGTTACTCCCTACTAACTAAACTCCGCGATTTTTTATCTCTAGCCGTCCGAATTTAACAAAGCCTTAACGAAGCCTCAGATTGCAGGCGCCCCGATTCGGCACAATCGGAACAGCCAAACACCCCCCGTCGGCTCGCGTCGACACCACGCGGCAGGTCGGGCGCGCGAAAAGTCAGCCCCCCATGGCCCAGTCGCGACTGGCCACTGGCATGATCGCTCCATCCGGGGGCCGGCCTTGCGCAGACACCGCTTTGCTCACCGGGGTTAGAAAGCCTCCGCAGCCGCGTCGCATAGGCCGTCATCGGGGGCACTTGTTTCCGATTGGCACAGTTCGAGGGTGCCACACCGCGCCCGCGATTTGGCGAGGATAGGGCGCGACGCGGTGAGCAGTGCCACGACGATCCGGGGGTGAGCACCGCGGCGATGCCCGCATGTTGTGCAGATAAGGAGCGAGTGATGCTGTCAAACAACGTCCAACTGAAGCCCGACCGCCAGTACTTCGTGGGCGGCTCCGACGCCCGCGTCATTATGGGCGGCGACGAGGATGCCCTGATCCGGCTGTGGCAGGAAAAGCGCGGCGAGGCCCCACCGGCGGATCTGTCCGGCGAGCTCATCGTCCAGCTCGGGCTCGCCACCGAACAACTCAATCTCGCCTGGTACGAGAGGAATACCGGCCATCGGATCAGGCATCGACAAGCGTGGAAGCGGCATGCCTCGATTGTCTGGATGGCGGCGACCTTGGACGGCCTGGTCGAAGAGACCGGGGCGGTGTTTGAAGCCAAATTCATGCTGCCGTGGTCGTTCTCGGAACAGGCGGCAGCCGACAAGCATATGGCGCAGCTGCAGCACAACATGATGGTGGTCGGGGTCAAAGAACGCCGTGCTTGTCGATCATAACCGGCGGCGGCAAGTGGGTGGAAATCGCGATCGCGGCCGACCCGGTCTATCAGACCGCCATGATGTATGCCGAGCGCGCATTCTGGCGCGCGGTGTCGAGCGGCGAGCTGCCCAGCCTGTTCCACGCCGAGCCACCGCGGGCCCGGATCGAGGCGGTCAAGGTCGTCGACATGACCACGTCCAATGCCTGGGCCGAACTTCGCGGCGCTGTTCCGCAACACCCGGCCGGCGTTCATCTGGACCATGAACGCGTCGAAGGCCGAACTCAAGGCGCTGATGCCGGACGAGGCCAAGGAGGCGATCGGCCACGGCATTCGGGCCAAGCGCTCCAAGTCGGGCGCCGTGAGCTTTGATGTTCTGGAGGTGGCCGATGCCGCGCTCTAGCGAGTCGGTGGCTGCTCTGGCCTCGGCGTTGGCCAAGGCGCAAGCGGAACTCACCAATCCGGAGAAGTCGCTGCTCGCAACCCTGCCGGCCGAGCGCGGCGCAGCGCGAGCGCCAATTCCGCTACGCGCCGCTATCCGGCGGACTGGAGATCGTGCGCAAAACACTGGGACGGCATGAGATCGCGACCATCCAATCGACCGCGATCGACCGTGACAGTGGCACCATCAAGCTCACCACCACACTCGCTCATGCATCGGGCGAGTGGATTGCCTCGGACTGGCCGGTCTGCGCGCTGGCCGAACTGCCGACACCACACCGCATGGGCGCCGCGCTGACCTATGCGCGGCGCTATGGACTGTTCACCCTGGTCGGGATTGCGGGCGATGATGATCTCGACGCGCCTGATTTGCCGTTGCAGGTCGGCCCCGCTGCGCAGCTTGAACCCGGTGCACAGCGAGAGCCCGCCGCCCCGATCGCTTCGCCGCCGCTGGCACCCGCACTGCACCGAACCAACGGCCGATCCAAGCCCCCAAAACAGATCGTCACGTTGGATACCGAAACCTCGACGCGACAACGTGACGAACTGCTCGGTGAACTGGCCACGATCGGCTCGTTCGACGCTGCCGCCGCATGGGCCAAGCGCATCCTTCCGGTCAAGCACACGTTGACCGCGGATCACGCCCGCGAAATCGAGGTTGCGCTGGAGGTCAAGCTCGGCCAGATCGGCGATCCTTCGGGCGAACCACCCCCGCTCACGTCCGATGAACCCAGCACCTGCAGCTCAGTTGCAACCGCGCAACGATCGCACCGCGACACACCACCACTCTCGCCACCGCGGACCGCAGCACGCTGACAATCGGTCACACGCCGCGTCGTCGTAACAAAGCGCACTTGAAGTTTGTCGCCACACAGCCCTGCCTGCTGTGCGGCCGCCAACCGTCTGATCCGCACCACCTCAAATTTGCGCAGGTGCAGGCATTGGGCCGCAAGGTCAGCGACGAGTTTACGGTGCCGCTCTGCCGGAGCCACCATCGAGAGCTGCACAACGCTGGCAGCGAGGTGGCCTGGTGGAAGGCGTGGGATCGTAGCGTCGATCCCCTGGAAATTGCCAAAGGCCTCTGGGAGCAGTCGCTCAACCGAACGACCTCGCCCGCGCCGGCTTGATGACATGCTGATGCTGACGCCGACGCCATCGCGATGAAAGAGCCTGTTGGTTCGGTTCGCCCGCCGAGCGGGCCGCGAGTGCACAACTGAGATGGACTAAGCCCGCCGGAGGGGGCCTGGCGGGCTTAGATCGCAGCGAATGCGTGGACGGCGGTCAGGTCGATGGCTCAAACCGTTCAGCACGTATTCGATGAGCGTTCCCGCGCCAGCATGCCCCGAAGACGTACTCCCAAGCTCAACTGAACAAGGCCGCCCGTCAACTCAACGAACGGCCACGAGAGACCTTGAAGTACGAAACCCCAGCAGAGAGATTTAACGCCTGTGTTGCGTCGACCGGTTGAGCCGGCAATCCAAAGCGGACATCAGCCAGCGTCCTATGTTGCGTAGTGAATCTGATGTCCGCTAATGACCCATCATGCGACATTGGTGAGCTCCGATGTTCATGAACTGGGCTATGCTCCTTTAACCGTTACTTCATTGCCGATCGTCGAGCTTTAAACTGGTGAGGGCGAATGATCTGCTTTGCGGTTGTTGATCGTCCGAGAACCATTCGCACAAAGCTCTTTGCCCATCGCTAGTGGCGACGGTCATTCGAGGGCCTCCCGATCGAAGGCTGACGACGTCGCCCAGCTTGAATTGTTGTTCTGGCATGTTGGTTTTCTCCGAGCGCTGCATCGCCAAGATAGCGATATCATAGAGAGCTTGCATCGGCTCGCCTCGTTCGTTCCCAGTAAACGGCGTGAATCGCATGTTTTGGCGTGACGCGGTCGGCAGTATCTCGAGACCATCGCGAAAGTCGCCGGCACACGTTCATTCCAGCGGCTGAGGGGTCTTGTGTCGGCGGGGCTCAACGCTACAATGCTTGGCCTTTCAATGAGAAACCGGAGGCGGTGCCGTCATGGATAAATTGAGTCGCCGTTCCCTGCTTCGTGCCCTTGCTGGTGGCGCACTTTCCGCCGCGGGCACGGTTATCCTCGCCCGCACCTCCCTTGCCGCGCTCGGCACCGCCGAGGACACCAAGCCAGCCGATCTCGATGTCCAAGCGCGGGCCGCGGAGTTGGATGCAGGTGGCCTTGGCCCGGCCGGTGAAGCGCACGCTCAATTCCTCAACTTCCCTGGCGTCGGCTTTGGCAACGGCGGCTTCCGCAACGGCGGCTTCCGCAACGGCGGCTTCCGCAACGGCGGCTTCCGCAATGGCGGCTTCCTGAACGGCGGCGGCTTCCGCAACGGTGGCTTCCGCAACGGTGGCGGCTTCCGCAACGGTGGCTTCCGCAACGGCGGTTTCCGCAACTGGTAGACGATGATTTCCGCCGGCCAGGTTGGCCCCCTGGAACTTCTGGTTATCCAGCCGACGCCGTTCTGCAATCTTGACTGCTCGTACTGCTACCTCCCTGACCGCTCCAACAAGCGGAAGATGACGCTTCGAGACGTTGGAGAAGACCTTCAATTGGGTCTTCTCCTCCGGCCTGGTGCGTCAGCCCTTCACGCTGTTGTGGCATGCGGGCGAGCCGATGGTTCTGCCGGCGTCGTTTTACGAGCAGGCCACCCTCGCGCTGGAACGGTGCAACGTCAGCGGGTTCGAGGTGACCCAGTCGTTCCAGACGAACGCCACCTTGGTGAACGACGCGTGGTGTGAATTTATCCGGCGTTGCAGCGTCCAGGTCGGGATCAGCGTCGATGGACCCGATTTCCTTAACGATCGTCACCGTGTGACCCGCAAAGGCGGCGGCACTCTCGAAATCGTGTTGCGCGGCATGCGGATGCTGCGCGACCATCATATTCCGTTCGATGTCATCACGGTGCTGACCTCCACGTCACTAGATTATCCGGACGAACTCTTCGACTTCTATATCGAGCACGGCGTAACCTCAGTCGCGTTCAACGTGGAGGAGATCGAGGGTCCCCATGTCACGTCTTCGCTGTCAGGCAGCGGCATTGAGCCGCGCTTCCGCCGGTTCTACTCCCGCTTCATGGATCTTGCTCTCGCGTCGGATCCGCCGCTTCGGGTGAGGGAGTTCGACAGCGCCTACAACTTCATCTCGCACCACCTGCAGCCCGACACCCGGACGCAGGAGTGCCGGCCCTTCGCGATCCTCAATGTGGACTACGAGGGCAATTTCTCGACCTATTCTCCCGAACTGCTGGGCCTCAGCAGTCCACGGCACGGCAGCTTCGCGCTTGGCAACGTAGCGCAGGACATGCTCGAATCCGTGCTGGCGATACCGCGGTTCGTTGCCCTTGACGACGAAATCCGCCGGGGCGTGGATATGTGCCAGGAAACCTGCCGTTATTTTCCGTTCTGCGGGGGCGGCCCGCCCGGCAATAAGTTTTTCGAGAACGGCGACTTCGCCACAACAGAAACGCTGGCCTGTCGTCTGCACAAAAAGGCAACCTTCGACGTCGCACTCGATAAGCTTGAACAAATGAAGGCCGTGATGTGAAGGCGCTCTTTGCTGTCGCCCCAAACTTCCACTGCAGCGGGTCATGGAAAGATCGTCTGCTTGTGGCCGAGGGCAGCGGATGGCGCGCGCCACACGACGACGAACTGGCCAGCCTAACGCTGACGAAGCCCGGCAGCGACCCCGCTTGCTGCTGCCTGTTCTCCGTTCCAGCGCATATGCGCAACCGGTTCTGGGAGATGCTGAACGAAGAAGCAGCCAAGGGCACCGGCGACTTCGACGAATTTTCCGAGGACCTCGCCAATTTTCTGACGTTCAAAGAGCTGCCGCCGCCGAAGGATTCGGTGTCCGAACTCCTGATTCAGAGTCCGGATGGAAAGGTGGAAACCGGTGACGTCTGGGCTCTCATAAACTTTGAGGAAGAACCTGTTCTGCTTACCTGGCCGCAGTTGCAACTCCGGCTAGGCCCTGCCGAAGGGTGCCGGATGACTGTGGGTTTGCCTCCAAACGTCGTGCCGCCGCCAAAGGATGAGCTGAACGTGCTGCTTGCCATCCGCTTGGGTCCTGCGTAGCGCGCAGAATGGGTCCTCGCAGTCAAGGCCGCGACTAGAGCATTTCCCACTTAGGACGAAGCATATCCTGCGTGAGCGAGGTAGTTGGCGCATTCTGGTTCGCGCGGCGGCCTTGCGCAGCAGTGTCTTGAGCTTGGCGAACGCCATCTCGATGGGATTGAGATCGGGCGAATAGGGCGGCAGGTAGAGAAGGATGGCCCCCTGGCTTCGATCGCGGCCCGGACGCCTGCGACTTTGTGTGCCGACAGATTGTCAATCACGACGATGTCGCCCTGCGACAGGCTCGGGGCCAGCACCGTCTCGACATAGATCAGGAAGGATTCGCCGTTCATTGGCCCTTCCAGAACGAAGGGTGCGACGAGACCGTCGCAGCGCAGCCCGGCCGTGAAGGTGGTGGTCTTCCAATGTCCTGCAGGCGCCTTGCCGATCAGACGCTGGCCGCGGCGACAGCGGCCGTGGGTGCGCACCATCTTGGTCGAGGTTCCGGTCTCGTCGACGAACACCAGGCGGTTCGCATCAAGGCTTGCCTGAGCGGCCTTCCAGCATTGCCGCGCCGCGGCCACGTCGGACCGTTCCTGTTCGGCGGCGTGCAGAGTTTTTTTTGAAGCTCACACCGTGCCGCTTGAAGAACCGATCGACCGAGCTGTCCGAGGTGCGCACCCCACGATCCTGCAACAGCCGTTCCACGATCTCCGCCAGGGTCAGGTCCGGCTCCTTGTCAACCAGCTCCAACAGCCACGCCGCATGCGGTTCCAGCGGCGAGCGGCTCTTACCGCTCCGCGGCCGTGGGCTGACGCTCCCAGTCTCCTCATGCAACTCCACCCAACGGATCGACGATGACGCGCTCACTGCAAACCGTTTGCCCGCCGCACGCCGCGAGCACCCCTCGGCCACCGCCATAATCACTCGTGCGCGCAGATCGTTCGAATACGGCCGTCGTCCCATGGCTTCCTCCGAATCATGAAGTGCCATGGACTCACAATCGAAATCAGCCGAGAATCCCCAGCTCGATCACAATCGATTCATCGCCACCGGGAAATGCTCTAGCGCTTACCTTCGACCGAAATATCCCGGTTGTAGGGGCGTAACTCAGGACTTTGCGCAGTCGGTTAGCAGTCAGCATGGGCAACCAAAACATCTTTCCAGACGCGCATCGGCAAACCAACCAAAGAGCAGAAGGCATGAGCATAACCAATGCTTGGAATGCGACATAGTTCCTGTCGAAGACTTTGTCAACGGACCGCGAAGCCCATCAATGTCCGCCTTTGGGTAAAGCGGACAACATCTACTCGCAGCAAGTATCTCCGGTTTTAACGCAAAAGCGGACATTGGCGGTCGCCCTCAACTCCTCCGAGCTACTGCGCAGTGTGAAGATCGTGAATCGCAATCACGTGCCGAGGCTTGGCGGCTGCGCGCCGGACCGGACGGACTGGTCGCACCGGGAGCGGCAGCACTTCACTCAACGCTGCTCTCGCCGCAGCCGTTGCAATTTCCGCATCGGCTGACGACCCCGTCGCCGCACGCGGCGCCGAACTGGCGATCACGCGAGGCCAAGCCTCTTTCACGGCGGAGGCCATCATAGTTGGCTGGGGCAGCACCGGCCGCTCGCCTTCGGGCACGACGTGCACGATTTTGAAGCCACGCCGCTTAAGCTCTGAGAGCAGCGTCGGCAGCATCAGGACGGTGCGCGGCTGGATGTCGTGCAACAGCAGCACACCCCTGCCTTTGCGCTCCAGACGTGACAGCGCGAGATGAAGCACCTGCTCCGCGCCGATCTTCCGCCAGTCGTCCGCCAGCGTGTCGGCGCTCCACACCACGAGTTCTCTTGCCTTGGCCTGCGCCTCGATGTGCGGCGTCCGCAACAGGCCGGGAACGCGGAAAAACGGTGCCAGCGCCTTGGCATCGCCCAACGCAGCGATCACAGACTCAATGCCGTCGTCGATCTCACGCCCAGCGCGCGGCTCCGACATTGTGCGGAGCGGATGGTTCTGGCTGTGCGTGCCGATGGTGTGGCCGGCGTTGTAGATGCGGCGCACCGCGGCGGGATTTCCCCGCGCCTGGCGGCCGACCAGGAAGAACGTCGCCTTCACGCACTGCGCCGCCAGAATGTCCAGGACCCGATCGGAATAATGCGGCAGCGGCCCATCGTCGAAGGTGAGCACCACCTCCCGGTCGGCGAGTGGCAAGGTCTGCCTGTACTGCATCTTGCCAAGCCGGAAATATTCGCCGGCGCCGACCACCAGCTCACGGCTTACGCCCAGCGCATCCGGTTTGCCCGGACACATCGGCCCCGCCGCTGCCGCGCCGCAGACCAATGCAAACGCGACACCGAAAAGAATGCGCTTCATTTCCAAGTTCCCTTAGCGGTGTGCTAAAGCGCTGCGGTGCGCATCGGCACAAAGATGCAGCGCGTGTTGGCGCCCTGGTGGCGGATCCACCGCCCGGCCGTCGACGCCGACGACTACACAAAATGAGAATATTGGCATCGTTACTCTCGACTGATCCGAGAGTTGTCGGCATCGTTTACGAGGGTACATGGAACGGGTCCCTCCGTTAGGTTCGGTGGAAATATGCTCCGCTGAACGACACCTGCCTGCTGTGCTGGCCATCACAAAAGCGCCGTTTCCAAAATGATGCACTTTCTATCGTTGGTACGGTATCTTCGCACCGCCAAAGCGCTCGGCCTCGCCTTTCCGCTCTTCGTGCTGGCCCGCGCCTATGATGTATCGAAAACGATCTTTTTTGCTGCGGCGCATTAGTCCGCTGTACGGACATGCGACAGTGCGCTGCAAATGTCCGTAAA
This sequence comes from uncultured Alphaproteobacteria bacterium, assembly GCA_963814215.1. Classification (GTDB taxonomy): domain Bacteria; phylum Pseudomonadota; class Alphaproteobacteria; order Rhizobiales; family Xanthobacteraceae; genus Z2-YC6860. The sequence goes on along the minus strand of CAWFCM010000028.1, from coordinate 23,809 downwards.
ACGGACATGACTATCGCACCGTCCGCTAATGAAGCGGACACCAATCTGGGAATTTGTGTCCAAAAGACCACAGCCCATTTGATCTTGTTCTGTTAGCCTTCAAAAATAGGCGCGCAGACTTTGGAACCAAGCGGCTTGGGGACGGGGGTAGCTTGCTGACACAATGCATCGTCAAATATGGCTGGGTGCCAATTGTTCTGATTTGCATGGCCGGGCTTGCGTATGAAATTGGCACTGGCGAACGGAAGAGCGGCGACACCATTGTAGCCAACACTACTATTGTGGCCGAGGCTCCTGTCGAGCGTGGGCCGCCCACGCTGGTAACCTGGGCCGAGCCTAGGATGCAGTTGGCAGCACTCGACCCGGATGCTCGATTGCTGGATGACCCCGATCAGCCGGCCTCGAAGGGCTACATCATGTACGCCAACTCACCGACGCATTGGACGCCGGTGCCGTTGCCAGACGAGATCCGCTCCTCCCGCGCCCCGCACAACAACAACATACGCGCCGAGATCGAGCAGGCAGCAATATTGTTCGATGTCGACATGCAGATGATGAAGGCATTTGCCAGGATCGAGTTCTGGCTACAATCCGAAAGCCAGGACCGGCAAATACAAGTGCCTGTTCCAGCTTTCCGACTGGGAGTTTGCCAAATACTGGCAGGGCGACATCTACGACATTCGCGACTGCTCGATCGCGGCAGCCAGAAAGTTTGCGACTGAGGCCGCGCAGTTCGAAAAGGACGTCGGTCGTAAGGCCACGGCGACAGAAATCTACTGCATCCACCAGCAGGGGTATCAAGGCTGTGCGTTTCATTACGACGCCCCGCACCAGCTGGCATGGAAGAACATGTACCTGACTGGTGAGGGTCAGGAGAAGGGCGAGGCATGGGCGCGCAAGGCCATCTGGGGCAACGTCCCGTCGGACCTCAAAAACAAGATCAAGGGCGGAGTTGAGGCGCTGACCAGCGGCCAGTTCATCGCGCTATGGACCGAACGCGTTGACCGCTTCATGGCGTACAAGGTGGAGCCGCCGGCGCACTACGTGCAACACGCCAGCAAGGCTAAGAAGCCGACGCAGTTAGCCGTGACCGGCAAGGAGAAGACGAAGGTCGCTGCGACCAACAAGAAGAAAAAGAAGGTCAAAGTAGCGTCCCGGTGAGGAAAGTAGGTGGGCGAAGCGTAATAAATTCTCTGCCTCAATCAGAGCTACCACGACCTCGAGCATGATTAGCTCGGGGTCTTTTCAATACTAATAAACGTGATGAACTTTTCGGGGAGACCGCTGCGAGACGATCTTTCTTTTTATTGGAGCAGACACGGTGCGGTGATGTCCGCTTCTCTAATCGGCCGTTTGGGGTCAAGCACTTTCAGACTATCCACCACTGCAATGTCGATGTCGCTCACGGGCTCGTGCTTCTCTTCGGAATCGGCACCAAGCCCTTCCATCATGGGATTCGAGGACGAGGTGGAACAATCTTTCGGTCGGCCTTGCCGTCAGGTGAACGGCAGGTCCAAGCGGACATGCGAACTCACCTCATCCATCGTCCCGCGAGGGACATCTTTCCACCGCTCGGTGGAACTCGAGTGTCCTCCTATCGGATCTGATCTTTCATGGTTTTCATGCTGCTGCTGCGGCGGCTTGTTCCCGGCTCCAGCGGAACTCGGTGCCATCAACCCACATACGGTGCAGGATCACGGCCAGCCGACGTGCCAGCGCCACGATTGCCTTCTTCATCCCGCGGCGCCTGGCGATCTGCATCGCCCAGGCCTTGAGCCAGGACCATTTCTTGGAACGCATCACGGCCTGAGCTGCTTCGTAGAGCATCGTCCGCATCATCTCGTCTCCACAGCGCGATATTCTGCCGTCCCAATCGACCTCGCCCGATTGATACTTGGCGCTGTCATACCAGCGGTGATGAATTCTGACTCATAGGGGATTCCCGTTGGGTCGGCGGCATGATTCGCTGGCCTTCTTGATTCGAGGAGGAGGCCAGAATGCCGGCAGCGGTTTCGATCACGCACCTGGACTACAGCGCGTCCGAGCTTCGACGTGAGGCGAAGCGTACGGATGATGCGGACGTGGCACGGCGAATGCTGGCCTTGGCGCTGGTGCTGGAGGGCAAGTCGCGCGGCGAGGCTGCGATATCGTGCGGCATGGACCGGCAAATCCTGTGCGACTGGGTGCACCGCTACAATGCGGAAGGCCTTGTGGGTCTTCGGAATCGAACTGCGCCGGGAGCGAAGCCGAGGCTCTCTCCCGAGCAGGAACGGGAGGTGGCCGAGCTGGTTCGTAACGGGCCGGATTTGGCCGAGCATGGCGTTATCCGTTGGCGGCGGATCGACCTCGCGCACGTGATCGAGCAACGCTATGGGGTCAAGCTGGCCGAACGATCGGTTGGCGATTTGCTTCGTCGTCTCGGCTTTCGGCGTATCTCGGTGCGGCCACGATGTCCCGAACAGGACGCCGCGATCCAGGAGGCGCATAAAAAAACTTTCCCGATCTGGTCGCTGCCGCCATCCCCGCGCATGCGCGCGACAAGCCGATCGAGCTTTGGTGGCAAGACGAGGCCCGCGTCGGCCAGCAGGGCACGTTGACAAGGATTTGGGCCGAGCGCGGCAGCCGGCCGCGGGCCCCGCGCGACCAGCGCTACGATTGGGCCTATCTGTTCGGTGCAGTCTGTCCCGCGCGCGATGCCGGCGCCGCGCTTGTGCTGCCGGTCGCCGACGGCGAGACGATGAACCTGCATCTCGCCGAGATCAGCCGCAACGTCACGCCCGGCAGCCATGCCGTCGTGCTGCTCGACGGTGCCGGTTGGCATCAGACCGGCGGCAAACTCAAGGTGCCGGACAACATCAGCTTGCTCAAACTGCCGGCCTATTCGCCCGAACTCAATCCGGTCGAGAACGTCTGGCAATACTTGCGCCAGAACCAGCTCAGCAACCGCGTCTTCGACGGCTACGATGCCATCGTCGACGCCTGCTGCGATGCTTGGAATGCACTCACCGCTGAACCAGGCCGCATCCAATCAATTGCGACCCGCCCATGGGCATCGGTTACTCTCTGATGCCGTTGGTATCAGTCCAAACACCGCCCCGACGGACTTGGATTTGCGGAAGCGAGCCGAAATATCGCCGTGGCTCGATAGGTCAGGACACCACGGGGCCAACACCAGGGGTCGTCATCAGGCGCCGGCACACCTCGTCATCCCGGACGATGGCCAGCAGGCGGCGGTGCAGGATGCAGAACTGCTCGCGAAGTGTCCGTCGGACAATGAGCAGCGGTTCGACCAGCGCCGCCAGGTCGGGCAAGTTCTCGACGAGCTTCCTGATGCGAGCCTCGAACTTCACCGTCCCAACCATGCCGACCTTGAGGCCAAAGGTGCGCAAGGTGGCCAGGGGCGCTGACGTGCGGCCGAACTGGACCGAACAGCCGGTTCACATTCCGCGGACGTACTAGGGAGGCTTTCATGCCTTACGTTGACGACATCAAGTGTGGAAACGTCACATCTGGGTGGCATGGACCATTTTGCTGGTCGCGTTTGCGGCAGCGACGGCGGTCATAGTGACTCTTGCCACTGTGCGATAAGCCATGCCGCGCTGACGTTCACGCGCCTTCGCGCACGATCCTGCGCATCGTCCGTCGATAGCGACCAACGTCCTGTATCAACTCGAACGGTTCAGGGTCTTTGCCCAGCACCTTGCGAATGTAACGCGCGGTTAGCGCGATAGCGCAGAAACCGGCGAACCGCTTGTTCGTGTCGGATGCGCGGCACACGGTGTTCCGGCTGCGGGTCTTCAGGGTGCTGGTCGGCAACGCAGCTAATAAACGCCAGTGTGATCGGCTTTCCGAGGTTCACGTAGCTTGTTCTGCGGATGTGCATGGCGGCGTCCCATGGATAAAGCTGGACCGCCCACAGTTTCTCCGGTTCTAGGCCCCGCGCGGTGGTATTTCCCTGCCGCTTGCGGAATTTTTCATGCCTGGTGCCGCAGTGTCACACATCGCCGCGTGCAATCCGCTGCAGCGTGCGATGGTAGCGGACCGCATTCTGCGCCGACTCGAACGGTTCGCGCTTGCCCAACACTTTGCGAATATAACGGTCGGTCAGGCGTGGCCCGGTTTCTCTCCGCACCTTGGGAGGCGCCGGTGGAGGTGGTGGCGTGTCGTCGATCAGCTCGGGCTGTGCGTCAGCGATGCAGCCGACAAACGCCCAGCGTGACCGGTGTTTCAGATTTCCAATAAACGGTTCGACGAATGCGCACGCGAGCGCTCCGTGATAGGGCGCCACTCGCTCAGGGAATTGTTTCGCTTGAAGATCGCGGAAAGCCCGCACGGCGTTGGAGCGTCGTGCGGGTCTTTCTATACTGCAGCAGCGTCGTCAAAACCAAATCGGCGCAAAACGCTTTCACTGTGCTTACAAGATAGATATTCTGTGGGCTGCGGTTTATCCGGCACGGTTTTTGTCGAAATGGGCGGCTTGATGTCTTATGGCCTCGATCCGGTCGATCAATTTCATCGAGCCGCCGCTTATTTGGATCGCATTCTTAAGGGTGAGAAGCCCACCAATTTACCGGTGCAGAATCCGATTAAGTTTGAACTTATTATCAACCTCAAGACCGCCAAGGCGCTTGGCCTTGACCTATCTTTGGCTTTCCAGCAGCGCGCCGACGAGGTGATGGAATGAGGCGGCGCGAGTTTATTCGAAACTTTGTGGGGAGGATGCCATGCCCAGCTGCTTCGTGATCATGGGTTACGGCAAAAAAACCGATTTCAAGCAGAACAAGAGCTTCGATCTCGACAAGACTTACCGAAACATTATCAAGCCGGCAGCGGAGGCGGCTGGATATTCGTGCGAGCGCGCAGACGAGATCCAACACGCTGGCATCATAGACGTGCCAATGTATGAGCGCCTGTTGATGGCTGACCTAGTCATCGCAGACGTTTCGACCGCCAATATCAACGCGTTTTTCGAGCTTGGCGTGCGCTATGCCCTACGCCCGAAAACCACGATCGTCATGGCCGAAAAGAACTTTGAGATCGGCTTCGATATGGGCCACGTTGTGATACGCAGATACGACCATCTTGGCCCTGGGATCGATTACGAGGAAGTCGAGCGGCTGAAGGCGGAATTAACCAAAGCTTGTCGGGAACTTCCTCAGACGAAACAGATTGACAGCCCAGTATACACCTTCCTCACCGATCTAGTGGCCCCTTCGCGCGGCTTAAACGTCACAACGGAGGCTACTTTCGCCGAGGCTGTTGAGCGCGAGCGGGAAGACCGCACACGCGCGGCATTGGCTCAGGCGACGACCAAGGACGAGAGAGCTGCGCTAGAGCAGCCCTTCGCGGCGCTGATGAAAACAGCACGCGATGCCAGAGCGCGCGGAGATTTTCGAACAATGCGTGATGTGCTGCGCGGCGTGCGCGCCGTTCAGGGCGACAAGGTCGATCCTAACGTCGTTCAGCTGCTGGCTTGGGCTACCTACACGTCCAAAGACCCCGAGGCTAAGACAGCATTGCTCGAATCCAGAGCGATCCTTAGCCAGCTTGATCCCGAGACATCTAATGACCCGGAAACGCTGGGCCTGTGGGGTGAGATTCACAAGCGCCTCTACGAAATGAAGGGCCTGTCTGGACGGGATAATGTCGAGGCGCTCACGGCCGCAATCTCGGCGCATCAAAGGGGTTTCTACTTAAAGAACGATTACTATAACGGCATCAACTTTGCCTTTCTCCTCGACTGCCGCGCTGCGGAGCTTGGCGGCGAGGACGCCGTGGCCGACCGCGTTCAGGCTCGACACGTTCGCGAGCGTGTTGTCGGCATTTGCAGGCAGGTCCTCGCAGAAGGCATAAGGGGCGAAACCGAGAACAAAAAAAGCGAGGAAGAATATTGGGTTCGTGCAACGCTGGTCGAAGCTTTGTTCGGCTTAGGAAAAGCTGCCCAATCGGAAGTAGAGTTCACAATTGCTAAAGAGGTAGCTCCTGAACCGTGGATGATTAATACGACGGAGGAGCAGCTGGCGAAGCTTCGCGCTTTACAGCGATAGTGGGGCACGCATATCTGTTCGAGGCGCGTGCGTCCGAAACGAAAGCGTCTTTCCGTGCCGCCGAGCGAGAGAACGGCCCAGCGTTTGGAGCCCTAACAGATGCCCCGGGTCGAGACCGCAGAGACCTTGGCGGTGTGCTCGTTGATCGCGCCGAACTGACGAGAATGGCTCCGGCAATAGCTCGCTTCTCATCGGCAAATTGGAAACGCAAGTCGCACGTTACGCGGCGCACATCCAGTGCTAGAGTTCTGACGGAAATGCGCCTTGTCCGAATGCTCAGTCGAAACATGGGCCGGCAGTTGATGACACAACTAGGCGCGGGGTATGCCCATGCGAAGCCCGATGGACACGCGGCCGACGGTGGTAGCCTTTGCGGGGCGGCGGATCGATGCGGAGGGTGCTAAGGCCGCACGCTTTCCGTTTGCCAATGTAGGTGCCGTACGCGCGGCCATCGGCGCGTCGATCGAGCGCATCGCGCCCTATCTTCTCATTGCATCGGCCGCATGCGGCGTCGATCTCATGGCGCTTCAGTCAGCGGCAAGCGGGCACATTCGCTTGCGCATCGTTCTGCCTTTCCCCCCGCCGCGCTTTCGCAAGACCTCGGTGGTCGACCGGCCGAATCCAGAATTCTGGGGCAGGCTCCACGACGATGTTATCAACCGGGCGGAAAAGCGTGGCGACATCATTGTACTTCACTGTCGCGAGAACGATGGGAGTGCTTATTCGGCCGCAAACAAGGCGATTATCTGTACGGCAAGTGCGGCGTCCGTTGCACCTTCGACGCGGCGTGTCGCCCTCATCGCCTGGGATGGCGCCCCGCACGGGGATGAAGACGCCACCAAGGAATTCGCTGAACTGGCGGAACAAAGCGGATTCACTGTCGTGTCCATCTCGACGCTCGATCCGCAGCCGGTTGCATGGTGACGGAGGAACGCCATGGCAAACGGCAAGAAGACCTTTTCGTCATCATGGCTCTGGCGATAAGACGATTTCCAATCCAACCCGCAGCGGATACTAACGTCAACGAAACCTACTTGTACATAATCGAGCCTGCAGTGAAGGAGGGCAGATCCAACGCGCATCCGCGCCGATCGGATGAGCCGTTCGACAATAACTCCATGTACGAGAATCTGCTGGGCACTGGATTGGTGCGCCTCCGTTTATGTCTTGGTCCATTTGGCGGCCCAGCTTGTGTTTTCATCAGAAATAATTGCTTCGCATCGGTTGACAAACTCGGACCATTGCTCTGCCGAGAGTGCATTTACATCGCCGGTATTGGCCATCTCGGCGCTAAGCCGCTTCGCAGTGGCGCGATAGGTCATCACCAGAAAATCGCATCGCGTAGCTTCGGTATGCGCAAGGACCGCGCCCGCTATGGTTGTCAATACGGCGGTGAGCGCAGCAAAATCAAACCTGATGCCAAAGAGTTCCTTTCCAGCAACTCCGACGTTTGCGGTAATAATGGTCGCAGCCATGGCTAAGCTAAATTGGACCCATCTGAGACTAACGGCGATCTTCTTATTTGCATTGGCTCTCGGCAGGTAATATCGGTCAATTTGCTCGCGCACGCGACCAGCAAGGTATTCGTCTCGCGATAGCTTATCCCGCGGTGCTGAGCCAGCTTTGGCGCTCGATACTGCTGAAGCAAGAAGATCTTCAACATCACGCTCAATCCGGTCACGCTCCATGTTGAGAGCAGCATCCCTCTTCAGCGGATCGTCGTAGGGTGTAACGGAAGTAGCGTATTTGTAGGCTTCTCGTTTGAGCGCTTCGGATGCCGCGCGGGCACGCAACCAATTCGTGATCTCACCCCCTCCAAGAAACGTAGACGTGACATAACTTACCACCGCTAGAAGTACGGCTCCGGCAAGAACGAAATACATGCGTGGCGGGTCATTCAATTGACTGGCAATTGCAGCGAGCAGGGCTCCCAAAATTGAAAACGCAAGTGTCACCCATCGAGCGATTTCAGCGCGCCTCTTGAGCACATCAGCAGTGATCGACCATAGGGATTGCCGGTCAGCCGTCTCCGCCAATGCTGTCATTCCATTTTTCCGGCCCCGCAAGCCCATACCGTTCCCTCAACGCTTTCGCCTCCTTTGCGCGGCCAAGCGCGTCGCCAGTAACGCGGGCGCTGTCCTCGGTACAGGCGTGGCCACGTCCAAGAGCTTTGTCGTGTGCAGCCCCTGCGCCTATGCTGCTGACCTCACCGCCGGCGCAGCTAGGCAAACCTGTCGAAGTGTCTCGTCTCCCGCTGGAAAGAAAACGTAATCACATTGTCGGCTTGCTGCCAAGTATGCCGGCCCTGAGCGGCCGTCGTGCTGCGCCGGTTCCCTTGCACTTGGTGTGATACTTGAGTCGCGCAGAGCTGGGTGTATGTCTCCGAATTCACTTACTCTTAAGCTTGCGGCGTTCGGCCCACCTTCGTGCCGAATTCCTGCCGAAGCTATTGCGGCGGGGGGGCCTTCCAGAATGGAGTGACTCCCTGGCGTGTCATACGATCGATGATCTTTGCGGCGGGTATCGCCTGATTGTAATCGGCCTTGGCGTACCGCGAGTCGCCTCCGGCGTGGTGGAGCGCGACAAATTCGAGGGACACCGAGAAGCACGGCGAGCCCGACGATCCGGGAAGGGTGTTGGCGTCGTGCCGCAGGCGGCGCCCACCACCCGCCACATCGAGCGCTTTGCCCATGGTGAGCTTGAGTGGCTCGAGCTTCCAACTGACCGGGTTCTGCGGATGCTGCAGAACGAGCAACGGATCGTTGATATTCAATGTGTTCGGGGCGAGTTGCGTCCAACTGCGCGCCGGCGCATCGGGATTGTTGCCGGAGCCGGCCGGCTCGTTGCCGATATCGCGAACCAGCCGTAACAGTGCGTAATCCAATTCGTCGTCGGACGGGTCGCCCTTCGTCAGATTGGGGTCGTTCGCGCTCGGTGGGCTCGAATCGACGATGTCGGGTACGACATCAACCGTATGGCCTTCGTTGATCACCTTTCCGTCCGCCGATGCGGCGAAATCGAATCTGCACGCCAGCTTGGTGTCTTTGGTGGCCTTTGAAATGACGTGGTGGTTCGTCAGCACGTAATCCGAGCCGACCAGGACGCCGCTGCCGTGGCCGACGCCGTTGAGCTCGATCGAGCAGACTTGCAGTTCAATGCGCCCGAGCTTCGACCGGAACGCGGTCGGATCCAAAAACGGCACGCCGTCGCGAACGACCTTTTCGAAGTTCAATGCCGCTGGCTGCAGCTCGCGCGTGCTGGAAAGGGCCAGCATGTCCGCGACCTGGTGCAGGTTGGCATTGCCCGGATTGGCGATGCGCGCCGCGCGCACCAAGTCGAATGTCCAGCCCTCCATTTCGGCGGCGTCGATGACCCGGAAGGCGACAGTGTTCAGCGGGCCGCTTCCGGCAACATTTTCCACCTTCTTGTCCAGTTCAAATCTTAGCATCTGTTCGAACGAGGTGGGGTTGAAGGCCTCGACCAGCGCATTGCGCAAAGCTCTAAGTTGTTGTCCCGTAAGTGCCATCTGCGGTACTCTGCAACTCCGGTATTATGCCACCGTCGACCAACGTCGGATCGAGGCGAGAGCTTCTGGCAACGCTGCGCTGGTTTTGGCAATCGCAGCAGGGCAATTTGGGCCTTTGGTAGCCAAACATGATTGCGCTATAATTTATGGCTGGCAAGCATGACCTGTACCAGATTGGGTCGCGGCCCAAGAACCGCTCGACTGTGATGAAGGTCACAGAAGTCGATGCGGGCAATTGGTTATAGTTTATCTTGTTAGCGCATCGTTGACGTCACCGGAGTTCTAGCCGGTTTTTGCAAAGCGATTGCTGCTAGGAGTTGCTCGAGCTGCCAGTGGCCCAGTGCGGGGGTCGAGATGCCTGGTTACGAGCTTGATGGAAACCTGCGGCGTAGATTGCGCCAGGCTATTGCGCTTGGGTTCGACATCGCGCTCCTTGAACGGACGTTGGGTGATTATGATCTCGACGACGACGATGTTTCCAAAGATACCGTTCTCAACAATCGCATAGACAGCCTCATCAACGTCTTTGAGCGTAAAGGGCGTTTGATCGAGCTTTGCGGGGCCTTGGCGAGGGAGCGTGAGGGTCATCCGGCGGTTTACGCCGACATAATCCGCGTCCAGCAGTGGCTGATCGAGCGCGAGTTCAAGAAGTTGAGGACCGTCGTCAGCGCGCTGGGGACGGAAGGAAAATGGAAGGAGAATTTCAAGAAAGTATTTACCAGGGCGCTGATTTCCGAACAGTCTGGTTATTACTGCGAATACATCGACACGCTCGAGCGTGTGTTGCAGTCCACCGACAATGCCGCCGGTGTGTTGCGCGACATCGATGACACGAGCTTGTTCGTTGCAATCGTCTCCAAGCGATACGCAGCGCATGCGCCTGCTGAGGCAGAGATTGCGCGAGCCGTGAGTCGCTTGACGCCTGGACCGGACGGGCGGCCTCCCAATCGGCGGGTACTGGCGCTCGCTCTCGACGAAGAAAGCCGGGATTGGCTTGCCAACAAAATCAAGAGCGGGCTCGCGCCGGCGAGTGCGCCCTGTATCTTCATCGAGGAGTTTTTCTCGGGAAAGATCAAGAAATCGGTCGATGACGAGGCCGGCGAGTTTCAGATCCGGGACGTGGTTGGCCGGTTGCAGGATTATTTTGAGGGACTTGAACAGCCGATCGTTGCATCTCATCAGGAGCTTCCCGAGCCTGCTGAGGGACCTGTTGTTCTCCCCATGCCGTCGGAACTTGTCGTGATCCTCGGCGAGTCGAACGGCACGTCAACGTCCGACGCAGAGCGCGCCGGAAACGATCTGGCGGGCGAGCTTGCCGGCCGCAACGTTCCCTATGAACGCTGGGCCGACGGTTGGCGCGAGCCGAAGAAGCCCCTGACCGCGCTGTTAAAGCGGCCCATTTTGGTGCGCACCGTCACGGATGCATCGCGATTGAACGCGAATGATGCGGCAAGGGAGCTGTCTTACGAACTAAACGACGCATTCAGCTTTAAGTATGACGACCGAAGCGAAAAGGTCAGGCCGCTGATGGACTGCCCGAAGGTCCTCTGGCGCCCAAGGGGCGCCTCCTGGGCGCCGGCAGGCGACGGCCCGCTGCTTTATTCGAGCACGGACGAACCTGCGGAGTTCGGCCGCTGGCTGGAGAAGCTCCTGGGCCGAAACCTGGGAAGCAGCGCGATCGTCCACTACGAAGATCCGTCGGCCAAGGGCGATCAGGACAATTCGATCCGCCGCCAGGTCGTGGAAGGTTGCTTGCTCTCCGCGGTGACCAACGAAGAGCCGCCGCTGCAACCCGATTCTGCTCCTTTCGGCTACGACCAACTGCTCGACGTAATCAATTCGGTCGGCAAAGACACGTTGACGGTGATTGCGGCTCACGATCTGCGCACGCCGCCCGGGTCGAAAGAAGCCACGATTGAACGTTTCCGGGAAATCGACCGTCGAATCGATCAGACTCTGGCCAGTAAGCGGGTCGAGAATGCGCCGTTGATGCGCATCGCCGTTCTCCTCCGCAACGCAAATCTGTTTCCCGCTCTCGAGTTCAGCCGCAATTCACGCGTCCGCGATTGGCAATTGCTGCGGATTTTCAAGGGTGCTGATGGAACATACAAACCGGACGAAGCCAACTTGGAGAGGTTGCGAGAGTATGCAGTTGACTTGGCGCGTCGCCGGCCTGAATTGCGTGCGTCATGAATGATCAATCGGGGCCTGAGCTGCATCGCAGGTTGTCTGCGAGGCAGGAATTTCTTGCAAGCTGGAGGGCCGCGCGCGACGGCCTTACGGAGCGGCCGAGCGATCTCGGCGTGTGCCCATACCCTGGCTTGCGAAGCTTTCGGCCGAACGAGGCGGACCTCTTCTTCGGGCGCGACGCGCAGATAAAGGAACTGCGGGACCTGCTCACCGATCACAACATCATTGTTGTGCTCGGCGGATCGGGCTCCGGAAAATCTTCACTGGTCCGTGCAGGTCTCGTTCCCCAGCTCAACAGTACGTCCCCGATTCCTGAGCGCCCGGGCGCATGGTACGTGGTCGAATTTCGCCCGAAACTCGACCCGGTCAACGAGCTCTTCGACGCGATCTTCAACCAGATCATTTTGCCGGCCCTTACAGTCCCGCCGGTGGCTTCGGAAGTTGAGAGTTCCAGCGGCGGACATGGCCGAGACCTCGCCAAGGAGCGGGCTCGCCGGATCAGCGCAGTAAATGCCGCATTCAATCTCGAGTGCGCGCTTGATGCGTCGAATGAAAATATCCAATGGCAATGCCGCACCCGCCTTCGTGACGTGCTGTTCGAGGGCAATGTTATCGATGTCGGCGCGTTGTTCGATTTTGTCGAAGAACGGCTCCGGTTGCTGGACGAGGCGCTTTCAGACGGTGCGACGTCGGGCGCGCCGAACCTGTTGCTGTTGATCGACCAGTTCGAGGAGGTCTTCAAGCCGAAGGTGGACCCGGCCGGCGGCAAGATGATCATGTCGCTGATCACCAGCATCCATACCTACAGGCCGTTCAACCTGTTTCTGATCATCACGATGCGTAGCGAAGAGCTGCACCGCTGCTCGGAATTTCTCGGCGTCACAGAGGTCGTCAACAGCTCGATGTATCTCGTCGATCTGATCGGTGGGCGAGATATTGAACAGGCTGTCGTGGAGCCGGCACGGCGCGTGCTCAAATCGTGGGACCTTGATTCGGGCGACCCCGAAACAGGTCCATATACGCGACGGGCATTGAGCCAGTTACATCAGGTGTTTGACGACGGGCGCGAAGCGCTGGCGCACCCGGCGGATCAACTGCCCTTGATGCAGCATCTGTTGCCTTTGGTTTGGGACAAGGCGATCGAGCGCTGGGAAGAAAAGGCCGGAGAGGCAACGTTTCAAATCGACTTGGAGGATTTCGAAGCGTTGCCGGGTTGGAACAGCCCGGAGGGACCGCTGATCGGGACCCTCAATGAAAGGGCCAACGATGTCCTGCGGCGCGCGATCGCTGCGGGTTCCAGGAACGCGGGAGCGGAACTCAGCGAAGAAGCGGTCGGACGGTTGCTGCGTGCGGCATTCTGCTGCCTCGCTCAGTTGGACGATCGTGGCAATGTCGTCCGCGACTTCGCCACGCTCGATCAGATGCTGGAGGCGTCCGGTGTGTATGAACGCCAGTCTGAACGGCGGAGTGCGTGCAAGGCCGCTTTACGATCGGCACTCGGAGTTTTTCAGCGAGCGACGCTCATCAACGTTGGGACGAACTACGATGTCAATCACGAAGCGCTCATTCGAGGGTGGAAGACGTATTCTAACTGGCTGAAGGATGCTCGACGCCGGGTCGACCGGCTCGTCACCGTCGATCACATCATCGGGGATAGCGGCGCGCCGGAACAGATTGGCGGGTTGGCGCGGATGTGGACAAAATTGACGCCGCTCAGCAGCGACGTCGAAAGATGCGCGAGAGCAAGTCAGATCGCGGGCGCCGAGACAAGTGCCGATCTCCAGGATGTGCTGGGCCCGGATGGTGCCTTCAGCGATCAATGGGCAAGGCAGACCTTGGAGCGTTCCGATGCTGCCTCGCCGAATCCTCACGCCAATACGCGCTCCATCGAGGATCGGCTCGGCGCGGTCCGGCGGACGGTGCGGGATGCTCTCCGGTATCCCGAGGTCAAGGCCCGGCAGCTCACCAGACGAGGTGTCTATGCGGTACTGGGAGTTCTTTTGATTGCGGGACTGACTTGGCTTATCCGGCAGAACGTCATGCAGCAACGGCTGAATGTCGCTCAAGAGGAACTGGCCGAGCATTTCCGGTTCTCCCGGTTTCAAACAGAAGCGACAGTCGTGCTCCCCAACGCGGCTCGATCGGCGGCCAATGATCGCGAACTGTATGCGGCGATCAGCTTGGCACGCGGCCGCGCGAAACAACTGGGTCAAAAGCGGGATATCGACGAAGCTCTCGCCGTCTTCCGGAACTCTTTGCGGCAGCTTGACGTGGGCGCGCGTAATGTACTCGGAAGTGTGTCTGCGATACGGATTGTGGAAAACTCGAACACCGAATTGTCTGACCTTCAGAAAGGTCCGGCGCATTGCGCCATTGCCGATGGCGATCAGCCGAGCCAGCCCCTGATTGGCAAGGAGCCTGGCGCATTGGGCATTGATCTCAGGTCCCAAGATGCCGGTTCGGTGAAGACCTCCGCGATGTTCCCGGTATGGCGCGCTCCTGACGGCAGGGTCGTGCCGATCAATTCCGCAAACTTTGCCGGTCAGCCGGCGCCCTTCGGCGCTCTCGTGTGTTTGTCAGACGATGCCAATTGGCTGCTGACTTGGCTCGTCCAATCGGACCGCAATCAACGTGCAGACGCTGGCGTCCAGCCTCCGTACATCCAACGTATCGTCTGGATCAGAACGGGCCCAATTGCGAACCGGGACAACCAATGGCATGCGGAACTGACGGATCAACGTCAGCCGGGAACCTCGCAGTCCTATGAAGATCTTACTGAGGGCGATGAATCCCTCAACAAGGACTATTCACGCTTGTACAAAGCGGTGAGCGAACAGGAGCAGGTGTTTAAGTTCTTCCGGCGAGGGGACAATGTCGGCTTCTTGGTCGATATGACCCAGGATCGGACTGCAATGTTGTGGACCACCACGGCATTGGCGGACCCAGATCCCGTTAAGGAGCCGTTGAAGGAACCTTTGGCCGATTGCAAGTTCGCCATCACTCGCAGGCCCGACGATAAAGGTGAGGCGAAGACCTACAGAGGATGCGTGATGGGGCCGATCTCTTTCGACGATTTGAATCACAACCTAGTCGCTGACTACCAAACCAACGAGGTTCCACAGCTTGCATCGATACAGCTTGCGAGTGTCGTAAGTTGCAATCCTGAATCCGCGTTGTGCAAAACAGAATTGCGGATCGAATATGATCCGCCTGATGCCGAAGGCGAGTCTCAACGAATTGTGATTCCGCACCTATCATCGGCGATCAAGGCAGCGGCGATTTGGGATGGCGTGCTTTGGGTCAGGGACGCCAACGGCCAAGTATGGCGGTATGTCGTGGGACTTGAGCGCATTCAGGCGCTGCTGCCGCCCCGCTGGAAGGGCGTGGGTGAGCTTGATCTGGCCAAGAGCGTGTATTCGCGGGCGTGCAAGCGGGTAAAATGTGATAAAGTGCCGCTCATTCCTGAATGGCCGTAGGGTACAGGAGTCCTCTCATGAAGCATCGAGCCAGGGTTCTGCTGTCTACGATTTCGGCGGCTGTGATCGCGGCGATATTCGGCTCGCCGACCTCGGTCGGTGCGCGTCCCACCGATGCTGGTCAGTCGCCGATCGAGCGGCTGTCGTCGATCCGCAAGGCCTATCTGTCGACGCTGGCGAACGAGCAGTCAAAAGCAGAGTCGCCGAACGGCGACGATCAGGTCGCGCAGTTCCGAAACTTTCCGAATTTCCCCAATTTCTCGAATTGGCGAAATCGATGACCGCATGGGCGCCGGCCGATTGTTCCGGCCGGACGCGCCTCCTCATTCTGCAATCGACGCCATTCTGCAATATCGATTGCGAATACTGTTATCTGCCCGCCCGCGACGATCGGCATCGGATGCCGTTCGACATCGTCGAATCTGCTGTGCGGTTCGTTTTTGATAATTCGCTGGCCGCGCCGGATTTTACCATTGTCTGGCACTCCGGCGAGCCGCTCGTACTGCCGGTTGAGTGGTACCGGACTGCTTTTGCAACTGTTTCCCGCGCCGCGCCGGCAGGAACGAACATTCCTCACTCTGTGCAAACCAACGGGATGCTGGTGGACGATGAATGGTGCAATTTCTTCCACGAACATTCGGTTCGTGTGGGCGTGAGCCTTGATGGGCCAGCCTGGCTTCACGATTCCAGACGGCGGACTCGGTCCGGCAAGGGGACACACGCCCGCGTCATGCGTGGCATTGATGCCTTGCGCCGGAACGGCGTGCCGTTTCACGTCATTTGTGTGATCGGGGCACGGAGTCTCGATGCGGTCGACGAGTTGATGGACTTCTTCATCGCCGAAGGCATTCGCGACGTTGGCTTCAACATTGAGGAAATCGAAGGCGTCCATCGCAGTTCTACATTGCAGCAGGACGATATCGATATTCGCTTTCGCAGCTTCTTCACGCGATTGCTTGATCGCGCACGGGCCGCCGATCCGCCTCTGGTTGTCCGCGAGCGCGAAGAGTTGCTTGCCACGCTCCGGCATCCGTCTTTTGGCCGTCTCGCACGGAACTCTCAGAACGAGCCGTTCGGCTTCATATCGGTCTCGTCGCGCGGCGGTCTCTATACGTTCTCGCCGGAGCTTGCAGGACTGACCGATGCGCGCTACGGCGAAATGGCGATCGGACAGTTGCCGGGCGCCGATCTGGCGACAATCGTTGCTGGGCCTGCATTCCAGCGGATTTGGGCTGATATCGAGGTTGGCACCACGATGTGCCGGAAATCGTGCTCATATTTCGACCTTTGCCTCGGCGGCGCGCCCGTTAACAAGCTGGCAGAGCTCGGAACGTTTGCGAGCAGTGAGACACTGCACTGCCGGCTTTCGCACAAGGCGATCGCGGACACGGTATTGCTCAAACTCGAAACGGATTTGAGCGCCATCCGCGCGAAGCACTCCAATCCGCAGGAGCGCAGCGCTTTCTGATCGCTATAGCGAAATTCCTTCCGCTCGACAGAATTCCGCGAATGTCCGGGGTTGGCCGTAACCCATGGCTCCTCCGGTAGCGGAAAGGCGATGGGCCCAATTCGTGCGCTCGCCGCCCCAATCCCCGCCGTAGTGGAGGCCGGTCGGCGCGACGTCCAGCTGCGCGCCGGGGCGCCCCAAGAGGAGAACGGGCGAGCCGGAATTGCCGTTGATCGTGGTCGCGTCGTGACACACTGTCCAGGCTGCGGGCCCGCTGTCACCCACGAACGCGGTCGGAATACCTGGCGCAAATCGCTTGGCTCCGCCATCCCCCTCCAGCAGGCGCTTGAGCAAGTCGTCGTACTTGGATTTGAGCGTACTGGGTACGTACAGCTCAGGGCTCGCGGGATATCCTGCCGCAGCTTCGATCCCCGTCGAAAGATATTCGCTTTGACTGACAGAACTGGCGGAGAGGTGCCGGTTTCGCAATTCACCGTCGAGCACTGAGGCCGACACGCGAATGACGGAGAGATCGAGTTTGCTGTGGTCGACCGGCGCAGCCACCGCTTCCACCGACCGACGATCGAACGAAGCCTTGCCGTTCCATTGTTCACGCCCGAAGTCGAGGAAGACGTTCGGTCTCAGCGAGATTTGGTTGCTGTCGAACCTCGCGATCGCCTGAGCGACGTGGCGGTTGGTGATTGCCAGAGTGGGTGTGACAAGAAAGGCCGTCCCGATATGACGTTTTCCAAGCTCGACCCGTCCGATGCAGTACAGGGAAAAAGCCAGCCTGTCGAGTTGTGGCTGCAAGTCGAAATTGCCAAGATCCGGTATTGAACGATGAGGTGAAATCGACCCGATTGTCTTTGACCAAAAACGATGGCCTGGTTCCGTCGAACATTACGATCGCTTCGAGCGCGGCATGCTGATCAGTGGTCGGCTCGGAGTCGGGAAGCGATTGAAGAATTTCGATGGCGTCTTCGCTGCTCACCGCAAGATCCTTGACGGCTTGCAGCATCGTGGTGTCGCCACCGAGTTGGTCCTTGACCATCCTGACCATTGCCTCTTGGGCGCGTCGATTCGCTCGGCAGGATCGTCGCTCGGCGGCCCCACGCTTTCGAGGCCGCCGGTTTGGCCACGACCGGGGGAGCCGATTTGTAAGAGCTTGCGCCATCGCTTGTTCGCTTGTTCGCGCATGACCTGCTCTCCCCACATTAGGACCAGCGATATTAAAGAGCCGAAGCTGGCTCGCGAAATGAGATCTACTGGGTCTTCAATGCCCTCCAGTATCGGTCCGGAAGATGATCGCCGAATCCCGCGGGCAATAGTCGGGAAGCCTGAATGATCGGACTTGGGTCAGTTGGAAGAATGTCTCGACGGAAGTAACGGCGCAGCGTTGCTTTCGCTGCGGACAGCCAAGTGTTGATAAAAAGGGGCTGGTCGGACGGCTGTGCGTCCAGCGCACTGATTTCAAACAGTGCGTGCGCCTCACAAGATATGCAGCGTCCGACATGACAGAAGCCGAGTTCGCTGGGCGGTACCGTCGGCACGACATCGCTGCCATGGATCAGCCGATAGGTCCGCTCGCCTAGTTTTTTGTTGTACGCGGCTGCAAAAGCTAGTGTGCCCAGGCGCGGCATGCCGAAAGCATAGATGGCTTCTGCAGTGATCGTGAGCTCATTGGAGATCCGGTGGGCGCAGAGTGCGGCCAGCGCTGCACCCAAACTGTGTCCGGTGATGATCAGATGCCGAACCGGCTTTGTCTGTTGGAACGCAGCCGCAATATCTTGCCACACCACATCAAGGGCCTGGTGAAATCCCCGATGAATGCCGTCTCTGTTGGGTAGGAAGTCGAAATCTGACACCCAGTTCGCCAGCACAAGGGGATCAGTGCCTTGGAAGACGACGAACACAGTGTCTCGGCCGCGTGCCACGAAACCACCAGTGCTTGGCATCGGCAACACGCTGGGGAAGGGGCGGTTGTAAGACGCAAGACGCGTAAGTCCCCATTGTTCCAGAATCTTATGCTGCTTGGCCGCCTCATCCTCATAAGAGAGCTGCGCAAGCCACATCATGGCGCGCGCCGTGCCGAGGTTGAACGGTCCCAGCGCGAAGCCCGAAAAAGCATCACGCTCGTAACGATCAACTGGAAGTCGGACGAGAAAGCTCAACGTCCCCACCCAACGTTGCGTCAATCATCGGTCACATTCAGAAAGACGTGCCCGAAGATCGCGCGCGCAACATCCATGAACCCCGTACCAACGACTATGGCGTCGTAGTCCTCTACTTGAGCAGAGGCATCATTCGCAGCCAAGCTGATCGGCTTTGTCTGGCCATCGCTCATCGCTGCCTCTCCCTTTGTCCGATTGGGTTTACACTTGGCCTGAAAAGATCTCCGTTCCATCTGGCAAATGTACGCGTTCTACGAGCTGAGCCCCGTCGAACGAGAGCGTAAGATAGCCGTGCGGGCCGAACTTCTCCTCTTCGCCTGGTATCAGCGGATTCGGTCCGTCCAGCACGAGACAGCCGGGCGCATTGCTATTTGCCGCAAGCTTTTTCCAAGCGATCCCGTGCATATTCCGCGCCGTAGGAGCATCCCTAACTTCGAATTTCCTTGGCGCTGGAATCCCGCCGTGACCGATACAGCGGCCCAACATTCCAGACTGATGTCGCTCGTAGATGATGCATTCGTGTTCATGGCCCCAATACCAAGCCGTAACCTTTCGCGCCGCCAATATGTCGGCCAGTTTCGTAAGCAACTTGGATCCTTGTGTGGCGAGGCTTGAGAAGGGCTGATGGTGTGAGAATAAGATCAGCTTTCGCTGACTCGCGGACTGCAGTACGCGATGCAGCCAAGCAACCTGCTCGTCATCTAGGTCGTGGTCGGTATGCGCGGTATCCAATCCAATAAGCAGCCAATTCTGGTTGCCTAGCGCGAAGTAGCTCGACCGCTGCTGAAATTTTGGAAGGATATCATCGAAATAGGCAAAGCCGCCTGAATACATTTCGTGATTGCCATTCAAAGCACGGTTTAACTTCGCCGCGCCGCTCGGCCACACTTGCAGAAACCGCTCTTGGACTTCCGCCTTCGTTCCCGAATAATAAATATCTCCAAGATGAACCAATAATTCGTAGCCACCCTTGGCCTTGATCGAAGCCGCGGACACTGGCGCCCCATACAAGTTGGTGCCCCAATCACCTATGACGGCAACCTCAGCCTTGTCGGCTATCTGGCCCACTACAGCGTCAGGAGGACGCACAATGGGATGCCAGTCCCGTTGATCGATATAATCAAACAGGCTTGTGAACCAACCCCAAACGTCGCCACCAAACGCTCCTTGGCCGAATTTTGCTTCAAGGCCGCCGGCATAGAGCGGCACTCCGGAGGCGCTCCGCTCTGCTATCGCACTTTGTATGAGCGAGGTTTCGCGATCCTGAACCGAGACGAGGACTCCTTGTCCGCTTCTGGCCGTTTCCTCCTCTAAGACCGCCATGATTCGGCGAAATCGCCGAGCGCGGTCATCGAGACCGTCCAATCCACTTAGTATTTTCGCGCTCGCCGCTCTCGCCGTTTCCGCCAACGTGCGGGTCGTAACGATGTGAAGCTGACCGCTATTCTCAGCCAATCATGCCTCCATTTTTGTTGTTGATTGGTTGTGTGCTCGATGTTCTCAGAACTTTTCGCCGGGTCAAATAAACTTGTATGTAATTTATTTGTTTGACAACTACCGCGCGAGAACGCAACATTTAAAAAGTCATGTCCGCGCGCGCGACCACGCGGATATAATTTCTGTGGCAATGCTAGCCGTCTAAGCCACCGGCTTTCTTTGCAATCTGGTTGTCGAAGCCGTCTAAGCTTGCAGCGAGCGTCGCGGAGGATCCTCATGGCCGGTCGCGATCAGCAAAACTTCAAACAGTATATCGAGATGCTCAAGCGCGCCCATGGTGGCGTCGAACCGTTGCTCAAAGTTGCGAGAGAGGCGACATCCCGCGACACGGGATTCGAAAGTGTCCGCCCCGACACGGCACGCGCCGGGCTTGAGGCTATCGAAAAAAACCGCGAGCTGCCTCCGCCGCAATACTTTGGGCTGGAGGCGCTGATCGCGGAAGAGATTCGCCCAGCCTTCGAAATCCTTAACGGAAGCTTTGCGGCTCCGCATCCGCTCTGGACCAAGCTCACGTCCGATCCCGTTCTAAAATCGCGAATTGAAACGGCGATTCCTTCGGTCGGCCGCATCGAGCTGCCCGGCAATAACCGCTATCCCTATGGCGGCACGGGTTTCGTGGTTGGCAAGAACCTGATCATGACCAACCGCCATGTTGCCGAGATTTTTACGGTGGGTCTCGGCAATCGCAGGCTCAAATTTATCACTGGCGCCAAAGCCGGAATTGATTTTTTGCGCGAGAAGGGCGGCCGTAACGGCCAGACGCTTGCGGTGAAAAATATTCTAATGATCCATCCCTACTGGGATCTCTCGATCCTTGAGGTCGAAGGGCTTCCCGCCGAACATCCACAAGTGAAGCTGTCGCTGACAGATGCAAGGCAGCTATCGGTCGGTCATGAGGTCTTTGTCATTGGCTACCCAGCCTATGATCCGCGTAATCCAGCCGATGCGCAGCAAAAGCTTTTCGAGGGCGTCTACGGTATTAAACGGCTGCAGCCAGGGGCGTTGCACGGCGCGGGCGAGACGGCGAGCTTTGGCAAACTCGTGCATGCCACGACGCACGACTGTTCCACGCTCGGCGGCAATTCTGGCAGTGGAGTGTTCGATCTTTCAAGTGGCGAAGTTTTGGCCTTGCATTTCGGAGGTCAGTACCACCAGGCAAATTTCGGCGTGCCGACGTTTGAAATGGCGCGAGACAGCCGGATAGTGGACTTAGGCGTTTCGTTTTCTGGCAATGCGCCTGGTGATCCGAACGGTTGGTCCGAATGGTGGCAACGCGCCGATGAAGAATCGAACGAACAAGCGCCGATTGACGATGCGCAGGCGCCGCCAATCAACGCGTCGGCTACGAGCCATAATGCGGATTTGCGATCGAACATTGATGGTACCGTGTCTATCGAAGTGCCGCTCCGCATCACCGTTTCTCTTGGTGTGCCGATGCACGGGGGTATCGCGGTCCGCCCAAGCCGGGAAGCCGTCGTTACAAGCGGCCTTGAAGCTCTACGGATGCCTTTCCACGACACTGACTACGCGTCCCGAAAGGGCTACGACGCGCTGTTTCTGAACAGTCCGAAAGCAATGCCTCCAATTGAAGTACCCATGCCCGCGGCAACAGACACGTCAGTGCTCGCGCGGCTGTCGGGTGGCGGGACTGTGCTGCACTATCAGAATTTCTCGATTTGTATGCATGCGAAGCGACGATTGGCGTTGTTCACAGCATCCAACGTGACGAGAGAGGCAGAACTCCGAAAGCCGGAGCTCGGTCGCGACTACACGCGGAAAGCCCTCGGTGGGCTCGGAAAAAATGACCAGGAGCGATGGTTCCCAGATTCACGTTTGGATGACGAGTTTCAGCTGCCAGATGTGTTCTATAGCAAAGATCGCACCGCCTTTGATAAGGGACATATCGTGCGCCGAGATGATGTGGCCTGGGGTGAAACTTATGAGGCGCTACGCCGCGCTAATGGTGATAGCTACCATGTTACGAACTGCTCGCCCCAAGTCGCATCGTTCAATCGATCGAACCTCGGTGATGACAACTGGGGAAACTTGGAAAATCACGTTCTTTCGGAAGCAGCAAGCGAGCGGCTTTGCGTTTTCGCCGGCCCCGTGCTCGACCCATCGGACCAGGTATTCGTCGGGGTCGGCGATGCAGGGTCGGTCGTGCGAGCCAGGATTCCAACTCGCTTTTGGAAGCTGATTGTTTCACGCGTGGAGGGCGGCATCGCAGTGTACGCTTTCGTGCTTGCGCAAGACTTGAAGGATGTCGAATGGGAGTTTGCAGTACCGGATGAGTTCGTCCTAGCGCACTATCCTGTTACGGACCTTCAAGACATCGCGGGTGTGAAATTTGATCGATCGATTGTGGATGCCGATCAGTACGAAACATCACGGGGTGCCGAAGTTGCACGTCGCGCCGGCGTAAGGCTGAAGCGAAAGACTTGATGAGTGACGACTGAAACGCG
The DNA here is from genome assembly GCA_963814215.1 of uncultured Alphaproteobacteria bacterium. GTDB lineage: Bacteria > Pseudomonadota > Alphaproteobacteria > Rhizobiales > Xanthobacteraceae > Z2-YC6860. Next base: position 993 of record CAWFCM010000028.1, on the reverse strand, counting down.
AAGCGATCACGGGCGTATTAGCTCGGAGTGGTGTTGGCCGTTACGGGTACTTGGCGCGGCAGGGCGAACTTGGCGACATTCGCCAGGGTTTCTTTCGCAGCCACTGAAGCTCCGGCCAACAATCCTCGAGGGCTGAGAAAATCGATGGACGCGTTGGTGAAACCGCCCGTTGCTAGCCATTGCTGGCTGATTTGTAGATTTGCGTCGGGACGCGATTAATGTCGATCTGCCGTGGTGACAGTGGGTGAACCATGCGAAATCAGCCACCGCAAATCGGGCCCTCTATGACGTTCGGTAGCGGCGCATAGTGCAGATAGCGTTGACGGGGACGAAGAGGAGGGAGCGGTCATGGCGGTCGCAATTCGGCGTAGCGTGTGGTCGTTGCCTCCTGGTGACCAAACGTTGGATTGGTACCGCAAGGCGGTTGCGCAACTGATCACGAGACCGCCGAGCGATCCAAGCAGTTGGCGCTACCTTGCTGCCATCCACGGCGTTCCCATTAATATGTCGGTTCCATCATCGGCAAACGGCTTTTGGGATCAATGCCAACACCAGAGCTGGTTCTTTCTGCCCTGGCATAGGGGTTATGTCGCAAGCTTCGAAGCAGTGGTCGCAAAGACAATTATTGAGCTTGGTGGACCCGATGGCTGGGCCCTGCCGTACTGGAACTACAGCGAAGATCTAGCTAGCAATCCCAACGCCCGGCTTATGCCACCCGATTTTTTCAATCGGCTGCTGCCTAACGGCAGCCCAAATCATCTGTGGTCGCGACGGGCGCAGGTGCAAAATGGCAACTTCAATTTGGACAACAGCGTGGTGACGCTCGGCGCGTTGCGACTGCAAGACTTTGCCAACGCGACACCGGGCGCACCGTCCGGCTTCGGTGGTCCAGTGACGGGATTTCATACCGGAGGGGGCGACAATGGTGAGCTCGAAAACCTGCCGCACAATCGCGTCCACGTACGCATCGGTGGTCAGAACGGATTTATGAGC
>CAWFCM010000027.1:0-78329 GCA_963814215.1 uncultured Alphaproteobacteria bacterium | reverse complement strand
GATCCGACAGCGCCATCGACGCGGCAATTGCCGCAAAGATGTGGGACCCGAAATATCTGCCGTACCGCCGATCAAAATGAACCGGAGAGAGCGAGCCATCCCATGGACCGCAGCAAGCAGCCCGTCGTGCATTTCGTCGGCAGCATTCCGCTGCCGGACAGCGAGACCGTGTTCCGCGACCTGTCAGCGGCGGTCGGGCCTCGCCTGACTCGCCTGCCGGACGGTGAGACGGGCATTCGCAAGACCTGGATCCGCTTCCTGCAGGACGTGCTCGCCGAGAATCCTGCCATCGAGCCGGCGCACGGCGAGCCGCCGTTCCAGTTCAAGCAATGGGACGGCAAGGTGGTGCGCGAAATTCCGCGGCTGCGCGTCAAGCCCGGCGCCATTGTCGATGCCTCGACGTTCCGCACCGGCTACGCCGACATGGCGATCGAATCCTGGGCGGTTTTCGAGCGCCTGCAGAAGCAGGGCGTCATCCCGGCTGGCGTGAAATTCCAGGTCTGCATCCCGACGCCGATCGCGCCGACCTATAACAACCTGATGCCGGGCGACCGTCCGAAGCTGTTGCCCGCGCTCACGCAGCATTTCATCGGCGAGGTGGCGAAGATCGCCAGGGCGCTGCCGAACGACCGCATCGCGATCCAGTGGGATGTCTGCCAGGAGGTGCTGGCCTGGGAGAACTACTACGACAAGGGCCCGGTCGATTTCCGCACCGAGACGATCGACGTGCTGACCAAGGTCGGCGACGGCGTGCCGTCCGGCATCGATCTCGGCTACCACCTCTGCTACGGCAGCCCGGCCGACCAGCACATGGTGCTGCCCAAGGACTTAGGGATCATGGTGGAAATGACGAACGCCATTGCCGCGGGCGTGAAGCGGCCGATCCAGTTCTTCCACATGCCGGTGATGAAGGACCGCACCGACGACGCTTATTTCGCGCCGATGAAGGGCCTGAAACTTGGCAAGGACACAGAGCTCTATCTCGGCCTCATCCATCACGACGATGCCAATGGCAACGCCGCGCGGCTCGCGGCGGCGCGCCGTCACGTCCGCGTCGATGGCGTCGGCACCGAATGCGGCATGGCGCGGGGCGATCCGTCGCGGCTGCCGGCGCTGCTCGCGGCGCACGGGGAGACGGCCGCTCAGTAAGGTCCATGAATCACAACCTTCGCACCCAAGCCGTCACCGCGACCAAAACGCTGTGCGGTCACTTGGCATCCAATACCGCGATTTTGCTTCCGCTTTCGCGCGACATAATAGACATGGCCGGACCTGCTGCTGGCTCGACCCGGTAGCGAATGACCCTGGCTGTGTAAAAACTCATACATCGGCAAAATGTAGAAAATACAATTCTCCAACGCGGCTTCGAGCTGCCCGTGGGCAGAATGATTTGACTCCCGCGTTGCGCAATTTGGCCGAGGTGCTTCTACGTGCGTGTCGCGCTCGGGAGTTTTCACACAGCCAAGACCCGAAGCGGACATCGGTCCAAAGCCGTTTCAGCCCTATCAAAGCACTCGCTTGAGCCGTGGCCGAGGTGTTCTAGGTGCCGGTCTAGACGCTGCGCGCTACTCCGCTTTTATGTTGGCTTCCTTCACCACCTTGCCCCACTTCTCCAGCTCGGCAAGGAAGAACCGGCTGGACTCTGCTGGGCTCATCTGCACGATCTCCGCACCGTCCTTGGCGAACTGATCCTTCACCTCGTTGGTGTTCAGCACCGCCATGATCTCCCGGCTGAGCCGGTCGATGATCGGCTGTGGCGTGCTGGCCGGGACCGCGATACCCCACCAGTTGCCCGCCTCGTAGCCCGGCACGCCGGCCTCGTCGATCGTTGGCACATCGGGCATGAGAGGCGATCGCTTGGTGTCGCTCAGCCCCAGCGCCTTGAGTTTCCCGGAACGGATGTGCGGCAACGACGAGAGGGGGGAGGTGAGCAGGACCTGGGTGTGACCACCGATCACGTCGATCGTCGCCGGGCCACTGCCCTTGAACGGCACGTGCTCGACCTCGATGCCCGCCATCGTGGCGAACAGGACGGACGAGACGTGCGTGAAGCTGCCTATGCCTGCGTTCGCGAAAAACAGCTGCTTCGGCTTTCCCTTGGCAAGCGCGATCAACTCCTTCACGGAGTTGGCCGACACCGACGGGTGCACGGTCAGCACGTTGACACCCTTGGCGAGCATGGCGACCGGGATGAAGGCGCGGCGCGGGTCATAGGGGACCCTGTGGATCCACGGGGTGACGGCGTGAGAGAACGAGATCATCAACAGCGTGTGGCCGTCGGGCGGCGAGTTGACCGCGAGTTCAGTGGCGACGATGGTGGCCGCACCCGGCCGGTTTTCAGCCAGCACCTGTTTGCCGAGCCGTTCACCAAGCCGCGCGGCGATCGCGCGCGCCACGATGTCCACGCTGCCGCCGGGTGCGAATGGGACGAGCAGCCGGACCGGTTTGGTCGGATAGTCCTGCGCCGTGGCTGCGGCGGTGAGCGCGAGCAGCAGGGCTGCGGCCTTGAGCAGGGTCGTGGAGATGGGCATGCGGATCGCTCGCCAAGGTTCAAAGCCCAAGTCTAAAGCATGATTGCGAACAGTGGAGACTGATACTCGAAAAAGATTATGCTTCGGCAAGGCGCCGGTGTCGGGCAGCTGGGGATTGGCGGCGCTGCGGAATCGGGCTTAGTCTATCGCGATGAAGTCGGTTCTCAACCACGATGGAACCTGGAAGACGGTCAGCGAGCTTTGTTCCGAGCACGCGTGCCAGGACGTCGTTGGCGCCACCCGCCGCAAATGGCGAAATCATATCAGTCGGATCGGCCGCGTCGGGTAATTCTGGGCCTGGACCTCTGCCTGCGTCTGCAGGGTAGAACGAGACAAGCCAGCGCCAAGAGCAATGGTCTCATGTCAGCTCCTTATCGGACATTGTCTTGAAAGCGCGGGGTCACAACCCGAGCGCATAAGACGGCCGGCGTGGGTCGGCACCGCCCTTGAGTACGCCGGACTCCTCGTCGGAAACGACCGTACAGACGGCGCCGGCGAGCCACGTCCAATCGGGCCACCATTCAACCTTGTGGCCCAGGCGACCGAGCGCCTCGCCAGTCGACCGGTCGATCCGGCTTTCCAGATTGAGCAGGCCTGGATGATAGGCGTGCGGCTCGAACGAGGAGGGAAAGCTGTAGGACGCGACGCGCGGCGCCTCGACCGCCTCCTGCACCTCCATGCCGAACAAATGGATGTTGAGGAAGAGCTGCATCATCGCCTGGGTCTGCACGTCGCCGCCGGGGGTGCCAAATGGCATTTTCATCTTGCCGGGTTCAATCGCAATCGCCGGACTGGGCGTGAGCCGCGGCCGCTTGCCGGGGGCTACGCCCGACGGATGATCCGGGTCGCCCCAGTTCTGGCTCCCCCGCGGCGACGGAATGATGCCCAATTCCGGAATCACCGGGGCGTTGTAGGAGCCATCGCTCGGCGTCGCAGCGAACACGTTGCCGTACTGGTCGATGACGCAGACGTGCGATGTGTCGAGTTCCGGCGCCGAGAAGGCGCGCTCCGGCACCAGTACAGCGCCACGGGTGCTGCGTTCGGCGACAAGTTTGCGTGGATCGCCGGCCGGCGGCATTTCCGGCCAGGCCCGATCCGGGCGGATCATCTCGCGCCGCTTACGCGCGTATTCGCGCGACAGCAGCGCCTCGATCGGCACGTCGACCATACGCGGATCGCCGAAATACGCCTCCCGGTCGGCAAAGGACAGTTTCACCGCCTCGGTGATATGGTGCAGGTAGCCGATGGAGTTGTGCCCCAGCTTGTGCAGCTCGGCCGCATCCAGGAGGTTGAACGCCTGCAAAAGCGACGGCCCCTGGCACCAGGGGCCGCAGGCGTAGAGCTTGATGTCGCCGAACGATGTCGAGACTGGCTCGTCAAAGCCCGAATGATAGTTCGCCAGATCCTCGGGCGACAACAGACCGCCGTTCTCTTTCTGATACTTGACGATGGCACGGGCGATGTCGCCCCGATAGAAGGCATCGCGCGCGGCAGCTAGGCCGATCTCGCGCCCGCGAGAACGCACCGCGGCCTCCTGGTCCACCATGTGTTGAAGCGTGGCGCCGAGCGCCTTCTGCACGAAGACTTCGCCCGGTTGCGGCGGTCGGCCCTTCGGCAGATAGAGCGCGACATTCGACGGAAACGCCCGATACTCGGCTTCATGGTCGGTGATGATCTCCGACATGAGCGGGTAGACGGGAAAGCCGTCGCGAGCGTAGCTGATTGCCGATTGCGCCACTTCGCCGAAGCTCATGGTGCCAAAGCGCTCGAGCGCCGTGATCCATGCATCAGGCGCCGCCGGCACCACGGTGCGCATGATGCCTTGCGGAATTGCGCCACCGTGGTGTTTCTTGAAGTGGTTGCGATTAAGCGCCTTCGGCCAGGTGCCGAGACCCGGGATCGTGACCATGCGCTTTTCGGCGGCGGAATAGATGATGATCGGGGCTACGCCCGCGACGTTGACAAATTCCGGCTGCACGACACCCAGTGAAATACCCGCGGCGACACCTGCGTCGATCGCATTGCCGCCCGCTTCCAGAATCCGGAAGCCGGCCTCGGCTGCTAGGTACTGGGTAGCGGCGACCATATGGCGCGTGCCCATGATGGTCGGCCGATGTGCCTTCATATTTTCCTCCGTCGGGCGAACGCTTCGTCGCCTGCATGGAATGGAATGTCATGCCGACCTTGCCCCAGGATTTCCATCGTTTGCAATCTCTATTGTCTGCCGGTCATCCGCCAACCAAGTTCGAGCTGGTGGTGAACCTCAAGACTGCGAAGGGGCTGGGACCGACAATTTCGCGCGAATTTCTGCGCGCTGACGAAGTGATTAAATGATGTCGCCTATTGGCACCTCGCGTCGTTTCGCTGCGATGCAAGGACTTGTCGGCTTTCGGGGCAACGCGGACTAACTTGTCGCGCACGTGGAGACGGCGAAGATCAAGCCCTAAAGCGCATCAAGTCCAGCCTTTCCCCGCTCGTCCCCGCGCAAGCGGGGACCCATATGTGGACGGCCCCCGACTTGCAAGAGCTGGCGCATCGAGCGGATCGGATCGCTTGCGATCATATGTCCGGCCTTTTGGTGCGGCCACGCATGACCGCTGGCCAAGATGGGTTCCGCGACGTGAGTTCCAAACAGGGTTGCGATGTCGAGCACCGCTGGGTCCCACGGAATGTCTCGCGTCTCGGATCGATCGATCACACCATCTGCGTCGTCTCGAGCAAGCTCCGGCCCCGGCGTGAGACGATGGTCGCCATCACGCCGAACTCGTTATGCCCCGGTCACCGCAGCCACGGCACGGTTGCGCGCGGGATTGTAACGCTCGCCCGTCACCATCAACTTCCAGGCGATGCGCGCGGTCTTGTTGGCCAAGGCGACGGCTGCGAGTTTGGGTGGTTTGCGTTTGAGAAGCGCGGTGAGCCAGCCCGAGGCTTGCCCTCTTGCTCGCCCGGCCTGCTGGATCACGGCGGTCGCGCCAACCACCAAAGTGCTGCGCAACGTCTCGTCGCCGGCGCGGGTGATCACGCCGAGCCGCGTCTTGCCGGCGGTGGAGTGATCCTTCGGGGTCAGTCCGATCCACGCAGCAAAATCCCTGCCGGAGCGGAACGCACGCGGATCAAGCACCTTCATCGCCAACAGGCAGGCGCCGATCGGCCCGATGGCGGGGACTTCCGCCAGGCGCCGGCTCAGCTCATTGTTCTTGTGCCAAGCCATCAGCTTGGCGTCGATCTGCGCAATCTGCGCCTTAAGCGCGGCGTATTCCTTGCCATGTGCGGCGAACAGCTCCTTCGCCAGCACCGGCAGCGAAGCCTCGGTCGCGATGCGCGCAAGCAGCGGCCCGATCTTGTCGAGCCCTTTGGCGGCAATCAGCCCGAACTCGGCCGCATAGCCGCGAATCGCGTTGCTCAATTGGGTGCGGCGGCGGATCAGGGCCTGGCGCGTGCCGGCCAGCATCAAAGCGGCTTGCTGTTCGGCCGTCTTCACCGGCACGAACCGCATCGAAGGCCGGCTCATCGCCTCGCAGATCGCCTCGGCATCCGCCGCGTCGTTCTTGCCGCGCTTGACGTAGGGCTTCACATATTGCGGCGGCAGCAGAACAACTTCGTGACCCAACGCGTCGAGCTCACGGGCCCAATAATGCGCCGCGCCGCAGGCTTCCAGCCCGATCCGGGTCGGCTCCAACTGGGCAAAAAACGTCAGAACCTCTCGACGCCGAAGCTTCTTGCGCAGCACCGGCTGCTCAGCGGCGTCGACACCATGCAACTGAAAAACACTCTTGGACGTGTCCATACCAATGCGGATAATCTTGCCCACGGACGGCTCCCTCGTTTGAGATCTGCAACGACCTCAATCTGGCACATTGATGCCGTCGGGGGCCGTCCACCCCAACAGGGCCATGATTCTGAGTGGTATATTTGACCCTGGATTCCCGCTTGCGCGGGAATGAGCGGAGGTCACAGCAAACTCAGCGCTACTGCGTCGGAATTTTCGCTGACTTCACCAGCGCGGCTGCTTCGGCGACGTCATCCCGGAAGAACTTGTCGAACTGCTGAAGGTTCATCGGCAGCGGCTCGACGCCGAGCGTCTTGAGCCGCTCCTGAACCGCCGGCGCCTGTAATGCCTTCACCGTTTCCAGGTGCAGCTTCTCGACGACCGCGCGCGGAGTCTTCGCCGGCACGAAGAATCCGGTGTAGAACGGATAGATCGAGTTGGCCTTCAGGCCTGCTTCAACCGTGGTCGGAACCTCCGGCATGATCGAGGTGCGCTTCGCCGCGCTGACCGCGAGCGCGACCAGCTTGCCGTCCTTCAGCAACGGCAGCGTGGTGGTGAAGATCTGCGGACTGAAGTCGGCACGCCCGGTCATCACCTCGGTCACGGCCTCGGAGGCGCCCTTGAAAGGAATATGCTGCGCCTCGATGCCCGCGCTGACCAGGAAACGCACCGCAGCGAAGTGCGAGGCGGTGCCGACGCCGGCCGAGGTGTAGTTCAACGATCCGGGCTTCGCCTTGCCGGCGGCGATCAGATCGCCCAGCGTCTTGAAACCCTTGGAGGGCGCCGCCACGATCGACAGCGGCTGAATGCCGAACGGAATGACCGGCGTGAAGTCGGCGAGCGTGTCATAGGGAAGTTTGGAGTACAGCGCGTTGGCGGTGCCGAGCGCGCCGTAGGTCAGCAGCGTGTAGCCGTCGGGCGCGGCCTTGGCGACCTGGTTGGCGCCGATCGTGCCGCCGGCGCCGGGCCGGTTCTCGACCACGAAGGTCTGGCCGAGCTGCCTGGTAAGCTGCTCCGCCATCACGCGCGCCATGATGTCGCTCGCGCTGCCAGCGCCGAGCGGCACCACGATGGTGACGTTGCGATTCGGCCAATCCTGCGCCGAGGAGGCATATGGGGTCAGCGTATACGCCGCGGCGGCCAAGGCGGCTGTCAGAGCGTGTCGAACGAAGCGGCGGGATTTCATCGGGCGTCTCCTTTGATTTCGGCTATTTCTGTTCCGGTGGCGCGAATGCCTTCGCATACCGCTCCGCGACATCGGCGGGCGTCGCGGCGATCAGCGCCACCACTTTCTCGACCTCGGCGGCCGGCACAAAACCGAACTCGGCCCTGCTTTTCTCTGCTTCGGCCAGGAATTCTTTGTCGTTGGCCAGCGCCTCGAAACCCTTGCGCAGGATGGCAAGGCGATCAGCCGGCACGCCGGGCGGCGCAACCACCGGCCGCGCCGCGGTCTTCTGGGTGAAGTGCAGCTCCATGACCTTGCGGTCGGATTCGTTGCGGACGTAGTCGAGCGCCGACGGCAGGTCTCCAAGCTCACGTTCCTTTTGCAGCGCTCCCTGCATCAGCAACGTGGCCTGCTTGTCGCGCAGCCAGTGCGGCCGCACCGCCTTGAGGCTCGACCACGACCAGTCGGCGATGCCATGCACTTCGCCGCGCTCGATCGCGAGCGCGATCTGCGCCGTGCTGTTGTAGCCGGTGACGACCTTGAATTTGGTGCCGATCAGGGCGTTGTAGAGCTTCGGCGTGGTCTCGGGGTCGACGCCGGTGATGCCGCCGACGATCAGCTCCTTGTCGAACAGGTCCTTCGCGGTGCGATGCGGCGTGTTGTGCCACGCGAGCGTGACGGCGGTCTCGCTGTTCAGGCTGGTGATCCAGTTGAACTTGTCGAGCTCGTAGCGCACGCCGGTCGGATAAACCAGCTTGGCGAGCAGAATGCCTCGTTGCAGCAGCGCGATGGCGGTGCCGTCCTTTGCCGCCGCACTGAACATGTGATTGGCGGCCGCGATCCGGGCCGGCATGTTCTGCACCACGATCGAAGGATTGCCGGGGATGTGCTTGCCAAGGTGGCGCGCCACGGTGCGCGCCTGGAGGTCGTAGCCGCCGCCGACCCCGGCCCCGACAATGAAGCTGATCTGCTTGCCGGCGTAAAAATCGTCAGCCGTGGCCGGCCCGGCGCATGCCGCCAGAGCCGCCGCAACCGCCAACGGATAGAGCCGCTGCTTCATCGCATCCCTCAGGCGCAAGTATCCTCCATTTTGCCTGGATCGGCCACGCTTGACCGCCGCCGCGCCCTGCGGCCTTATCTCGCGGCATCGCCTGGAGCAGCCCGTGAAAGCCATTGTCATTCGTGAGTTCGGTCCTCCGAACGTGATGAAGCTCGAAGAGGTTCCGACGCCGGAGCCGGGACCGGGCGAGGTGCTCATCAAGGTTCATGCCGTATCGGTGAACCGCACCCTCGACACCAAGGTGCGCGCCGGAACCTATGCGCGGCCGGTGACGCTGCCGCTCGTTCCCGGCGTCGATCCGTCCGGCGTCATCGTCAAGCTCGGCGAGGGCGTGACGCACCGCAAGGTCGGCGACCGCGTCACCGTCGCGCTGCGGCTCGGCAACCGGAATTCCGGCGCGGATGCGCTGCGTCTGCTCGGTGTGCACGCCTGGGGCGGCTATGCGGAGTATGTCCGCGCCATCGCAGAGAACACCACGATCGTTCCGGACAATGTGGATTTTCCCACCGCAACGGTGGTGACGCGCCATGCGCCGATGGCGTTCCACATGCTGCAGGACCACGCCAAGGTCGAGCCCGGCGAATGGGTGCTGGTGATGGGCGCGGCCGGCGGGCTCGGCAGCGCGGGCGTCCAGGTCGCCAAGTATCTCGGCGCCAAGGTGATAGCCGCAGCCGGCGGCGACGAGCGCGTCAAGGTCGGGCTCGACCTCGGCGCCGACGCCGGCGTGAACTATCGCACGCAGGACCTCACAGTCGAGGCGGCGCGTATCACTGAAGGCAAGGGCGTCAACGTGGTGTTCGAGAACATCGGCGATCCGACGACGTTTCCCAAGGCGTTCGCCGCGATGGCACGGCGCGGGCGTTTGATCACCGCGGGCGGGCACGGCGGCGGCATCGTGCCGTTCGACATCAACAAGCTCTATCTCAACCAGATCACGGTCATGGGCCGAACCGGCGAGACCGAAAGCGGCGCGGCGGACAGCTTGAAGATGGCGTCGGAAGGCAAGTTCAAGGCATTGATCGATTGCGTGCTGCCGCTCTCCGAAGCGGTGCACGCCCACGAGATCGTCGAAGGCCGCGGCGGCATCGGCAAAGTGGTGCTGGAGCCGACGCGGATCTAGTTCCCCGCCTTGATGCTGGCCTCTTTGATCAGCTTTTCCCACTGCGGCCGCTCGGCCGCGAGCGCCTTGGCAAATTCCTCCGGCGAGCTTGCGATTACCTCCATGCCGACGTCGGCGAGCTTCTTGCGCAGATCCGCGGGAGCAAGCGCCTTCACGTGATCCTGGTGAATCTTGTCGACGATCGCCTGCGGCACGCCGGTCGGCGCCATCAGGCCGAATGCCGCGACCGCCTCGAAGCCCGGAAAGCCAGCCTCGATCATGGTGGGCAGCTCTGGCACCGCGCCGAACCGCTTGGCCGAGGTGACGGCGAGCGCCCGCAGCTTGCCTTCGCGCACCAGCGGGACAAGCGGCGCAATGTTGCCGAAGAACATAGTGACGCGGCCGCCGAGCAGATCGGTGATGGCCGGCGTCGCGCCGCGATACGGCACGTGCTGGATGTCGAGCTTGGCGATCGACTTGAACAGCTCGGCGGCGAGATGCTGAGTGGTTCCGGTGCCGGCGGAGGCATAGGTCAGCTTGCCCGGCTGCGCGCGCGCGTAGGCCACCAGCTCCTGTACGGTTTTCGCCGGCACGTCGTTGGGTACGACCAGGATGTTTGGCGTGAACACCGACTGCGAGATCGTGATCAGGTCCTTGCCCGGATCGAACGGCATCTTCTCGTAGAGGAACGGGTTGACGACGATCTGCGCGTTGCTCGCCATCAGCAGCGTGTAGCCGTCGGGCGCGGCCTTGGCGGCGCGGTCGCCGGCCACATTGGCGGCGGCACCGGTGGCGTTCTCGATCAGAACGGGCTGGCCCCAGAATTCCGAAAGCTTGTCGCCGACGATGCGGGCGATCATGTCGGCCGGGCCTGCCGGCGCGAAGCCGACCAGCACGCGCACGGGCCGGGTCGGATAGCTCTGCGCGCTCGCTTCGCCTATTGCCGCGAGCGGCAGCACCGCGATCAACGCGGCGATGGTTTTCGACCTGCCCATCATTGCGATCCCCTCTGCGGTGCCCACCCAGGCGCCGATGCATGGAGCATAGCCGCGGGGCGGGGTTCCGTGGCAGCCCTTATTTGTGCATGAGTGCGCAGGAAAGCGCGAAGGGAGGAGATGATGAGCGATCTGCGAACCATCCGGACCGACGTGGTCGGCAGTCTTTTGCGGCCCCCTTCCGTAAAGGAGGCGCGGACGCTGCTGGAGCAGGGCAAGATCGACGCCGCGGAACTGCGCCGTATCGAGGACGACGCGATCCGCCATGCGATCAAGCTCCAGGAAACCATCGGGCTTGACGTCGTCAGCGACGGGGAGATGCGCCGGCTGAACTTCCAGGACAGCTTTGGTGCGGCGGTGGAAGGCTACGACGCCAGCGCCAGCACCATGCAGATCTACACCCAGCGCGTCGAGAACGCCTCGGCGCTGCAGCGTTGGGAAATCCCGCTGCACGAGAAGGGCACCGCGATCTCGCACCGTCGCCCGGTGAAGTCACGGCTCAAGCTCACGCGCAACGTGCCGCTCGAGGAATACAAGTTCGTTCATGGCATCGCGAAGGTTCCCGCCAAGGTCGCGCTGATCGGGCCGGACCGTATCAGCCAGCGCTTCGCGCACGAGGATTCCAAGGCGATCTACAAGGATATGGATGCCTTCATGGCCGATGTGGTCGCGATCGAGCGCGACATCATCAAGAGCCTGGCGGACGCCGGCTGCCGTTACGTCCATATCGACGCGCCGGGCTACACCGCCTATGTCGACGAGCCGACGCTCGCGCAGATGCGTGCGCGCGGCGAGGACCCGAAGCAGAATTTCGCCCGCTCGATCAAAGCCGACCAGGCGCTGATTGCGGGTTTCCCCGGCGTGACGTTCGGCATCCACCTTTGCCGCGGCAACCAGCGCAGCATGTGGCATCGAGAGGGCACCTACGACGCGATCGCCGAGCAGCTCTTCGTCGAACTGCCGTACGACCGGTTCCTGCTGGAATACGACAGCCCGCGCGCCGGCGGGTTCGAGCCGCTGCGCTTCTTGCCGAAGGGCAAGGTCGCGGTGCTGGGGCTCGTCAGCACCAAGGTTCCGGAAATGGAGAAGATCGACGACCTCAAGCGCCGCATCGACGAGGCGGCGAAGTTCATCCCGCTCGATCAGATCGCGATCAGCCCGCAGTGCGGCTTTGCGTCGGACGTGGTCGGCAACCTGATCAGCCCGGATGACCAGAAGCGCAAGCTGGAGTTGGTGGTGGAAACAGCGCGGCAGGTGTGGGGGCGGTAGAAACGCGTGTCCCGGGCGCAGCGCAGCACGCAGTGATGCGCTGCAGACCCGGGATCGTTACACACCGAATTTGGAACGGTCCCGCATCTGCGGTGCAACGCTGCGCGCTGCACCGCGTGCGGGACACGAGACTGAGTTACTGACTCACGTGCTCGATGAATTTCTGCGGCGGCGGGTCGCCCCACTGCGAGACGAGCGCTTCCTCGGCTGACAGCAAATTCGAACCATTGGCGAGGTTGAGCCGGTCGCTGTCGGCCCAGTGCTCGTGCACGCGGCGCCACGGATCGGCCCAGTAGTCATAGACCTGGCTGCCGAGCAGGTGGCGGCCGATGCCCCACATGTGCTCGTACTTGCCGACCGAGCGCATGTGCTGGTGGCCCATGAACACGTCGTCCATGTCCTGCACCTCGAACGAGACGTGGTTCAAACCGGCGTTGTGATGGTTGATCGCGAAGAACACATGATGGTCGACAAACGTGTCGCCGTTGTCGATGCGATTGAACGAGCCGATCAGATTTTCCTTCTCGCCCGCATAGACGTCGTCCGAGCAGATGAAGCCGAGATGATGGCGGAACCAGTTCACGGTCTCCTTCACCTTCGGTGTGCCGAGCACGGCGTGTGCGACGCGCTTCACGCGCGATGGGCCTTTCGGAATCCGCATCAGGTCGCCCTTGCGCGCAAGCGGATCGGATCCGGTGTTGAGCGCCTGGCGCGGCGCTGGAATTTCCGGAACCTTCTCCATGCCCCACACCACTTCGATCTGGTAGCCATTCGGCTCGGTGAGGCGGACGCGCTTGCCGCCGCCGGGCTCATCCATGTTCTCGATGCCGGTCGCGCCGGGCGCCTTGGCGAGCGTCTTGAGGTCGTCCTCGTTGGCGGCGTGATAGGCAATGCCGATGAACTTCGGATCGCCCTTCTCGGTGATGTGGATGTGGTGCACCGGATCGGTGGCGCGATAGTACATCGCCTTGCCGGTGCGGGCGGATTGGACCAGCCCGAAATTGTCGAGGAATTCAGCCTGGACATCGAGGTCGGGCGAACGAAGCCGCACGTAGGCGATGTCGGTTACCTTGATCACTGCCATGTCGTCACCTTGGTGTTTTCCGATTTTGGTTGCGGTCACGATAACGCACCCGGCCATACGAGGCAATTTGGTGAGGGCGCGCGGGCGGGTCTGATATGCGCCGTAGCCATGCGGCATGCTGGCCGCCTTCCGGGGGATGTGCTGTATTTCCCTCACCAGAATAAAGGGGAGGGTGTTGTGAAGTTTGTCCTGTTCAAGAGTGCGGCGAATGCGGAGCTCTCACCCGGCCTGCTGACCGAGCGCGGGGTGGTCGACATCTCCAGCGCGGTGAAAAAGGGCTACACGCCGCAGCTCACCATGCAGGGCATCATCGACGGTTACGACGCCGTCAAGCCGGCGCTGCAGAAGCTGGCGGACACCGGCGCGGCGGTGCCGCTGGCGTCGGTTCGGCTCGGGCCACCGTTGCCGCGGCCAGGCAAGATCCTCTGCTGCATCGCGAATTACTGGGAGCACGCGCAGCGCGAGGCACGGCCGCTCAACATGTTCATGAAGAACCCCGACGCGGTGGTCGGACCCGGCGACACCATCGTGTTGCCGGAATACACCGTGCCGTGGGCGTTCATGCACGAGGCCGAGCTGGCGCTCGTCATCAAAGGCTCGGCCAAGATGGTGAAGCAGGCCGATTGGAAGGGCGCGGTGTTCGGCTACACCACGCTGATCGATGTGTCGGCGCGCGAGCTTGGCCGCCGCACCTGGCCTGCGATCCCGTTGACGAGCTGGCTCGGCAAGTCGTTCGACACGTTCGCGCCGATCGGCCCATGCATCGCCACAGCCGACGAGATCAAGGATCCCAACGACCTGATCGTGCGGTTCTGGGACGACGGCGTGCTGCGTCACAATTACAACACCGACGACATGGAGCATCGCGTGCCGGAGTTGGTGGAGTGGGCCACCACGGTGATGACAATGAACTCCGGCGACCTGATCGCCTGCGGCACCAATCACGAAGGCCTTGGGTTCCTGCAGGACGGCGAGACGGTGGACATCGAAATCCAGAACATCGGCAAGATGACGCTGAACGTGCGCGATCCGCTCAAGCGCACCTGGGAGAAGGGCGTCTACATGGGTGTCGACTCGACCAATCCCGACGCGGTGAAGCGCCATCGCCCGCAGGGCGGCCCCGCCGCGACCGGCGCGATCTAGCATGAGCAGAATTCCGCTGACGCTGGCGATCAGCCACTACGATCACGTCACTGAGCTGATAGCCGGTCGCGTGCCGGTCGAGGGCGTCGACCTCACGCCGCTCAATATGCAGATCGAGGAAATTTTCTATCGCATGTTCAATCATCGCGACTTCGACGCGTCCGAAGTCTCGATGGGGAAATTCTCCTCGCTCGCCTCGCAGGGCAACTCGCCGTTCGTCGGCATTCCGGTGTTCCCGTCGCGGGTGTGCCGTCATTCATCGATCTACATCCGGAAAGACGGCAGCGTGAAGCAGCCGTCCGACCTCAAGGGCAAGCGGGTTGGCATTCCGGAATGGGCGCAGACCGCCTCGGTCTATTCGCGCGGCCTGCTGCAGCACCAGTACGGCGTCGACCTCACGACGATCGAATGGGTGCAGGCCGGCGTCGATCAGCCCGGCCGGCTGGAGAAGGTGAAGCTCAATCTGCCAGCGGGCATCAAATATTCGTCCGCGGTCGACAAGAGCTTGAGCGGGATGCTGGTGTCGGGCGAGATCGACGCCGCGCTGTCGGCGCATCCGCCGGCCTGCTTCGAGGAAGGCCATCCCGACGTCGCGCTGATGTTCCCGGACTACCTCGAGATCGAGCAGAAGTACGTCAAGGACACCGGCATCTTCCCGATCATGCACGCGGTGGCGATCAAGCGGGAGATCGTGGAGAAGTATCCCTGGATCCCGGCCAATTTGTTTGCCGCGTTCGAGGAGTCGAAACGCCGCAGTATCAAGCGCGCGCTCAACAACACGTCATCGGCCCTGCCGATCCCGTGGGGCTACGAGTTCGCGCGGCGGATGCAGGACATTGTCGGCGAGGAGCTCTTGCCGTATGGCATCGACGCCAACCGCAAGACGCTCGATGCGTTCCTGCAATACGGCTTCGAGCAGGGCGTGCTGCACAAGCGGATGCAGCCGGAGGACTTGTTCCCGCCGCAGGTGCATCGAAGTTTCAGGGTGTAGCGCGGCAACGTCATTGTGAGGTGTCGCAAAGCGCCCTCGGTGTCATCGTCCGCAAAAGCGGACGATCCAGTAACCACTGATTAGTGCCGTGGTTACTGGATGCCCGCTTTCGCGGGCATGACAGTGTGCGTTAGGCGAGAGCCCTACCCCAGCGCTGTAACACCCGCCTGCGCAATCTGCTCATCCTCGTGCGACTGCACGCCGGACACGCCGATCGCGCCGACGCATTCGCCTTGGTGCATCAGCGGCAGGCCGCCCTGGAACATCGCGCCGGCCGGGAAGGTGAGGAACGCCGGCCGCTCCTTGGCGCGGTCCTCCCAGAACTTGGTCGGCCGCCGCGTCAGCGCCGAGGTAAGCGCCTTGTCCATTGCGACCTTGGCGCTGATCGGGCCGGCCCCGTCCATGCGGTCGAGCAGCAGCGCGGCGCCGCTGTCGTCGACGATCGCGATGGTGACGGGCCACTTGTTCTTCTGTGCCTCGGCCTTGCATGCGATCATCATCTTCTGCACGTCGGCGGATGTCAGGGCTGGTCTGCTACGCATGGCGTTTCCTCATGTTGAAGTGTTTGGATTGCGGACGATCGGCGCCGTCAATCGGACAGGGCGTTGAGCAGGAACGTCGCGCTGATCAGCGCGCCCGGTTGCAGCCCGATCGACGAGAACCAGGTGTTGAAGATGAATGTGATCTCGCCGCCGCGAATGATGTGGGCCAGCGCGGTGTTGACGGCGGCCCGCAGCGCCCAGTCGCCGAGCGGCAACACGATTGCGTATGGCTCGATCGAGAGGTCATCGGGCAGCAGGCGGATCGCCTTGGGGTCGGTGAACTTGGCGCCGATCAGCAGCAGCTTGTCGCTCGCATAGGCGTCGGCCCTGTTGCCTTCCAGGGCGGCGATACCTTCGGCGCGATCCTTGACGCGGACCAGCGTCATCGGGATGCGCTTGCTGACGGTCTCGACCGCCTGCTCGTTGCTGGTGCCGGCCACCACGGCGATGCGTTTGCCGCCCAGGTCGTTCAGGTTGTTGATGCCGGAGCTGGCCATCACCGAGACGCCGGTCGATTCTACAAACACGTAATTGGAGAAGTCGACCTGCTTCATGCGCGAGAGCGTCACGGAGCTGGCGCCGCACTCGATGTCGGCCTGGCCCTTGGCAATCGTCTCAAAACGATCCTGCGAGGTGACGGGGACCCACTGAATTTCGATGCCGGTGACCTTGAACTGTTTCTCCAGCGACGCCACCACCGACTTGCAGATGTCGACGGTGTAGCCGGTTGGCTGCTTGCGCTCGTTGACGAACGAGAACGGCACCGAGTTCGACGCGGTGCGCGATCTTGATCATCTTGGTGCTGATGATCTCCTTGAGGCGGCCCTCCAGAGCCTGGGCCGAGGCATCGCTCGTGGTGGCGATGAAGGCAAAGGCGGCGAGCGCGTACGCAATACGGAACATGGCGACCCCCAAAAATATGGCTGCGTAGTTGTACTGCCGCGGATGGGGATGTGGCAATCGCATGACTCCAAACGAATTGGCCGCAAATGAAAACGTCATAAACGAAAACGCCGCGCATTTGCGCGGCGTTTCCATACGGTTGGTCTTGAGAGCTATTCCAGCCCGGTCGGCACGTTCTTGTTCTCGCTTTGCAGCTTCATGCCGGACGCCTGCGCCATGGTCTCCATTAGCGTCGCGAAGTCCTTGGCGAGATATTCCTCGGGGTTTTTCTGCGCCATCGCATTGCCCATGTGCATTTGCAGGATCTGGCGGGTTGCCGCCGTCACCGGCATCGGCACGTCCACATCGTCGGCCAGCGCCAGGCCGAGGTCGAGGTCCTTGCGCAGCAGCTCCGGCGTGAAGGTCGTGGTCCAGTCCAGATTGACCAGCGCCGGCGACTTGTACGCTGTGAACATCGAGCCCATCACGCCGTTGTTGAGGAAGGCAAGGAAGGCGTGGCGTGGCACGCCCATTTTGTTGGTGAGCAGCGTGATCTCGATCAGATTCTGGATCACCACGCCGAGCATGACGTTGTGCGCGATCTTGCAGACGCGTGCGAGCTCGCCTTCGCCCACGTAGGAGACGCCCTTCGGTGCGAACACCTTGATGAGTTCCTCGGCCTTCTTGAACGCGGCCTCAGGGCCGGAGCAGACCGACGAAAGTTTGCCCGCCTTGATGACCTTGGCGTTGCCGCTGACCGGCGCGCAGACGTAGTCGGCGCCGCGCTCTTTCAGACGCTTGCGGATCTCGACCAACTCTTCGACCGCGATGGTCGAGCAATCGACGAACACGCCCGGCGTCTTGTTGCCGGAGAGAACGCCGTCCTTGCCGAGGTAGACCTGCTCGACGTCCTTGCCCTCGGCGACGATGGAGAACACGATGTCCATGCTCGACAGATCGGACAGCTTGTCGACGATCTTGCCGCCGGACTTGGCGAGCGGCTCGGCCTTGGACTTGGTGCGGTTCCAGATCGAGACATCGTGACCGGCCTTCAGGAGCCGCTCGGCCATCGGATAGCCCATCCGGCCCATGCCGATCCATCCGATCCGTTGCGTGTTCTGCGCCATTACTCACTCCTTGAATGAAAAACCGGTGTGTCGCGTTCTGCTAGCACGGCCATACAAGCGGCGGCAATGCGCGCAAATTGCATGGTCGGCGTGCGAATGGCTGTGATAAATTCTTGCCATGCATCGGTATTTCGCCGTGGGTCTCGTTCTGTTTGGTGCCTTCTGCGACGGGGTTTGGGCGCAGCAGCCCGGTCCCGGCGACTCGGCCAAAGCGATGGCCGGCACCTGGGAGTTCACCAATGCAGACCGCGACAAGACCTGCACCATCACGCTGCGGCTGGAGCCGGTGGCGGGCGGCATGCGGGCGGAATTCGACAAGGGCTGCGCGGCGAAGTTTCCATTCATCGGCGAGATCGCGGCCTGGACCTTTGCCGAGAACGACTTTCTGCGCCTGACCGACGCCAAGGGAGGCTCGGTGCTGGAGTTCAACGAGGTCGAGAGCGGCGTTTATGAAGCGCCGCGGCCGGGCGAAGGCATCCTGTTCATCCAAAACGCCGGCGCGGGCGGGCCACCGTCACGCACCGCCGCGGAAGTCACCGGCGAGTGGTCGATCGTGCGCGGCGCCGGCAAGCCGGTGTGCGGGCTGACATTGTCGAACACCGCGGCGGGCGAGGATTTCGCGGTCCGGGTGCGGCCGCCGTGCGATGCGTTTGTCACGCGGTTCGCGCCGACGACCTGGCAGGTTGAACGCGGCGAGATCGTCCTCAAGGCGGCGAAGGGCAATCCGTGGCGTTTCGAGGAGCAGGACACCACCACCTGGCAGCGCGTTCCCGCGACCGCCGACCCGGTCCTGCTGGTCCGCAAATAGCCGGGGCGCGCCAGGTGCAGATCAGCGGACAGAGAAAACTCGAACGCATGCGTGACGGCCGCGCCGTGTACATCGGCGCCGAGCGCGTCGCCGACGTGACCGCGCACCCGGCGTTCCGCGAGGGCGCGCGCACCGTCGCCGGGCTCTACGACCTCAAGGCTGATCCGGCGAAGCGCGACCTGTTTACCTTCGAGGAGGATGGCGACCGCCACGCGCTGTACTGGCTGCGCTGCCGCAACCGCGACGATCTCCTTCGCCGCATGCGCGCCATGAAGGCGATCGCCGACGTGACCTACGGCTTCGTTGGCCGCTCGCCCGATCAGGTGTCGGGGTTGATCACGGGCCTCGCCATGAACTCCGGCATTCTGGAGAAGCTGCGCGCTGGCTTCGGGCAGAACCTGCTCAATTACTACGCCTACGCGCGCAACAACGATCTCTATCTCAGCTTTGCCGTCACGCCGGCGAGCGGCCGCAAGAGCGCCGACCTGTTCCCCGGCCAGCAGCGCGATGATCCCAACCTGCAGGTCGTCGCGGAAGACAGCGAAGGCGTCACGGTGTCCGGCATGAAGATGATGGCGACCAGCGCGATCTATGCCGACGAAATCCTGATCGGCAACCTGACGCCGATCGAGGACAAGTACAAAAGCGAGTCGATCACCGCGGCGCTGCCGCTCAACGCGCCGGGACTATCGTTATGGTCGCGCCAGCCTTATGCGCTCGCCGTGAAGCACGAGGCCGACTACCCGATGTCGTACCGTTTCGACGAGACCGACAGCGTGCTGGTCTGCGACCGCGTCAAGATTCCGTGGCAGCGCGTGTTCCTGCACAACGACGGCAACATGTCGCGCCGCATCTACATCGAGTCGCCGGCGAACTGCTACCAGAACCATCAATCGAACATCCGGTTCTGGTCGAAGATGGGCCTGATCGTCGGCGTCGCGAGCCGCGTCTGCCAAGCCAACGGCACCGACAAGATTCCGGCGGTGCGCGAGGTGCTCGGCCGCATGGCGGCGTGGGAGGCGACCATCGGTGGGCTGGTGCAGGGGCAGATCGAGGCGTGGGAGAATTGGCCCGAGGGCTACGCTACGCCGAACCGCCGCATCATGTACGGCGCGCTGAACTGGTGCCAGGAACACCACACCGAGATCATTGACACGCTGCGCACGCTGCTCGGCGCTTACCCGATGGTCATGCCGGCCTCGATCGACGTGGTGAACGACCCGGCGCTGCGCGACCGCTTCGAGCGCTGGTGGAAGACGCCGTCGATCGAGGCGGTCGAGCGGCACAAGCTCTACAAGCTGGCCTGGGATCTGGTCGGCTCGGAGTTCGCCGGCCGGCACATGCTCTATGAGAAGTTCTACGCCGGAAACTCGCTGATCGTGCGCAACCAGAGCGACCGCGAGGCGCCTTGGGAAAAATTCCACGACACCGTCGACGGTCTGCTGGCGCGGATCGAAGTGCCGGACGGCAACCGGAATTGAATTCCTCGACAGCCTGAGTGGGCGGGTGCCCCTTGTGCGGCTCCGGCCACCGCCGCACTATTGGGTTGAAACGGGCGCGGTTACGGCTCGGAAACGATAGGGAGGACACCGTGATCAAGAAGTTATTGCCGCTGCTGGGTCTGGCCGCCGCGCTGGCGTCGCCGGCGTCCGCGCAAGAGATCAAGCTGACGCTGGCGGATCAGAATTCGCCGCAGGCCTGGGGGCCGAGCAACGCATTGCAGCCGTGGGTCAAGCAGGTCGAGGAGGCCACCAAGGGCCGCGTCAAGATCGAGGTGTTCCCGTCGCAGACGCTGGTGAAAGGTCCCGACATGTGGCGCGCGGTGCGCAGCGGCATCGCCGACATCGGCTGGTGCTTCCATGGCTATTGGGCCGATCAGACGCCGCTCTCCGACGTCATCACGCTGCCGTTCCTGCCGGTGAAATCGGCGGAGCAGGCCAGCGAGGTGCTCTGGACGCTTTATGAGAAGTATCCTTCGATCAAGAAGGAATTCTCCGAGGTGGAGCCGCTGCTGCTGTACACCACGTCACCATACTTCCTGCTCACCACCAAGAAGCAGGTCAAGGTGATGGACGATCTCAAGGGCATGAAGCTCCGTGTGCCCGGTGGTCCGCCGACCGAAATGACCAAGGCACTCGGCGCGGTGCCGACGCCGATCCCGATGCCCGATATGTATCAGGCGCTCGACAAGGGCGTGGTCGACGGCATGGGCGTCCCGTGGGAGGCGGTGCAGGGCTTCCGGCTCTACGAGGTCGCCAAGAACTACACCATGGTGCCGATGTTCACCGCGTACTTCTCGATCTGCCAACAAGCAGAAATGGGCGAGCCTGCCGGCCGACGTGCGCACGCAGATCCAGAGCGTGAGCGGCCTCAAGGGCGCGAAGTTCTGGGGCAAGAACTTCTTCGACACCGCCGAGACCGACGCGCTCGCCAAGATCAAAGCAGGCAAGCACGAGATGAACCGCGTCGATCCGCCGGCCACCGAGGTCGTGCGCTGGCAGAAGGTCGCCGGCGAGCCGCTGTGGGATGCCTGGGTCAAGAGGATGGAAGCGAAGGGCCACAAGGAGGCCCGCCAGATTCTCGACGACACGCTGGCGATGCTGAAGAAGTGACGAAGCGTCATTCCGGCCGAGCCACAAGCGCGTTTACGCGCGTCTTCGAGATGGCGAGCCGGAATCCATATTCCCGGTGGTGGTTATGGATTCCGGGCTCGCGGGCTTCGCCCGCGCCCCGGAATGACGGCGGATAGGTCCGTGCAGATCGTCGGCCGTTTCCTCTATCGCTGCGAGCTCCTGCTCGTCTATGCCGCCGTCGCGGCGGCATTCGCCATGATGCTGATGACCAGCGCCGATGCGCTGTCGCGCTACCTGCTCAACAGCCCGATCCTTGGCGCCTATGAGATCACCGAGAAATACCTGATCATCGCGATGGTGTTTCTCGGCCTGTCCTATGCCTATCGCGGCGGCGTGTTCATCCGCGTGACGTTCCTGATCGACCGTCTGCCACGCGGCGCGCGCGTCGCTGCCGATTATGTCTCGCATGCGATCTCGATCTTCTACAGCCTGATCTTCCTGGTCGCGACCGGCCGGCAGGCGTGGCGGGCGCTGTCGGACGCCACCACCATGAGCGTGCTGCCCATCCTGATCAGCCCGGCTTATTGCATGGTGCCGGTCGGATTCCTGGCGCTCGCCATCCTGATGCTGATCGACCTGCCGCGCGTGCGCGAGGGCAAGGCGCTGCTGTTCGCGCAAGAGGGGCCGGAAAGTTAGCGCATGATCCGGAAAAGTGGATACCGGTTCCCGCCTGCGCGAAGCCCTGGCGCGGTTCACCACCTTGGTTTGATGCTTCGGCGGGCGAAGGCAGGTCCGAAAAGATCATGCGCCATAAAAAAGGCGGGCCGCGCGTGAATCGCCTGCTAAAAAGAAAGCGTTAGCTCATGGCGACGAGCGCGCCTGTCATCGTGCTGGTGCTGATGTTGTTGTTCGGCACGCCGATTGCCGTCGCATTGGCGGTGTCCGGCATGCTCGGCATCTATCTGGTGACCGGTGATTTCGACCGCATGCTCGGCATCCTCAGCCTCGCGCCGTACAGCACGGTGGCGGACTACGCGCTCACCACCATCCCGATGTTCATCCTGATGGCGTACTTCTCCGCCTCGAGCGGGCTGGCGCGCGATCTCTATGCCGCGGCCGCGGCGTGGCTCTCCCACATCCGCGGCGGGCTTGCGATCGCCACCGTATTCGCCTGTGGCATCTTCGGCGCCATGTCGGGGGCGAGCACCGCCGCCGCCTCCGTGATGTCGAAGATCGCGATGCCGGAGATGCGCCGTCACGGCTATTCGGAAGAACTGGGCGCCGGCGCGATCGGGGTCGGCGCTACGCTCGACATTCTGATCCCGCCGAGTATTGCGATGGTGATCTACGGCATCGCGACGCAGACCTCGATCGGCAAGCTGCTGATCGCCGGTGTCCTGCCAGGCGTTCTGGTCGGCGTGTTCCTCTGCGCGATGATCTACATCTGTTGGGGTGGACGGCCCCCGACGGCATCAATGTGCCAGATTGAGGTCGTTGCAGATCTCAAACGAGGGAGCCGTCCGTGGGCAAGATTATCCGCATTGGTATGGACACGTCCAAGAGTGTTTTTCAGTTGCATGGTGTCGACGCCGCTGAGCAGCCGGTGCTGCGCAAGAAGCTTCGGCGTCGAGAGGTTCTGACGTTTTTTGCCCAGTTGGAGCCGACCCGGATCGGGCTGGAAGCCTGCGGCGCGGCGCATTATTGGGCCCGTGAGCTCGACGCGTTGGGTCACGAAGTTGTTCTGCTGCCGCCGCAATATGTGAAGCCCTACGTCAAGCGCGGCAAGAACGACGCGGCGGATGCCGAGGCGATCTGCGAGGCGATGAGCCGGCCTTCGATGCGGTTCGTGCCGGTGAAGACGGCCGAACAGCAAGCCGCTTTGATGCTGGCCGGCACGCGCCAGGCCCTGATCCGCCGCCGCACCCAATTGAGCAACGCGATTCGCGGCTATGCGGCCGAGTTCGGGCTGATTGCCGCCAAAGGGCTCGACAAGATCGGGCCGCTGCTTGCGCGCATCGCGACCGAGGCTTCGCTGCCGGTGCTGGCGAAGGAGCTGTTCGCCGCACATGGCAAGGAATACGCCGCGCTTAAGGCGCAGATTGCGCAGATCGACGCCAAGCTGATGGCTTGGCACAAGAACAATGAGCTGAGCCGGCGCCTGGCGGAAGTCCCCGCCATCGGGCCGATCGGCGCCTGCCTGTTGGCGATGAAGGTGCTTGATCCGCGTGCGTTCCGCTCCGGCAGGGATTTTGCTGCGTGGATCGGACTGACCCCGAAGGATCACTCCACCGCCGGCAAGACGCGGCTCGGCGTGATCACCCGCGCCGGCGACGAGACGTTGCGCAGCACTTTGGTGGTTGGCGCGACCGCCGTGATCCAGCAGGCCGGGCGAGCAAGAGGGCAAGCCTCGGGCTGGCTCACCGCGCTTCTCAAACGCAAACCACCCAAACTCGCAGCCGTCGCCTTGGCCAACAAGACCGCGCGCATCGCCTGGAAGTTGATGGTGACGGGCGAGCGTTACAATCCCGCGCGCAACCGTGCCGTGGCTGCGGTGACCGGGGCATAACGAGTTCGGCGTGATGGCGACCATCGTCTCACGCCGGGGCCGGAGCTTGCTCGAGACGACGCAGATGGTGTGATCGATCGATCCGAGACGCGAGACATTCCGTGGGACCCAGCGGTGCTCGACATCGCAACCCTGTTTGGAACTCACGTCGCGGAACCCATCTTGGCCAGCGGTCATGCGTGGCCGCACCAAAAGGCCGGACATATGATCGCAAGCGATCCGATCCGCTCGATGCGCCAGCTCTTGCAAGTCGGGGGCCGTCCACATATGGGTCCTGGTCGCGCCCCACCACGCGCCCGAAGCGTTCCGCACGCCGCCAGCGGAACGCTGGGCCAGCCTCGGACGGGTGTGGCCGAGCCTCCTCCTGATCGTACTGGTGCTGTTCATGCTCTACAGCGGTGTCGCGACGCCGACCGAGGTCGGCGCGCTCGGCGCACTGCTCGCCGCCGTGATCGGCGCGGCGTTCGGCCGGCTCAGCTTCGCGGGCTCGGTCGATGCCCTGAAGTCGACCATCCGCACCTCGGCGATGATCTTCCTGATCCTGATTGGCGCGACGGTGTTCGGTTATTACATGACGCTCAGCCGCATTCCGCAGACGGTGGTCGCGCTCGTCACCGAGATGAACCTCAATCGCTGGGTGGTCATCATCGGCATCGTGGCCGCTTACTTCGTCATCAGCATGTTCATGGACGAGATCCCGCTGCTGCTGCTCACGCTGCAGCTCACCTTCCCGCTGATCACGGCGCTGGGCTTCGATCCGATCTGGTTCGGCGTGCTGTCGATGCTGATGGTGGCGATGGGGCTCGTCTTTCCCCCGGTCGGGCTGCTGGCGTTCATCGTTAGCGCCACCGCGGGCGTCGAGCTGATGAAGGTCTACAAGGGTTGCAGCATCCTGATGCTGGCGATCGTGCTCACCACCGCGCTGGTAATGGTGTTTCCGCAGATCGCGCTATGGCTGCCGGCGACGATGCGGTGATCGGTTGCGGCAGGCCTTGTCGCGATGGAATTGACGCTTTCGTACAAAGCCCCCATGCTTGAGAGGTTCGTCGAGAAGTCGGCTCATCGGCCCGATAGCATTGGGAGGACGGTCATGATCAAGCGTCTCTTGGGTGGCGCGGCGTTCGGGTTATTTGCATTTGCACTGGCGCCACAGGTCCATGCGCAATCGTACCCAAACAAGCCCATCACGATCATCGTGCCGTTTGCGGCCGGCGGGCCCACCGACATTGTCGCGCGCGTCATCGCCGCGCAGTTCTCGTCGAGCCTTGGCCAGCAGGCGGTCGTGGAGAATGTTGTCGGCGCGGCCGGCACCATCGGCATGCTGCGCGCCGCGCGCGCCGCGCCGGACGGCTACACGCTGCTGCTGGTCGGCATGAGCACGATGAGCTTCAGTCCAGCGATCTATCCCAATCTCCAGGCGCATTCGGTCAACAGCTTTGAGCCGGTCGGTATCGTTGCGTCGGCGCCGATCGTGCTGGTGGCCGGCAAGCAGGTGCCCGCCAATACAGCGAAGGAGTTTGCCGACCATCTCCGCACGCAGGGCGACAAGGCGGTCAACGCCCACGCAGGGGTCGGCTCGAGCTCGCATCTCGCATGCTCGCTCCTGAACGCACGGCTCGGCGTGAAGCCATCCGTTGTGCCGTACAAGGGCACCGGCCCCGCGATGAACGATATCCTGGGCGGACAAGTCCATTACATGTGCGACCAGACCACCAGCGTGATGGCGCAAGTCCAGGCTGGCGGCGTGAAGGCGCTGGCGGTGCTCGCGGATCAGCGCTCGAAGGCGCTGCCGAATGTGCCGACGATTTCCGAAGCGGGCTATCCGGGCGCCGAGATGGTGCTTTGGAACGCGGTGTTCGCGCCCAAGGGCACGCCGCCGGAGATCGTCAAACAACTCAATGCCGCCATTGCCAAAGGCATCGAGGCGCCGGCCGTGACCAAGCAGTTCTCGGATCTGGGCGCCGAACCCCCGAGCCCCGCGCAGCGGTCACCTGAGGCGCTCGGAAAAATCCTCGCCAGCGACATCGAGAAGTGGGGCAAGGTGATCCGCGATGCCGGAATCCAGGCGAACTAGTTCGTCGCGGCTTGCTGCCCGTCGCGCTTGTGACGGACAACCCCGCACACGGCGTTTCCTCCGGCCGGCGCGGCGTTGGCCAACACGGGGTTAATTCCGAGCTTAGATTTGAGCCGGCTCCGATAGCCGTTTGACAGTGGTTTGGCAGCATCCTTCGCGCTGTGACTTTTCCGAAGCTTTTTATGGAAGAGTGCAGAGCAACGGCACGTCTCCGGACGCTTCTCAGCGAAAAATCGTCTTCAATTCCGACCGGTCTGCCATCG
This sequence comes from uncultured Alphaproteobacteria bacterium, assembly GCA_963814215.1. Lineage (GTDB taxonomy): Bacteria > Pseudomonadota > Alphaproteobacteria > Rhizobiales > Xanthobacteraceae > Z2-YC6860. Next base: position 52,388 of record CAWFCM010000027.1, on the reverse strand, counting down.
ACTGCAGGATCCGCAATCTGTCGGATCAGGGCTGCGGCCTCGATGTGCAGACGCCGCTGAAGGCGGCCGACGCGGCGCTCTACGAGGCCAAGTTACGCGGCCGCAACCGGTTCGCCGTTGCGAAGGACGAGACCGCCGCCGCCAAGCTGGCGGCGGAGTGATCGCGGCTAGATCAGCTTCAGTCCCTTCAAGCTGGCGTGTCCGTCCTTGCCGACGATGATGTGATCGTGCACCGAAATGCCGAGCGGCTTGGCGATGTCCAAAATCGATTGGGTCATGTGGATGTCAGCGCTGCTCGGCGTGGGATCGCCCGAGGGGTGGTTGTGCACCAGGATGATCGCGGTGGCCGATAGCTCCAGCGCGCGCTTCACCACTTCGCGCGGATAGACCGGCGCGTGGTCCACCGTGCCGCGCTGCTGCACTTCGTCGGCGATGAGCTGGTTGCGCTTGTCGAGGAACAGGATGCGGAACTGCTCCTTGTCCTCGAACGCCATCGCCGTGCGGCAATAGTCCAGCACCGCGGACCATGACGACAGCACGGTCTTGCCCTTGACCCGGCCGCGGGCGAGGCGGCTCGCCGCCGCCTGCACGATCTTCAGGTCGATCACGGCTTGCTCGCCGATGCCTTTGACCTCGCGCAGCCTGTTCTCCGGTGCGGAAATCACTTCGGCGAACGAACCGAACTTGGCAATCAGCGCCTTGGCAAGCGGCTTGACGTCGCGGCGGGGCAGCGCGCGGAACAGCACCAGCTCCAGCATCTCGTAGTCGCTGAGCGCCTCGGTGCCGGCCTCGCGGAAGCGCGCCCGCAGCCGGTCGCGATGACCGAGGTAATGCGGCGACGCTTCGGCCAAGCCGGACTGATCGCTGTTCTTATCGCCCCTTGCAGGCATAGCCCCACCCGAACGCAACCTGTCGCTTCAGGATGATGGCAGACGGGCCATTTTGCAATCACAGTGGGCCCTACCGGCCAAAAGCGCGTCTCATGGTTTCGTCGAACTGTCTCCGTCTCTCCTCTTCGTCCGCTTCGCGCTTCTTCCATTCCTCCTTCATCCGCTTGCTCAACTCCTCCCAATATTGTCGTTCTGCGCGCGCCTTGGCTCGCGCGACGCGATCCTGGGTCTGCCCCGGCAAATCCCAAAGTCCGGCGATATTGGTCGCCGCGGCGGCGATGCCGATCAGCAGGGCAACGCTCGCGACGGCGTCCCACCGAGGTATCCTTCTCGGGCTTTCTCCCATCGCCACGATGTTTGACTTCGACGCGGCGGAAGCGTTCTTCAGAGTGCCGGTATGACTCTGTGCTGCCGATACACGTGGCACGCTGGTCCTTATTGGCTCCGGTTGATCGCGGAACGCGTGCCAGCGCGCTTCGACCGCCTCGCGAAGCTCCTGCGGGGAGCACGACACAAGCTCGTGGTGCTCTCCTGCGGGGAGCACGACACAAGCTCGTGGTGCAATGCCACCTGGACCAGCGAGCCTTTCGGGATGAAGTTGGCGTTCCAGCCCGGCCCTCGCAGAAAGAACGAGTCGACGAATATTCGCGAGTCGTAGAATTGCTTCGGCACCATCACCACGGTGAGGTCGTGAAAGGTCATCGTGTTGTATCTCAGGGTGTTGACCAATGGCCGGCCTCGACGTCGATCGAGTCGACGCCTTGGATTTCCCGCCAGGGGATGAGGAACTCCTTGACCCACGCAATCCGGAAATGAATGCCGGCCGGCGAGAGGGTGAACAGGGGCTTGCCAGGACTTGAGCGGGTCCAGAGCGCAACCTCAATGACGGCGATTCCGATCACCGAACAAGTGCTGATCCCTATCAGGGTCCCAATCGGCTCCCGGTCAGGGTCGATCAGCGCGAATATGCAAAGGGCCAGGAAGATCATCAGGAGGCCGACCGGGAGCAATCTGACGATCGCCGTGGCTAGCCGGTATTCCAGCGTCTGATGGATGTCCCGCGTGTCGACGTTCATGGTTCCAGCTCTCGATCCTGGGACGCAAGAGCAGAGGAGCGGCCAAGCGAGTTCCCGGTCGCCCGGAACCCTCGCCGTGCCGGGATGATCGCGGTGTTCCCACCCGGACGCAACCTGCGTCGCTAGGTTGGTCGCGGACGCAGGGCTTTACGTTCAGGCCGATGTGATCCGGTAGGGCGGCCTGTCGAGGTGCTTGGGCGATGTGGTGAAAATCTCGACGCCGGTCTTGGTCACGCCAATGGTGTGCTCGAACTGGGCTGACAGCGAGCGGTCGCGGGTTACCGCTGTCCAGCCATCGGACAACACCTTCACGTGCGGACGGCCGAGATTGATCATCGGCTCGACCGTGAAGAACATGCCGGGCCGCAGCACGATGCCCTCGCCGGGACGGCCGACATGGACGATGTTAGGCTCGTCATGGAACAGCTTGCCGAGGCCGTGGCCGCAGAAATCGCGCACCACGCTCATGTGTTGCGCCTCGACAAAGCTCTGGATCGCGGCACCGATCTCGCCGGTGGTGCCGCCCGGCCGGATCGCGGCAATGCCGCGCATCATCGCCTCGTAGGTGACTTCGATCAGCCGCTCGGCGCGGCGCGGGATGTCGCCGACCGCGTACATGCGGCTGGAATCGCCGTGCCAGCCGTCGAGGATGAGCGTGACGTCGATGTTGACGATGTCGCCCTCCTTCATCGGCTTCTCGTTGGGGATGCCGTGGCAGACCACGTGATTGAGCGAGGTGCAGGTCGATTTGCGGTAGCCGCGGTACATCAGCGTGGCGGGCATCGCGTTGTGGTCGAGCGCGAACTCGCGGACCAGCTGGTCGATCCGCTCGGTCGAGGCGCCGGGCGCCACCTCGCCGGCCAGCATGTCGAGGCATTCGGCGACCAGCCGCCCGGCCTTGCGCATGCCTTCGAACGCGCCGGTGCCGTGCAGCTTGATCTGGCCGGTCTTGCGCGGCGGGGCGATGGTGGCGTCGACGTAGGTCATGGACCTGCAATTTAAGGATTGGAGGGCTCGGCGCAAGCGCCGGAAATAGACGGCATTCCTAGCGATGTGCCTCGCGCGATCCGATCGGTTACGACGCTCGCGAAGACACAAGCGATCTTTCTAGCCGCCACTAGACTCCCCAAAAGGTGTTATAGTCCCTCAGATTAATCGTAGGGCAGCATCATGATGAGACGGCGCGACGTTCTTGCGGCCGTTGCCGGTACCGCGACGATCTGGCCCTCGTCGCTTGCAGCGCAGCAGACGACGCAGCGGCCGCGTGTCGGCGTGTTAGTCTACAGCACGCCGGACCGCGATTCGAGCATCCAATCGTTCCTGAGGAGCATGCGGGAGCTGGGTTACATCGACGGGCAGAATATCACCTATGAATTTCGCTCCGCCGAGGGGAAGCCGGAGCGGCTTCCCGAACTCGCCGCCGATTTGGTCCGGCTGAAACCCAACGTCCTCTTCGCGTCGGGCGGAGACGTTACGCCGTGGATCGCAAAGGCAACCCAGACGATACCGATCATATATTCAAGCAGCGCCGATCCCGTCAAAATTGGTCTTGCGGCGAGCTTGGCCAAGCCCGGAGGCAACGCGACGGGTGTGACATTTCTGTCGGATGAACTCGCCGCCAAACGCATCCAGCTTTTCAAAGCGGCTGTCCCGCGCATTTCCCGGGTTGGATTTCTTCGCGATCCGACGCACGAGGACAATGAGGAGCCCGTTGCGCAGCGCGCTGCCATGGCATTGGGCGTCGAACTACACCTCGTGCCGATGCGCGGCTCCGCCGATCTCGATCACGCCCTGACCGCTGCCGCCGAAGCTGGGATCGACGGGCTTTACGTTGTGTCCTCCCGGCATACCGCGCTCAACATCGGACGCATCGTCGATTTCGCGACAAAAAACCATTTGCCGCTGGTTGGAGGCTGGGGTGCCTGGGTGGAGTCGGGCGGGCTTCTGTCCTACGGGCCGAACACGGCCGACATGGTTCGGCAGGCGGCCACGTATGTGGACAGGGTTCTCAAGGGTGCGAAAACCAGCGATCTGCCGGTGCACCAGCCGACACGCTTCGAACTGCACATCAACCTCAAGACTGCTAAGGCGTTTGGTTTGGCAATTCCGGAATCGTTTATCCTGTTGGCCGACAGGATCATCGAATAGCCCGCGGAGCTAAGCCGCCGCCCCATCCTTCTTCAGCCGCTCAATTTCCTCCGCGCCGTACCCCACCTCCTTCAGCACTGCATCTGTGTGCTCACCCAGTCCCGGCGCGGGCTTTTGCCACACGCCCGGCGTTTCCGAGAGCCGCGGCAGGATGTTGTGCATCGGCAGCTTGCCGAGCTCGGCGTCCTCGACGTCGACGATGATCTCGCGCTCGCGGAAGTGCGCGTCCGCCATCGCGTCGGCGATGGAATAGACTGGTCCGGCGGTGACGCTTTCGTCGCGCATGATGCGTAGCGCCTCGTCGCGCGTCTTGGTTGCGAACCACGCGCCCACGATCTGGTCCACCAGCGTGCGGTTCTTCACGCGGTCGGTGTTGGTGCGAAACCGCGGATCCTCGATCATCTCCGGCTTGCCGATCGTCTCGAACAGCCGCTTCGCCATCGCCTGGATCGAGGCCGACACCGCGACATACTGGCCGTCCGAGCATCGATAGACGTTGCGCGGCGACGACGTGTTCGACGCGCTGCCCGAGCGCTCCTTGACCTTGCCAGTCACCGAATAGATGCCGGCCTCGGGGCCGAGCACCGAGAACACGGATTCCAGCAGCGACAGGTCGATCACCTGACCTTTCGTGGCGCCGGTGTCGCGCGCACGCAACGCGGTCACCGTAGCGAACGCGCCATACAGGCCCGCCATCATGTCGGCAAGCGCCAGCGGCGGCAGGACAGGCTCGCGATCGGGAAATCCGGTGCGTGAGGCGAAGCCGCTCATTGCCTCGACCAGCGTGCCAAAGCCGGGCTGCGGCGCGTATGGGCCTGTCTGGCCGAAGCCCGACACGCGCACAATGACCAGCGCAGGGTTCGCCTTGTGCAACACGTCCGGCGCAAGACCCATCTCTTCCAGCGTGCCGGGCCGGTAGTTTTCGATCAGCACGTCGGCCTTCGTGACCAAGCGCAGCAGCGCCTGTTTTGCCGCGTCATTGCGCAGGTTGAGCACGATGGAACGCTTGTTGCGGCAGTAGGTCTTCCAGTGCAGCGACTTGCCGTCGTCGCGCCATTCGCGGAGCGGGTCGCCTTCCGGCGGCTCGACCTTGACGACGTCGGCGCCGAAGTCGCCGAGCTGGAGCGAGAGCATGTTGCCGGCGACGAGCCGCGACAGGTCGAGCACGCGGATGCCATGAAGCGGCCCCTTTGCATCGGCTTCAAAGCGGATCATGCGCTCACGCTGTCAATGTCCCAAGGAAGGCCGCGCGTTTTTTCGACGAAATAGATCGACCCGCTGCGCGTGAAATGGTTGTCGTCCCAGTATATCGGCTTGCCGTCGCTGTCGGGTACGACGAGCAGGCAGCCCTGATCGTTGCAAAGCGAGGTGAGCGGCGAAATAAACATTGCGCCGGTGATCAGAAAGCCGGAGATGACGAAGAAGATGTCGACGCCGGTGAAGCCGCCGGGCACCTTGCGCGGGAAGGCGTGGAACGCCACGACGAGCAGGACGGCAACTGCGCGCAGGCCATCGACATCGCCGCGATAGGGAGGCCTCACGCCAGGTTTTCCGGGGCTGGGACGCGCATCGGGGCCATTAACAGCACACCTTTTCGGTGCCGACAACGCGTCGTGAAAGCGCCGTTAACCCAGCACCGGAACGGGGCAATCCAGCGCGATCAGGTCGCGCGACAGGGTACAACGCCAGGCGACCGCCTCGACGCCGCGCACCCGTGCACGGTCGTAGGCCGCGCCATATTCCGGATCGATGTCGCGGGCGAGCGCGAAGCGCGACGCCGAGCCAATCTGGATCAGGTAGAGCATCACCGCGCGATGGCCTGCCTCGGCCATGTTGCCCAGTTCGTCGAGGTGCTTGGCGCCGCGCTCGGTCTTGGCGTCGGGGAATTCGGCGAGGCCGGGTTTCCTCATGAGATGGACGTTCTTGATCTCGACGTAGCACGGCGGCCGGCCGGGGTTTTCGAGCAGGAAGTCGACGCGCGAATTCTTGCCGTACTTCACCTCGCGGCGGATGCTCGTGTAGCCAGCAAGCTCGGGGATCGCGCCGGCGGCGAGCGCCGCGCCGACCAGCGGATTGGGATGCCCCGTGTTGACGCCGACCAGCTCGCTGCCGGCGCCGAGATCGACCTCGATCAGCTCCCAGCTATGCGGCAGCTTGCGGGTCTTGCTGTCCGACTTCGACAGCCACACGCGCGAGCCGGGCGCGGCAAGCCCGGTCATCGCGCCGGGGTTGGCAACATGCGCGGTGATTGTGGTGCCGTCCGGCAGCACGACATCGGCGAGGAAGCGCTTGTAGCGTTTGACCAGTGTGGCGGAGATGAGAGGAGTGGGGAATTTCATGTCGTCATTCCGGGGCGCGCCGAAAGGCGCGAGCCCGGAATCCGGTACCACAGGAATTTACCGACAGCAGCAACGTTTTCTGGATTCCGGGTTCGCCGCCGTAAGCGTGTTTACGCGCGTCTTTGACGCGATATGGCGGCGCCCCGGAATGACCGCGGAGAATGAGAGGCGAGCCCTACGCCGCGATCTTCCCACCCAAATCCTCGTCAATGTGAATGCGGATGATCTCGTCGAACGAGCTCTCGGCCTGAAAGCCAAGCTCGATGGCGCGCTGCGGATCGAAGCGGTGCGGCCAGCCATCGACGATGCGCACGATCAGCGCGTCCGGCTCGCGGCGGATTCGCGCCGCGACCTTGTCGCCGGCGACGCGGCGCAGCGCCTCGATCTGCTCGCCGACCGTGCAGGTGACGCCCGGCATGTTGAGTGCAATGCGAGCCCCGAGCTTGGCGCGGTCGAGATTGGCGGCATGAACGAGGAAGCCGATCGCGGCGCGCGGGCTGGCGTGGGTGTGCACCACGGTTTCCTTCACCGGCAGGATGGCCTCGACGCCGGCCAGCGGCTCGCGGATGATGCCGGAGAAGAAGCCCGACGCCGCCTTGTTCGGCTTGCCGGGCCGCACCACGATTGACGGCAGGCGGACCGCCGTGCCCTCCAGGATGCCGCGCCGCGTGTAGTCGGCGAGCATCAGCTCCACCATCGCCTTTTGCGTGCCGTATGAGGTGAGCGGCGTCAGGTGGAAGTCGTCGGGGATGGCGTGCGGGAACGGCGCGCCGAACACCGCCATCGACGAGGTGAACACTACTCGCGGCTTGTAGCTGTCGCCGGCGGCGCGGATCGCCTCCAGCAGCGCGCGCGAGCCGTCGAGATTGACGCGGTAGCCCTTGTCCATGTCGAGCTCGGCTTCGCCCGACACCACGCCGGCGAGGTGGAAGATCACCTCCGGCCGCTCCGACACCGCCTTCGCCGCGACGCCCGGCTCGTTGAGGTCGGCGGCCCGCGTCTTGATGTGATCGGAGAAGCCCGCGAGCCGCGCAGGCGCGACGATGTCGATCAGGGTGAGCTTGTCGATCGGTTGGCCGCCCAGCGCGCGGTCGACGATCAGCCGCTCGGTCAGCTTGCGGCCGATCATGCCCGCCGCGCCGGTGATGAGGATGTGCATGAACGCTCCCTACAGTGCCCAGCCGCCGTCGATCAGATGGATGTGGCCGGAGATGAACTTGGATTCGTCGCAGGCGAGGAACACCGCAAGCAAAGCGACCTCCTCGGCGGTGCCGATGCGGCCCATCGGCTGACGGTCGATGAAATCCTGCAGCGCGGCTTTCGGCGATTTGCCGCTGCGCTTCGAGTGCGCCGCGACGCGGTCGCGGAACGACGGCGACTCGATGGTGCCGGGGCAGATCGCGTTGACGCGCACGCCCTGCTTGATGAAGTCCATGGCGACCGATTTGGTCAGCCCGATCACCGCGGCCTTGGTGGTGCCGTAGATGTAGCGCACCGGCACGCCGCGCACTGAGGAAGCGGCCGACGACATGTTGACGATTGCACCGCCGCCTTTCTTCAGCATGCCGGGCAGGAATGCCTGGATCATGCGGTGCATGGAGCGCACGTTGAGGTCGAAGGCTAAGTCCCATTCGGCGTCGGTGGCGTCGAGCACGGTGCCGTGATGCACCACGCCGGCGACGTTGATGAGCACGTCGAGCCCCCCGAACTCCTTGCCGATAGCCTCGGCCAGCGTCTCGATCTCTTTCTGTTTGCGCACGTCGAGCTTGAGGCGCCGCCTGGCCTTGAGGCCCTTGAGCTTGCCGCTGTCGACGTCGGTCGCGATCACGGTCGCGCCTTCGGCGATGAAGGCCGTGGCGATGGCACGGCCGATACCCTGGCCCGCGGCGGTGACCAGCGCCACCTTGCCCTTCAGCCGTCCGGCCATTTCCCCCTCACGCTTTGGCGTTCAACGCGGCGAGGCTTGTTTTCTGCCTTCCGTCTCCGTCGAAGTTATCAGGAGCGAGCCACCTTTCAAACGCCGCCTTGCGCGCCGGCCATTCGCCATCCAGCATAGAGAACCACGCGGTGTCGCGGTTACGCCCCTTGACGATCATGTGCTGGCGAAAGAGCCCCTCGTAGGCGAAGCCGAGGCGCGGCGCGGCGCGGTAGGACGGCGCGTTGAGCACGTTGCACTTCCATTCATAACGCCGGTAACCGAGCTGCTCGAAGATGTAGCGCGCCAGCAGGTACATCGCCTCGGTCGCGAGTGCCGTGCGCTGCAAAGCGGGGCTGTAGCAGATGTGGCCGACCTCGATAACGCGTGTATTCGGCCGGATCTCCATCAAGGTCGCCATGCCGACGGCGCGTCCTTTGGTGTCCACGATCGCGAAATAGTAGGGGTCGGGAAGCTTTTCCCGCTCGGCCAGCCAGGCGGCAAATCCAGCGGCTTCCGGGAATGGTCCGAACGGATTGTACGACCACAGTCCATCGTGGCCGCGGATCGCCTCCCACATGGTCGCGCCGTGGCGCGCGGCATCGAGCTTTTCGACCGTGCCGAAGCGGCCGGTCAGCGTCACCGGCCCCGGCCGCAGCGCCGGCGATGGATCGGCGACCGGCAGGCCGACCGGCTGGCCGGTGGCGGGGTGCGGCTCGGATTTTCCGGTCGTCACGGTCAGGATCGCCGCTTGCGGTCTTCGTCGAAAAACTTGTTGAGCTCGGCGTTAGTGACCAGGTCGGCGAAGCCGTCGAACTTGCCGTCTTTGGCGATTTCGGTCGCGGTCTTGATGAAAGCATGCATGGCGGCGCGGGCGAGCGAGCCGCCGACGCTGATCCTTCGCACGCCCATGCCGGCGAGATCGCCGACCGTGAAGCCGAACGCGCCGCTGTTGAGGAAGTTCACCGCCTTGGGCGCGGCGGCCTTCACCGTTGCTTCGATGTGCTCGCGGGTCTTGATGCCCGGCGTGTAGATGCAGTCTGCGCCGGCAGCGACGAATGCCTTGATGCGCCGGATCGTCTCCTCGATGTTGGGGGCGCCGCGGATAAAGCCTTCGCTGCGCGCAGTGAATACTACGTCGCCGCCGGCCTTGTCGATCGCGACGCGCGCCGCCTTCACGCGCGCCAAGGCGGTATCAAAGTCGTAGAGCCGGGGCGGGCCGCCCTGCGGGGAATCCTCGATCGACAATCCGGACACACCGGTTGCGATACACTTGGTGACATTTGCGGCGACATCCTCGGGTGCTTTGCCGAAGCCATCCTCGAAATCGGCGTTCAGCGGTATATCAGTCGCCTCCGCCAGTTCGCGGTAGTGCGCGAGCACCACGTCCAGCGATTGCGCGCCGTCGGGATAGCCCAGCGAGTGCGCGTGGCCGGAGCTGGTCGAAGCGATGGCCTTGAAGCCGAGCCCTTGCAGATAGCGCGCGCTGCCCACGTTCCACGGATTCGGAATAACGAAGCACCCGCTCTCGTGCAGCTTGCGGAAGGCGCGGCGCTTGTCGGCGGTAGACGGGCGGGATGCGGCCATGGAAAACTCCCCGGCGATGAGGAACGCCAAGCCTGCCATGGCGGCCCGCGCCAGGACAGCGCATTTCAGTGATCGGTGGCATGACCCGCGGTGATGGCGGGCAGGGGAGTTGGAATGGTTTTGCAGGATTGCGTTGATCTCGATGCGCTGGAGCAGAATGCGCGGCGGGTGATGCGGCCGGAATCGTGGGTGTTCTGCGACACCGGCGCCGACGATGAGATGACCGTGAAGGACAACATCACGTCGTGGCGCAAGCTCAAGCTGCGCCCGCGCATGCTGCGCGACATCGTCAACATCGACACCAGCCTCACACTGCTGGGCGCGGCGGTGAAAAGTCCGGTCATGGTGGCGCCGACCGGCCGGCACAACCTGTTTCATAGCGAGGGCGAGCTTGCGACCGCGCGGGGCTCCGCAGCGGCCGGCGCGCTCTATGTCATGTCAACCAGCGGCATGAACACGGTGGAGAGCGTCGCCAAGGCGGGCGGCGGCGCGCCGCAATGGTTCCAGCTCTACATGCAGCCCGACCGCGAGCACACCGCCGCTTTGCTCGACCGCTGCGTCGCCGCCGGCTTCAAGGCGCTGGTGCTCACGGCGGACCAGCCGGCGCCGGGCTGGAGCCCGCGCGCCTATCGCACGCCGGTGGTGGCGCGCGACGACGTGCGCAGCGTCAACATGGTCGGCGAGCCCGTGGCGCGCACCGCCTACGATCCGGCGCGCAAGGGTGTGGTGATGTTCCCGACCACCTACAGCGACCTGGAATGGCTGGTGAAGCGCTGCGCCATGCCGGTCGTGGTGAAGGGCATACTGCGTCCCGACGATGCAATGCGCTGCGTCGACGTGGGCGTGAAAGGCATCATGGTGTCAAACCACGGCGGCCGTCATCTCGACACGACCGTCACCACCGCCGAGGTGATCGGCGAGATCGCTTTCGCTGTCGGCCGCAACGCCGAGGTCTATGTCGACGGCGGCATCCGGCGCGGCACCGACATCCTCAAGGCTCTGGCGCTCGGCGCGCGCGCCGTGCTGGTCGGGCGGCCGCCGTTGTGGGGGCTCGCGGTGGATGGCGCCGCCGGAGTGCAGGCGGTGATGGAACATCTGCGCGATGAATTGGTTCGTGCCATGCAACTGACTGGCACGGCGACGCTCAAAGACGCGACGCCGGATCTGGTGACGGCATGAACGAACTCATCTCCACTGGCAAGCTGCGCGCAGGCATCGTGTTTGCGCCCAAGATGTCCGGCCTGTTTGTGATCAAGGACGCGAACGGCGATCCGCAGGGCATCACCGCCGACCTGTCGCGCGAGCTGGCGAAGGAACTCGGCGTGCCGGTGGAGTTCAGCATCGCGCCGAACTCCGGTCTGGTGACCGACCTGCTTGCGGCGGGGGACATCGATGTGTCGTTCATGCCAGTCGACGAGGAACGCAAGAAGCGGATCGATTTCGGCCCGTACTATTGCATGATCGAAAGCACCTACATGGTGACCGGCCGGTCCGGCCTGAAGACCTTGGCTGACGTGGACCGGCCGGACGTGCGCGTCGTGGGCATCGCCAACACCACGACCATCCGCGCGTCGGCGCGCTCGCTGAAAAACACGCAGCCGATCGCGGCCACCTCGATCAACGATGCGATGGCGATGCTGCATTCGGGCAAGGCCGACGCCTACGCGATGGGACGCGACGCGCTACCCGAGGTGATCAAGGACTTTCCCGGTGCGCGCATCGTCGACGGCGGCTTCCAGCAGACCGGTATCGCCATCGCCGTGCCGAAAGGGCGGCCGCTGGCGCTGGCTTATGTGACGGAATTCATGAACCGCGCGAAAAAGTCCGGCGTGGTCCGCGCGGCGATGGATCGCGCAGGGATGCAGGCGCTGGAGGTGGCGCCGTAAGTTAGCCCGCGGCCTTGGTTCCAAGGTTTGGCAGGAACGTCGCGATCTGGGGAAACACAGCAATCGCGGCGACCACCACCAGTAGCACGACCCAATACGGAATGGAGCCGACGAAAATCTCGCTGAGCGTGAGGTCGCGCTCGGTCACTGCGGCCTTGACGGTAAAGACGAGCAGCCCGAAGGGTGGTGTCAGCAGGCCGCACTCGATGGCCAGGATGCCGATGATGGCGAATGCGACCGGATCGAAGCCGAGCTGCACTGCGATCGGCGCGAAGATCGGCACGGTGAGCAGGATGATCGAGATCGAGTCGATCAGGCAGCCCAGCACGAACCAGATCGCCACCATTACCAGCATGACGCCCCATTGCCCGGCGCCGGTGGCGAGCAGGAACGACTTGGCGGCTTCGGTGAACCCGGTCATCGAAAGCACGCGCGAGTAAAGCTGCGCACAGAACAGCAGCAGCAACAGCGGCCCGGAGGTGCGTCCGACATCGAGCACGACCTGCCAGACTTCGCGCGGCTTGATGCCCTTGATGACTGCGAGCACGAGCGCGCCCACCGCGCCTACGCCGGCGCCTTCAGTCGGTGTGCAGACCCCGAACCAGATCGCGCCAAGCACGCCGAGCACGAGCACCACCACCAGGCTGGTGCTGGCGAGCAGCCGTCCGATCGGTTCCTCGGCCGGCGCGGCGGTTGCTGCCGCGGACAGCGGATTGGCGATCACTTCGGCGCGGCTGCGCCCGCCAACCAGTTCGGGTTTGATGATGGCGGCGATAACGACGTAGGCGATCATCAGGCCGGCCGTGAGGATGCCCGGGATCACTCCGGCGAGGAACAGCTTGCCGATCGAGATTTCCGTCAGAACCGCCCAGACGATCATCAGAACTGATGGCGGAATCAGCATGCCGAGACACGCGCTGCCGGCGACGCAGCCGAGCGCAAAGTCGCGCCGGTAGCCGTAGCGCTTCATCTCCGGATAAGCGATGCGCGAGAACGCTGCCGCGGCCGCGATGCTCACGCCGGTGACGAAGGCGAACAGTGCGTTGCTCAGGATCGTGGCGACCGCGAGCTGAGCCGGCAGCCAGCGGCTGAAGCGGTGTGCCAGGGCGTAGAGGTCGCGTGCCGCGCCGCACTTCGCCAGGAAGTCACCCATCAGCATGAACAGCGGAATCACGGCGAATACGTAATCGCGCAGCGCCTCATATGCGGTGTTGGCGACGAAGGTGCGGACAATCTCCATGTCGCCGAGCATCAGGTAGATGCCGAGCACCGCGGTGATGCCGAGCGCCACGGCGATGTGCACACCGCCGAACACCAGCGCCAGCACCACCACGACGATGGCGATCATGTCGAAGCTTTGCATCAGAGCCCCATGCTTCCCGGCTGCGGCGCCTCATCGGGTTCCTGCGGGCCGCAAATCGCAATGGCGGCGTTGATTGCTTGAGCCACATACGTGACGGCCACCAGCAGTGAGCCGAGCATGACGATGAAGCGCGCGGGCCATACTGGAATCCGCAGGGCGCCTTCACCCTCGTATTCGCCGCTGTTCCAGGCGTGCAGCGCCGGTTCGTAGCTGCCCCACACGATCAGCCCGAACAGCAGTGCGCCCAGCACGCCGGAGAGGAAAACCGAGATCCAGGGCCCGCGCCGACCGAACAGCCCGACGAGGATGTCGGCGTGCAGCATGCTCCCGCTCTGCACCGAATATCCGGCAAGCAGAAAGCAGATGATGACAATCGACATCGAGACGATTTCAGGCGTGCCTTTCACCGGACTGTTGAACAGCACCCGTCCGATGACGTCCGCGCACACGAGGAAGCTCAATAGGAACGTCAGCAGCGCTGCCATCGCAAGCAGCACATGGACCAGACGCGCGTTGATGCGGTCGAACACGTCGAATTCTCGGACGATGTGAGAGGTGGGAGCGGGCAGAGTGCCCGCTCCCGTGCTAACGTTACTTCACGCTGTAGCGCAGCGGCCACTTGTGGCCGTTGTCTTCGGCGGCCTTGAGGGCGGTTTCTAGAACCTGCGTCGCCGGCAGCCCCTTGCCATCAAGTTCCTTGGCCAGTTGGGCCGGCCACTTGGCGAGCGACTGCGCCCACTCCTGCCGCACCTGGTCGGGCAACTGGCGGACCACGGCGCCCTTCGCCTTGAGCTCTTCGACCTGCTTCGGATAGCTGGTCTTGTTCACCGTGCCGGTCTGCGCCTCATACTCCTTGGCGACCTCCACGATGATGTCCTGCACCTCCTTCGGCAGCTTGCTCCAGCGCGCCGAATTGACGGTCAGGCCGTGCCATGTAATCGCGCCGAAGCCGATCTCCGTATAGTACTTGGCCTGCTCGTAGAGCTTGAAGTTGACGTAGCCCGAAGGGAACATGATCCAGCCGTTGTAGACGCCGGTTTGAAGACCGGTGTAGGCCTCAACCAGCGACCCCTGCACCGGCACGGCTCCCGCGAACTCCAGCCATTTCAGATTGAGCCCGGCGCCGGCGAGTTTCACGCCTTTGAGATCGGAGACCTTGTTCCACTCCATGGTCGTGCCGAGGTTGTAGCCGTTGTCGGCGATCAGGGCGATCAGCTTCTGACGGTACTTTTCCTCGAACACGTTCGTCATGTACGGGACCTTGTCGTACACGGCACGCGCGACCTTGAGGCTCGTAACCGGGTCCATCGTGCCGAATGGCAGCATGACTTGAAACGCATGCAGCGGCAGGTTCGAAGGTTCGAAGCAGAAGCAGAAGCCTCCGATGTCGATGATGCCGGACTGCACGCCTTCCAGCGTGTCGGCGACCTTGACCATGGCGCCGCCATAGCCCTCGACGAACTCGACCTTGTATTTGGTCTTGGCGGCGACGCGCTTGGTCACCTCCGGCACGAAGAAGTTCTGCATCAGGTTGACGTAGGTGTTGGCCGGCGGGTGGCCGGACGCGATCCGCAGCCGGATCGTCTCCTGCGCGCTGGCCGAACCGGCTGTTGCGACGAGCGCGGCGCACGCCAGCGCCTTCAGCATGGTGCGAAAGGTCATCAGTTCCTCCCCGAGCCGCCCGCTGGCGGCCTGTTGTTATCGTGGGCAGCATCCGCTGTGCCTGCGGGAGGAGTCAACAGTCAGTGATTGTCGCGCGGCACGCCGCCCTTCTGCGCGACGCGCTGATATTTCACCGCGGGTTTCAGCACCATGCCGTCGGCAAGCTGATCCACCATGCCGCGCTGGATTTCCTGCCACGGCGTCTGGCTTGCGGGATAGTGATAGCCGCCGCGCTTCTGCAGCGCCGCGCGGCGCGCATCGTACTGCGCCTTCGAGATCAGGATATTCGCGGCGCCCTTGTTGAGGTCGATCCGCACGCGGTCGCCGGTCTTGAGCAGCGCAAGACCGCCGCCCGCCGCCGCCTCCGGCGACGCATTCAGGATGGACGGCGAGCCCGAGGTGCCAGACTGGCGGCCGTCGCCGATGCACGGCAACGACGGTGATGCCCTTTTTGATCAGCGCCGCCGGCGGCTGCATGTTCACCACCTCGGCAGAGCCCGGATAGCCGATCGCGCCGACGCCGCGCACGAACAGCATGCAGTGCTCGTCGATCTTCAGCGACGGGTCGTCGATGCGGTGGTGGTAATCTTCCGGCCCGTCGAACACCACGGCGCGGCCCTCGAACGCGTTCGTGTCCTTCGGATTCGATAGATAGCGCTTGCGGAATTCTTCTGAGATCACGCTGGTCTTCATGATTGCCGAGTCGAACATGTTGCCCTTGAGCACCAGGAAACCGGCCTGCTTCTTCATCGGCTTGCCGTAAGGCTTGATGACGTCCGCGTCCTGCGACGTGGCACGCCTGACGTTCTCGCCCATCGTCTTGCCGTTGACGGTGAGCGCGTCGCCGTGGATGCGCTTTGCCTTGAGCAATTCATGCATCACCGCGGGCAATCCGCCGGCGCGGAAATACTCTTCACCGAGATACTTGCCCGCCGGCTGCATGTTGACGATGAGCGGCACATCGTAGCCGAACGTCTCCCAGTCCTCGATGTCGAGCTTGACGCCGACGTGGCGCGCGATCGCGTTGATGTGGATCGGCGCGTTGGTCGAGCCGCCGATCGCCGAGTTGGCGACGATGGTGTTCTCGAACGCCTTGCGGGTCAGGATGTCGGACGGCTTCAGATCCTCGTGCACGATCTCGACCGCGCGAACGCCGGTCTCATAGGCGATCTGCCCGCGCTCGCGGTACGGCGCCGGAATCGCGGCACAGCCGGGCAGCGACATGCCGAGCGCCTCGGCCAGCGCGTTCATGGTCGACGCGGTGCCCATGGTGTTGCAGTGGCCGATCGACGGCGCCGACGCCATCGCGATTTCCATGAACTGATTGTCGTCGATACGGCCGGCGGCGAGCTCCTCGCGCGCCTTCCACACCGCCATGCCAGAGCCGCAGCGCTCACCCTTCCACCAGCCGTTCAGCATCGGCCCGCCGGAGAGAACGATCGCCGGGATGTTCACCGTCGCCGCCGCCATGATGCAGGCCGGCGTGGTCTTGTCGCAGCCGGTCATCAGCACGACGCCGTCGAGCGGATAGCCGTACAGAACTTCGACCAGGCCGAGATAGGCGAGGTTGCGGTCGAGCGCCGCGGTCGGCCGCTTGCCGGTTTCCTGGATCGGGTGGCATGGAAATTCGAACGCGATGCCACCAGCCGAGCGGATGCCTTCGCGGACACGGTGCGCCAGTTCGAGATGATGGCGGTTGCACGGCGACAGGTCCGAGCCGGTCTGCGCGATGCCGATCAGCGGCTTGCCGGAGCGCAGCTCCTTGCTGGTCAGTCCGAAGTTCAGATAGCGCTCGATATAGAGCGCGGTCATGCCCGGGTTTTCGGGGTTGTCGAACCAGAGCTGGGACCGCAGCTTTTTGCCGCGCGGGACGGGGGTCTTATTGCGCTTGGCCATGATCGTGTCCTCCGCCTGAAAACGCCGCTAACCCGTAGATAGGTCGGTTTGATTTTGCGGCGAGGATGGGCTGAACTGCCGTCCGGGCGCAAGGGAGCGGCTGGACGGCCATGTTGCACATCCTCGCGGCGGGCGGCCTGGTCAGCTTCTTCAATTTCGGCATCCACGCACTGATGACCGCGTTGGTCGTCGTTGCGACACGGCGCACCGCAAAGAAAACCGATCACCTCCATGCGTTTGCGCGCCTGATCGCGCTGCTGTCGGTGACGATGCTCGTGCTGATGATCGCGCACGTCACGGAGATCGCGGTGTGGGCGGGGTTCTACGGCCTGGCCGGCTTTCCGATCGTTGAAACCGGGACCGCGAAGTTTTCCGGCGGTTATTTCGAGTTCGCGTTCGAGAACTACACCGCGCTCGGCTACGGCGACGCGGTGGCCGGCGGCGGCTGGCGGATGATCGGTCCGATCACCGGCCTGAACGGCCTGCTGCTGATCGGCTGGTCGGTGGCGATCATTTTCGAGGTCATGCGGTTGGCCGACATTTACGTGGATACGGGGCGAAAACGCTCTCGTTAACGGTGCCGCGTGAGGGCGCCAGTTCGCGGCTATTCGGCAACGATTCCCGCGGCCGCGATCAGATCGCGCTTCGATGCCAAATCCTCCTGGATGAATTTGGCGAAAGCCGCAGGCGCGCTACCGACGCCAGTATGACCGGTCCGCTCGATGAACCGCGCCTTGAATTCCGGCTCGTTGAGGATTTCGGCGACTGCCTTTTGAATCTTCTCGATCACGGCTGGCGGTGTCCCGGCCGGAGCAAACAGGCCGAACCACGAGCGCGGTTCGATGGTGGGAAAGCCGGCCTCCACCAGTGTCGGCACGTCCGGGTGCGAAGAAAGCCGCGCGTGGCGGCCAATCGCCAGCGGCTTGAGCTTTTTCGATTCGATGTGGCCGGAGGCGACCGAAACGCTGCCAAGTGTCATCTGCACTTCGCCCGCTAGCGCCGCGGTGATCGCCGGCGCGATGCCGCGATAGGAAACCTGTTGAATCCGCGCGCCAGTTTCCTTCCGCAGCATCTCGAACAGCAGATGTGGCTGGCTGCCGTTGCCGAACGAGCCGTAATTCATCTCGTTGGGCTTTTCCTTGGCGAGCGCGACCAGCTCTTTCATCGTGTTTGGGCTGACCGAAGGGTTGAGCAGCACGAATTGATGGAGGTCGATGAGTTGCGTAACGGGCGCAAGCTCCTTGACCGGGTCGTAGGACATCTTCTTGAACAAATGCGGATTGCTGGTGATCGAGGAATCGCTGGTGAAGAGCAGCGTATGTCCGTCGGCGGAGGATCTCGCCACCTCGGCGCCGCCGATCATGGTCGAAGCGCCAGGTTTGTTCTCGACGATGATCGTCTGGCCCCACACGCGCCCAAGCCGCTCGGCGAGTGGCCGGGCCAGGCCGTCGACGCCGCCGCCGGCCGCGTATGGCACCACGAGCTTGACGACGCGGGATGGGAATTCCTGCGCGGCGGCGATATTCGGGAGGACCGCCACGAGCGCTGATACAACGGGCAACCAATGAACCGCTTTCACGACCTTCCTCGCTTTCCGCCGGATATCACTCGCCGAAAATCAATGCGACACCGCTCGCCTCTTCCGCCGGCACAAGGATGCGGTCTCCGGTTTCGACGACGGTGAAATTATTTGCCTTCAAGCGATCTCTTGTACCCTTCAAGTCCCCGGTGCGAAAGCCGACCGCGCCGATACCCGGGATCGGCGGGAGCAGCGTGCCCGGCAGCATGGCAGGCGCGTGCCTGAAGTCCACGAGCGTGAGCGTGGTGCCCAGCGGCAACCGGAAGCGAAGCGAGTTGCCTTCGGACGCCGGCAAGACATTGAGATAGTCGCGGTACCGCCTTTCAAATGCGGTCAGGTCATCGGCGATCAGGATCGTCTCCGCGAGCTGAAAGCAGCCGTTCGGATGACGGATATATCGCGGCTGGTAGATGTACTCCGGCGTCAGATGGCGGCTGGCCTGAATGTAGCCTTCCGGCGAGGCCTCCGGCGCAAACTGCGTGCGCTCGAACTTTGCTGTGCGCACGCCGTCCGGCGTTTCGATATCGCGTTGCAGCGGGATCACGCCGGAGGTTTCGACTCCAAGCTTGCGCACGCGCGTATCGACGAAATGACAATCGCCGCAATCAAAGCAGATAATATGTGCGCCCTGATGGCGATTCAGGAAATTGGCGATGCGCGGGGCGGGTTTGGCGGCATCCTCGCTGGCCAGGATTTCCAGGTAAGTATTCTCGAACATGACGCAGCGGTTGCCGGAGCCGAGCGGCTGCACGGGATCGCCTGGTTTCCACGCCGCGGAATGAGGCGAGTACGGCGTGAGCTGAAACCCCATGGCCTCGTAGCGCTCCGTCGTGGCCACGAGATCACGAACCGCCATGCCGACATGATTGATATTGTTGATGTCCACGGCACAATCGTAGCCCGGCCGCAGCGCGTCGCGCCACGACAATATTGCGATGACACGCGCGGTGCGGCCATCTCCGTTGACGTGCGACAAGGAGCTGCGTCAAATGGCGGTCTAGAAACGTGGGAACGCCAGGGTTTGACATGCTGAAAACCGTCGCCAATTTCGACCGCATCGGTGAAGAAAACGCTTTCGCCGTGTTGGCGCGCGCCAATGCGCTCGCCGCCCAGGGCCGTGACATCATCAGCCTCGGCATTGGCCAGCCGGATTTCCGCACCCCGGAGTTCATCGTCGAAGCGGCGATCAAGGCGCTGCGCGACGGCCATCACGGTTACACGGCCGCGAACGGCATCCCGCCGCTGCGCGAGGCGGTTGCCGCCGATCTGCACAAGCGTTTCAAAGTCGAGGTTTCATCTGATTCCGTGATGATCATGCCGGGCGGCAAGCCGACCATGTTCATGTCGATCCTGATGTTCGGCGAGCCCGGCGTCGACATCCTCTATCCCGACCCCGGCTTCCCGATCTATCGCTCGATGATCGAGTACACCGGCGCGCGGCCGGTCCCGGTGCCGATCCGCGAGGAAAACGGCTTCGCCTTCTCCGCCGAGGAGACGCTGAAGCTGATCACGCCGCAGACGCGGCTGCTGATCATCAATTCGCCGGCCAATCCGACCGGCGGCGTCACGCCGAAGGCTGAGATCGACAAGCTGGTGGCCGGCCTCGAGAAATGGCCGGACGTCTGCGTGATGTCGGACGAGATCTACGATCACATGGTGTACGACGGCGAGAAGCACGTCTGCCTTCTCTCCTATCCGTCGATTCGCGACCGGCTGATCCTGCTCAACGGCTGGTCGAAGACCTACGCCATGACTGGCTGGCGGCTCGGCTATGCGGTGTGGCCGGGCAAGCTCTACGATTACGCGCGCAAGCTCGCGGTCAACCTGCATTCCTGTGTCAACGCCTCGGCGCAATATGCCGGACTCGCGGCGCTCACCGGCCCGCAGGACGAGGTGGTGAAGATGATCGCCGAGTTCGACAAGCGGCGCAAAGTCGTGGTCGACGGGCTGAACAAATTGCCCGGCGTGTCCTGCGTGGCGCCGAAGGGCGCGTTCTACGCATTCCCGAACGTGAAGCGCACCGGCTGGAAGGCCAAGGAGCTCGCCACGGCGCTGCTGAACGACACCGGCGTCGTCACCATCGGCGGGCCGGACTTCGGCATCCTCGGCGAGGGTTACGTGCGGCTGTCCTACGCCAACTCGACCGAAAATATTTTGAAGGCGCTCGACCGGATGGGCGAGTTCCTGGCCAAGCGGAAGGCGGCATGACCGAGCGAGCGCTACGCTGGATGCTGGCTGCGCTCGGGGCGGCCGGCTTGAGCACGGCGGCGAACGCGCAGCGCTTCACCGCCTACGAATGCAATGACGGCGCGCAGTTTCAGGTCGCCATTCTCGACACCGAGAAGAAAGCCTATCTGCAGCTCGACGGCCACGCGCTGCAATTGCCGAAGAAGATCGCCTACACCGGAAACCGCTACGCGGCGGGCGGCTATACGTTCTGGGTGCGCGGCAACGGCGTCGTCACCATCAAGCGCGCCGGCAAGGTCAGCGAGTGTTTTTCGATTACGGCGCGGTGAGCTTATTCACCGGCGTCATTCCGGGACGCGCGTAAGCGCGGACCCGGAATCCATATTCCCGGTGGTGGTTATGGATTCCGGGTTCGCTCGCCATAGCGCGTCCGTCAGGGTGTGTACGCCCGTCTTCGACGGGCTATGGACGCGCGTCAACGCGCTTATGGCTCGCGCCCCGGAATGACGGCACCTCTCAATCCACCTTCTCGAAGCCGATCTCCTTATAGAGCTTCTCCGCCTCGGCCGAGGTTTCCTTCCAGACCTTCATCGATTCATCGATCGACGACGAGCCGGCGATCACGCCGGTCTTCTCGATCGGCGTCTTGAAGTCCGGTGAGTTCACCGCCGCAACCACCTGCTTGTTGATCGCTTCGAGCACCGGCGCCGGCGTACCGGACGCCGCGCACACCCCCCACCAGCCTTCGCTGACGATTGGCACGCCCTGCTCCTTCATCGTTGGCACATTCGGCGCTGTGGCGAGCCGTTCGGGACTCGTCATCGCAAGCACCTTCAGTTGCTTGCCTTCAAGCAGCGGCATGGTGAGCGAGATCGGACCGGCCATGAATTCCAGGCGATTGGCGACCACCTCCTGCAAGGCCGGTCCCGTGCCGCGGAACGTCACGCCCGTCATCGAAATGCCCGACGTCTTCTCGAACTGCCGCGGCACCACCTCGGTCACCGAGCCGGTGCCGACGCGGCCGTAGTTCAGCTTGCCCGGGTTCGCCTTGGCGTGCGCGATGAACTCCTTGAGATTGTTGGCCGGCAGCGCGTTCGGCACCGCGATGGCGTAATACGCCTTCTGCACCAGCGACACCGGCACAATGTCATCGAGCTTGTAGTCGACCTTCTTGTAGATCAGCGGATTGATCGCATCGATGTAGGAGCACAGCAACAGCGTGTGGCCGTCGCGCGGCTGCGCCAGCATGTCCCTGAGTGCGATCATGCCCGCCGCGCCGGTCTTGTTCTCGACCACCACCGGCTGGCCCAGCGCAGCTTGCATCTTGTTCGCGATCAGCCGCGCTGGCACGTCGCTTGGTCCGCCGGCCGGAAATCCGACCAGCAGGCGGATCGGCTTCGACGGGTAGGTTTGCGCGACTGTGGGCGTGATCGCAGCCAGTGCGGCGAGCGCCAGCGATGCGGCGACGAGTTTGCGAGTCATTGTGTCCCCCAGGCGCATGATCTTGTTCTGCCGCGCAGTATAAGCGACAACACTGCGAGGTCGAACTTTCCGCGCGTGGGCGCCTGCCCAAGAGATCATTCATGGCGATGACGCCCGATCTGCTGAAGACCGCGATCCCGCGCGGGATGCTGGCGTTTCCGCTGACCGACTTCGACGCCGACGATGCGTTCGACAAGAAGTCGCACGTCGCGCGGCTGGAATGGCTGCTGTCGTACCAGCCCGCGGCATTCTTCCTGGCGGGCGGGGCGGGCGAGTTTTTCTCGCTGACGCCGAAGGAGTATGCCGCGGTGATCGCGGCGGGCGTCGAGACCTGCGGCGGCAAGCTGCCGGCGATCGCGTCGGCCGGCTACGGCACGCGCACCGCGATCGAATATGTGAAGGAGGCCGAGCGGCTCGGCGCCGACGGCATCCTGCTCCTGCCGCCCTATCTCACCGAAGGCTCGCAGGAAGGATTGCGCGCGCACATTACGGCGATCTGCAAGTCCACGCGGCTCGGCGTGATCGTCTACAACCGCGCCAATTGCCGGCTTGCCGCCGATACGGTAGCGCGGCTCGCGGCGGATTGCCCGAACCTGATCGGCTTCAAGGACGGGGTCGGCGACATCGAGCAGCTCACCGGAGTGCGCAACGCGCTTGGCGACCGGCTTCTCTTCATCAACGGCATGCCGACCGCGGAGACCTACGCGCGCTCGTTCCGCGGCGTCGGCATCCCGGTTTATTCGTCGGCGATCTTCAATTTCATTCCGCGAACGGCGCTCGCGTTCCACCGCGCCATCAACTCCGGCGACGAGGCGGCGGTCGATCGCCTGCTCAAGGATTTCCTGGTCCCCTATGTGCGCATCCGCAACCGCGGCCAGGGCTACGCGGTCAGCATCGTGAAGGCGGGCGCCGCGATCGTCGGCCGCAGTGCCGGCAAGGTGCGCCCGCCGCTGTCGGATTGTACGGCGGAGGAGGTTGCTGAATTGAGGATGCTCATCGAGAAGGTGGGCGCACAGGACTGACCAGAGCCCTCGCATCAGAGAAGGTTCGGGCTTTGCGGGTTACTTCACCCTTTCAATCGAACGCCGCGTCCCTCTTTCTCTCGTACCTGCGACTTTGGCCGCCACCGGAGCGTTCTTTCTGAGTGGCTGAGTGACAACACGCAATTCATCGATAAAGAGTCGCGCGATCGGGTTCGGCGTCCGATCCTTCAAGGTCATGATTTGAGCGGGCTGCGATCGTAGAGGCAGCGTCACCGGCAATATTTGCAGCCGTAAACGCTCGGCGCCAAAATGCACGATCGAGCTCGGCAGCATCGTAAGGAAACGCCCGGTTGACACCAATCGCGTTCGGACAGCCATGGAATTGGAAACGATCCGTGGTGCAGGCAGTGCCACGCCGGCGGACCGAAAACCCTCGACGATCAGGGCTCCGACCACAGTATCCAGTTCCGGCATCGTCCACGGCTCGTCCAAGAGTTCGGTCAATTCGACCCTGCGGCGGCGTGACCACGGACTGTCCAATGCCGCGACCACAAACAAATGCTCTTCGAACAGAGGATCCGTGGCAAAATCGTCACCAAAGACCGAGCCCCAGGTTCGTGCCACCGCAAGGTCGATTTTGCGTTCACGCAGCATCCCGCTCAATATCGTGGTGTCCCCCTCCACCACATGCAACACGATCCGTGGGAGTCGTTCGGTGAGCCGCGCGAGGACGGCTGGAATGAGACCATCCGTAAAGGGCGTGGGGGCTCCGATCCGCAACTCCCCAACCGTCGGATCGGACAGGTACTCGATCTCCTGCACCCCCCGTTGCAAATCATCAAACACGGCGCTGCCGCAATTGAGGAATGCACGGCCGTAAGCCGTCGGCTCGACTCCCGACGAGGTCCGATCCAGGAGACGGACCCCGAGCGCATGTTCGAGGTCCGAAATTGTCTTGGAAACGACTGGCTTCGAGATGGCGAGCCGTTCAGCCGCCCGCGCCATGCTTCCGGATTGCGCGACGGTGAGGAGGACATGCAGGTCGCGCAATTTGACCCTTCGGCCAATGCGGTCCGTCCACTCCACGTCATCCTCCGTTAGCTGAATAACTAATACTGTATCTCAAAATAGAACTTCTAGCTACTTCACCGGTGCTCATAATCGTGGACGACCGCCACGAGGGAGTACGGCTATGAAACTTCCCCGGCGCCAATTCTTGCATCTCGCCGTTGGCACTGTCGCGCTGCCGGCCGTGTCGCGCATCGCTTGGGCGCAAGTCTATCCGACGCGGCCGGTGCATCTGATTGTGCCGCTCGCCGGTGGCGGCGGTGGCGATATCCTCGCTCGCCTGATGGGACAATGGCTGTCGGAGCGGCTCGGCCAGCAATTTGTTGTCGAGAACAGGCCAGGTGGCGGCAGCAATATCGGCACCGAAACCGTCGTGCGCGCCCCAGCCGACGGTTACACGCTTCTCCTGGCTGGTTCTTACAACGCGGTCAACGCGACATTCTACGACAAGCTCAATTTCAATTTCATCCGCGACATCGCGCCGGTGTCGGGCATCTTCCAAGGTCCCTACGTTATGGTGTTGAACCCCTCGGTACCGGCCCAGTCACTTCCGGAGTTCATCGCCTACGCCAAGGCCAATCCCGGCAAGCTCAGTATGGCCTCGGCCGGCATCGGGGTCGGGGGCCACATTGCGGCCGAGCTGTTCAAGATGATGGCCGGCGTCGATATGGTCCACGTGCCGTATCGTAGTGGCGGGCCGGCGCTCACCGATCTGCTCGGCGGGCACGTTCAGATCATGTTCCTCGCCACTGTCGCAGCGATCGAGCATATCAGGGCTGGCAGGCTGCGGGCGCTCGCAGTTACCACCGTGACGCGCTCGGACGCGCTGCCCGAAATTCCGACCGTGGGTGAGTTCGTGTCCAACTACGAGGCGAGCACATGGTATGGAGTCGGCGTTCCCAAGAACACGCCTGCCGTGATTGTCGAGAAGCTCAACAAGGAGATCAACGCCGCTCTTGCCAACGCGATGATCAAGTCGCGGCTGGCGGACTTCGGAGGCACACCGCTTGTCGTCTCGCCTACCGACTTTGGAAAGTTCATCGCCGACGAAACCGAGAAATGGGGCAAGGTGATGAAATCTGCGGGCATCAAAGCGAATTGACCCGCCCGTCGTGGACGACTGCTTTTGGCCCCGCCGACACGAGGAGTACAGCTATGAAACTTCCTCGCCGCACGTTTCTGCATCTGACCGCGTGCGCTGCCGCGCTGCCGGTCGCGCCGCGCATCGCATGGGCACAAACCTATCCGGAACGGCCGGTGCGCTTGATCGTCGGCTTTGCCCCCGGCGGGGCCACCGACATTGCCGCGCGTCTCATGGGACAATGGCTCTCCGAGCAGTTCGGCCAGCAATTCGTCATCGAAAACCGCACGGGGGCAGCCAGCAATATCGCCACCGAAGCCGTCGTGCGTGCGTCCGCGGACGGCTATACGCTGCTGACGGTCACTGTGGCGAATGCGTTCAACGCCACGCTCTACGACAAGCTCGGGTTCAACTTCCTCCGCGACATCGCGCCGGTTGCGGGCATCATCCGCTTTCCCCTTGTCATGCAGGTCAATCCATCGTTTCCAGCGAAGACCGTGGCCGAGTTCATCGCCTATGCAAAGTCCAATCCCGGCAAGATCAGCTATGGATCGGGCGGCGTCGGCACGTCGCTCCATGTCGCCAGCGAACTGTTCAAAATGATGACCGGTGTCGAAATGATTCATGTGCCTTATCGCGGCGGTGCACCGGCGATGACCGATCTCATGGGCGGACAGATTCAGGTGCTGTTCAATCCATTGCCCGAGTCGATGGCGCACATCAGAGCGGGCAAGCTGCACCCGCTTGCGGTGACGGGCGCAACGCGCTCGGACGTATTGCCGGACCTCCCGACCGTGGGCGACGTCGTGCCTGGCTACGAGGCGAGCGCGCTGCAGGGCTTGGGCGCACCCAAGAACACGCCCGCGGAGATCGTCGACAAGCTCAACAAGGCAGTCAATGCGGGCCTCGCCGATCCCAAGCTGAAAGCGCGGTTTACCGACCTGGGCGCGACAGTGTTTCCCGTTTCGCCCGCCGCATTCGGCAGGTTCATGGTCGAAGAAACCGAAAAATGGGGCAAGGTCATCAAATTCGCTGGCGCGAAGGCGGAATGATTTCCGCGGCTGGTTGCGACTTTGCCCGGACGTAAGTCACCGCACCGGCGGCAAATCCTCGCCGTCGCCATCAGCCTTGGCCCGCTCGTAGATCACGCGCTGCGGTCCGGGCTTCGGCAGGCCGACGCCTTCCTTCTCCAGCGTATCCCACAGCGCCAGCATCACGTTGCTGCGCACCGCGGTGACGCCCGCGTCGGGATCAGCGATCCAGAACGCCAGCCGGTACTCCACCGCCGAGGAGCCGAACGCCAGCAGGTGGCAGATCGGCGCCGGCTGCTTAAGCACCCGCGTCACGCTCGCCGCCGCGGCGACCGCGGCAGCCTGCACCTTGCGCGGGTCGCTGGAATAGCTCGCGCCAAATTTCACCTCGAGACGCACCAGGTTGCTGGAGTACGACCAGTTCACCACCCGTTGGGTGATAAAGTCCTCGTTTGGCACAAGGTATTCGCGGCCGTCGCGGGTGTCGACCGCGGTGTAGCGCGCGCCCATCGTGGTCACCCAGCCATACTGATCGCCGACCGAGATGATGTCCCCCGGTTTGATCGATTTGTCCGCCAGCAGGATGATTCCGCTGACAAGGTTCGACACGATCTTCTGCAAGCCAAAGCCGAGGCCGACACCGACCGCGCCGGTGAACACCGCGAGCACCGAAAGATCTATGCCCAGCGTGCTCAGCGCGATGATCACCGCAACCGCGAGCAGTCCGATACGGATCAGCTTGCTGAGCAGAACCTGGATCGACGGCGTGAGATCGGCAAATCCGCGCAACTGCCTGTCGAGAAAGTTGCTGGCCGCGGTCGCGGACCAGATCAGCAGAATGAGCAGGATCGCGGCCTTGAGGATCACCAGCGGCGTGATCCGCAAGCCGCCGAGGTTGAGCGTGATGGAGTCGAGCCCGGCGACGATCGGGTCGAGCAGCCGCAGGATGCTGAGCGCCGCCAGCGTCCACACCGACACCGTCACCACGCGGTTGACGAACTGGTTGCGGATCACGCCGGTGACGATGTTGATCACCACCCACGCGCTGGCGAGATCGATCGCGACCAGCAGCAGATAGGTGCGTGGACGCTCCATCGAGGCCCGCATGCTGACGCGCACGATCGACAGCAGCAGGATGAAGACGATGGTGCCGAGATGGTTCATCATGGCACGGACGACGAGCCGCGCGTACGGCGGCCAGCTCATCGTTGCCGAGACGAGGTCGAAGCGTTTGCGGACCGTGGCGGCGATGCCCATGGCAGCGGCCGCCACCGCGACGACGATGCCGAGCTGGATCGGCAGCCAGACCGAGGTGATCTGGGTCCGCAGCGTCGTGCGGAGCCCGCTGTTCAAGGCGGCGAGGGCGGTTTGCAGGTCGCTGAAATCCATATCCGGTTCCCCATCGCGGCGAACCCGAAATAGACGATTCGCACCACGCAGACACGCTGTAAGGCGGGGCTTATTGCTTCTGCGTCAGGCGAAAGCCGAACAGAACGATGGCAAAACCGAGGAGTTGGGGGATGCTCGGCACGATACCGAGCCCGACGTAGCCCGCCAACAGGGTGAATCCGGGCACCAGGGAGGGGAAAACTGCGGCGCGACCAGCGCCCAGCAGCACCACCGAGCGGGTGAAAAGGTAGATCGCGGCCGGGCCCGCCAGGATGCCCTGCACCACGGCTTGTAGCAGGTTCTCCCACACACCGAGCGCGATCATCCGGTCGAACCCGACAAACGCCCATTGGATCGGGATCAGCACCAGCGAGAGCACGCTGACCACGACGGTGGCGCGGATGGCGTCGATGCGCCACAGCCGCAGCAGCATGCCGAACGTCGCGAAGAAGGCGCCGGTCACCACGAACATGAGATCGCCCAGAAAGCCGTGCGTGCCGATCGTGGTCAGCGCCTCGCCGCCGATCACGGCAAGCCCGGCGATGATGGTCAGCGCGCCAAGAATGCGGGAGGCGGTGAGCGGCTCCCGCAGCACGAACGCCGCCAGCAGAAGGCCGAACAGCGCGGCGCAGGACGGCTGGATCACGCCGGCATGGGCGAGTGGCACCAGCAGGAAGCCGGAATAGCTGATGATGGAAATGCCGGGGCCGCTCAGGATCGCGAGCACGATGCCGCGAAACCAGCCGACGCCGTTGAGATCGCCGATGCTGCCGCGCAGGAACAGCGGCAGCAGGAATAGGCCGCCCCAGACGCAGCGGTGAAAGGTGATGTCGGCCGGCGAGAAGCCGGCGTCGATGCCATGGCGCACGGCGGTGAAGCCGATCGCCCAGAAGATCGCCGCGCCGGCGCCGCACAGAATGCCGAGGGTGGTAGAGCTGGTTCGGGTAGACGGCATCCAGCAACTCTCTCCGCCGTCATGGCCGGGCTTGACGCGGCTCGATTTGTGCCACCCATACGCTCCTGGCTTTCGCCGCGCCAGCGCATTGCTATCATGGCTGTCTGAGGGCTTCCGCAACGGCAGTAGGAATGCTTAGGATCGGCCTCAAACTGAGGGAGCGAAGCGTGGCCACAAAGAACAAAGTCATCATCACCTGCGCCGTCACCGGCTCGATCCACACGCCGTCGATGTCGCCGCATCTGCCGATCACGTCGCAGCAGATCGCCGACGCCGCGATCGGCGCGGCCGAGGCGGGCGCCGCGGTCGTCCACCTGCATGCGCGCAATCCGCAGGACGGCCGCCCGGACCAGACACCGGAGGCGTTCGCGCCCTTCCTCAAGGTGATCAAGCAGCGCTCCAACGTGGTGGTAAACATCACCACCGGCGGCTCGCCGACCATGACGGTGGAGGAGCGCGTCACGCCGGCCGCAGCCTTCAAGCCCGAGGTCGCCTCGCTCAACATGGGCACGATGAACTTCGGCCTCTACCCGATGATCCCGCGCTACAAGGGCAAATTCAAACACGACTGGGAGGAGCCGTATCTCGAAGGCACCCGCAAGGGCATGTTCAAGAATACGCTCGCCGACATCGAGTACATCCTCACCACCTGCGCCGGCAACGACACCCGCTTCGAGATCGAGTGTTACGACATCGGCCATCTCTACACGCTGAAGCACTTCCTCGACCGTGGTGTGGTGAAGCCGCCGCTGTTCGTGCAGTCGGTGTTCGGCATCCTTGGCGGCATCGGAACGCATCCCGAAGACGTCATTATGATGAAGCGCACCGCCGACCGGCTGCTGGGCGATAACTATCACTGGTCGGTTCTGGGCGCCGGCGCCAGTCAGATGAGGATCGCAGCCCAGGCGGCGGCGATGGGCGGCAACGTACGAGTCGGCATGGAGGACTCGCTCTGGATCGGTCCGGGCAGGCTTGCCGAGTCGAACGCCCAGCAGGTGGCGAACGTGCGCAAGATCGTCGAAGGCATCGGCCTCGAGGTCGCGAACCCTGATGATGCGCGCGAAATCCTCTCGTTGAAAGGCGGCGACAAGGTCGCGTTTTAGCGACTTCCTCTCCGCCGTCATTCCGGGACAGAGCTATAAGCGCGTAACGCCCTTATGGCTCGCGCCCCGGAATGACTCCAACCGCGATTTTTGATTGCCGTCGCGTCCCGCTGCCAATAGGACATGGCGCAGGGACCGACGATGAACGCGCTCGACGCTGTCAGCATTTCGCTGTTGCTAGGCTCGCTGCTGGTGCTGTTTGGCATCATGTCGAGCCTGGTCGCGTTGCGCTTCGGCGCCCCGTTGCTGCTCGCGTTCCTGGTGGTCGGCATGCTGGCCGGCGAATCCGGCCCCGGCGGCATCATCTTCGATGATGTCGAACTGGCCTACACCGTGGGCTCGGTGGCGCTGGGCCTGATCCTGTTCGACGGCGGCCTGCGCACCAGACTCCAGACCTTCCGCAACGTGCTGGCGCCCGCCGTAACGCTATCGACGCTCGGTGTTGTCGTCACCGCCGCGCTCACCGCGCCCGCAGCCATACTGACGCTTGGCATGAGCTGGCCGGAAGCGCTGCTGGCTGGCGCCGTGGTGGCGTCAACCGACGCCGCCGCCGTATTCTTCCTGCTGCACGCCAAGGGCCTGCGGCTGCGGCCGCGCGTCAACGCCACGCTGGAGGTCGAATCCGGGCTGAACGATCCGGTCGCGATCTTCCTGACCATTGCTTTGGTCGAATACCTGCTGCTCGGCAACAGAACCTGGAGCGCCGTCGCCATGCTGCTGGCGCGCGAATTTGTGCTCGGCGGGCTGATCGGATATTTTGGCGGCCGGCTCGTCGTGCTGGTGCTCAACCGGGTCGGCCTGCCGCAGGGCCTGCACGCGCCGTTCGTTGCGACCGCCGCCGTCGTCATCTTCGCCGCCACCCAATCGGCGCACGGCTCGGGCTTCCTTGCGGTCTATATCGCCGGCCTCGTGGTCGGCAACAGCTCGACCCGCGCGCACAACACGCTGGTGACGTTCCTCGACGCCGCGACCTGGCTTGCGCAGATCGGCATGTTTGTGATCCTCGGCCTGCTGGCTTGGCCGAGCCGCCTGCCGCAGACCATCCTGCCCGCGCTGGCGATCGCGTTCACGCTGATGTTCTTCGCCCGGCCGATTGCGGTGTTCCTCTGCCTCTGGCCGTTCCCGTTCACCAGGCGCGAGAAGCTGTTCATCTCATGGGTCGGCCTGCGCGGCGCGGTCGGTATTTTCATCGCCTCGATCCCGCTGCTGGTAGGCTTGCCCAAGGCGCACGTCTACTTCGACGTTGGGTTCGTTGTCGTGCTGGTATCGCTGATCGTGCAGGGCTGGACCATCTCGCCGGCGGCGCGTCGGCTGCACATCGCGTTGCCGCGCACCGACGTTTTGGCGCGGCGCACTGAGCTCGACCTGCCCGGGCAACTCGAACAGGAACTGGTCGGCTATCCGGTGATCGCCGGAAGTCCGTACCTGCGGCGCGGCATCCGGCCGTCGTGGGCCAAGCTGACGCTGGTGGTGCGCGACGAGCGCGTGCTCACGCCGGAGGAAGCGGGCGAGGTTCGCGAAGACGATCATGTCTATTTTTTGGCGCCGCCCGATCGCGCGCAGGCGCTCGACCGCTTCTTCGTCGAAGGCGCGCAGGCCGCCGCGGCGCCGATGGTGGTCGAGGATTTTTTTGTGCCCGGCGACGCCACGCTCGGCGCGCTGGCGGAAATCTATGGCATCACGGCCGATCCCGCCGACGCCGGGACCAGCCTGTCCGACTATTTCGCCAAGCGGCTCGGCCGTACGCCGCGCATCAACGACTTCGTCTCGCTCGGGCCGGTGGTCCTGGTCGCGCACACCGTGACGGAGGGCGCGGTCACCACGATCGGCCTGCAGCTCGCCGAGCCTGAGCCTCTGCAGCCCAAGACCGCGATTGGCCGCGCACTCGCCATGCTGCGCCTTGCGCGGATGCGGCTGCGCGCCGTGTTGCGGCGGTAGCTTACTTCGCGGCGCCGGAGGCCTTGATCAGCGGGCCGAACTTCGCCGAATCCGCCTTGATGCGCGCGGCGAATTGCTCCGGCGTACTCGACTCGACGTTGATGCCCTGCGCCGCGAGCTTGTCGCGCACCTCCGGCGACGTGACCGCCTTGGCGAACAGCTCGTGCAGGCTCCTGACCGTTGCGTCTGGAATCTTGGCGGGCCCCATCAGTCCGAACCAGACGAAGTCCGTGTTGACGTCGGGATGACCGGCCTCGGCCATGGTTGGTGCGTCCGGCACCTCCTGCATTCGCGTCCTCGACGTGACGGCGAGCGGCCGCAGCGAGCCGGCGGCGAGGTGCGCCTTGCTCGGCAGCACGCCGACGAACATCATGTCGACGCGGCCAGCGACCAGGTCGATCACCGCGGGCGCCGCGCCCTTGTAGGGAATATGCACCAGCGGCGCGCTGCTGCTCTTCTTGAACAGTTCGCCGAGCAGATGGCCTGCGGTGCCGACGCCCTGCGACGCATAGGACAGGCCGCTCGGCTTCTTCTTGGCGAGGGCGACGAGTTCCGGCACGGTCTTGGCCTCGATGGCTGTGGGCACCGACAGCATCACCGGAAACGAGAACAGCGTGGTGATCGGCTGGAAGTCGGCGATCGGGTCGTATTGCGTGCCGCCCGCCATCGCCGGGTTGATCACGTGCGTGGCGTAGCTCGCGAGCATCAGCGTGCGTCCGTCAGGCAGCGCGTCCTTGACGCCGAGCGTTGCCGTCACGCCGCCGCCGCCGGGCCGGTTCTCGATCACGATCTTCGGGCCGCCTATTTTTTCGACCTGCGCGGTGATCGTGCGCATGCCGATGTCGGATGAGCCGCCGGCTGCGACGGAGACGACGATGGTGATTTGCGATTGGGCGTGGGCGATGGAGATTGCTCCGATCGTCAGCGCAGCGAATGTCAGCAGCGCACAGTTGTGCCGGACGGATCGGGCTGTCATGGCGCTTCTCCCTGGTGGCGGTCATATTGTCTAATCGGGAAGCGCCGTGCAAATTGCGTCGCGATTGATCGCACCGTCATCCCGGCCTTGTCCCGGCCATCCACGCCTTGGCAACAAAGTAAGACGTGGATGCCCGGCACCATAGGCGAGCGAAGCGACGCCGTCCTTCGGACGGCTATGGCCGAGCGAAGCGACGCTGTCCTTCGGACGGCTAAGGCCGGGCATGACGACCGAGAGAATAGCGCGGAGTGTGAAATGCCCGATAAGATCGCCGCCGGACTGGTTTCGCGCACCTATTTCAACATGCCGCTGTGGGCGGCGCAGGAGCACGGATTCTTCGCCGAGGAAGGCCTTGAGGTCGAAGGCGCGATCCACGGCAATGCGTCGCAGATCCCGCCGCTGCTCGACGGCACGTTCCAGGTCTATATCGGCTCGCCAGAGCTTGCGATCCAGAACCAGGCGGAGGGCGGCCCGCTCAAGATCGTCGCCGGAAACGCCGGCAAGCTGGTGCATTCGCTGATCTCGCGCGCGCCATTCAAGCGCATCGAAGATCTGCGCGGCCGCATGATCGGGATCTTCAGCGACAAGGAAGGCACGTTCTTCCATGTGAAGGCGATGCTGGAGGCGCATGGTCTGAGCTATCCGGGCGACTATCAGGTCAAGCACACAGGCGGCGTGCCGCCGCGCCACAAGGCGCTGCTGGCCGGCGAGATCGACGCCGGGCTGCAATCGGTGCCGTGGAACTACGTCGCCGAGGAGGCGGGCATGAACAACCTCGGCGACGTCATCGAGCACGTGCCGGACTGGCAGTTCGTCTCCATCAATGTGAACATCCAGTGGGCCGAGAAAAACCGCGACGTGCTGGTGCGATTTTTGCGCGTGATGTTGCGCGCCACGGAGTGGCTTTACGCCAACCGCGCTGCGGCGTCGGCGATCGCCGCGCGCGAGCTGCCGGCGCCGCTCAATCACGCCGAACGGGCGTGGGACTTCTTCACCGGCACCGGTGCGCTGACGCGCGACGTGTCGGTCAACCTGAAGGGGCTGTCGCAGGTGATCGCGACGCTGAAAGCGACGGAGCTGCTGGCGAAGAGCGCGAGCGGCGATCCGAAGGCCTACGTTGACGATAGCTACTTGAAAACAGCGCGCGCTACAGTCTGACGACGTTCGCTTCTGACCCATTAGCCGACATCATTCGATCACCTTGTCGGCGCGCAGCAGAATCGAGGTCGGTAATTCGACGCCTATTTTCTTGGCGGTCTGGAGATTGACCACCGTCTCGAACTTCGTGGCCTGCTCGACTGGCAGGTCAGCGGGCTTTGCTCCTTTGAGAATTCGCGCCACATAGTCGGCAGTCTTGCGGAACATCGAAGGAAAATCGACGCCGTAGGACATCAATCCGCCGGCCTCGACATAGTGCCGGAACGTGAACATGCTGGGCAGGCGGTGCGCAATCGCCTGTGCGGCGATTCGAGACTCCTGCCCGGTAAAGTGAGGACTGGACAACACAAGCACCATTTGCGCCCCATGGGCCCCCACGCTTCGGAACGCCGCATCGAAATCGTATGGCGGTTTTTCGAGCTTCAGTGCTTGAAGCTGGACATTCATCGATCGCGCGGTCCGTTCGGCCTCGCCGAACTGATCGGTCGTGAATGCATCGTACAGGACGGCCAGGCGCGTTCGTTGTGGGAACGTCTGGGTCAGGATTTCAACCTGTTTTCCGGCCAATTCGAGCTGGCGTAGGAACACGCCGGTGATGTTGCCCCCGGGGCGGGCGAGGCTTGTGACATAGCCGCGCGCAATCGGATCGTATTGCACGGCCAGGAAGACGATCGGAATGGAGCGGCTTGCGCCGACCACGGCCTGCAGCGCGGCTTCCGGTCCGGTGACCACAATGAGATCCGGCTGCGTCCGCATCAAATCCGCCGCCGCGACGAACGGGCCGCGGGGATCGGTCACGTCGCGATACTCCACAATGTAATTTTGGCCCTCGTTGAAGCCGAGCTCACGCAGTTGCGACAGGAAGGCCTGTTGGTTGCCGGACTGCACGTTGGCCGCAGCGCTGAAGAAACCGATCCGTGTTACTTTGCCGCTGGGTTGCGCATATGTGTGAAGCGGCCACAGCGGCGCTGTAGCCCCGCCGCCGAGAAGCGTGATGAACTCGCGTCGCCTCATGCCCGCTCCTAGGCTTAGGAGACGGCATCGTATCGGCTTAAACGCTTACTTTGATAGGGGCTAAAACGGCTGCGCTACCGCAACATGAGATGCGGGTTGATGTCCGCTGGGACCCATCTGCGACATTGGTTGGTCGCTCAATGACCCTGTGCTTGAGGTCAATTCCAACCCCTTCCAGAGTGGCCGCCTTTGTCATTACGATCCCTTCTCCTGAGTCCGGGGATTGAAACGAGGCGGCGCGAATTTCTGGGTGCGCTCGGCGCCACCGGGGCCGCTTGGCCGCTCGCAGTGCGCGCAGCCGGCCGAGCGGGTGCGGCGCATCGACGGGAGTCGAAATGCCTGGTTACGCGCGGGACGGCAAGATGCGGGCTAAGCTGCGTGAAGCGATATTGGCCGGCTTTAATCCTGTGGCTCTCGACGAAATCCTGCGCGACAACGATATGTTTCGCCACAATGTTGCGAGTGGCCCCGACTTTGTAACGCGCGTGAACAGCCTTATCGATGTGTCTCGTCAGGAAGGCTGGCTGGTTGAGCTTTGCGGCATTCTTGCAGCCGCGCGTAGCGGAAATCAGCCTGTCAGCTCTGCGATTCTGGAAGTACAGAGATGGTTGATCGCCCAGCGCGATACGCCCGCGATCGATCTCCAATTCCAAGAAGACGCTGGCCTGTTGTCGAAATCGAACGCCGCTCAACTCCCCGCTCAGGAGCATGCCGTGTCAGGGGAGGTTTCGTGGGCAGAGTTCTTTTTTTCTTTCAAAGGCCGCGTTTCAAGAAGGTCATTCTGGCTGGGCTTCCTGACGATTTTGATCGTGGCCGTGTCGCTATTCGGAATACTGGCGCTAATGCTGGGAACGGCGGCATTCGAGCTAAAGGAAGACGACGTGTGGCACCCGACACGATTGTTCAAGAACATCTACTGGCTCATGGGGGTTCTGCTCTATTGGCCAATCTTTGCGCTAATCGTGAAGCGTTTGCATGACTTTGGCCAAGGCCGGGCGTTCGCATGGTTGTTTGCGATTTTGTCGGTTATCTATAAAATTTTGGATATCACCGGGCCTGAGGATGTGAGGATGGCCGCCCTCGCGATCTTCGTTACGGTCCTGGTCATGCTTGGCTGCGTGAGGGGCAATTCTGGCCCAAACGAGTATGGTCCTGATCCAAGGCCTAAACTTCGCAAGCGGCCAGCGTAAAGGAAACGCGAAGGAGCTTGACCGCGCACTGGGCCTCTTCCGGGGCGGAACGAAGAGACGCGCGGGCAGCAGCGCACGCTTGTGAACCCACGCGCTAAGCAGGTTTTTGCTGGCTCCCCAACGGATGGACAATGAAAACGGCTAGCGCCAGCATCATCCGTAACCTCGATCCGTTGGGTAGCCTGAGAATCTCTGCTTAGATAGGCCGGCTGGCGACCGGCACAGTGGCGCCACCGATATCGACCGGCACGACCTCAACCCCAAACACCGCAGCGACGCGCTCCGCGGTCAGCGCCTCATCGGGCGGTGCGTCGGTCACGATCCGCCCCCGCTCCATCACCAGCACGCGGTCGGCGTATCTCGCCGCCAGCGCGAGATCGTGCACCACGGCGAGCACCGCGCCGCCGTTGCGCGCCGCCTTCCGCAGCAATTCCATCACCACGAGCTGATGGCGCGGATCGAGCGAGACGGTCGGCTCGTCGGCGAGCAGCACGGTGGCCTGCGTCGCCAGCGCGCGGGCGAGCGCGACACGCGCGCGCTCGCCGCCGGACAATGTTGTTACCGGTCGCGTGGCGAAAGTCTCGGTTTCCGTGATCGCCAGCGCCAGCGCCACCGCCGTGCGGTCGTTGTCTGAAATACGCGAGAACGGATCGGCGTGCGGCGTGCGGCCCAGCGCGACGACGTCGGCGACCGATAGGGGCCAATGGAACACGTTGCCTTGCGGCAAGTACGCGATGCGCCTGGCGCGCTCGCGCGGCGAAATCTCGCCAAGCGCGCGGCCGTCAATGGTGATGGCGCCTTCCGACGGCAGCAGTCCGGCCAGCGCACGGACCAGCGTGGTCTTGCCCGCGCCGTTCGGTCCAACCAGCGCGGTGAGCTCGTTCGCACGCAGCGCGACGTTCGCGCCGCTGACGATCGGTACGCCGCCGATCCGGACGTTGACGCCTTGCGCCTCAAGGATCGCGGTCATGACGGCGACCCTTCCAGCAGACGGCGCTCGCGGAAGATCATCGCCAGGAAAAACGGCACGCCGATCAGCGCGGTGACGACGCCGAGCTTGAGCTCGATCGCGGTGGCGTTCGGGTTGGCCGGAATGAGCCGCACCGCGATGTCGGCGGCGGTGAGCAAAGCGGCACCCATCAGCGCGGCGGGCAGGCACAGCCGCGCCGGATCGGAGCCGACCCATCGCCGCACCAGGTGCGGCGCCACCAGCCCGATGAAGCCGATCGAACCCGCAACCGCCACGGCGGCGCCGACACCGAGCGCAGTGCCGATGACCACCATCATGCGGGTGCGGTTGAGGTCGACGCCCAGCGAGGCCGCGGCGTCCTCGCCGAGCGTCAGCGCGCGATAGGCGCGCGCGTTGAGCGCCAGCAGAATCCAGCTCGCCAGCAGGAACGGCGCGGCGATGAGCAGATGATCGATGCTGCGGTCTTCCAGCGAGCCGAGCAGCCAGAACGCGACTTCGAGGGCGGCGTAAGGCGTCGGCGCGAGATTGAGGATCAGCGCGGTGCCCGCGCCGGCGAAGCTTGCGAACGCCAATCCTGCCAGCAGCGTCACGGTCAGGCTGGCGCGCCGTCCGGCGATCGCCACCAGCCCGCCGACCGAAACCAGCGCGCCGGCGATTCCGGCGATCGGCACCGCGAACGAGGTCGCGCCGGCGAGGCCGTACGCGATCATGAACGATGCGCCGACCGAGGCGGCCTGTGGCGCGCCGAACAGCGCGGGCTCGGCGAGTGGATTGCGCAACAGGCCTTGCAGCGCGGCGCCTGACAGCCCGAATGTCGCGCCGATTAGGATCGCGAGCAGCGTGCGCGGCAGCCGGATATCGCGTACGATGATGCCTTCGGCGCCCTGGCCATCGAACAGCGCGGCCAGCGCCTGTCTCGGTGAGATGCTGGCCGGGCCGCTCATCAGCGAGATGACGGCCAGCACCAGGACCAGCGCCGCCAGCGCGAGCACCAGGCCAAGATCGCGGCGGCTGGAATCCATGTTGCTTTCCCCGCGATAATTCCTACAGGGTTGTTGCCGACACTCCAACTACACAGGCAGTGTCATGCCCGCGAACGCGGGCATCCAGTAAACGCAAGCGTGGCAGTTGGACAGGACATTCAACATCGTTCGGTGGTTACTGGATCGTCCGCTTTCGCGGACGATGACAGCCGGTTTTCTATTGACGGCCTTTGGTGTGTCCGGCGTTCATGCCGACACACCCCAGCGCATCGCGTCGTTCAACCTGTGCGCCGACCAGCTCGTGGTTGCGCTGGCCGAGCCTTCGCAGATCGTCGGGCTGTCGCCCTACGCCAGCGATCCCAAGATTTCGGCGGTGGCCGGCGAAGCACGCAAATTCCCGAAACTGCCGTTGCAGGCGGAGGCGCTGGTGCCGCACAAGCCCGATCTTGTGCTGGTCGGCACCTGGGACCGGCCGCTGACACAGCGCCTGTTGCGCAGCCTCGGCTTTCGCGTGGCCGGTGTCGACGTGGTGGCCAACCTCGATGCCGCCCGCGCGCAGATCCGCGATGTTGCCAAATTGGTCGGCCATCCGGCGCGCGGCGAGGCCTTGATCGCGCGGATCGATGCCGCGCAGCAAAGACTCAAGAGTGCGCCGCGCCCGGCGTCGTCCAGCGCCCTCCTGATCGGCAACAACGGCTACACCGTCGGGCCGGACAGCCTGGCGTCGGCGCTGATGATCGAGGCCGGGCTGACGCCGCCGCGCGGCGCGCCGAAGGGCTATGGCGGCTACGTGCCGCTGGAACGGCTGATCGAGCTCAAGCCCGATTATCTGGTGATGGCGAGCCATATCGAGCAGCCGGACGGGCAGGGCGCGCTCTATCTCACGCATCCGGCGCTGCGCGAGATGTATCCGGCGCGAAAGCGCATCGAGCTGCCGAGCCGCTTCACGCTGTGCGCCGGCCCGAGCCTGATCGGCGCGTTCGACTATCTGACCGAGGCGGTGACAAAGTTGGCGCGGCACTAGGCGGCCATTTGGTTTGCCGCACGGCGCGCTCTCTCCGTTCACCTCCCCCGCTTGCGGGGGGAGGTCGGCGACCGAAGGGCGCCGGGTGGGGGCATTTCTTCGGCGCCCCTCCTTAACCCTCCCCCGCAAGCGGGGGAGGGAAAAGAGAGGCGTGCCTGCCTCACGACGATGGGTTGCGACACGCCCATTCCGCGACGATGCCCTCCAGCGCCGCGAGCCCGTCGGTCAGCGCCGCCGGACCGGGCTGCAAGATGATCGTCGACTTGATCTCACGCAGGAAGCCGTCGCGCACCGCCGGGATCGCATCGAAGCCGGGCCGCGCCGCGACCTTCGCGGGCACGAATTTCTTGCCGCACCACGAGCCGACGATGATGTCGGGCTTCGCTTCGATCACCGCGCCGGGCAACAGGATGCGGTCCCTGGCGCTTTTCTCACACGACAGGTTCTTGAACGTATCGATGCCGCCCGCCGTTTCGATCAGTTCCGACACCCAGCCGATGCCGGAGATCATCGGGTCGTCCCATTCCTCGAAATAGACGCGCGGCTTGCGCTGCAATGCATCGGCGCGCTCGCGCGAATGCGTGAGCCGCGCCTCGAACGATTGCGCCAGGGCGTCGGCCTTGTCCGCCGCGCCGACCAGCGCGCCGAGCGTGCGGATCATGTCGAGAATGCCGGTGATGTCGCGCTGGTTGAAGGCGTGCACCGCGACGCCCTTGCGCACCAGCTCTGCGACGATATCGGCCTGCAGGTCGGAGAACGTCAGCACCAGGTCGGGCTTCAGCGCCAGGATCTTCGGCACGTCGGCGGAAATGAACGCCGCCACCCGCGGCTTTTCGCGCCGCACCTGGGGCGGCCGCACCGCATAGCCGGACACGCCGACGATGCGGCGGTCCTCGCCGAGGAGATAGAGCGTCTCCACGGTTTCTTCGGTCAGGCAGACGATTCGGGAGGGCGGGAACATGGGCGCAGCATATCACGCCTCAATGCGCTGACTCCGCGTCCAGCAGCTCCAGCCCGCCCGCCGCCAGCACCTGGCCGTCCTCGATCCGCACTACCTGCGAGGCGAGGCGAGTGATCTCGCCGGCCTGATGGCTGACGTAGATCATCGGCACTTTGGCTTCGTCGCGTAGCCGCGCCAGATACGGCAGGATTTCGAGTTTGCGGGCGCGGTCGAGCGAGGCGAGCGGCTCATCGAGCAGGAGGAGCCGCGGCTGCATCAACAGCGCGCGGCCGAACGCGACGCGCTGCCGCTCGCCGCCGGACAGCTTGCCCGGACGCCGCGACATGAGATGGCCGATGTCGAGCAGCGCGACGATGCGCTCGCGCTCGGCGGGGTCGGCCGCGACGCCGCTCATCCAGCGGCCGTAGTCGAGATTCTGCGACACCGTGAGATGCGGGAACAGCCGCCCCTCCTGGAACACGTAGCCGACGCGGCGGCGGTGCGCCGGCACGTTGGTGCGTGTTGCGCTGTCGAACAGCACGGTGCCGTCGAGCGCGATGCGCCCGCGGTCCGGCGCGATCAGCCCCGCGATCATGTTGACGATCGAGGTCTTGCCCGAGCCTGACGAACCGAACAGCGCGGTGGCGCCGTCCGCCGCTTCGAATTTCGCTGTTAGCGCGAATTCGCCGAGACGCTTTTCGACGTCGACAACTAGCATCTCAGTCTCCGTGATACCGCATACCGGCGCGCCGTGCGAACCACTCCGACGCAACCAGCGCCGCGAGCGCGATGATCACCGCGACGATCACGAGCCGCATCGCCGCGGCGTCGCCGCCCGGCACCTGCGTCAGCGTATAGATCGCGGCCGAAATGGTTTGCGTCTCGCCAGGGATGTTGGAGACGAAGGTGATGGTGGCGCCGAATTCGCCGAGCGCCTTGGCGAAGCACAGCACCATGCCGGCGATGATTCCGGGCAACGCAAGGGGAAGAGTCACGGTGAGGAACGTCCAGAAGCGGCTGGCGCCGAGCGTCGATGCGGCATCCTCCAGCCGGCGGTCGATCGCCTCGAACGACAGGCGGATCGCGCGCACCAACAGCGGAAACGCCATCACGCCGCAGGCCAGCACCGCGCCGGTCCAGCGGAACGAGAACACGATGCCGAAGGTCTGGTCGAGGAAGCTGCCGATCGGGCCGCGGCGGCCGAACCAGATCAGCAGCAGATAACCGGTGACGACCGGCGGCAGCACCAGCGGCAAATGAATGATGCCGTCGAGCAGCGACTTGCCCCAGAAGTTCTTGCGCGCCAGCAGCCAGGCGATCGCGATGCCGAACGGCAGCGACACGATCGTCGCCACCAGCGCAATGCGCAGCGAGAGGCGGACCGCGGTCCATTCCTCGGGGGTGAGGTCAAACATGCGGAGTTGGCCGTGGTCCGCGCCACATCGTGGGTGTCATCCCCGCGAAAGCGGGGATCCAGTACCCGGGGTCCCTTGAGAGGCTTGCGTTTACTGGGTCCCCGCTTTCGCGGGGACGACAACCGAGTGTGAGGAAGGAGCGGAAAAACCTCACGGTCCCGCCTTCGGCAGATACGTGAACCCGTACTTCTCCAGCACAACCTGAGCCGTCGCCGAGCGCAGCAGCTTGAAATACGCATCCGCTTCCGGTTTCGCGGTCGCGGTCAGCGCGACCGGATAGGTGATCGGCGGGTGCGAGTTGGCGGGGAAGCGGCCGACGACTTTGACGCCCGGCTCCACCGCCGCGTCGGTCTCGTACACGATGCCGAGCGCCGCTTCGCCGCGCGCCACCAGCACCAGCGCGGCGCGCACATTTTCGGTCATGGCGAATTTGCTTTCGGCGGCTGCCCACGAGCCGAGCTTCTGCAACGACGCCTGGGCATAGCGGCCGACAGGCACCGACTTCACGTCGCCGGTGGCGATGCGTCCTGGGCCGGCGAGCTTGGCGAGATCGAAGCCGGGGCCGATCTTCTGCTCGCCGATCTTGGAGTCCTTCGCTGCGATCAGAACGAGGCGGTTGCTCGCGATGTCGAACCGCGTGTTGTTCCTGATCAGCTTGCGCTCCTGCACGTAGTTCATCCACGGTATGTCGGCGGAGATGAACACGTCCGCCGGCGCGCCGGTCTCGATCTGCCTGGCGAGCGCGGAGGAGGCGGCGTAGCTCGGCGTCACCTTGATGCCGGTGTTACGTGTGAAGATCGTATTGAGGTCGTTGGCGACGTTGGTCATCGATGCCGCAACGAACGCGGTGACGGTCTTGTCCTGCGCGAACGCCGGCGGCGCGGCGGCAATCGCAAGCAGGACAGCAGCAAAGGCGCGAACAAACATGACGGCGCTCCCAGGGCGCAGTGCGCCCGCATTGAGTGTCAATTCGGTGGAGCGACCAGCCGGAATCGCCGTTCCGGATAGCGTCGGCGCGCGCCCAGCGCGCCGCGGTCGTGAGCGAAGCCTAGCAACCCATATGCGGCGAGGTAAAGCCGTTTTCAGCGGCGTCCGCTCATGGTGGCTTGTAGCGCCGAAAGATGTCGCGCCGCGGCTTTGTGGGACTTCGCTTCAATTGCGGTGTAGTGCGCGATCACTAACTTGCCCAGCGTAGTCAATTGCGCGCCGCCACCGCTTTTGCCCCCGGTCTGTGACGTGACCAGCGGCTCCTTGAAGCTGCCATTGAGCTCCTCGATCAATCGCCAGGCGCGGCGGTACGACATGCCGAGCGCACGGCCCGCAGCGGAGATCGAGCCCGTTTTGCCAACCGCCTTGAGCAACGCGATCTTGCCGGGACCGATCCTGGCGCCGGTGTCGAGATCGATGCGGACGCTCAACGTGGGCATGAATGGTTATTGGATGTTCGTATCGGGAATCTAGCGCCAAACGCGACCGTAGTCCTCGCTCTCTCCGTCGTCACCCGCGGGTATAGCCGTCCGAAGGACGGCGTCGCTTCGCTCGCCTATGACCCGCGGGTCCATGAGGACTCTCCGCGAGCACCAATCGTAAGAATTGCTATGCCGCTCTATCTCATGGATTGCCGGGTCACGCCGCGGATGCGGCGGCCCGGCAATGACGATTGAGGGGGCAACGACCGGGGATAGAGGCAAGCCGCGTGCTATCCCCACGGGCATAAGTTTGCCACCTGCAAAAAATAAACTTATCCCCGCCCTTGAATCCGGCCCCATATTGATCGCGTCCCGTT
The DNA here is from genome assembly GCA_963814215.1 of uncultured Alphaproteobacteria bacterium. GTDB lineage: Bacteria > Pseudomonadota > Alphaproteobacteria > Rhizobiales > Xanthobacteraceae > Z2-YC6860. Next base: position 9,374 of record CAWFCM010000027.1, on the reverse strand, counting down.
CGACCGAGGGCGTCTTCTAGGGGCGCTTAGATGGCGGAACGGGATGCGGCGTCCGCGCTTTCGCTTCGCAGGCGGAAGTCCGGGAGGCCCGGGTCACCGTCCGCTCCAACTACGTGGAGCCGCCCTTGAGTGGGCTGGTGGGTGACGGAGGAAGGGTGGCGAAAGCCGGCCGATCCCGAGGTGGAGGGCCCACCCATCCGTCGCTGAAAGTTACGGTCCCGAGGAACCAAAAATCGCTGCGGTGGAGCGCCGAGAGGCGTGCGCGTCTCGCCAGACGCGCGCCGTGTCTCGAAAGAGCGCGGCATCGAAGGTGCGCCGATCGGCGCTCCGCCCCCTCACATTTCCCGAGGGGCAAAGACGACGGGCCCGCCGGATGCCCGCCTAAAATCCGGCGGGCGAAGCGTTGGCTAAGCACGATTGCCAGCCGCGCGTGAGGTCCGCACACTGGTGCTGGGAGAAACGAATGACTGAGCCGAAAACAATCGAAGGCGAATACGACTACGTGATCGCCGGTGCGGGCTCGGCGGGCTGCGTGCTGGCGAACCGGCTCAGCGCTAATCCGAACAACCGCGTGCTGCTGCTCGAAGCCGGCGGCCGCGACAACTGGATCTGGTACCACATTCCGGTCGGCTATCTGTTCGCGATCGGCAATCCGCGCTCCGACTGGATGTTCAAGACCGAAAGCGTGCCGGGCCTCAACGGCCGCGCGCTGAACTACCCACGCGGCAAGGTGATCGGCGGCTCGTCCTCGATCAACGCCATGATCTACATGCGCGGCCAAGCCGGCGACTACGACCACTGGCGCCAGCTCGGTCTCACCGGCTGGGGCTGGGGCGACGTGCTGCCGTACTTCAAGCAGCACGAGAACCATTTCCTCGGCGAAGGCGACCATCACGCAGTCGGCGGCGAATGGCGGATCGAGCATCCGCGGGTGCGCTGGGATTTGCTCGACGCGTTCCGCATGGCGGCCGAGCAAGCCGGTATCAAACGGATCGACGACTTCAACACCGGCGACAACGAGGGCTCTTGCGCCTACCACGTCAACCAGAAGCGCGGGCGGCGCTGGTCGGCGGCGCGCGGCTTCCTCAAGCCGGTGCTCAACCGGCAGAACCTGCGGCTCGAGACCGAATGCATGGTCGAAGCCGTGACGTTCGACGGCAAGCGGGTCAACGGCGTGCGCTTCCGGCAGAACGGCGAGACGAAGCTGGCGCGCTGCCGCGGCGAAGTGATCATGGCGGCAGGCTCGATCGGCTCAATTCAAATTCTGCAACTGTCCGGGGTCGGACCCGCCGCGCATCTGAAGGAGCGCGGCATTCCGATCGTGCTCGACAAGCCGGGTGTCGGCGAGAATCTGCAGGACCATCTGCAACTCCGGATGATCTACAAGGTTACCGGCGCCGTCACCTTGAATGAGACCTACGCGTCGCTGCCCGGCCGCGCCAAGATTTTTCTCGACTACGCGCTGTTCCGGAAAGGCCCGCTGACCATGGCGCCGTCGCAGCTCGGCATCTTCACCCGCTCCGACGCGAAGCGCGAGCGCGCCAACATCCAGTATCACGTGCAGCCGCTGTCGCTCGACCGCTTCGGCGAGCCGCTTCACACGTTCCCAGCGTTCACCGCGAGCGTCGCCAACGTGCAGCCGACCAGCCGCGGCTTCGTACGGCTGAAGTCCGCCGATCCGGCCGACAAACCGGCGATCCAGCCGAACTATCTGTCGACCGACGAGGACAGGCGCGTCGCCGCCGATTCCATCCGCGTCACCCGCAACATCGTGCGGCAACGGGCGCTCGCGCCGTTCAAGCCGGTGGAATATCTGCCGGGCACGGTGGCGGACGACGATGAGGCGGGTCTTGTCAAAGCAGCGGGCGAGATCGGCACCACGATCTTCCATCCGGTTGGTACCGCCAAGATGGGATTGCCCAGCGATCCGATGGCGGTGGTGGACGGACGGCTGCGCATCTTCGGCCTACAGGGCATCCGCGTGGTCGACGCGTCGGTGATGCCGACCATCACATCCGGCAACACCAACTCGCCCACCATCATGATCGCAGAGAAGGGCGCGACGATGATCCGCGAGGACGCGCGATGAACCTCATCGAGCGCGTGAAGGCGATCCTGCTCAGGCCGCGGGAAGAGTGGCGCGTGATCGAAGGCGAGCCCGCCGATCTGAAGACGCTCTACAGCAATTATCTCTGCATGCTGGCGCTGATCCCGACGCTCAGCACCTTTGTCAGCAGCACGTTCATCGGTGTCGAGATGCCGAAGGGACTGGTGAAGCTGTCGATTGGCGGCGGCCTGCTGTGCGCCATCTACAGTTATTTCATGGTGCTCGCGATCGTCTATATCCCAGCGCTGGTTTTCGTCATCGTGTTCATCGCCGGGCTGCCGCTTGGTGCGGTTCAGATGCTGTTCTGGCTGTAAAAGCAGCGGAACCAATAGCCGCTCATGCCGTTGTCGCTTTCAGGCGCGCGTCCGCGCCCGCGTGACTATTCGTCTGCAATTCGACGTGAATTGAGAGGCGATTTTCATGACCGAAGAATTTCTGATGATTTTCGCCATCGGTTTTCTGGCGCAAATGGTGGACGGCGCGCTCGGCATGGCATTTGGCGTCGTCTCAACCTCGGCGATGCTGATGATCGGCGTGCCGCCGGCGCAGGCGAGCGCGTTGGTGCACACCGCGGAAGTTTTCACCACCGGCGCGTCCGGCGCCTCGCATATCTATCATCGCAACGTGGACTGGCGGCTGGTGATCCGGCTTGGCATCGCCGGCGTGCTCGGCGCTGTGCTCGGCGCCTGGGTGCTGTCGAATATCGATGCGAAGGTCATGCGGCCGTTTGTGTCCGGCTATCTGCTGGTGATGGCGATCTACATCCTGATGAAAGCCGCGCAGATTCCAACGCCGCGCGATGCACCGGCGGGATGGACTGCGCCGGTCGGCTTCGTCGCCGGATTTCTCGACGCCAGCGGTGGCGGGGGCTGGGGTCCGGTCGCGACCACGACGCTGGTCGGTTCAGGCCACGCGCCGCGCCAGACGGTGGGTTCGGTGAATGCGACAGAATTTCTTGTGACGATCGCGGCCGCCACCACGTTCTTCGTCGAACTCGGCGCGTCGCCACTGCAGAATCTGGTGCCGCTGGTGATCGGTGGGCTGATCGCCGCGCCGTTCGGCGGCTGGGTGGTGAAATACGTTCAGGCGCGAACGCTGATGATCGGCGTCGGCGTGCTGATCCTTTGCCTGTCGTCGTGGCAGATTTTTACGTCGGTGAGGTCGCTGCTATGACGTGTTAGTCCGCCAGCAACACCTGCTTACACGCGGCCGGCAGCGCGGACATCTTGATTGGCGGCCGGCCCGGTCCGGGGATTGGGTTCAGAGTCTTCTTGAACCACGCTTCGAGATCCGCACCGCAGCCTTCGTCGGCGGGCGTCTCCGGCTGTTTCTTGCAGCCTTCCTGTCCCTCTGGGCAGCTAATGCGGACGTGGAAGTGATAGTTGTGACCATACACCGGGCGAATCTTATGCAGCCACGAACGGTCGCCGCTGACGTCGCGGCACAGCGCCTTCTTGATCGCCGGATTGACCAGGACGCGCTCGACCTCGTTGTCCTTCGCGGCGGTTTTCAGCAATGCGATGTGCGCGGGCGACCAGATCTTCGGATTCACGTCCTTCCAGTCGTCGGCGACGATGTTGGTTGCCGACATTTCCTCGCGCTCCTGGCGCGTCAGCTCGCGGTTCGGCATCGGCGAGAACCAGATGTCGGCGTCGAGTCCGACCTGGTGGCTCCAGTGACCAGTCAGCATCGGGCCGCCGCGCGGCTGCGCCAAGTCGCCGACCAGAAGCCCGTTGCCCCAACCGAGCTTCGGCGTTTTTTCAGAGAAGCGCTCGAGGAATTTGATGAGATTCGGATGTCCCCAGTTGCGGTTGCGCGACAGCCGCATCACTTGCCAGGTCTTGCCGTTGATCGGCAGCGCGACGCCGCCGGCGAGGCAGCCGCCGGTGTAGTAGCCGATCGAGCGTGCCGCGAGCGGCGCCGGCGTCGGCTTGCGGCCGAACAGCTCCTTGGCCGGCGTGTTGGGATCGTCGGGCGTTGCGAGCGGCGGCAGCGGTTTCGGATCGAGCGTGCCGCGGTCCTGCGCCGCGGCGGCCGCGCAGCCGGCGAGCAGGAGGGCCAGGGTGGTTCGAATGGTGGCTCGAATCGTCAGGACGGCCATGTTTTTTTTTAGCTCAACTGGCGCGTTGCGTGAATGCGAAACCGCGCCGTCGCGCGGATTTGGCGGGGCTAAGCTAACCCTTTGACAAAGCACCGGTCTTGGGCCAGATTAACCATAGATGCGGCGAGCGAACGGGGCCTCGGGGGTCTCATGGTTCTCGCCTTTTTTCGTTTGGTGGCCGCTTTTGCCCTGCTTTGGCTGGCAGTTCCGCTGGCGTCGGACCGCGCCGCGGCCGACGTCTACATCTCCGTGAACAAGGCGTCGCAGCGTATGACCGTCATGGTCGACGGCAAGCCGCGCTACAACTGGGCCATTTCCAGCGGCCTCAACGGCGGTCCGCCGTCCGGCACGTTCCGGCCGCAGCGGCTCGAGCGCATGTGGCACTCGCGTACCTACGACTGGTCACCGATGCCGCATTCAATCTTCTTCCACCACGGCTTCGCCATCCACGGCACCAACTACGTGTCGCGGCTGGGCCGCCGTGCGTCGCACGGTTGCGTGCGGCTGCACCCGTCGAACGCCGCCACGCTGTTCGCGCTGGTGAAGGAGCGTGGCATGGGCCGCACCACCATCGCGATCTCGGATTTCTCGCCGCGGATGGCGTATCGGTAGTTTTATGCACGTCATTCAGCGCCGTGCGGGCTTTACAAACGCACCGGCGGCCGGAATCCTCTGACCGGCGATATTCGGGGCGGGGCCTTCATGCTGCGGCGAGTGTCGGCGGGTTTGGTGGTGGCGGCATGCCTTATGGCGGCTTCTGCGCACGATCGCGCTGCCGCGGTCGAGGTCGTCATCAGCATCAACAAGGCCGCGCAAAGCATGTCGGTGCTGATCGACGGCGTCGCGACCTATAACTGGGTGGTGTCGACCGGCGTCGGCGGCGGACCGCACGACGGCACCTACAAGCCCGGGCGCATGGAGCGCAAGTGGGCGTCGCGCAAATACGGCATGGCGCCGATGCCGTATTCGATCTTCTTTGATGGAAACTACGCCATCCACGGCACGGTGAAGGTGGCGCAGCTCGGCCGCCGCGCCTCCAAGGGCTGCGTGCGCTTGCACCCGCGCGATGCTGCGGTCCTGTTTGCGCTGGTCGGGCGCGAAAAGGCGAACACCACGATCGTGGTCGACAAGGCGACGCACGTCGCGGCGCGGGCCATGGTGGTGAAGAGCGATGCGCCGCCGGTCGAAGCGAAGGCGGAGCCGGCCAGGGTCGAAACCCCCGCAGCAGAGCCGCCGAAGCCGCAGCTTGCCAAGACCGACGCCATCGTACGGGACGAGCCGTCCATCGCGCCGATCCGCAAGCGCGCGATCCGCAAAACATCGCCGCGGACAACGAGGCGAGGACTGCCGTTCGGCATGAAATACGGCGCGGCCCAATAATCAGCGCGCGGCCAGCACCGGCGTTGCGATCTCCACGATCTTCCGGGCAACGATCTCGTTGCCCTTCGGCGAAATGTGATTGTAATCCAGGTAGATCGTCTCATCGACGTCGAGCGCCGATGTCAGGTCATGATATGGCCCGCCGCTCGCGATCTTCTTCCGGATAAGCGGATAGACGGCTTGATACTGCCGGTCGAGGCCGACTGGCAGCTTGAGATGGCCGGTCGGCGTTTTGCTGAAATACGACACCGGCTGCAGGATTCCGATGAACTTCCCGCCGAACGACTCCACCAGCAGCTTGGCGAATTGCCAGTCCCGGACCATGTTCTCCGCGACAGCCTCGGCCTTCTTTGGGTCGATATCGCAATCGTATGGGCTCACCGACAGCGACTTGGACAACTGGTTGCTGATCCTCTGCGCGACGCGGATCACCGGCTTGAAGTAGTAGGAAAACGAACTCGGTGAGTCGCTGCCGCGTAGCAGCGATGCGATTTCCTTCTCTTCGCCGTGAGATTCCGGTGTCAGGCCGCGCTCGCACTTGATGGCGACGTCATTCACGCCGTCATAGAAAATAACGAGCGACGGCCGGTGTCCGTTCTGCAGGAGTTGCAGCAGCAGCACCAGGCTCTGGTGCGCGGTATAGCCGATCTCGCCGTAATTCTCCGAACGGATCCTGGTGGCGGCGGCAAACTGCGAAGGGATGGTCTGCGCTTCCGGAGACCAGAAGCCCCACATCGTCGAGCCGCCGAAGAAATAGACCTTACGGTCGCCCGTGGTGTTGTCGTTGACCGTCGGCCTTGGCGGGTTCCGCCATCCCAGAAAGCTGCGGAATTCGAACGTGCTGTTTTCCTGCTTGGGCTTGATCAGGTTCGAGATCGACCCGACAACAGGAATGCTCCAGTACAGCACGTTGGCGAGAACGAAGAAGACCAGGACGTTGTAGGAAATCGTTTTGAGCATGGTCCTCGCGCGGGATGGATCGGCGGCCATGCTAGAGCATGATCCCGAAAAGTGGGAACCGGTTTTCGGAAAAGATCATGCTCAAACCAAGAAAGAGTTGCCGCCGGATGCATCGCGGCATCCAGCGTGACAAAGGCGCTACGGCGCGCTTACTCGATCACGATCTCGCCGACCATGCCGAGATCGGCGTGCGTCTTGCCGTCTTTTTCCGTGATGCCGCAGCGCAGGTCTGCGGTGCGGCCGGCCTGCACCGGCACCAGCCACCATTCCGCGGCATGGCCCGGATAGACCTCGATCTCGCGGATCGCGCCCTTGAACTCGGCGAGCGTCACCGGCTTGCCGTCGCGCACTTGCACGACCTGGGCTTTTCGCGTCCAGACCATCTGCGAGAAGTTGTGCGAGGTGAAGTAGTGCGGATCGTTGCTCTGGTTGCGCAGGATCAGCTTGTAGAGCTTGCCGGTCTCGAACTTGAGCTGCTTCGGCTCGAATACGTGCTGTCCCGGCTTGCCCAGATCGATCGTGACCTCGATCGGGGTCTGCCGCGACAGGTCGCCGGCCGCATAGCCCGCCGCCGAGCCGATCGCCGCCCCGGCCAGCGCCGCGAGCGCCCCTAACGCAATACGCATGGTGTGTGCCCCTTTGAAAACCATTGCCGAGGGAATGCTATTGGTGTTGCGAATAAGTTGCAAGTGCATCACGGCCTGGGCCGGAAAGCCCGCTAGACTGCGGAACCAACAGGGAGCACCGGCATGGCCGAATATCTGGAGAAAACCGAGTTTCAGAAATCGCGGGCGTTTTCGCCCGCCGTCATCACCCAGGGCGGCAAGACCGTCTGGCTCGCCGGCCAGACCGCGACCAAGGACGAGCAGGGCAACGACATCTCCGGAAATTTTGAGGCGCAGGTGCGCACGCTGTTCGGCCTGATCGACAAGACGCTCAAGCGCTGCGGCGGCAGCCTCGCCAACATGGTGACCATGACGGTGTTCATCACCGACCCGCGCTTTGGCGACAAGTTCGTGGAACTGCGTGGCGGATTTTTCCCGGACGGAAACTTTCCCGCGAGCGCGCTGATTACGATTGCGCACCTGGCGCGTCCCGGCATGCTGATCGAAATCCAGGGTGTGGCGGTGATCGGTGGGTAAGCGCGATCGCAATCGAGCCGGCGTTACCGATCCAGATACCTCGCTGAATACGTGGATAACTCTACGTTTCTATATTTACAAACGTAGATAACATCGAATATGCGTGTGGTTACTGGGGAGGGCATTCGACGCCTGCGCGCCCAGCATTAAGGAGAGAACTATGTCCCCTGCTGTTAATTTGGACGACACCAACGTCAATCTTGTGCCGGTCGATAATATGAGCGACGCCAGAGAAGCTTCGCAGGAGGAAGCGGCAAACACGGGCGGCCTCTCGTTGCCAGGAATACTGTTTAAGCAAGGCCAGCGATATTGTGTCAGCACGGCAGTTCCCGTGCGTCGAGTCAGAACCCGTCTACTCGAAGTGTCGCATGCGAAGGATCGCGGTAACGTAGCTGACGTGAAGGCCGCTACGAATCGGCCGCTGATGAAAGATCATGTCGGTACCATTGCGCAGTATTTGCGGGAGAATGTGGAAGGTCGATACATTTTGCCGCCTATGACTTTGAACGTTCAGCAGCGCATTTCGGTCTATGTGCCACGGTCAATCCTCAATGGCGCATTCGGTGCAGTTTATTTGGTTGTTCCAGAAACCGCGCGCCTCTCCGTAACAGACGGAGGCCACCGCACGAATGCAATCGTCAAGGCCGCATCCGAAATGACACCGGAAGATGCAGCCAAGTTCGATCAAGATGCGATTGCTGCGATGATCACATTGGAGAGCGATCTTGTTCAGGTCCATCAGGATTTCGCCGACTGCTCCAAGACGAAGCAACTTCCGAAGTCACAGCTTGCCGCCTATGATCGAAGGAATCCCGCAAATGGGCTTGTCCTCGACTTGATCGAAAAGTGCCCGCTTTTTGACGACAAGATTGACAGCACTTCAAAGACCCTCAGTAGTCTTAGCACGAACCTATTTCTGACCAATCAAGTCCGGCAACTTGTGAAGGAGTTGCTCGTCGGCGACTACGCGATGGCAGACGATCAATTCGAAGCCAAGGCAAAGGATCTGCTCGGTTCGAATGAGGCCGCTCACTACAAAGATCAGCTTGAGAAATTTGTGGAGTTCGTAAATCTTGTAACCGAAGCGATTCCAGTTCTCAGGGAGATCGCGCCGCTTCCCCCTGGCACTCCACGCAACATTATCAAGGATCGGCGCGCGGAGGGTTGGATTTGCCTCACAGCCACGGGAATGGTCATAATCGGACGTGTGGGTTACGAGCTATTTCGAGATCGCCGACCTGACTGGCGTGATGTCGCCACTCGGCTTGGCAATATCGACTGGAGCCGAAGCGGGCCACTTTGGCAAAACAACATCGTGAGAGCCGGGAAGATGACGACCCAACGTGCGCCAGTACGGCTTGCGGCCGAAAACGTTCGACGGGCAATTGGCTTGCCGCCAAATCCCAAACTGGACCAAGATTTGGCTGTTGCCGCCTGATAATCGGCCTTCGCTTGGTTCCGCGCTGCGGAACCAAGCGCGACCTTCAACCGGCCCGCAACTTCAGCAATCTGCGCCTTCCGGAATTAATCTTCTCGATACGCTTGGAGCGCAGAAGCCTCGCGAGAATCGACCAGGTCAGCATGTTGCGATGTTCACCTGATTCGCCGGATTCAATGCCAAGTTCTTTTGCGATCTCCGCGTTGGTCGGCCCTCCCGGATGCATTTTGAGTAGCAGTAATACCA
>CAWFCM010000026.1:0-23917 GCA_963814215.1 uncultured Alphaproteobacteria bacterium | reverse complement strand
GGCGTCAACATCTTTTTCATATTTCGCGAAGTTCTTCTGGAACAAGCCAACCAGCTTGCGCGCGGTGTCGTCGAACGCCGCTTTGTCCTTCCAGGTCTTCATCGGATAGAGCAGATGCGGCTCGATGCCCGGTACCGAGGTTGGCACCGCGAAGCCGAAGTACGGATCGGTGCGATAGCTCGCATTCTTCAGCGAGCCGTCAAGCGCGCCGGTGACCAGCGAGCGCGTCACCTTGATCGGCATGCGGCGACCGACGCCGTAGATGCCGCCGGTCCAGCCCGAATTCACCAGCCAGCAGTCGACGTTGTACTTCGCGATGTAGTCGCGCAGCAGGCGGCCGTACTCCGCCGGCGGACGCGGCAGGAACGGCGCGCCGAAGCAGGTCGAGAATTCCGGCTCAACGCCGACCAGGCCCTTCTCGGTGCCCGCCACCTTCGCGGTGTAGCCCGAGAGGAAGTGATACATCGCCTGCGCGGGCGTCAGCTTCGCGATCGGCGGCATGACGCCGTAAGCGTCGGCGGTGAGGAAGATGATGTTCTTCGGATGGCCTGCCATGCCCGAGCGCGAGGCGTTCGGGATGAAGTCGAGCGGATAGGCAGAGCGCGTGTTCTCGGTCAGCTTGTCGCTGTCGTAGTCCGGAACGCGGGTCTCCGGATCGAACACGACGTTCTCGAGTACGGCGCCGAAGCGGTTGGTGGCGTCCCAGATCATCGGCTCCGCTTCCTGCGAGAGCTTGATAGTCTTGGCGTAGCAGCCGCCCTCGAAGTTGAAGATGCCGTTCGGCGACCAGCCGGTCTCGTCGTCGCCGATCAGGATGCGGTTCGGATCGGCCGAGAGCGTGGTCTTGCCGGTGCCGGACAGACCGAAGAAGAGCGCGCTGTCGCCGCCCTTGCCGACATTAGCCGAGCAGTGCATCGGCATCACGCCCTGAGCCGGCAGGTAGAAATTGAGCGTCGTGAACACCGACTTCTTCATCTCGCCGGCGTAGGACGAGCCGCAGATCAGAACGATCTTACGGGTGAAGTCGATGGCGACCTGGGTGTCGGAGCCTTCGCGGCCGCCGTGACGCTTATGGTCCGGCTTGAACGACGGCATGTCGATGATCGTCATGTCCGGGGTGAAGCCGGCGAGCTCCGCGCGCTCCGGACGGATCAGAAGCTGGCGGATGAACAGCGAGTGCCAAGCGTATTCGGTGTAGACGCGAACCTTGATGCGGTACTGCGGATCGGCGCCGCCGTAGAGATCCTGCGCGTAAAGGGTCTTGCCCTTCGCATGCGCGAGGAAGTCTGCGAGCATGTTATCGAAGTGCTCTTGGCTCTGCTTGCGGTTGCCGTCCCACCACACTGTGCTCTCGGTGACCTGGTCGACTTTGGTGTGCTTGTCCTTGGGCGAGCGGCCGGTGTGATGGCCCGTCTCGGCGCAGAGCGCACCGCCGGCGACGATCGTCGCCTCGCCGTTACGAATGGCGTGCTCGTAGAGAGGCGCTTCGGTCAGGTTCCAGTGGACCGCCGCAAGATTGTTCAAGCCGAATTTGTCCGCGCCAAAGGCGCTGTTGCGCAAACCCGTCTCTTTCACGAAATCCTCCTCGCACGCGACCGGCGTGGTGCAGCCGGAATGTCCTGGTTTGCCGTCTAGCGACCTTTGGGCGGATGGTAGCCCGAGCCCCGTTGAAGGGCGACCGTATAGTCAGCCTACACCAATATGCCAAGACCGAACCGCTGCGCGGGTTCCGAAAGGTTACCGCGAATCTTTCTAATCCCGCATTCCACCGCCACTGTGCAGTGCAGCAAGCTCAGTCCGACAGTCCCTTGCCGATCAGCCACTTCTGAATCACCTCGGCGATCTGGTCGCTGTTCTTGTCCTGCATCAGCATGTGAGAATTACCCTTGATGCCGATGTCCGGGAGGTTGATCCAGTCGGCGGTGCCGCCGGCCTTCTTGATCGCCTCGCCATAGGCCATGTCGACCTTCTTGAATGTCGACCAGCGCGGGTGTTGATCGACATAGTCGCCGAAAATTTGCAGGACCGGAACGTCCTTCAACTTCGGCGCATTGGCGATGTTGCCCGGACTTGCCGCTTCAACCGCGACGATCCCCTTGACCTTGTCCGGTCGCTGCTCGGCAACCTGGAAACCAAACGTGCCGCCCTGGCTGTGCAGCAGCATCACGCAGGGGCAGATCTTGTCGACCAGCGCGAGATAGCCCGCGACGATCGCCTTGTCGGTGGAAAGCCAGCGCGGCACCGCCTGCCGCATGTAGTTCTCGTAGGCATCGGCGGGGAACGCGCTGCCGGGCAGAAGCTTTCGCTTGCTTGGATCGGCGTTCCAGGAGCCTTCACCCTCGCCGATACGGAAACGCTCGAACGGGTCCTGATAGGTCAGGAAGATCGGTGCGTCGGACCACACGTCCGAGCTGGCGAAGCCGGAGCGGCCGCGCTCAACGGCGTCGGAATTGTAAACGTCCCAACCCTTGCGGACGAAGAAATTGAGCCAGCCGTCACGGCCATCCGGCGTCGACTCGTAGGTGACGCCCGTGAGCCCGCCGCCATGCCACATCAAGAGCGGGTATTTGCCCTTCTTGTTCTTCGGCAGGAAGAACTGCACATACATCTGCTCGACCATGTACTGGCCGTTCGGATCGAGCTTGGTCATCGGGCCGCCGGGCTGGCGCTGGATCATGCGCACCTCCTTGCCCGACACTTCGGCAATGCGTCCGCCGACGTGAAACGAGCCCATGCCGCGCAGCACGATATCTTCGGCAAGCGCTGGCGCGGCCGACAACACGGCGACGGCCAGCGCCGCGCCGACAACAGTGCGATTCATGATCGTCTCCGTGCGTTCAAGCGTTCAATCGCCGAGCCCCTTACTGACGAGCCACTTCTGGATCAGGTCGGCAACCTGATCGCTGTTCTTGTCCATCATCACCATGTGCGAGTTGCCCTTGATGCCGGCGTCCGGCAGGTCGATCAGGTCGAAACTGCCGCCGGCGGCCTTGAACGCCTCGCCGTACTTCACGCTGTTCTGACGGATGTTCTTCCAGCGCGGATGCTCTTTGGCGTTATCGCCGATGATCACGACGATCGGCGTGCTTTTGACCGATGCGATCTTGCTCAGATCGCCGCCGAGCGTCGGCTCGACCGCCACCAGCGCCTTCACCTTGTCGGGCCGTGCCTCAAGAACCTTGTAGCCGAACGTGCCGGACTGGCTGTGCACCAAAACCGCGCACGGGCAGATCTTGTCGACCAACTCGATGTAGGCCTTGATGATCTCGTTGTCGGTCGTCACCCAGCGCGGCACGCCCTGCTTCATGAATTGCCCGTAGGCCTCGGCCGGGAACTGCATGCCCGGATAAGACACGCGCTTCGACGGATCGTCGTTCCATGAGCCGGGCGGTCCCATGCGGAAGCGCTCCCACGGATCGCCGAACGGCAGCGACATCGCCTCACCCTTGAAGGTGCTGGTCCAGCCGGAGCGGCCGCGCTCCATCGCGTCGGACACATAGGTGTCCCAACCCTTGCGGATGAAATACTGCATCCAGCCGTCGCCACCGTCGGGCTTGGTCTCGTAAGTGACGCCGGAGAGTCCGCCGCCGTGCCACAGCAGCAGCGGCAGCTTTCCCTTTTTGTTTTGCGGCAGGAAGTACTGCACGTACATCTGCTCGACCTGATACTTGCCGTTCGGGTCGACCTTGGCCGGCACGCCACCCGGCGTGAACACGACCTCTTTCACAGGCTGTCCGGTGATCTCGATGATGCGGCCGCCGACATGGAACGAGCCCATGTCGCGTAGCGCGATCGGCTCCTTCTTCGACTGTGCGATGGCGGGGGTGGCGGCGATTGCGAGCAGCCAGCCGGTGACGACGCGACGCATGCGATCCTCCCATGAACTTCGTTGAGAGGGATTCTGCCGCACTCGCACGGCGCGCGTCTATCCCGTGGGCAACGATGGGCAGCGGCACGGCAGCTCGGCCGAGCTACCGTTCTCTGGTGCCGGCGATATCAACGAGACGGTGCACGCGCGATCCGCGCTCTGCGGCCAATATCCGATAGACACCGCTCTTGTTCCGTCTCTCAAGCGCTCGGGCTATATCCGCCACACATTGACCGCTCTTCCAGCGCAAAGCTCAGCCTTCTGCATCGGTGTGATCAGGTCCGGGCATTCCCTTCCATGCGCATACCTCCTCATCTGGTAAGATTAGAAGGTGTTGCGTCGACCAGTTGAACTCACCACCCAAAGCGGACACCGAGTGAGTGGTGAACTACGTCAACTGTAATCCGCATAGCCATCGAAAAAAGCAGGGATGCTGATAGCCGCGCTACGGGATCAGCAGCATCCAGTCTGTTTCGGCCCGGCGAGAGCATTTTGATCTGGGTCAATGATTGTTGAGCCAGAAGCCACGACTATCCATGCTTCAAGGATTATCGTTATCACCTATGGAACACCCTCACTGTCGCAGCCAATGAAGCAACTTCGGCCATCACAATCCTAGCTAGCGCTAGAATGGAAAGGAGGAAGTTATGTCTGACAAATCGAGGCAAGGCGACTGGACGAAGCCCGCGGCCAGGGCGATCCCCAACGAAGGCTTTTCCAAGGATGAAGTTGAGCAGGGCAGATACGGCCCGATCTTTCCCAGGACTCCGGCTTGCTACGGCTTCTCCATCATCGCGAAGATCATCCCCGGACGGGAGCCGGTGTTCTATGAGTACGCCAAGAACATCGAGAAGGCCGTGGCTGGTCAGCCTGACATCCTCGCCGTGCTCAAGCTGCATTACCTCCGATGGAACCTTTTCGACATCAAGGGGGAAACTTATTTCCAATACATGGGCATTTTCGACACCGACTTCGACAAATATACCGAGGACGCGGTTAGCATCTTTGCGGCATCCGGTCTCAACACCGTTTTCGAAAATCTGGAGGGCTTTCCGAAAGATTGGAAAACGAACGCCCCAGCATTCATCAAGTTCGTCCGTGACCACCATCGCCCAAGCTTCCTTGAATATGGCGAATATCCGTTCGTAAGTGCGGACGAGATCAAGAAGGCCCTGCAGCTCAAGGCAGCCTTCTCGAACATGCTCGACCAGATGCAGTGATCCGCCGCAGGATGCGCCATGCTTGAAAATGAAGACATCCAGCACATCCTGCTGACTCGGACGCCCGCGCTCACGGGACGATACGAATTTCTTTCGTTTCGCGACGCCGCGGGCGGAAGGGCCTGGTTGTCGGCAATTCGTGAAAAGGCGCAGTCGGCCGCGGAAGTCATGGCTTCGGTCGGAAAAGACAAGCGCTGGGTGACGCTGGCCTTCACCTGGAACGGCCTGCGCGCACTTGGCGTCGATGAGGGTTCGTTGGCCACGTTCCCGGAAGAATTCAAGCAAGGCATGGTTGCCCGCGCCGAGATGCTCGGCGATACCGGAGAGAATCATCCTGACAACTGGGTGGGAGGCCTTGCCACGCCGGACCTTCACGCCATCGCCATCCTGTTCGCCCGCGATGCTGCCGAGCGTAGTCGCTGCCAGGTAGAGCACGACAAACTCGTTGCGCAGTGCCAAGGCGTGGAGGTGCTCTCCGCGCTGGACCTAGAGGCGACGCCGCCGTTCGGCTATGCACACGACCACTTCGGCTATCGCGACCGGCTCTCGCAGCCGGTCATCGAGGGCACTGGCGAAGTGCCGACGCCCGGCACCGGCGCGCCGCTCAAGCCGGGCGAATTCATCCTCGGGTACCCGGACGAAGACGGGCCGCCCGCCAATCTGCCGCAACCAGAAATTCTTTCCCGCAACGGCAGCTACATGGCCTATCGCCGACTCCAGGAGCATGTGGGCAGGTTTCGGGATTTTCTGCGCGAGCACGGCAAGACACACGAAGAACAGGAGTTGATCGCAGCGAAGCTCATGGGACGCTGGCGCAGCGGCGCACCGCTCACACTGGCGCCCGAGAAAGACGATCCCGCATTAGGCGCCGATCTCCAACGGAACAACGACTTCAACTACAAGGAGATGGATCCGCACGGCTACGCCGTGCCGCTCGGCTCGCACATGCGCCGAATGAACCCCCGCGACACGGCGGCGAACATGAACCGCCGCCGCATGATCCGCCGCGGTGCCACCTACGGTTCGCATTTGCCGGAGGACACGCCGGAGGACGGCGTGGAGCGTGGCATCGCAGCATTCGTGATCTGCGGGAGCCTCATTCGACAGTTCGAGTTCGCGCAAAACGTTTGGACGAACGACCGGAATTTTCACGAGCTCGGCAACGAACGCGACCCGATCATCGGCACTCAGGACGGCACGCTCGAATACAAAATCCCCAAGCGCCCAATCCGCAAAAAAATCACCGGCTTGCCGGCCTTCACCACCGTGAGAGGCGGCGCCTACTTCTTTCTCCCCGGCATCAAGGCGCTTCGATACCTTGCTACATTGGATGAGGTCCGTTGAAACTGAATAGGTCTCGTTCATAGTCGGGATAGCCAGACATGATCGACATCATCGTTTTTGGCGCCGGACCCGCGGGTGTACTAGCCGCCCTCCGCGCTGCGGACCTGGGCGCACGTACCATGCTGGTAACTCGTGCTGAGTTTGGCGGTATGGCAGCCAACGACGGACCAGTTCCGGTGCGGACCCTAGCCCATGCAGCCCGCCTGATCCGCGAAGCTCGACAACTCGGTCAATACGGCATCGGCGTGAGCGAGCCGGTGCTGGATTATCCCCGGCTGCTTGCGCGCGTGCGCGAGGTCGTCAGGGAAGCGCGTGCGCATTCTTCCTTGCGCCAGCAGATCGACTCCCTGGGAGTGACCGTCCACGAGCACGCTGGCGTTGCACGCTTCGCCGACCAGCACACCATCGAAACCGAGGGCGGCCTACGGCTTCAGGCTGAAAAGATCATCATTTGCACTGGCGGCGTGAGCCGGCGGCTCCCAGTCCCCGGCTTCGAGTTGGCAAGTACTCATAGCGACGCCTGGCGTTTAACCTCCGTACCGCCGTCGATGCTGGTCGTTGGCGCTGGGGCAACGGGGGTGCAGGTCGCCTCGATTTTCAACGCATATGGGTCACGAATCCAGCTCTTCCAGACAGGCCCACGCATCCTACCGAGCGAGGATGAAGATGTATCGGCAGCGGTTTCAGCGGCTTTCCGAGAGTTGGGAATCGTGGTGCATGAGAACTTCGGCACGATCGATTCTTTCGAGAAGACCCCGACGGGGGTGCGAATGATCTTCTCCAAGAGCGGCGACCGGGACAGCGCCGAGGCGACGCTTGCGGTCGTGGCGGTGGGCTGGGTGGCCGATACTGCAGGGCTGAGCCTCGCTGCGGCGGGCGTCGAGACCGATCTTCGGGGGTTCGTGAAGGTTGATGGGTATCTGCGGACCTCCACGCCCCATATCTTCGCCGCTGGAGATATTACCGGTCGTCAGATGCTGGTGCCGCAGGCGATACAGGACGGCTTCGTGGCGGCTACAAACGCCGTGCAAGGCCCGACGATGACGATTGGGGATCCGGTGAGTCCTATCGGCAGCTTCACGGACCCGGAATATGCCCAGGTGGGCCTCACCGAAGCGAAGGCCCGTGAAACACACGATGTCGTGACCGCAGTTATACGTTTCGACTCGACTACGCGCACAATCATTGACGGGCGCAAGGCGGGTTTTTGCAAGCTGATCGCCGACCGCACGACCTGCAGAATGTTGGGCTGCCACGTTGTTGGCGAGCGGGCAGTGGAGATCACCCAAGTGGCGGCGATAGCCATCGCTGCGAAAATGCGGGTGGACGACTTGGCGCACATTCCGCTCTCGTTTCCTACCTACGCAGGAATACTGGCTCGCGTGGCGGCCAGCGCGGCACGCGAACTCAATCTGAAGGTGAGTTGGCAAGCACATCAGGCAGAAAGCACTCGTCATCAATTCTGAGGACTAGGGAACAGCCATGAGCACACTAACACCGGCGCGCACCTACAACCAAAACCACATCCCCCGCAAATACACGTCGGGCAAACGCCGCCTGAGCATCTATTGGACGTGGAGTTACCCGTGGGAATCCCAGCGCGACCCTGCGGCGATGGAAAACCGCTTCTCAACGATGACCGAAGTCCGCAACGTCCTGTGGCCGAATTACGAGACGCCGGAGTGGAGCGCAGCACAATTTCTACAAGGGATTGCGGGTACGCTGGAGCTTTTCCACCGTTCCACACTCAGCTTCCAGCAGATTGCCGGCGAGGCCACCGGCCATCCGGTCGCCGTTTTCCAGCGCATTGACCAGGCGGGTTTCAAGCTACCAATTGACGAAAGGGTTCTCGCAGATACCGACACGCTCATGGTGTTTGGACTCGACCACCTCCTTTCCGAGCAGGAAGTGACGGCAGAGGAAGTCGCGGCGATCCGCGAGTGGCTCAAGCGCGAAGGCACCTGCCTGCTGCTCGCGCCGCACCACGATGTCGGTTTCGCCGACGACCTCAAGCAGCGCCAGATGGAATACCTCCACCACGGCGACGCACTCGTGCCGCGCCAGCAACGCTTCGGGCAATACACCCGTTCGCTGATGAAGGCTCTCGACGTCCCAGTACATAACCAGTGGGGTCTCCGGCCAGCGCTCGCCAAAGGCACGAACGAGATCGCGCCGCTTACGGCCTTTCGGGACATTGACACGCTCGGTCTGCTCAAAAACGTCCCCACACTCAATTTCCATCCACACCTGCCACACTATGAACTGACCACCAAGGACACGAAGTCGGTGCATTTGCTGGCGCGCCAGCCCATTGATCCCGACCGTCCGCACCCCTTCACCGCAGCCGGCAACACGGAGTTCAATTGCCTGCTCTGGATGTCGCCAAATCAGCAGCGCGCCGGCGACATCGTGCTCGTGGACTCGACGAATTTCACCACCCTGTTCGGTGGCACAGACAGTCTGGCGAACTTCTGGCGCAATCTCGCACTGATGAAATAAGGGCCGCTGGGTCATGGCCAGCCGCATTGACCGCGTACACGTCTCCATATGGGAGGGACAGCCATGCTGATGGACCTATTGAACACAGCGGTCCCTGTGGCCATGCTTGGCTTTGTGGTTTCAAGCATGCTGGCAATGGGTTTGGGGCTCACCATCCGGCAGATCATTGAACCGCTGCGCAATGCCCGTCTGGTCTTGCTAGCGCTGTTGGCCAATTTCGTCTTGATGCCCCTTGGCGCGCTCGCCCTGGCGAAACTGCTCTGGCTCGATAACTCCTTTGCAGTTGGACTGTTGGTGCTCGGGTGCGCCGCCGGCGCGCCCTTCTTGCCGAAGCTCGCCGAACTTGCCAAGGGCAACCTCGCATTTTCCGTTGGCGCGATGGTGCTTCTGATGGTCGTCACGGTCGGTTACCTGCCGCTCGTCATGCCCTTAATGCTCCCGGGAGTTACTGTTGACCCGTGGAATATTGCTCGCTCCCTCGTCCTGCTGATGCTGCTCCCGCTCGCCGCTGGGCTTGCCCTGAAGGCGCGTTACGAAGACTTGGCCCGTCGGGTGAAGCCAGTGTTCGACTGGATCTCCAACGTCAGCCTCATCCTGCTGGTATTGTTGATTACCGCAGCGAACATCGACAAGGTTCTACAAGTCTTCGGCACACGAGGAATCCTTGCGGGACTTCTATTTATCGCATTGGGCTTTGGGATTGGTTGGTTGCTGGGCGGACCTGATGGCGAAACGAGACGGGTCCTGGCGCTTGGTACTGGCCAGCGCAACATTGCCGCCGCACTCGTGGTCGCAAGCCAAAGCTTCAGCGACCCAAAGGTAACCGTGATGGTAATCGTCGTCGCGATTGTCGGATTGATCATCCTCATGCCGCTTTCTCGTGCGTTGGCCAATTAATGACCCGATACGGCATGTTAGACTATGGCTGTGCATTCATCTGGCTAACTGATGATCGGTTGCAAAATCATTCCGATCTCGCTTGTGTCACTCGGCAGTTGCTGACTGATCCTCGCCAATTCGATATTCTGCAATCTGGTGCTGGATCGTCTCGGAGTTGGAGCACCGGAGGTCCAAGCTTAGTGCTTGGTCATTCAGGAGGGTGCTATGGCTGATAGGCCCGTTGATACGGAAGGTGCTCGTGCTGATCTGCGTTTCGGCAATCAGTACTTTGATCGTTGGTTCGAAGTGGACCTCCCTAAGCAAAAGGAGGAGATCTTCAGCCAGGTGCTGAAATACACCGAACAAGCCCGCAAAAAAGATCCCAGTGTCACCCTTCAGGTGAAAAGCAAGAAAGGTGAAGTCGAACAGGTCACCCCCGACAGCCTGGCGGCAGCGATTCACCTCACACACGGATCATACGAAGCGTTCAACGCCGAAACTGGGGCAGGCAGGCTTCGCGGACGAGAACACCTTCACAAATCAATCGCCATCCATCCAATGCCTGTAGCATTCGCAGATCTCGCGCGTGCTTACCTATCCGAAAACGACCGCGCGAAGGCCCTAGAGATAGCCAACGCCGGTCAACAACAATATCCGGACAATTTTGAAATCCGCAAAATCATGGACGTGATGAAATCGGATGAGAAACTTGGCGCTAAGCCCAGCAATCGTCGCGTGGTCCTGTATGTCCTTAGTGCGCTCCTCTTTTTCGGAGGCTTTGTAGCAGTTTATGTAGCGGATGTGATGCGCGGAGCGCAACCGATGCCGCAAGCGGTCATAGTTACGGTTGGCGCGGGTTGGATACTTGGGCTCCTCTGCTTCTTCCTTGCCATAAAGCCTCGGCCACAGAAATAATCATGATTGGGACGCTGAAGACCGGCCTCCGGTGCAGCATCACCAGCCCTTCAACAGCGCGTATGACGCAGTGTAGGTCCGCCATGGGGTGTCAGCGATTTATGATTGGTGCGAATTTGCGGTTGCGGAAAGAACTCCGCGCGTCACGGAACGTTTAATATTTGACCATGAGCCCAGACATTCGCCGCGTGGTAATCGCAACGGATGCCGAGGCCCGCGTTGGTAATCCAGGCTCGGCCGTGAGCGTTGCTGTCGCGAATCGACGTGATCGACGTCAGGACCGGTGCTATAAGAAGAAAAAGTAGTCCGTACCCATCAAACAATCTGGCGGGTTACTCAAAGGGCCACTGAAGGGTGGCCCTTTGAGTCACCGAGCACGAGACGGCGGAGCGAACGCAGCGCTGACGATCCTAAACTAGACATTTTCTCGATGGCGTCGCGCAACCTGCATGTACTGGGGCAACTAATCTAGCCAGCATGTGCGTGTGGCTCCTTGTCGGCTTTTGGCTGAAATGGCCCGGCGATCGTCGGACGCGTGCGTCACATCGCTCTCGCCTGATCCGCCAACTGCTTGAGCACCGCGCGTAATACGCCGGGCTGCGAGACGCGCTGCGGAAACGGCAGCCGCAGCCCGGTGCGTTCGAACTGCAAGTCGAGCCCGTCGGGATCGCAGCCGACGCAGCGCCAGTCGCCGTCGGGCGCGCCAAGCAACTTGGTGGCGTAGAGCCGGCAGGTATCGGCGTGATCCTGGTTCATGTGCTCGATCACGTCCGGTTCGGCGGCGACCAGTTCTTCCGCGCCGGCAAGATCGGTGAGCAGCTCGGCGGGTTTGAGATCGACGATGCGACCGAAACCGGCGACCAGGTGCACGCCTTTCAGCTTCACCTCGTAGAATGCAAAGTCGCCGAAGCCCGCGAACATCTCCGCCTCAGGCTGCTGTGTGAGATAGCGCCGCTTCGCGTCGGCGCTCTCCGTCTTCGCCGCCTCGCCCATTAGCATCACCCGCGCACCCTGCAGCGGATCGCCGGGCTTGCGCTCGTCGACCATGAGCGAAACACGCGGATCGGCGAGGATGTTCTTGGTGTGCACCGCGAGCCGCGAGATCAGCAGCAGCGGCGTGCCGTCAGCCGCGCTCGCGACATTGACCAGCGAGCAATAGGGATCGCCGCTGCCGGCCATCAGCGTCGCCAGCGCACCGGAGCGAGCTTCGCGCATCAGCTTCCGGGAGGCGGCCTTGGGGTCAAAGTCAGGGGTCTTTTCCATGCGCAATCCGGCCGCTCACTCTGGCATCCGCCAGCCGAGTGCATAGGTTAACGCGTTAGCGACTTAACGAGTATTCCCGGCTGGGGCTTGGAACCATTGCCTGCTAAGATCGTCAACAGCTTGACGAATCACGTATTTGTCCGCGGATCGTCACATTTCGGCCCAGCTTTGCAGGCTTCAAAAGCTGGGGAATTGGCGCCCGGGGCTCAAGCGCCACCATTACCGTCCACGGGGAAATAGGCACATGCCGACCATCGCTCTCGTCGACGACGACCGCAATATTCTGACTTCGGTGTCCATTGCTTTGGAAGCCGAAGGCTACCGGATCATGACGTACACCGACGGCGCGTCGGCGCTCGAAGGTTTCAAGAGCTCGCCGCCCGACCTTGCAATCCTCGATATCAAGATGCCGCGCATGGACGGCATGGAGCTGCTGCGGCGGCTGCGCCAGAAGAACGACATGCCGGTGATCTTCCTCACCTCCAAAGACGAGGAGATCGACGAACTGTTCGGCCTCAAGATGGGCGCCGACGATTTCATCCGCAAGCCGTTTTCGCAGCGCCTGCTGGTGGAGCGCGTCAAGTCGGTGCTGCGCCGCGCGATTCCGAAAGACCCCACCACGCCGCAGAAGGAAACCGATCTCAAGGCGCTGGAGCGCGGACTGCTGCGCATGGACCCCGAGCGTCACACCTGCACCTGGAAGGGCGAGGCGGTCACGCTCACCGTCACCGAATTCCTGATCCTGCAGGCGCTGGCGGCGCGCTCCGGCGTGGTGAAGAGCCGCAACGCGCTGATGGACGCCGCCTACGACGACCAAGTCTATGTCGACGACCGCACCATCGACAGCCACATCAAGCGGTTGCGCAAGAAATTCAAGGTGGTGGACGACGACTTCGACATGATCGAGACCCTGTACGGCGTCGGATACCGCTTCAAGGAAGTCTGACGGGGCTGAATCGCCCACGTTGCCGCGCTAGAATGTCGAGCGTGCCCGATCATGGGCAAACGATAGGCTGGCAGACGCGACCCATTGCTCGATAAAACCGCCACGACTGTCACGGAATCCGCCGAGACGCCGCGTCCCGGCGAGCCGGAGCGGCATGCCCCGCCCAGTTCTGCGCTCAGTCTGCCTCGACGCATCGCACAGACCTACCGGCAGCGCGGGCTGCGTGGGCTCGCGCAACTTTATTGGCAGTTCCTGGTCGGCCGCAGCCTCACCCGGCGCATCGTCTTCCTCAACGTCGCGGGCCTGCTCGCACTGGTCGTCGGCATCCTCTACCTCTCGCAGTTCCGCGCCGGGCTGATCGATGCGCGGGTGCAGAGCCTTGTTGTGCAGGGCGAGATCATCGCCAGCGCGATCGCGGCGTCGGCGACGGCCGACAGCTACAGCGGCATCACCGATCCCGATCGTCTGCTTGAGTTGCAGCCAGGTGAGAGCTACGGGCCGGGCGACGAAGGCCTCACCGGTTTGGAATTTTCGATCAACCCCGAACGGATCGCGCCGGCGTTGCGCCGCTTGATTTCTCCAACCCGGACCCGCGCACGCATCTACGACCGCAACGGCTTCCTGATCCTCGACAGCCGCAACATCTACATCCCCGGCGAAGTGCTGCGCTTCGATCTGCCGCCACCGGCGACGCAGCGGCGCAATTTCCTGCGACGCAACTGGGAAAAGCTGCGCATCTGGCTCGGACGCGGCGACCTGCCGATTTATCGGGAGCTTGGACCGGAGGCGGGGCGGGACTACCCGGAGGTCGCCGACGCGCTGCTAGGCAACAAGGCCAGCATGGTCCGTGCCAATGAACGCGCCGAGGTCATCGTCTCGGTGGCGGTGCCTGTGCAGCGCTTCCGCGCCATCCACGGCGCGTTGCTGCTCTCCACCCAAGGCGGCGACATCGACCAGGCGGTCGAGGCCGAACGCTGGCAGATCGTCAAGCTGTTCCTGATCCTGCTCGGCGTGATGGTCGTGCTGTCGGTACTGCTGGCGCGCACCATTGCTGGCCCGGTGAAGCGCCTCGCCGAGAGCGCCGAGCGCGTGCGCCACCGCACCCGCTCACGCGTCGAAATCCCTGATCTCACCAAGCGGCGCGACGAGATCGGCCATCTGTCAGGCGCGCTGCGCGACATGACCGATGCGCTCTATCGCCGGATCGAGGCGATCGAGAGCTTCGCCGCGGACGTTGCACACGAACTCAAAAATCCGCTGACCTCGCTGCGCTCCGCGGTCGAGACGCTGCCGCTCGCCAAGACGCCGGACAGTCAATCGCGGCTGCTGGCAGTGATTCAACACGACGTGAAGCGGCTCGACCGTCTGATCTCGGATATCTCCGACGCGAGCCGGCTCGACGCCGAACTGCAGCGCAACGACGTAACGCCGGTCGATCTTATGAAACTGCTGAACACGGTGGTCGGCGTGCGCAACGAAGTGAACCAGGCCGGCGAGGCGACTGTATCGCTGACATTCGAACGCGGCGGGCCGCTCGCCTTCGTGGTGTCGGGCCATGACTCGCGGCTCGGCCAGGTATTCGACAATCTGATCGAGAACGCGCGATCATTCTCGCCGGCGGGCGGCCAGGTGCGCGTCACCTGCCGGCGGCAGCGCAAAGAGGTTGAGATCACTGTCGATGACGACGGGCCGGGCATCGGGCCGGACGCGTTCGAGCGGATTTTCGAGCGATTCTACACCGACCGGCCGCACCAGGGCTTTGGCCAGAACTCCGGGCTCGGGCTCTCGATCTCCAAGCAGATCATCGAGGCACACGGCGGCCGCATCTGGGCCGAGAACCGCACTGGCGTGGCCGCCACCCAAGACGAAGCGCCGAACGTTCTTGGCGCTCGCTTCGTGGTGCGTTTGCCGGCGATGTGATGACGACGCCGACTATCCACGCCTCCGCCGTCCTGGTCGGCGCGCGCGCCGTGCTGATCCAAGGGCCGTCGGGATCCGGTAAGTCGAGTCTCGCGATGTCGCTGTTGCAAGCCGCGGAAGACGGCGCGCTGCCGTTCGCGCGGTTGATCGGCGACGATCGCGTTCATGTCGAAGCTGCGCACGGCCGTGTGCTGGTCCGTCCGGCCGCGGCGCTCGCCGGACAGATCGAGGTGCGCGGGCTGGGTATCCGGCAGATGGTGCACGAACCGGTGGCGGTTGTCGGTCTGGTGGTGGACTTGGGCACCGCGGCTGAGCGGCTTCCCGGGATCGAGCAGCAAGAGACCTTCATTGCCGGGGCGCGCCTGCCGCGACTCGCGGTCGCAGCCGGCGTAGACCCCCTGCCCCTTCTGTTGGTTCATTTTCGGACAGGCCAGCCCTTCCCCTGAAAAGCGGTGCGGGGTTGCCAATACGGCCCCCTGCAAAACAGGAAAGACCCCCTATATCACTCGGGCAGCTATAACCGGCAGCTCTCAACAGGGCTGCGTTGCCGCAATGCAGCATCGCCCATAAACCATTCCAAGCCCCTTGAAACGGGCTTTCGCATGGTCATTATGGTGGCCCTTCGTGCGGCGCAACCGCGCCCGCCTGGTACTCATGATCGGTATCGTCCTCGTCACTCACGGGCGGCTCGCCGTCGAATTTCGCTCGGCCCTGGAACACGTCGTCGGCCCCCAGCGGCAGATCGAAGCCGTGACCATTGGGCCGGACGATGATGTCGAGCAGCGGCGCAAGGACATTCTCGCGGCGGTGAAGCGCGTCGACAGCGGCGAAGGCGTTGCCATTCTCACCGACATGTTCGGCGGCACACCCTCGAACCTGGCGATCTCCTGCATGGGGCAGCCGAAGGTGGAGGTACTGGCCGGCATCAACATGCCGATGCTGGTCAAGCTCGCCAAAGTCCGCGAGGAATGCCCGCTTGAGGAGGCGGTGGCCGCCGCGCAGGCCGCGGGCCGCAAGTACGTCACGATTGCCAGCCGGGTGCTCGCCGGGAAATGAGCGCGGGCGATCGCGAAGACGATCCGCAGGAAGAAGGTTGGCCGATAGAAGAGACGGCGACCGCGGTTCTCAAAATCGTCAACAAGAAGGGCCTCCACGCGCGGGCCTCCGCCAAGTTCGTGCAGGCGGTCGAGAGATTCAATGCCAACGTGAAGGTCACGCGCGGCGGCGAAACAGTCGGCGGCACGTCCATCATGGGCTTGATGATGTTGGCGGCGGCGACCGGCACCACCATCAAGGTTGAAGCGACCGGCAGCGAGGCCGGCGCGGTTATCGCCGCACTGACCAAATTGGTTGAATGCGGCTTCGGCGAGGAAGACTAGCCGCTATGCCGCGGCTTTGTGCTTGCGCAGATAAGCCGCAGAACGCTGCAGATCGCCGACAAACGTCTGATATTCTCTTTCTCTGTCGGGCTGCTCTCGGATACGCAGCAGCATCGAGGGATGGATTGTGACGAAAACCGCCATGCCGTCTTTCGTTGTTAACTCGTGTCCTCGCGACTTGCCGATCGCGAACCCGCCGACCGAACAGGCTACGCGCCGCCGTCGCGCCCAGCGCGACGATCGCCTGTGGCCGGACGATCGCGCGTTCCTGCGTCAGCCACCAGCGGCAGCGGTCGATCTCGTAGGCGTTCGGGCGCTTGTGCAGGCGCCGCTTGCCACGCATCTCGTGCTTGAAGTGCTTGACCGCGTTGGTGACGAAGGTTTCGGATCGCGGAATTTCCGCTTCTTCCAGCGCGCGGTCAAGCAGCCGACCGGCCGGACCGACAAACTGCTGGCCGGCAAGGTCTTCCTTGTTGCCCGGCTGCTCACCGACCAGCATCAGGGCTGCGCGGCGCGGGCCTTCGCCCGGCACAGCCTGGGTCGCGTTCTTGTAGAGCGGGCAGCGCCGGCAGGTATTTTCCGCCTCGCGCAACACGGTGAGGCTGATGACCGGCGGGCCTGCATCGTCCTGGTCTGATGTCCGCGCCATACCGGGCAACGCCTCGTCGCTGGCGCAGTTTCAGATCAATCCAAAGACATAAAGATTTCTTTATATCCTCGTTGCGCCCTCGGTTTCGCCCTGCTATAGCCACCGGCGAAGGCGCGGGGTTTCCCGCGCGCCGATTCATTTCCAACCAGCAAGGAACGTCATGGCTGTCGCGAAAGAGTATGCCGTCAAGGATATCGGACTCGCCGAATTCGGCCGCAAGGAACTCTCGCTCGCCGAGACCGAAATGCCCGGCCTGATGGCGACGCGCGAGGAATACGGGCCGAAGCAGCCGCTGAAGGGCGCGCGCATCGCCGGCTCGCTGCACATGACGATCCAGACCGGCGTGCTGATCGAGACGCTCACCGCGCTCGGCGCCGACGTGCGGTGGGTCTCGTGCAACATCTATTCGACGCAGGATCACGCGGCGGCCGCGATCGCGGCGGCCGGCGTGCCGGTGTTCGCGATCAAAGGCGAGAGCCTGAAGGACTACTGGGACTACACCGCCAAGCTGTTCGACTGGCACGGCGGCGGCTACCCGAACATGATTCTCGATGACGGCGGCGACGCTACCATGTACGTCCATCTCGGCGTGCGTGCCGAGAGCGGCGACACCACGTTCCTCGACAAGCCGGGCTCCGAGGAAGAAGAAGTGTTCTTCGCGCTGCTCAAGAAGCAGCTCAAGGAAAAGCCGAAGGGCTACTTCGCCGAGATCGCCAAGAGCATCAAGGGCGTCTCGGAAGAGACCACGACCGGCGTGCACCGCCTTTACGACATGCAGAAGGCCGGCACGCTGCTCTGGCCCGCGATCAACGTCAACGACTCGGTCACCAAGTCGAAGTTCGACAATCTCTACGGCTGCCGTGAATCGCTGGTCGACGGCATCCGCCGTGGCACCGACGTCATGATGTCCGGCAAGGTCGCGATGGTCGCGGGCTTTGGCGACGTCGGCAAGGGTTCGGCCGCTTCGCTGCGCCAGGCCGGCTGCCGGGTGATGGTCTCGGAGATCGATCCGATCTGCGCGCTGCAGGCGGCGATGGAAGGCTATCAGGTCGTGACGATGGAAGATGCCGCGCCGGTGGCCGACATCTTCGTCACCGCGACGGGCAACAAGGATATCATCACGCTCGACCACATGCGGAAAATGAAGGACCGCGCCATCGTCTGCAACATCGGCCACTTCGACAACGAGATCCAGATCGCCTCGCTGAAGAACCTGAAGTGGAACAACATCAAGCCGCAGGTGGACGAGATCGAGTTCCCGGACGGTCACCGCATCATCATGCTGTCGGAAGGCCGCCTGGTGAATCTCGGCAACGCTATGGGCCATCCTTCGTTCGTGATGTCGGCGTCGTTCACCAACCAGACGCTGGCGCAGATCGAGCTGTTCGCCAACACCAAGAACAGCAAGTACGAGAAGAAGGTCTATGTGCTGCCGAAGTCGCTGGACGAGAAGGTCGCGCGGCTGCACCTCGCCAAGATCGGCGTGAAGCTGACCGAGCTGCGGCCCGATCAGGCGTCCTATATCGGCGTGCCGAAGGAAGGCCCGTTCAAGGCGGATCACTATCGCTACTGATATTGCTGCCGGCCCGGCCCGGCCATATCGTCATGGCATGAGGCGGCGGCGCTTCGGCGCCGCCGTTCTTGTTGTGCAGCGCGTGATCTTGTCCAAAACCGGTTTCCACTTTTCGGGATCACGCGCCAGGGCGTTGGGGCATGTCGGCGACTACAATCAGGTTTCTCGACTGGATTGGCGAGCACGTCGCGCGCCGTCTTGTCAGACCCACCAGCGGCTACGAGCCATACGCCGCCGCGCGGCCCGAGCTCGTCGCCATGACGATCCGGCCGGGCGATGTCCTGCTGGTCGAAGGCGCCCGCTCGAAGGTCAATTCCGCGATCCGCTACCTCACTCAATCGACTTGGTCGCACGCCGCTTTCTATGTGGGACTCGGGGCGAAGCTCGGCGAAAGCGACGACGGCGAGCCGCTGGTGCTGGTGGAGGCCGAGCTCGGCAAGGGCGTGATCGCCTCACCACTGTCGAAGTACGCGACCTTCAACACGCGCATCTGCCGTCCGGTCGGCCTCACCGCGGAGGACCGTAGCAAGGTCGTCAAGTACGTGATCGAGCGCATCGGCTACGACTATGACCTGAAGAACATCATCGACCTGATGCGCTACTTCTTGCCGCAGCCGCCGGTGCCGGCGAGCTGGCGGCGGCGCATGATCGCCCTCGGCTCCGGCGAGCCGACGCGCGCGATTTGCTCAAGCTTGATCGCGCAGGCCTTCGAATCGGTGGGATATCCGATCCTGCCGGACGTCGGCCGGGTGGACGACGAAAGCCGCCGCGAGATCATGCATATCCGCCATCACTCGCTCTACGCCCCGCGCGATTTCGACGTGTCGCCTTTCTTTGCTATCGTCAAGCCGACGATCGAGACCGGATTCGATTACAAGCAGATGAAATGGGCAAAGGGCGATTGATGAAGCATCGGCACACTATCTGCCGTCATTCCGGGATGCGCCATAAGCGCGTTTACGCGCGTCTTCGACGCGCTATGGCGCAGACCCGGAATTCATACTCCGCAGCGGTGGTTATGGATTCCGGGTTCCGGCCTTCGGCCGGCCCCGGAATGACGGCGTGTCTATTGCTCTCGATTGGCTTGTTCAGTTCATCAAACGCTAAGGCGCAATCCGACGCCATCGCGGATTTCTACCGCGGCAAGACCGTCAACGTGCTGATCGGCGTCGGTGTCGGCGGCGAATACGACATCCAGGCGCGGCTGGTCGCACGACACATCGGCAAGCACATTCCCGGCAATCCGAGCGTGGTGGCGCAGAACATGACCGGCGCCGGCGGGCTGCGTATGATCAACTATCTCTACAATGTCGCGGCGAAGGACGGCACCTATATCGGCATGATCGCCAACGCATTCCCGGCGATGCAAGCGGTCGGCGCGTCCGGCGTGCAGTTCGACGCCGGCAAGATGCAATGGATCGGCACCATCGCGCCGGTCAACGAGACACTGGCGGTTTGGCACACCGCCGGCGTCAGGAGCATCGACGACGCCCGCAAGCGCGAGGTCGTGGCTGGCGCTTCGGCGCGCGGCGCCATCACCTTCATCTATCCGCAGATGATGAACGAGCTGCTCGGCACCAAGTTCAAGATCGTCACCGGCTATCCCGGCGGCAACGAGATCAATCTCGCGATGGAGCGCGGCGAGGTCGAGGCGCGCAACAACACCTGGTCGAGCTGGAAAGCGACCAAGGCAGCCTGGCTCAAGGAGAAGAAGATCAATGTGATCGCGCAGGCCGGCCCGCGCGCGGCGGATCTCGATGCGCCGTCGGTCGAGGAGGCCGCCCGCAATCCGCAGGAGCGGGCGCTCATCGAACTGGTGGTGTCGGGAACGCAACTCGGCCGGCCGCTCGCCACCAACACGGCGCCTGCGGAGCGCGTCGCGGCGCTGCGCGCCGCCTATGCCGCAACCATGAAAGACCCGGAGTTCCTGGCGGAGGCCAAGGCCCTCAACTTCGAGATCAACCCGGTGCTCGGCGAGCCGATGCAACGAATCGTCGAGAAGGTGCTGGGGACACCCAAAGATTTGGCGGCGAAAGCCAAGGGATTGATGGAATAGCCGACAGCCGCCGCGGCATGCTTGCCGCAGCGCAACAGCGGTGTTATCTGCCGCGCATGACGGCCTCCGCCATCGACAACATCCGCAACTTTTCCATCGTTGCGCACATCGACCACGGCAAGTCGACGCTGGCCGACCGGCTGATCCAGCTCACCGGCGGCCTGGAGCAGCGCGAGATGGTCGAGCAGGTGCTCGATTCGATGGATATCGAGCGCGAGCGCGGCATCACCATCAAGGCGCAGACCGTGCGCCTCAAGTACCACGCCAAGGACGGCAAAGACTACATCCTCAATCTGATCGACACGCCCGGTCACGTCGACTTCGCCTATGAGGTGAACCGCTCGCTCGCCGCGGTCGAGGGCTCGCTGCTGGTGGTGGACGCCAGCCAGGGCGTCGAGGCGCAGACGCTGGCCAACGTCTATCACGCGATCGACGCCGGCCACGAGATCGTGCCGGTGCTCAACAAGGTCGACCTGCCGGCCGCCGAGCCCGATGCGGTGAGGAAGCAGATCGAGGACGTGATCGGCCTCGACGCTTCCAATGCGCTCTTGATTTCGGCCAAGACCGGCCTCGGCATTCCCGAGGTGCTGGAAGCCATCGTCACCCGGCTGCCGCCGCCCAAAGGTGACCGCAACGCCACACTCAAGGCGCTGCTGGTCGACAGCTGGTACGACAGCTATCTCGGCGTGGTCGTGCTGGTTCGCATCGTCGACGGCAAGCTGGCGAAGGGCCAACGCATCAAGATGATGGGCACCGACGCAGCCTACGAGGTTGACCGCGTCGGCGTGTTCACGCCCAAGCTCACCCTGGTCGACGAGCTCGGGCCTGGCGAGATCGGCATGTTGACCGCCTCGATCAAGGAGGTGGCCGACACCCGCGTCGGCGACACCATCACCGACGAGAAGAAGCCGGTGGCCGAAGCGCTGCCCGGCTTCCAGCCCGCCATTCCGGTGGTATTCTGCGGACTGTTTCCGGTCGATGCCGCGCAGTTCGAAGACCTGCGCGCGGCGATGGGCAAGCTGCGGCTCAACGACGCCAGCTTCTCGTTCGAGATGGAAACCAGCGCGGCGCTCGGCTTCGGCTTCCGCTGCGGTTTCCTGGGACTGCTTCACCTCGAAATCATCCAGGAGCGGCTGGAGCGCGAGTTCAATCTCGACCTGATCGCGACAGCGCCGTCGGTCATCTACAAGATGAGCCTTCGCAAAGGCAACGAGATCGAGATCCACAACCCGGTCGACATGCCGGAGCCGATGCAAATTCTCGAAATCCAGGAGCCGTGGATCGAGGCGACCATCCTGACGCCGGACGAATATCTCGGCGCGGTGCTCAAGCTGTGCCAGGATCGCCGCGGCGCGCAGATCGAGCTGACCTATGTCGGTAGCCGCGCTATGGTGAAATACGCCCTGCCGCTCAACGAGGTGGTGTTCGACTTCTACGACCGGCTCAAGTCGGTGTCGCGCGGCTACGCCTCGTTCGACTATCACCTCACCGACTACAAGCCGGCCGACCTGGTGAAGATGTCGATCCTGGTCAACGAAGAGCCGGTCGACGCGCTTTCCATGCTGGTGCACAAGACGCGCGCCGAGGCGCGCGGCCGCGCCATGGTGGAGAAGCTGAAGGAGCTGATCCCTTCGCACATGTTCCAGATCCCGATCCAGGCCGCGATCGGCGGCAAGATCATCGCCCGCGAGACGGTGCGCGCCTTCCGCAAGGACGTTACCGCGAAGTGCTACGGCGGCGACGTGACGCGCAAGCGCAAGCTTCTGGAAAAGCAGAAGAAGGGCAAGAAGCGCATGCGCCAGTTCGGCAAGGTGGACATCCCGCAGGAGGCGTTCATCGCCGCGCTGAAGGTGGATGTGTAGGGTTTGGCTTGGCGCTGTCTGCAGTGCGACTTTGAAATGACAATCTGTCGTAGGCGCTTAGAAATCGACTGGCACTCCGTCAATCTCAACGAGATACGGACCTGTTTCGTCATCGACAAAGATCATTGAATTCGTAATTGAATTTGCGTCGTCGTGAGGGCGTTCAAGGACGAGACTTGCATGGTCCAGTGCATCGGCAATAAGACCTTCCGCTTGCGCTTTACTTTCAGCGGAAACGCGAATGACGGCGACAAGTTTTATGTCATAAGTGAATTCGTGTTTGGTTGTCACGGGCATGCTCGGAGGTTTCAGGATGCAATCGGCGAGAGATCAAGCGCAAGCCGGTCTGGGCCATCTCGAAGAGGCCATCTTATACCAACCTTCGGAAGGTATGACTCTTTGTTGTTGGCGAGGGGTGCGTGTGATTCATTTCCACCTGAACGTCTGATTCGGGAGGATGGAGATGAGCGCAGCGATTGCCCTTCGGGATGATTTTGATGCGGCTGACTTGCGCGGTCTTGCGGTGAAGGCGAAGGACGCCGATCAGGCGCGACGACTGCTTGCACTGGCGGCAGTTTACGACGGGATGGATCGCGAGGAGGCGGCCCGCATCGGTGGCATGGATCGGCAGACGCTTCGGGACTGGGTGCATCGCTTCAATGAGCGGGGCCCCGAGGGGCTGATCAACATCAAGCCGACTGGCCGCCCTTCGAAACTTTCGGCTGAGCAGAAAGAGGAATTGCAGCAGCTCGTGGAGGCCGGTCCCGATCCGGAGAAAGATGGGGTCGCGCGCTGGCGCTGCGTGGACTTGAAGCGCGTTCTGGGGGAGCGCTTCGCGGTTGATCTCTCCGAAGTGAGCCTGGGGCGCGTTCTCAAGCAGCTCGGCTATTCACACATCAGCGCCCGACCCCGGCACCCTGCGCAAGATGCGCAGGCGATCGCGACATTTAAAAAAACTTCCCCGCCACTGTCGCCGAGGCGCTGAAGCAGCTTGCGCCGGCCACTCCGATCGAGGTGTGGTTCCAGGATGAGATGCGCGTCGGACAGAAGAACGGCCTCGTCTATCAGTGGGCCAAGAAGGGAACCAGGCCGCGCCAGCCGAAGGACCAGCGCTACGAGAATGCCTATCTGTTCGGCGCGGTTTGTCCCGCTCGCGATACCGGCGTCGCCCTCATCATGCCGAACGCCGACACCGACGCCATGCAGAAGCACATCGACGAGATCGGCCGTGCGGTCGCGCGTGGCGCGCATGCGCTGATCATTCTCGACAAGGCCGGCTGGCACACCACCGGCAAGCTTAAAGTTCCGAACAATCTCACTCTGGTGCTGCTACCGCCCGCATGTCCGGAACTCAACTCCGCCGAAAACATCTGGCAATACCTGCGCCAGACCTATCTCTCGAACCGCGTGTTCCAGACCTACACCGACATTCTCGACGCCTGTCAGGACGCTTGGCTCAGGCTCCTCGCCGAGGTCGGTCGCATCGCCTCAATCGCAACCCGCGATTGGGCAGCCATCGGTCAATCATTTTGAAGGCTGGTATA